>NZ_JAEMVM010000002.1:0-692110 GCF_016463925.1 Pseudomonas sp. P20 | reverse complement strand
GCTGTAGCCTTGGTCCAACACCAGGGCCGCGGCCTCTCGTTTGAACTCGGCGGAAAACGTACGTCGTTGCTTGCTCATCAGACACCTCTCTCACGGCGAGGGTTTTCGCCTAAATCGGTGTCCGGGATCAGTAGACCGCTACAATCGTCACGGCTGAAAACCCGGTGAAGGGGGTGCACAAGAACCGCGAGACGCCGCGCGACTTCTACGCCAGGGCCGAGGTTTGGAACGCGGTATACGGCGCGGCGCCACCGGAACTCCGCGACGCCATGGACCTCGCTTATCTCACCGCCCAGCGGCCGAGCGACGTACTGATCATTCGGGAGGCGGACATTCAGGATGGGCACCTGCAGATCGCCCAGGGCAAGACGTCGAAGAAGTTGCGCATCATGCTCGATGTCGACGGCAGCCCGACAGCGCTTGGACAACTCGTTGCGCGGCTGTGCGAGCAGCGGCGCCAGCGGGGCGTAGCCGGCCCGTACCTGATCACAACGCCCGATGGGCGCCGGATGACATCCTCCATGCTGCGCATTCGCTTTGACGAGGCACGGTCGGCCGCCGCCGGCGCGGCGCTTGATGACCTCGACGAGACTCTGGCCACCGCAATCCGTCAGTTCCAGTTCCGGGACATCCGCCCGAAAGCAGCCTCAGAAATTGCTGACCTGGGCCGGGCATCCAGGCTGCTTGGACACACCGACAAGCGCATCACCGAGACCGTATCGTCGCGTCGGCGAGATCGTGGAGCCAACGAAGTAAGGAAGAGTTGCGGAAATGACAGGGATGTTGCGGAAATGGTCAACGTCTCCGCGCAGCGGTAGGGAGACGATCCAGAAATGCAAAAGCCCCGGCTCACGGGGCTTTCAGCGATGAAATGGCGGAGGTGTAGAGATTCGAACTCTAGGACAGGTCTCCCCATCGACGGTTTTCAAGACCGTTGCCTTAAACCACTCGGCCACACCTCCGCATCGCGGGGCGCCATAGTACCGGATAGCAACACACTGTCAAACTCTATCGATTGGCCCTGGCAGAGGCTTTGCTATCATGCCCATCAGTACGTCATGGACCCGTTCCCGTTAAGGAGTACCCACACCATGCAAGAACAGCAATATCAGCTGAACTCCGCCGTCGCGGAACAGCGTGAAGTCAGCGGCGTTCTGCGCAATACCTACGGCCTGCTGGCACTCACCCTGGCCTTCAGCGGCCTGGTGGCCTACGTTTCGCAGCAGATGCTCCTGCCCTATCCGAACGTGTTCGTGGTGCTGATCGGCTTCTACGGCCTGTTCTTCCTCACCGTGAAGCTGCGCAACAGCGCCTGGGGCCTGGTCAGCACTTTCGCCCTGACCGGCTTCATGGGCTACACGCTCGGCCCGATCCTCAACATGTACCTCGGCCTGCCCAACGGCGGCAGCGTCATCACTTCGGCGTTCGCCATGACCGCCCTGGTGTTCTTCGGCCTGTCCGCCTATGTGCTGACCACCCGCAAGGACATGAGCTTCCTGTCCGGCTTCATCACCGCCGGCTTCTTCGTCCTGCTGGGCGCCGTGCTGGTATCGCTGTTCTTCCAGATCAGTGGCCTGCAACTGGCGATCAGCGCCGGCTTCGTCCTGTTCTCCTCGGCGATGATCCTCTACCAGACCAGCGCGATCATCCACGGCGGCGAACGCAACTACATCATGGCCACCATCAGCCTGTACGTGTCGATCTACAACCTGTTCATCAGCCTGTTGCAGATCTTCGGCATCGCCGGCGGCGACGACTGATAGAAAGCGCCTCCGGAAAAGCCCGTCCCCGCGACGGGCTTTTTCATTTGCGGACCGGCAAAACACAGGCATTGGTTTATCATTCGAAGAAATCCTTCGCGTATCGCAGCATGAAATTCGCCATCGCCCTATTCGACCCTCCCCACTCCCCCGCCGCCCGCCGCGCGCTGCGCTTCAGCGAAGCCGCGCTGGCCGGCGGACACGAAATCGTCCGCCTGTTCTTCTACCAGGACGGCGTGCACAGCGCCTCGGCCAACGTCGTGAGCGGCCAGGACGAGTTCGACCTGCCCGCCGCCTGGCGCGAGTTGGTCGAGCGCAACGGCCTGGACGCCGTGGTCTGCATCGCCGCCGCCCTGCGCCGCGGCGTGCTGAACGCCGAGGAAGCCGAACGCTACGGCCGTCCCGGCGCCAACCTTGGCGCACCATGGGAACTGTCCGGACTCGGCCAGTTGCACGAGGCGGCGCAAAGCGCGGACCGCCTGGTCTGCTTCGGAGGCGACCGATGAGCCAGTCGCTGCTGATCATCAGCCGCCAGTCGCCCTGGTCCGGCCCGAGCGCCCGCGAGGCGCTGGACATAGCCCTGGCCGGCGGCGCCTTCGATCTACCGGTCGGCATGCTGTTCCTCGACGACGGCGCGTTCCAGCTGGCTCCCGGCCAGCATCCTGCGCACCTGCAGCAGAAGGACCTGCAGGCCAACCTGCAGGCCCTGCCGATGTTCGGCGTGGACGACCTCTACGTCTCGGCCCGTAGCCTGCGCGAGCGTGGCCTGGCTGAAGAGCGCCTGGCCCTCGCGGTCGAGGTGCTCGACGACCAGGCCCTGCGCGACCTGCTGCAACGCTACGACCAGGTGATTACCCTCTGATGGCCACGACCCTCCACGTACTGTCCCGCTCGCCGTTCAATGACGGCCGCCTGGGCAGTTGCCTGTACCTGCTCAACCCCGGCGACGGCCTGCTGCTCTGCGGCGACGCCGTGCACGCCCTGCTGGCCGGCAGCCACGCCTGCCAGGCCCTGGAACTGATGCCGGCGGAAATCGAACTGTTCGCCCTGCTGGAAGACCTCCAGGCGCGCGGTATCGAGGACGTCCCCGCTCGCCTGGTGGCGGTGGACTACTCCGGCTTCGTCGAACTCGCCACCCGCTTCGACAAGGTCAACAGTTGGCTATGACGCTCCTTATGCTGGAAGGCCGGGAAATCCGGCTGGACAAGGACGGCTACCTCGCCGCCCTCGACGATTGGTCGGAGCCGGTGGCGGAAGCCCTGGCCGCCCGCGAGGAGCTGGCCCTGACCGCCGAGCACTGGGAGATTCTCCAACTGCTCCGCGAGTTCTATGCGGAGTTCCAGCTGTCTCCGGCCAACCGCCCGCTGATCAAGTACGTCGCCCAGCGACTGGGTCCGGACAAGGGCAACAGCCTGCACCTCAACCACCTGTTCAAGGGCGCCCCGGCCAAGCTTGGCGCGAAGCTGGCCGGCCTGCCGAAACCGAGCAACTGTCTATGACTCTCTCGACTCCCGCCGAACATCCGTTCGCCCAGTTCGTCCGCATCCTCGGCAAAGGCAAGCGCGGAGCGCGCAGCCTGACCCGGGAGGAAGCCCGCGAGGCCCTCGGCATGATCCTCGACGGCAGGGTCGAGGACACCCAGCTGGGCGCCTTCCTCATGCTCCTGCGGCACAAGGAGGAAAGCAGCGAGGAACTGGCCGGTTTCACCGAGGCGGTGCGCGAGCGCCTGCAAGTCCCGTCCTTGCGCGTCGACCTCGACTGGCCCAGTTACGCCGGCAAGAAGCGCCACCTGCCCTGGTACCTGCTGGCCGCCAAGTGCCTGGCCGGCCATGGCGTGCGCATCCTCATGCACGGCGGCGGCGCGCATACCGCCGGACGCCTGTACAGCGAACAGTTGCTGGCGGCGCTGGAGATCCCGCTCTGCCACGACTGGCTGCAGGTAGAACAGGCCCTGGAGCGCGGCCACCTGGCGTTCATTCCGCTCGGTGCCTGGATGCCGGTGCTGCAACGCATGATCGATCTGCGCAATACCCTCGGCCTGCGCTCGCCGATCCATTCGCTGGTTCGCCTGCTCAACCCCCTGAATGCGGATTGCATCCTGCAGAGCATCTTCCACCCCGGTTACCAGGAAACCCACCGCGAGGCCAGCCGCCTGCTCGGCGACCGGGCCATCGTCATCAAGGGCGAAGGCGGCGAGATCGAAGTCAACCCGGACGTCGTCGCCCACCTGTATGGTTGCGACCAGGGCGAAGCCTGGGACGAGGAATGGCCGGCATTGTCGACGCACCGGCACATGAAGCCGGAACAGCTCGACCCGGGTTTCCTTCGGGCCGTCTGGGACGGCCGCGAAGGCGACGCCTATGGCCACCTGGCGGTGCTCTCCAGCATGGCCCTGGCGCTACGGGCCCTTGGCAAGAATCGCGAAGAAGCCTTCAAGGAAGCCGCACACTACTGGGCGACCCGAAACGAATCGATCTGATCGATACGAATAGCCCTTTATTTATATAAATTTATCGATCGCCCGACACTAGACTGTTCCTCCAACGACGTATGGAGGAACCCGCTCATGGGACAGTTGATCGATGGCCGCTGGCACGACCAGTGGTATGACACACAGAAAGACGGCCGCTTCCAGCGCGAAAACGCCCAGCGCCGCCATTGGCTGGGCGAGCCGGCGTTCCCCGCCGAGGGCGGGCGCTACCATCTCTATGTCTCGCTGGCCTGCCCCTGGGCCCATCGGACCCTGATCGTGCGCAAGCTGAAGGGGCTGGAGTCGCTGGTCGATGTTTCGGTGGTCAGTTGGCTGA
Source organism: Pseudomonas sp. P20 (assembly GCF_016463925.1). NCBI lineage: Bacteria > Pseudomonadati > Pseudomonadota > Gammaproteobacteria > Pseudomonadales > Pseudomonadaceae > Pseudomonas > Pseudomonas sp. P20. The sequence goes on along the minus strand of NZ_JAEMVM010000002.1, from coordinate 687,543 downwards.
TGCGCGAGAACGGCTGGACCTTCGACCCCGCCCACGGCTCCACCGGCGATCGCCTCGACGGCCTGGCCTTTCTGCACCAGCGCTACACCCGCGACGACCCGCACTACAGCGGCCGGGTCACGGTGCCGCTGCTGTGGGACAAGCAGGCGCAGAAGATCGTCAACAACGAATCAGCCGATATCGTCCGCATCTTCAACAGCGCCTTCGACGCCATCGGCGCCAACGCGCTGGACTTCTACCCGGAGCCGCTGCGCGAGGAGATCGAACGCCTCAACGGACGCATCTATCCTGCGGTCAACAACGGCGTGTACCGTGCTGGCTTCGCCACTCGCCAGGACGCCTACGAGGAGGCCTTCGTCCAGTTGTTCGAGGAGCTGGACTACCTGGAAGGCTTGCTCGGCGAACGCCGCTACCTGGCCGGCGAATACCTGACCGAGGCCGATATCCGCCTGTTCACCACCCTGGTGCGCTTCGATGCGGTGTACCACGGACACTTCAAGTGCAACCTGCGGCGCATCGAAGACTACCCGAATCTCTCCGGCTGGTTGCGCGAGCTGTACCAACGCCCGGGCATCGGCGAGACAGTGGACTTCGAACATATCAAGGGGCACTACTACGCCAGCCACCGCACCATCAACCCGACCGGGATAGTACCGCTGGGCCCGCGTCTCGACCTGGCGCGCGCGCCAGGCCGGGAACGACTTCCCGGCAAGGGCATCTGGGGAGAAGGCTGAAGGCTCAGGCGTCCTCGCGGGCGCCTTCGAACCAGGCCAGCTTGTCGCGCAGTTGCACGACTTCGCCGACGATCACCAGGGTCGGCGCATGCACTTCGTGCTCAGCCACCAGTTGCGGCAGGTTTTCCAGGGTTCCGGTGAATACCCGCTGCTGGGCGGTGGTCCCCTGCTGGATCAGCGCCGCCGGGGTCTGTGCGGAGCGACCGTGGGCGACCAGTTGCTCGCAGATCACCGGCAATCCCACCAGGCCCATGTAGAACACCAGGGTCTGGCCAGGCGCTACCAGGTCCTGCCACGGCAGGTCGGTGGTGCCGTCCTTCAGATGACCGGTGACGAAACGAACCGATTGCGCATGATCGCGATGAGTCAGTGGAATCCCGGCGTAGGCCGCGCAGCCGCTGGCCGCGGTGATTCCCGGCACGACCTGGAAAGGTATGCCGTGGGCAGCCAGTTCGTCGATTTCCTCACCGCCGCGGCCGAAGATGAACGGGTCGCCACCCTTCAGGCGCAGCACGCGCTTGCCCTGGCTGGCCAGCTCCACCAGCAGGCGGTTGATCCGATCCTGCGGCACCGCATGTTCGGCGCGGCGCTTGCCGACGTACAGGCGTTCGGCATCGCGGCGGCATAATTCGAGGATCGACGGCGCCACCAGGCGATCGTAGAGCACCACGTCGGCCTGCTGCATCAGGCGCAGGGCACGGAACGTCAGCAGGTCCGGATCCCCCGGCCCGGCCCCGACCAGATATACCTCGCCCGTGGCTATGTGCGCGAGGCCGCCGGCCAGGCGCTCTTCCAGGAGACGCTCGGCTTCCGCCGGACGGCCGGCCAGGACACGCTCGGCGATCTCGCCCTGGAACAGGTTTTCCCAGAACACCCGGCGCTGCTGCAGGTCGGGTAGCAATTCCTTGACCCGGTGGCGGAAGCGGCTGGCGAGTCCGGCCAGTTGCCCGTAGGTCGAGGGAATCCAGGTTTCCAGTTTGGCCCGGATCAGCCGCGCCAGCACGGGCGCATCGCCGCCGCTGGAGACCGCCACCACCAGCGGCGAACGGTCGACGATGGCCGGGAAGATCACGCTGCACAGGGCCGGCGCGTCCACCACGTTGACCGGTATCCCGCGCGCATTGGCCGCTCGCGACACCTCGGCGTTCAGCGGTTCGTCGTCGGTGGCGGCGATGATCAGGACGCAGCCGGGCTGGTCGCCGTCCTGGTAGTCGCGTTCAAGCAGCTCGCCGCCGCCCTGCTCCACCAGATGCCGCAGTTCGATGTGGATCTGCGGCGCGACCACGCGCAGGCGCGCGCCGGCGTCGGCCAGCAGGCGCGCCTTGCGCAGGGCGACTTCGCCGCCACCGACCACCAGCGCGAGGCGCCCTTGCAAGGAGTGGAACAGCGGCAGGAAATCCATGTCAGCCGATCACCTCGATGCCAGCCATGTAGGGCTTGAGGACTTCCGGCACACGGATCGAGCCGTCCGCCTGCTGGTAGTTCTCCAGTACCGCCACCAAGGTGCGGCCGACGGCCAGGCCGGAGCCGTTAAGGGTGTGCACCAGCTCGGGCTTGCCGGTTTCCGGATTGCGGTAGCGGGCCTGCATGCGCCGGGCCTGGAAGTCGCCGCAGTTGGAGCAGGAGGAAATCTCGCGGTACTTGTCCTGGCTGGGAACCCAGACTTCCAGGTCGTAGGTCTTGGTCGCACCGAAGCCCATGTCGCCGGTGCACAGCGCCAGCACCCGATACGGCAACTCGAGCAGTTGCAGGACGCGCTCGGCGTTGGCGGTCAGGCCTTCCAGCGCCTCGTAGGAAGTGGCCGGATCGACGATCTGCACCATCTCCACCTTGTCGAACTGATGCTGACGGATCATGCCGCGGGTATCGCGCCCGGAGGCACCGGCCTCGCTGCGGAAGCACGGGGTATGGGCGACGAACTTCAGCGGCAATTGCTTGGCGTCGAGGATCTGCCCGGAGACGATGTTGGTCAGCGAAACCTCGGCGGTCGGGATCAGGTAGAGGTCAGCTTCGCCGTCGCGGCCGATCTTGAACAGGTCCTCCTCGAACTTCGGCAACTGGCCGGTGCCTTGCAGCGCCGGAGCCTGGACGAGATAGGGGGTGTAGGCCTCCTCGTAGCCATGCTCGGCGGTATGCAGGTTGATCATGAACTGCGCCAGGGCGCGATGCAGGCGGGCGATCGGGCCGCGCATGAGGGCGAAGCGCGCGCCGGAAAGCTTGGCAGCGGTCTCGAAATCCAGCCAGCCGTACCGTTCACCGAGGGCGACATGGTCCTTGACCTCGAAATCGAAGGTCTTCGGCGTGCCCCAGCGACGCACTTCGACGTTGGCGTCCTCGTCGGCACCGACCGGCACCGACTCGTGCGGCAGGTTGGGAATGCCCAGCAGCATGGCATCCAGTTCGCCCTGGATGGCGTCCAGCTGGCGCTTGCCTTCCTCCAGCTCGGAGCCCATGCGATCGACATCGGCCAGCAGCGGCGCGATGTCCTCGCCACGCTGCTTGGCCTGGCCGATCGCCTTGGAACGCGCGTTGCGCTCGGCTTGCAGCTGCTCGGTACGGGTCTGTACCGACTTGCGCTGCTCTTCCAGCGCTTCGATGCGTGCGACATCCAGTTGGAAGCCACGGGTGGCCAGGCGGGCAGCCACTTCTTGCGGCTGGGTGCGTACCAGTTTGGGATCGAGCATGCTCTTTTCTCGTCTCGTGTCGGTTATCGGCGGTTCGTGGCCCGGTTGGCGCTTCGCCGGCCCCGGCGACGTCATCGACGCCGTCGCGGAAGCCTGGCTAGCTCCGCCGAGCCCATACCGCTCAGGATTTTCTGCGTTGGCGGGGACTGGTGCGATCCAGCTCGGCCAGGTGTTCCAGCTTGTCGCGGATCTTCAGTTCCAGGCCCCTCGGCACCGGTTGATAGTAACGCCGCGGCTCCAGATCCTCGGGGAAATAATCCTCTCCGGCGGCATAGGCATCCGGCTCGTCGTGGGCGTAGCGGTATTCCTCGCCATAGCCGAGGCTCTTCATCAATTTGGTCGGCGCGTTGCGCAAGTGCAATGGCACTTCCCGCGAGCCGCTTTCGGCGACGTCGCGCATCGCCGCGTTGAACGCGCTGTACACCGCATTGCTCTTCGGCGCACAGGCCAGGTAGACGATGGCCTGGGCCACCGCCAGCTCGCCTTCGGGGCTGCCCAGGCGCTCCTGCACGTCCCAGGCCGACAGGCATAGGCCGAGGGCGCGAGGATCGGCGTTGCCAACCTCCTCGCTGGCCATGCGCACCACCCGCCGGGCGATGTACAGGGGATCGCAGCCGCCGTCGAGCATACGCGCGAACCAATAGAGTGCCGCGTCGGGATTGGAGCCGCGCACCGACTTGTGCAGCGCGCTGATCTGGTCGTAGAACGCCTCGCCGCCCTTGTCGAAACGTCGGCGGGTATCGCCGAGCAGATTCTGCAGCAGCTCGGGGCTGATCTCGCTGCCGTCCTCGGCGAGGTCGGCAGCGTTCTCCAGCAGGTTCAGCAGGCGCCGCCCATCGCCGTCGGCGGCGGCCAGGAGAACCTGGAAGCTCTCCTCCGGCAGCCTCAGCTTGCGCTTGCCGAGGCCCTTGTCCTCGTTCAGCGCGCGGCCCACCAGCTTGCGCAGGGCGGCTTCGTCGAGGCTCTTGAGGACATACACGCGAGCCCGCGAGAGCAGCGCATTGTTCAACTCGAAGGACGGGTTCTCGGTGGTCGCGCCAATGAAGATCAGCGTGCCGTCTTCCACATAGGGCAGGAAGGCATCCTGCTGGCTCTTGTTGAAGCGGTGCACCTCATCGACGAACAGGATGGTCCGGCGCCCGTATTGCGCCGCGTGCTGCTTGGCCACCTCGACCGCCTGGCGGATCTCCTTGACCCCCGACAGCACCGCGGAAATGGTCTCGAAATGGGCGTCCGACACCTGCGCCAGCAGCCGCGCCAGGGTAGTCTTGCCGACTCCCGGCGGGCCCCAGAAGATCATCGAGTGCAGCGCGCCCTGCTCCAGCGCCTCGCGCAAGGGCTTGCCGCGGGCCAGCAGGTGTTCCTGCCCCACGTACTCGTCCAGGTTTGCGGGCCTCAGCCGTGCCGCCAGGGGCTGCGCGACGGGCTCGCTGCGGAACAGATCCACGGCTTGCGCTTACTCCTGGATCACGTCGACGCCCGGCGGAACGTCGAAGGTGAATTGCTTGGCATCCAGCGCCTCGTTCATCTTCACGTCGAAGAACAGGATGTTGGTGCGCTGGCCGACGCCATCGATCATCTGCATGTCGTTCACCTTGCCGCTGCGGAACGACAGACGCAAGGTGTCGAAGAGGGTGTCCTTGGTCTTCGGCTTGAGCACGAAATCGACTACGTTGCCGCCTTCCTTGTAGGTGATGGCGAAGCTTTCGCTGATCTTCGAGATGTCGCCGGAGAGCAGCAGCGCCGGCGTCTGGGTCAGGCGCTGATCGAGCTTCTGGATGGTCACCTGCTCCAGGTCCGGGTCGTACAGCCAGACCTTCTCGCCGTTGGAAATGAGCAATTGCTCGTTCGGCGCATCGGTATGCCAGCGGAACAGTCCCGGCCGCTTCAGGCTCAGTTGGCCGGCGGTTTCCTGCAGGCGCGTGCCGCTACCGTCCAGGGTCAGTTGGGAAAAACGCGCGGTCAGGGTCTGGGCCTTGTTCAGCAGGCCGGTCAGGCGCTGGACAGCGGCGCTGTCGTCGGCATGGGCCAGCGAAGCGCCCATGGCCAGGGCGGCAACGAACAACGTGCGGATCAGTCGCATCGGAATCCTCTAAAACCTGTCGGGTTCAATCACGAACCGGCGCCGGCGCGATGACTTCGCGGGAGCCGTTGGTATTCATCGGGGTGACCACGCCGGCCATCTCCATCGCCTCGATCATCCGCGCGGCACGGTTGTAGCCGATCTTCAGCTTGCGTTGCACGGCGGAGATCGATGCCCGGCGACTCTCGGTGACGAAACGTACCGCCTCGTCGTAGAGCGGGTCGTCCTCGCTGCCTTCGCCGGAGCCGTCGCCGCCATCGAAGGAACCGCCACCGCTGCCGCCTTCGTCGACGCCAGCGAGGATGTCCTCGATGTAGTCGGGCGCGCCGCGCAGCTTCCAGGCCTCGACCACCCGGTGCACCTCGTCGTCGGAAACGAAGGCGCCGTGCACGCGAATCGGCAGGCCTGTGCCCGGCGGCAGGTAGAGCATGTCGCCGTGGCCGAGAAGTTGTTCGGCGCCACCCTGGTCGAGGATGGTGCGCGAGTCGATCTTGCTGGAGACCTGGAAGGCGATCCGGGTCGGGATGTTGGCCTTGATCAGGCCGGTGATCACGTCCACCGACGGCCGCTGGGTCGCCAGGATCAGGTGGATACCGGCCGCCCGCGCCTTCTGCGCGATACGGGCGATAAGCTCCTCGACCTTCTTGCCGACGATCATCATCATGTCGGCGAATTCGTCGACCACCACCACGATGGTCGGCAGGGTGCTCAGCTGCGGCGGCTCGTCGTCCGGGCTTTCGCGACGGAACAGCGGGTCGGTCAGCGGCGTGCCAGCCTCCTCGGCGTCCTTCACCTTGCGGTTGAAGCCAGCCAGGTTGCGCACACCCATGGCCGCCATCAGGCGGTAGCGCCGCTCCATCTCCGCCACGCTCCAGCGCAGGGCGTTGGCGGCTTCCTTCATGTCGGTGACCACCGGGCAGAGCAGGTGCGGGATCCCTTCGTAGATCGACAGTTCGAGCATCTTCGGGTCGATCATGATCAGTCGCGCCTCGCTCGGCGTGGACTTGAACAGGATCGACAGGAGCATGGCGTTGACCCCCACCGACTTACCGGAGCCGGTGGTACCGGCCACCAGCAGGTGCGGCATCTTCGCCAGGTCGGTAATGATCGGCCGACCGCCGATGTCGTGGCCCAGGGCCAGCGGCACGGTGGACTTGTGCTCGTCGTACTCCGGCGACGACAGCACTTCGGAGAAGCGCACCATCTGCCGGTCTTCGTTGGGAATCTCGATGCCGACGGTGGTCTTGCCGGGAATCACTTCCACCACCCGCACGCTGATCACCGCCAGCGAGCGCGCCAGGTCCTTGGCCAGGTTGGAAATGCGGCTGACCTTGACCCCCGCCGCGGGCTGGATCTCGAAACGGGTGATCACGGGGCCCGGATGCACCGAATCCACGCTGACCTCGACGCCGAACTCCTTCAGCTTGATCTCCAGCAGGCGCGACATCGCCTCCAGCGACTCGGGCGAGTAGCTCTTCTGCTTCACTTCCGCCGGATCGAGCAGCGACAGCGGCGGCAGGGTGCCCTCCACCGCCGTATCGACGAACAGCGGCGCCTGCTTCTCTTTCAGCACGCGCTTGCTCGGCTCCGGGGCCTTCGGCGGCGGTGGCGGATCGATCTTCGGCGGCGGGCGCTTCTCCCGCTCGCTCATGTGCTTGGCCAGGGCCTCTTCGCGTTCCAGCAGGCGCTCCTTGGCCTTGGACTGTTCGCGGCGGTCCGGCACGCTCGGCGCCACCACCTCGGCGACGCGCTCGTCGACCTCGCGCAGTTGCGCGACCAGTTGCTTGCGCTCGGCGCGCGCGCCCATCCAGCGATTGAAGGCGTTCTGGATCAGTTCGAAGAAGTCCAGGGTGATCTTGCCGGTGACATCCATCACCTTGAACCAGGAGAGGTCGGCGAACACCGTCAGGCCGAAGAGGAACAGGGCGAAGAACACCAGCGTGCTGCCCTGCACGTTCAGCGCATCCACCGCGACGCGGCCCAGGCTCTGGCCGATGGCGCCGCCGGCCGAGGCGCTGGCCGGCATGTGGCCGCTGGCGTGGAAATGGATGTAGGCCAGTGCCGAGCCGGCCAGGATCAGGAAGATCAGCCCGACCAGGCGCCAGGAAAACAGCCAGGTGTTCCATTCCCACGGCAGGTTGCGGCGGCGGAATACCTGCCAGGTCTTGATGCCCAGCAACAGCGGAAAGAGGTAGGCGAAGTAGCCGAGCGTCATGAACAGGATATCGGCGGATACCGCACCGAGCCGACCGGCGGCATTCTGCACCTGGTCAACCTGGCTCGAGTGACTCCAGCTCGGATCGGCCGGGTCATAGGTGAGCAGAGCCATCCACAAGTAGAGGCAGAGCGCGCCCAGCGCGATCAGGACCCCTTCCTTCAGGCGGGAATGCAGTTGCTGACGCCATGCGGCGGCATGGCTCGCGGTGGTCGAATCCTTCAAATCGCTATTTTTCCTGCGCACGGCTGGTGCTTTAGAAGCTGTCTTGGTCAAAACGCGCCTATTGTACGGCTTTAGGGAAACTCTGAAAAATCACACCCGAAATCAGCGGCAATCCGTGCGTGGCTGATCCCGGCCCCGGGGTTTTGCCGGCCTTTTGCGGATAGGTGTAGCATAGCCGGCAGAACTCTTCAGGCGGCTCCATTGGAGCACGCATTTTCTTATGTGACAAAGGCTTATGGAGTCTTTTTATGAGTGAAGTCAAGCATTCGCGCCTCATCATCCTGGGCTCCGGTCCGGCCGGCTATACCGCCGCCGTGTACGCCGCACGCGCCAATCTCAAGCCAGTGGTGATCACCGGCATCCAGCCAGGCGGCCAGCTGACCACCACCACCGAAGTCGACAACTGGCCGGGCGACGTCGAAGGCCTTACCGGCCCGGCGCTGATGACCCGCATGCAGCAGCACGCCGAGCGTTTCGACACCGAGATCGTCTACGACCACATCCACACCGCCGAGTTGCAACAGCGCCCCTTCACACTGAAGGGCGATAGTGGCACTTATACCTGCGATGCATTGATCATTGCCACCGGTGCCTCCGCGCAATACCTGGGCATGTCGTCGGAAGAAGCCTTCATGGGCAAGGGCGTTTCCGCCTGCGCCACCTGCGACGGCTTCTTCTACCGCAACCAGGTGGTCTGCGTGGTCGGCGGCGGCAATACCGCCGTCGAGGAAGCGCTGTATCTGGCCAACATCGCCAAGGAAGTCCACCTGATCCACCGTCGCGACAAGCTGCGCTCGGAGAAGATCCTCCAGGACAAGCTGTTCGACAAGGCCGAGAACGGCAACGTGCGCCTGCACTGGAACACCACCCTGGACGAGGTGCTGGGCGACGCCAGCGGCGTCACCGGCGTACGCCTGAAGAGCACCATCGACGGCAGCACCAGCGAGCTATCGCTGGCCGGCGTGTTCATCGCCATCGGCCACAAGCCGAACACCGACCTGTTCCAGGGCCAACTGGAAATGCGCGACGGCTACCTGCGGATCCACGGCGGCAGCGAAGGCAATGCCACCCAGACCAGCATCGAAGGCGTGTTCGCCGCCGGCGACGTGGCCGACCACGTCTACCGCCAGGCCATCACTTCCGCCGGCGCCGGCTGCATGGCCGCGCTGGATGCCGAAAAATACCTCGACGACCATTGATCGGACCCGGGGGAGGCCCGCCCTCCCCTACCCCGCCATGCTGACCTGGCTTTCCCGCACCGACTTCGACTTTCCGCCCCTCGACAAGGCCCTGCAGGAGCCCAACGGGCTGCTCGCGGCCGGCGGCGACCTCAATCCGCAACGCCTGGTCGCAGCCTATCGCCACGGCTGCTTCCCCTGGTACCAGGATGGCCAGCCGATCCTCTGGTGGTCGCCCGACCCGCGCACCGTCCTGTTCCCCGACGAACTGCACGTTTCCCGCAGCCTGGCCAAGTGCCTGCGCCAGCAACGCTTCGAAGTCACTTTCAACCGTGACTTCCGGGCGGTGATCCAGGCTTGTGCCGCGCCGCGTGACTACGCCGACGGCACCTGGATCACCACGCCGATGCAACTGGCCTACCAGGAGCTGCACCTGCGCGGAATTGCCCACTCCGTGGAAGTCTGGCAGGAGCGACAACTGGTCGGCGGCCTCTACGGCCTGGCCATGGGCAGGCTGTTCTTCGGCGAATCGATGTTCAGCCGCGCCGACAACGCTTCCAAGGTCGGCTTCGTCACGCTGGTCCGCCATCTGCGCGACGCCGGCTTCGTCCTCATCGACTGCCAGATGCCGACCCGCCACCTGCACAGCCTGGGCGCCCGCGCCATCAGCCGGGGGGAATTCGCCGACTACCTGCAACGCTATCGCGACCAGCCTCCTACCGGCGACCTGGATTTTTAGGCGAGTTTCCGTGCCTGGCATAAACTTGCTTATGGGTCCCTGCTGGAGTTCACCATGACCGAACTCGCCCGACTGAAATTCTACGCGACGCAACCGCACCCGTGCAGCTACCTGCCCGAGGAGCAGGCAACCACCCTGTTCCTCGATCCCAGCCAGCCCATGGACACGCAGCTGTACGCCTCGCTGTCGGAGGTCGGCTTCCGCCGCAGCGGCGACCATCTCTATCGTCCGCACTGCCAGCATTGCACCGCCTGCATCGCCGCGCGCATACCGGTCGCCGGCTTCAGCCCGAACCGCCAGCAGCGGCGCATCCTCAAGCGCAATGCGGAACTGCAGGTGATCCGCAAGCGACCGAGCTTCAACGAGGAGTACTACGACCTCTATCGGCGCTACATCGAGCAACGCCACGCCGACGGCGACATGTATCCGCCCAGCCGCGACCAGTTCGCCACCTTCCTGGTCCGCGACCTGCCCTTCTGCTGCTTCTTCGAGTTCCGCCTGCATGGCCGCCTGCTGGCCATAGCCGTGACGGACGTGCTGCCGAACGGACTCTCGGCCGTCTATACCTTCTACGATCCCGACGAAGAGCAGCGCAGCCTGGGACGCTACGCGATCCTCTGGCAGATCGCCGAGACCGAACGCCTGGGCCTGCAGGCCGTCTACCTGGGCTACTGGATCAAGAATTGCCGCAAGATGAACTACAAGACCCAGTACCGGCCCATCGAACTGTTCGTCAACCAGCGCTGGGTCGCCCTCACCTGATAGCCGTGTGGCGCTATTGTCGATTTTCTGGCACAATGCACGCCGCTTTTCACGGCCCACCTCTCATTGAAAGGGCCACCCATAGATACCGAGGGCTCTACTGCATGTCGAAAGAAGACAGCTTCGAAATGGAAGGTACTGTCGTCGACACCCTGCCCAACACCATGTTCCGTGTGGAGTTGGAAAATGGGCACGTCGTCACCGCGCACATCTCCGGCAAAATGCGCAAGAACTACATCCGCATCCTCACCGGCGACAAGGTCCGCGTGGAACTGACGCCCTACGACCTGAGCAAGGGCCGCATCACCTACCGCGCCCGCTGAGTCGACACGAGCCGCTGCGGCTCGCCGATTGCAAAAGAAAACGCCCGGCATCTGCCGGGCGTTTTCGTTGCCGCGCTCGGATCAGGCGGGCTCCGCCGCCGTGATCTCGAACTCGAAGGCCAGCTCGTCGCCCTTCAGGTCGACATGCACCAGGCCGCCATGCTCGGCCAGCTCGCCGAACAGGATCTCCTCGGCCAACGGCCGCTTGATCTTGTCCTGGATAAGCCGCGCCATCGGTCGCGCACCCATCTGCACGTCGTAGCCCTTCTCCGCCAGCCAGCCGCGCGCCGCATCGCTGACCTCGAGCTGGACGCGCTTGTCCTCCAGCTGCGCCTGCAGCTCGGTGAGGAACTTGTCGACCACGCTCTTGATCGTCTCGGTGCTCAGGCGGCCGAACTGGATGATGGTATCCAGGCGGTTGCGGAACTCCGGGGTGAAGCTCTTCTTGATCACTTCCATCGCATCGGTGGTGTGATCCTGCTGGTTGAAGCCGATCGACGCGCGCGCCGCCACTTCCGCGCCGGCGTTGGTGGTCATGATCAGGATGATGTTGCGGAAGTCCGCCTTGCGCCCGTTGTTGTCGGTCAGGGTGCCGTGGTCCATCACCTGCAGCAGCAGGTTGAAGACCTCCGGGTGAGCCTTCTCGATCTCGTCGAGCAGCAACACGCAGTGCGGGGTCTTGGTGATCGCCTCGGTGAGCAGGCCGCCCTGGTCGAAGCCGACGTAGCCCGGAGGCGCACCGATCAGCCGCGACACGGTATGCCGCTCCATGTACTCGGACATGTCGAAGCGCACCAGCTCCACACCCAAGGCCTTCGCCAACTGCCGCGCCACCTCGGTCTTGCCCACGCCGGTGGGACCGGCGAAGAGGAACGAGCCGACCGGCTTGTCCGGCGCCTTGAGCCCGGCCCGGGACAGCTTGATCGCCGTGGACAGCGACTCGATGGCGTCGTCCTGGCCGAACACGGTCAGCTTGAGGTCGCGTTCGAGGTTGCGCAGCAACTCCTTGTCGGAGGTGGTGACGTGTTTCGGCGGGATCCGCGCAATCTTCGCCACGATATCCTCGACCTGCGCCACCTCGATGCGCTTCACGCGCTTCTCTTCCGGCTGCAGGCGCTGGTAGGCGCCCGCCTCGTCGATGACGTCGATGGCCTTGTCCGGCATGTGCCGGTCGTTGATGTAGCGCGCCGCCAGCTCGGCCGCGGCGCGCAGCGCCTCGTCGCTGTACTCGATGTGGTGATGCTGCTCGAAGCGCCCCTTGAGGCCCTTGAGGATGCCATAGGTGTCTTCCACCGACGGCTCGGTCACGTCGACCTTCTGGAAGCGCCGCGCCAAGGCCCGGTCCTTCTCGAAGATGCCGCGGAACTCCTGGAAGGTGGTCGAGCCGATGCAGCGGATCTCGCCCGAGGACAGAACCGGCTTGAGCAGGTTGGAGGCGTCCATTACCCCGCCGGATGCCGCACCGGCGCCGATGATGGTATGGATCTCGTCGATGAACAGCACCGCGTGCGGGCGCTTGCGCAACTCGTTGAGCAAGGCCTTGAAGCGCTTCTCGAAGTCGCCGCGGTACTTGGTACCCGCGAGCAAGGCACCCAGGTCGAGGGAGTAGACCACGCTGTCGGCCAGCAGGTCCGGCACCTGGCCATCGACGATGCGTTTGGCCAGGCCCTCGGCGATGGCCGTCTTGCCGACCCCCGCCTCGCCTACCAGCAGCGGGTTGTTCTTGCGCCGGCGGGCAAGGATCTGCGCCACCCGCTCGACTTCATGCTCACGCCCCACCAGCGGGTCGATCCGCCCCTGGCGAGCCAGCTCGTTGAGGTTGCTGGCATAGGCGTCCAGCGGATGGTTGGACGTGGCCGACTCGCCACCTTCCTCATCCTGCATATCCTGCTCCCCATCCTGCGGATGTTCGGCATGCCCGGGCACCTTGGAGATACCATGGGCGATGTAGTTCACCACATCGATACGCGCGATGCTCTGCTGCTTGAGCAGGAACACCGCCTGGCTTTCCTGTTCGCTGAAGATCGCCACCAGGACATTGGCCCCGGTCACTTCGCGCTTGCCGGAACTCTGCACGTGGAACACCGCACGCTGCAGGACGCGCTGGAAGCCCAGCGTCGGCTGGGTTTCGCGCTCGTCGTCGTGCTGCGGGATCAGCGGCGTGGTGGAATCGATGAATTCCTGCAGGTCGCGCCGCAGCTTGTCCAGGTTGGCACCGCACGCACGCAATACCGTTGCCGCCGCCTCATTGTCCAGCAAGGCCAGCAGCAGGTGCTCAACCGTCATGAATTCATGGCGTTTGGCCCTCGCCTCCTTGAAGGCGAGATTGAGGGTGACTTCGAGCTCTCGATTCAACATGGCTTCACCTCGCTCCCAAACATCCGATCAACTGTCTTTCTCTATCTCGCAGAGCAATGGATGCTGGCTCTCCCGTGCATACTGATTGACCTGCATCGCCTTGGTTTCGGCCACGTCCCGGGTAAACAAGCCGCAGACCGCCTTACCCTGAGTATGTACCGTCAACATGATCTTGGTGGCTTTTTCCCGGTCCATGTTGAAGAACACTTCCAGCACTTCAACAACAAAGTCCATCGGCGTGTAATCGTCGTTGAACAGTACCACCTTATACAACGGTGGCGGCTGTAATACAGGCTTCGACTCCTGTACCGCGAGCCCCGCCCCTTCGTCCTCGTGCTCATGAGGCTCGGGATGGTCCTGATTGAATGTTAGTCGAATCTGGCTAGGTGCATGCATGAGGAAAAAAAGCTTTGCCTTTCTGGAAAGTTATGGACCGACATGATGTTGATCCGTTTCTCAGGCGTATGGTTCAGCGCCTTGACTAACTGCAAAAGGGTGTTACAAACAATGGAATACCCCTACAGGGTATCAGGGGTTCCGCACCCGTCTCGACCCAGGTCGGACGCGGGATCTTAGTGGATGATACTCCAGCGTTGGAGTCCTTTGCAGAGGGATATGAGCATGCTCAGCGGTAAGGTCAAGTGGTTCAACAACGCCAAGGGCTACGGGTTCATCCTGGCCGAGGGCCGAGATGAGGACCTGTTCGCCCATTACTCGGCCATTCAGATGGACGGTTACAAGACACTCAAGGCGGGCCAGCCGGTCAATTTCGAGATCATCCAGGGACCGAAGGGACTGCATGCCATCAACATCAGCCCCGCCACCGCGACAACCGCCGCACCCTCCGCCCCCGCCCCGCAGGAAGAGCCGCAGGCGACGCCCATCGAAGCCTGACCCCAGCGCGGATGCGGAAATGAAAAAGGCCGGTGCGAACCGGCCTTTTTCTCGTTCGGGCGCTAGCCCTTCCTACATCTTGGCAATCATCGCATCGCCGAACTCCGAGCAGGACAGCAGGGTCGCGCCGTCCATCAGGCGTTCGAAGTCATAGGTCACGGTCTTGGCGGCGATCGCCCCGTTGGTGCCCTTGATGATCAGGTCGGCCGCCTCGGTCCAACCCATGTGGCGCAGCATCATCTCCGCGGAGAGGATCAGCGAACCCGGGTTGACCTTGTCCTGGCCGGCGTACTTCGGCGCGGTGCCGTGGGTCGCCTCGAACATGGCCACCGAATCGGACAGGTTGGCGCCGGGCGCGATGCCGATGCCGCCGACCTCGGCCGCCAGGGCGTCGGAGAGATAGTCGCCGTTCAGGTTCAGGGTGGCGATCACGTCGTACTCGGCGGGGCGCAGCAGGATCTGCTGCAACATGGCGTCGGCGATCACGTCCTTGACCACGACGTTCTTGCCGGTCTTCGGATTCTTGAACTGCATCCACGGACCGCCGTCCAGCAGCTCGGCGCCGAATTCATCGCGCGCGACTTCGTAGCCCCAATCCTTGAAGGCACCCTCGGTGAACTTCATGATGTTGCCCTTGTGCACCAGGGTCACCGAACTGCGGTCGTTGTCGACGGCGTATTGCAGTGCCTTGCGCACCAGGCGCTTGGTGCCTTCCTGGGAAACCGGCTTGATGCCGATGCCGCAGTTCTCGGTGAAGCGGATCTTCTTGACGCCCATTTCCTCGGTGAGGAACTTGATGACCTTCTCCGCTTCCGGCGAACCGGCCTTCCACTCGACGCCGGCATAGATGTCCTCGGAGTTCTCGCGGAAGATCACCATGTCCACGTCGCCGGGCTTCTTCACCGGGCTGGGCACGCCTTCGAACCAGCGTACCGGGCGCTGGCAGACGTAGAGATCGAGTTGCTGGCGCAGGGCCACGTTCAGGGAGCGGATGCCGCCACCGACCGGGGTGGTCAGCGGGCCCTTGATGGAAACCACGTAGTCGCGTACGGCGTCCAGGGTTTCCTGGGGCAGCCAGGTGTCCTGGTCATAGACCTGGGTGGCCTTCTCGCCGGCGTAGACTTCCATCCAGGCGATCTTGCGCTCGCCCTTGTATGCTTTTTCCACTGCAGCGTCGACAACCTTGATCATGACCGGGCTGATATCGACGCCGATGCCATCACCCTCGATGAACGGGATGATCGGGTTCTTCGGTACGCTCAAGGACATGTCGGCATTCACAGTGATTTTGTCACCGGTCGCCGGCACCTGGATCTTTTGGTATCCCATGCTGAACTCCGTGTTGTGGTTAAAACCCTGTTGCAGCCTTCTAGGGTAGCCCAGTTGTCCGCCCGGAAACCACATCTTCCTTAGTCTAAACAGGCGAGCGCATCAGCCCGGCGAGAGGGTGGTATACTGCGCGCCATGACTTCGCAGTCATCGAGGTCCGAGCAGTCTGGGACCAGACCCTCTCCCCTCGCAGCGTCGGGTTCGCCACCATGAACCCGCCGTACAACGCTCTACTGGCGCCCCTATATCCCGCGGCATATCTCGATTTCGATTCAACCCGATGTTGAGCGAAGGCATCGCGTCCACCAACGCGTATCGAGACTCTGTGCGCGCCCAGCAAAAAAGAGAGTTACCGTAGATGTCCATCCGCTCGAAGATCACCTACACCTTCACCGACGAAGCACCCGCGCTCGCCACCTACTCGCTCCTCCCCATCGTCAAGGCCTTTGCCGCTTCCGCCGGCATCGACGTCGAGACCAGCGACATCTCTCTTGCAGGACGCATCCTGGCCAACTTCGCCGACCGCCTCGAAGCCGACCAGCGTATCGAAGACGACCTCGCCCGCCTGGCGGTCCTGGCCACCTCGCCCGACGCCAATATCATCAAGCTGCCCAACATCAGCGCCTCGGTGCCCCAGCTGAAAGGCGCGATCGCCGAGCTGCAGGGCCTGGGCTACAAGGTTCCCGACTTCCCGGAAGACCCGCAGACCGACGAAGAGAAAGAGGTTCGCGCACGCTACGCGAAGATCCTCGGCAGCGCCGTGAACCCGGTCCTGCGCGAAGGCAATTCCGACCGTCGCGCGCCTGCCGCAGTGAAGGCCTACGCCCGCAAGCACCCGCACTCCATGGGCAAGTGGAGCATGGCCTCGCGCTCCCACGCCGACTACATGCGCGGCGGCGACTTCTTCTCCAGCGAACAGTCCATCACCATGGCCAAGGCCGGTGACGTGCGCATCGAATTCGTCGGCAAGGACGGCAAGGTCGAGGTCAAGAAGCAACTGAGCCTGCAGGAAGGCGAAGTGCTCGACAGCATGTTCATGAGCTGCGGCAAGCTGCGCGACTTCTTCGAGAAGACCCTGCAGGACTGCAAGGAAACCGGCGTCATGTGGTCCCTGCACGTCAAGGCGACCATGATGAAGATTTCCCACCCGATCGTCTTCGGACATGCGGTGAGCGTCTACTACAAGGACGTCTTCGACAAGTGGGGCCAACTCTTCGAAGAGCTCGGCGTGAACCCGAACAACGGTATCTCCAGCGTCTACGACAAGATCAAGTCGCTGCCCGCCTCCCAGCAGGAAGAGATCCTCCACGACATCCACGAGGTGTACAGCCACCGCCCGGAAATGGCGATGGTCGACTCCGTGAAAGGCATCACCAACCTGCACATTCCGAGCGACGTCATCGTCGACGCCTCGATGCCGGCGATGATCCGCAACTCCGGCCAGATGTGGGGCAAGGACGGCAAGCAGAAAGACACCAAGGCGGTAATGCCGGAAAGCACCTACGCCCGCATCTACCAGGAGATGATCAACTTCTGCAAGACCAACGGCGCCTTCGACCCGACCACCATGGGCAGCGTGCCGAACGTCGGCCTGATGGCGCAGAAGGCCGAGGAATACGGCTCCCACGACAAGACCTTCGAAATGACCGCCGACGGCACCATGCGCGTGGTCCTGGCCGACGGCAGCGTGCTGATGCAGCACGACGTGGAGACCGGCGACATCTGGCGCGCCTGCCAGACCAAGGACGCACCGATCCGCGACTGGGTCAAGCTGGCCGTCACCCGCGCACGCCAGTCCGATACCCCGGCGATCTTCTGGCTGGACCCGGAGCGCGCCCACGACCGCGAACTGCGCAAGAAGGTCGAACTGTACCTCAAGGACCACGACCTGACCGGTCTCGACATCAGCATCATGGGCTACAACGAGGCCATTCGCGTCAGCATGGAACGCCTGATCCGCGGCAAGGACACCATCTCGGTGACCGGCAACGTCCTGCGCGACTACCTGACCGACCTGTTCCCGATCATGGAACTGGGCACCTCGGCCAAGATGCTCTCCATCGTTCCGCTGATGGCGGGCGGCGGCATGTACGAAACCGGCGCCGGCGGCTCGGCACCCAAGCACGTCCAGCAACTGGTGGAAGAGAACTACCTGCGCTGGGACTCCCTGGGCGAGTTCCTGGCCCTGGCCGTGTCCCTGGAGGAAACCGGGATCAAGACCGGCAACGCCAAGGCCAAGCTGCTCGGCAAGGCGCTGGACGAAGCCACCGGCAAGCTGCTGGACAACAACAAGTCGCCGTCGCGCAAGGTCGGCGACATCGACAACCGCGGCAGCCACTTCTACCTGGCGATGTACTGGGCCCAGGCCCTGGCCGCCCAGGACGAAGACGCCGAACTGAAAGCGCACTTCGCACCGCTGGCCAAGGCCCTGACCGAGCAGGAAGCGACCATCGTCGCCGAACTCAATGCGGTCCAGGGCAAGCCGGCCGAGATCGGCGGCTACTATCGCTCCAACCCGGAGCTGACCAGCAAGGTGATGCGCCCCAGCGCCACCTTCAACGCGGCGATCGACAGCCTGGCCTGATGGCGTCACGCTGACGAAGCAGAAACCCCGAGCCTACGCTCGGGGTTTCTTTTTATCGAGGCCTTTTCCGTACCGAGGAGACATCCATGAGCTGGCATCCCCATGTCACCGTAGCGACCATCGTCGAGGACCAGGGCCGCTTCCTGCTGGTCGAGGAACAGGCCGACGGCCGCGAGGTGCTGAACCAGCCCGCCGGGCACCTGGAGCCCGCCGAAAGCCTGCTCGAGGCCGCCCTGCGCGAAACCCTCGAGGAAACCGGCTGGGAGGTCGAGCTGAGCGCCGTCACCGGCATCTACCTGTACACCGCGCCGTCCAACGGTGTCACCTATCAGCGCGTATGCTTCGCCGCCCGCCCCGTGCGCCACCACCCCGAGCGCGCCCTCGACGACGGCATCATCGGCCCGCGCTGGCTGAGCCGCGACGAACTGGCCGCCCAGCCGCAGCGCTGGCGCAGCCACCTGGTGCTGCGCTGCATCGACGACTACCTGGCCGGCGGCCGCTATCCCCTGGCGCTGATCCGCGACACCCACGTGTCGCCCTCCCTACCCCAGGCCTGATAGAATCCGCGTTTTACGAATTCGCCCGTGACGCCTGATCGCTATGTCTGAATCCGCCCCCACCCCACGCCGCGAGCGCGTGATCGTCGGCATGTCCGGCGGCGTCGACTCGTCCGTCTCCGCCCTGCTCCTGTTGCAGCAGGGCTATCAGGTCGAAGGCCTGTTCATGAAGAACTGGGACGAGGACGACGGCACCGAATACTGTACCGCCCGCGAGGACCTAGCCGACGCCCAGGCCGTCTGCGACCGGATCGGCATCAAGCTGCACACGGCGAACTTCGCCGCGGAATACTGGGATAACGTGTTCGAGCACTTCCTTGCCGAGTACAAGGCCGGCCGTACGCCGAACCCGGACATCCTCTGCAACCGCGAAATCAAGTTCAAGGCGTTCCTCGACTACGCGCTGATGCTCGGCGCGGACCTGATCGCCACCGGCCACTATGTGCGGCGCCGCGACCGCGACGGGCGCACCGAGCTGCTCAAGGGCCTGGACCCGAACAAGGACCAGAGCTACTTCCTGCACGCGGTGGGCGGCGAGCAGATCGCCCGCAGCCTGTTCCCCGTCGGCGAACTGGAGAAGCCGGAAGTCCGCGCCATCGCCGAGAAGCATGGCCTCGCCACGGCGAAGAAGAAGGACTCCACGGGCATCTGCTTCATTGGCGAGCGACGCTTCACCGATTTCCTCAAGCAGTACCTGCCGGCCCAGCCGGGCGACATCGAGACCACCGAAGGCAAGGTCATCGGTCGCCACAGCGGCCTGATGTACCACACCATCGGCCAGCGCCAGGGCCTCGGCATCGGCGGTCTCAAGGAAGCCGGCGACGATCCCTGGTACGTGCTCGGCAAGGACCTGCAACGCAACGTGCTGCTGGTCGGCCAGGGCAACGACCACCCGCTGCTGTTCTCCCGCGCCCTGCTGGCCTCGCGAATCTACTGGGTCAACTCGGTCGAACTGGAGCGGCCGCGCCGCCTGCGGGCCAAGGTGCGCTACCGGCAGAGCGACCAGGACTGCGTCCTGGAGAAAACCGCCGAAGGCTACCGCGCGGTGTTCGACGAACCGCAGCGCGCAGTGACCCCGGGGCAATCGGTGGTGTTCTACGACGGCGACGTCTGCCTCGGCGGCGGCGTGATCGAAACGGCGGAAGCCTGGGATTTCGGAGGACGCCCGTGAGCGATCCGCGACAGCAACTGATTGCCCTCGGCGCCGTCTTCGAATCCGCAGCCCTGGTCGACAAGCTGGCACGCACCGGACAGATCAGCGAAGCCCCGCTGGGCTGCATGCTCGGCAGCCTGCTGGCGCGCAACCCGGCCAGCACCCTGGACGTCTACGGTGGCGACAGCCTCAACCTGCGCGACGGCTTCAAGGCCCTGGCCAGCGCCCTGGAGCGCAAGCCCGGCAGCCTGCAGCGCGAACCGCTGCGCTACGCCCTGGCGATGCTGACCCTGGAACGGCAACTGGACAAGCGCGGCGATATGCTCGACCTGATCGGCCAGCGCCTCGACCAGGTCGAACAGCAGGTCCAGCACTTCGGCCTGGTCCACGAGAACGTCATCGCCTCGTTCGCCAGCATCTACCAGGACACCCTCAGCACCTTCCGCCAGCGCATCCAGGTACACGGCGACATGCGCCACCTGCAGGTCAGCAGCAACGCCGCGCGGATCCGCGCCCTGCTGCTCGCCGGCATCCGCTCGGCGCGGCTCTGGCGGCAACTGGGCGGCAGCCGCTGGCAGATGGTATTCAGCCGGCGCCGGCTGCTCAACGAACTCTATCCCCTGCTGCGCGGCTAGCCATGGCCATGGCCGGGAGCCAGCCGCAACGGCGCAACAGCCCGACCCAGGGCGCCGCCATGCTGGCTCTTTCGGCGCTGTTCTTCGCCCTGATGGGCGGCCTGATCCGCGAGGCCTCCAGCACCGTCAACAACGAAACCGTGGTGTTCTTCCGCAACCTCGTCGGCGTGCTGTTCTTCCTGCCCCTGGCGCTGACTCGCGGCATCGGCCCGCTGCGCACCCGCCGCCCGCTATCGCACCTGCTGCGCACCACCTACGGCCTGGGCGGCATGTACTGCTACTTCTACGCCCTCGCCCACCTGCCGCTGACCGACGCCATGCTGTTCAGCTATGCCGCGCCGGTGTTCACGCCGCTGATCGCACACCTGTGGATCAAGGAGCCGCTGACCCGCCGCATGATGGTCGCCACCCTGGTCGGCTTCCTCGGCGTGCTGCTGGTGGCCAGGCCCAGCGGCGCGGTAGTGGCGCCGATCGCCCTGGTCGGCATCGCTTCCAGCCTGATGGCCGCCTGTGCCTTCGTCTCGATCCGCGAAATGAGCGACAGCGAGCCAGCCTATCGCATCGTGTTCTACTTCGCCCTGTTCGGCACCCTGTTCTCCGCCGTGCCGCTGGCCTGGGCCTGGCAGCCGCTGAACGGCCAGGAACTGCTCCTGCTGCTCGGCGCCGGACTGTTCGCCAGCCTCGGCCAACTGACCATGTCGCAGGCCTATGCCCTGGCCTCCCCGGGAGTGATCGGACCGATCGCCTACATGGCCATCGTTTTCGCCGGGGTGATCGCCTGGCTGCGCTGGGACGAACTGCCCAGCCACACGTCGCTGCTCGGCGCCGCCCTGATCTTCGCCGCCAGCCTGATCCCCCTGCTGGGCAACCGCCCCGCCGAAAGGCCCCGCTGAATGCCCCACCGGGGCGCACCTTTCATGTATGATATGCGCCCCTTTTTCGTTGACTTCCAGCCACGAGAACGTCTCATGCAGCTTTCCTCGCTCACCGCGGTATCCCCCGTCGATGGCCGCTATGCCGGCAAAACCAGCAGCCTGCGTCCGATCTTCAGCGAATACGGCCTGATCCGTTTCCGCGTCATGGTGGAAGTCCGCTGGCTGCAGCGCCTCGCCGCCCACGCCGGGATTCCCGAGGTCGCGCCGTTCTCCGCCGAAGCCAACGCCCTGCTCGACAGCCTGGCCAGCGACTTCCAGCTGGAACACGCCGAACGCATCAAGGAAATCGAGCGCACCACCAACCACGACGTGAAAGCCGTGGAGTACCTGCTCAAGGAACAGGCCGCCAAGCTTCCGGAGCTGGCCGCGGTCAGCGAGTTCATCCACTTCGCCTGCACCTCCGAGGACATCAACAACCTGTCCCACGCCCTGATGCTCCGCGAGGGTCGCGACAGCGTGCTGCTGCCGCTGATGCGCCAGATCGCCGAGGCCATCCGCGAACTGGCGGTGAAACTCGCCGACGTGCCGATGCTCTCCCGCACCCACGGCCAGCCTGCCTCGCCGACCACCCTGGGCAAGGAACTGGCCAACGTCGTCTACCGCCTGGAGCGGCAGATCAAGCAGGTCGCCGGCATCGAATTGCTGGGCAAGATCAACGGTGCCGTGGGCAACTACAACGCCCACCTGTCCGCCTATCCCGAAGTCGACTGGGAAGCCAACGCGCGCCAGTTCATCGAAGGCGACCTCGGCCTGACCTTCAACCCCTACACCACTCAGATCGAGCCGCACGACTACATCGCCGAGCTGTTCGATGCGATCGCCCGCTTCAACACCATCCTCATCGACTTCGACCGCGACGTCTGGGGCTACATCTCCCTCGGCTATTTCAAGCAGAAGACCGTGGCCGGCGAGATCGGCTCCTCGACCATGCCGCACAAGGTCAACCCGATCGACTTCGAGAACTCCGAGGGCAACCTCGGCATCGCCAACGCGCTGTTCCAGCACCTGGCCAGCAAGCTGCCGATCTCGCGCTGGCAGCGCGACCTGACCGACTCCACCGTGCTGCGCAACCTCGGCGTCGGCATCGCCCACAGCGTCATCGCCTACGAGGCCAGCCTGAAGGGCATCGGCAAGCTGGAGCTGAACGCCCAGCGCATCGCCGAGGACCTGGACGCCTGCTGGGAAGTCCTCGCCGAGCCGGTGCAGACCGTGATGCGTCGCTATGGCGTGGAAAACCCCTACGAGAAGCTGAAGGAACTGACCCGCGGCAAAGGCATCAGCGCCGAAGCCTTGCAGACTTTCATCGAAGAGCTGGCGATTCCCGCCGAGGCCAAGGTCGAGCTGAAGAAGCTGACCCCGGCCGGCTACGTCGGCAATGCCGCCGCCCAGGCCAAGCGCATCTGAGCACGCAACCCTTTTGCACGCCCGGCTGCGCCGGGCGTTTTTGTTTCAAGGACTTAACCATGAATGCTGATACTCCCCTGCAACTTCTGGGCGGACTGACCGCTGCCGAATTCCTCCGCGACTACTGGCAGCGCAAACCGCTGCTGGTCCGCCAGGCGATCCCGGACTTCGAAAGCCCGCTGTCCGCCGACGAGCTGGCCGGGTTGTCGCTGGAGGAGTCGGTGGAATCGCGCATCGTCCTCGAACACGGGAAAACCCCGTGGGAAATGCGCCGTGGCCCGTTCCAGGAGGAGGACTACCAGCACCTGCCGGAACAGGACTGGACCCTGCTGGTCCAGGCGGTCGACCAGTTCGTCCCGGAAGTCGCCCAACTGCTGGAGCAATTCCGCTTCCTGCCCAGCTGGCGGATCGACGACGTAATGATCAGCTACGCCGCTCCCGGCGGCGGCGTCGGTCCGCACTTCGACAACTACGACGTATTCCTGCTTCAGGGCCACGGACGCCGGCGCTGGAAAGTCGGACAGATGTGCAGCAGCGACAGCCCGCTGCGCGAGCACGCCGACCTGCGCATCCTCGCCGACTTCGAACAGAGCGACGAGTGGGTCCTGGAGCCCGGCGACATGCTCTACCTGCCCCCGCGCCTCGCCCACTACGGCATTGCCGAAGACGAGTGCATGACCTACTCGATCGGCTTCCGCGCGCCCAGCGCCGCCGAAGTGCTGACCCATTTCACCGACTTCCTCGGCCAGTTCCTCTCCGACGAGGAGCGCTACACCGATGCCGGCCTGCAACCGGTAGGCGACGATCCGCACCAGATCCAGCGCGACGCTCTGGAGCGCCTGCAGGGCCTGATCCAGGAGCACATGAGCGACGAGCGCCTGCTGCTGACCTGGTTCGGCCAGTTCATGACCGAGCCGCGCTATCCTGAACTGGTTGCCGGCGAGGATATCCCCGAAGAGGAGCTATTCGGCGCCCTCGAGGATGGCGCGCTGCTGGTGCGCAACCCCAGCGCCCGCCTGGCCTGGAGCGAGATCGACATCGGCCTGGTGCTGTTCGCCAGCGGCCAGAGCGTACTCCTGCCCGGCCAGCTCAAGGAACTGCTGAAGCTGGTCTGCTCGGCCGATGCGTTGCATCTGGAAAACCTCGGCCAATGGCTGGCCGATGACGATGCGCGTAAGCTGTTGGCGGAGTTGGTCAAACAGGGCAGTTTGGAGTTTGCAGATGAATAAGATCCGCGTACGCGTAGCCGACTGGCAGAAGGACAATGCCGAGCTGCGCCGCATCCGCGAAGCGGTCTTCATTGCCGAACAGTCGGTTCCGCCGGAACTGGAGTGGGACGCCGAAGACGACGAAGCCGTGCATTTTCTCGCCTATGAAGGCGAATACGCGATCGGCACCGCGCGCCTGCTGGGCGACGGGCACATCGGCAGGGTCTCGGTACTCAAGGACTGGCGCGGCCTGAAGGTCGGCGACGCGCTGATGCGCGCGGCCATCGAGGAAGCCGAGCGACGCGGCCTGAAGCGCCAACTGCTGACCGCGCAGGTCTATGCCATACCCTTCTACGAGCGACTGGGCTTCAAGGTCGACAGCGGCGAGTTCCTCGACGCCGGCCTGCCCCATGTCGACATGGTTCGCGACAGCGACTGAGGCCCGATGAGCGACGCCCCGGAGACCTCGCCGGCCGACCTGCCGGCCATCGAATTCAGCTCTCCGGGGTGCTTTGCGGTACGCAACCCGGCCAGCGCCGCGCTGCCTGCGGAACGCTGGGAACCAGCGCCATTCCGCCTCGGCGAACATGAGCCGCTGGAGCGCTTCGAGCATCCGCAGGAAGCCCGCGCCCATGCCCTGGCCCTCCTGCAGCAGGCCCGCCGCTCACTCTGCCTGCACAGTCCCGACCTGGAAAGCTGGCTCTATCACCACAGCAGCATCCAGGAAGCCTGCACCCGTTTTCTCCTGGCCAATCCACGCAATCGCCTGCGTATCCTCGTTGGCGACAGCGCCCAGGCCGTGCGCAACGGCCACCGCCTGATCAACCTTTCGCGCCGCCTGTCGAGCAACTGCCTGATCCGCCGGCTCAACCCGGACTACCCTAAAGAGGACGACGCCTTCCTCCTGGCCGACGACCAGGGCCTGCTGCTGCGCCCGAAACCGGCGCAACCGGCGGGCTATGCCTGCTACCGTGCCGCCGGGCGGGTGCGTCAACTCCAGGCCCGCTTCGAGCAGGCCTGGGACACCAGTCTTTCCGACCCGGACCTGCGGAGCTTCCTCCTGTGACCCTGTTGCGCACCACCCTGCTCTCCTCGCTGTTGGCGACAGTCGTTCTCGGCGCCTCGGCCGCCCCGCGCACCGAAGTGATCCCGCTCAACTACCGCACCGCCGACGACGTGATGGCGGTGGCCCAGTCGGTCATCGGCAGCGAAGGCAAGGTCACCGCCTATGGCAACCAGTTGATCGTCAATGCCGAGCCGGCGAAGATCCGCGAGTTGCAATCGGTCCTGCAGCAGATCGACTCGCGCCCGCATCGCCTGCTGATCACCGTGGATACCAGCGAGAACCTGCAACAGGACAGCCGCGGCTATTCGGTGGATGGTTCGACCAGCGCCGGCAACATCGAGATCCAGAGCGGCCGCGGCGAGGTCAACGGCAAGGATCGAGTCCGCATCATCCGTCGCTCCACCGACAGCCGTTCCGGCGGCAGCCAGCAGGTCCAGGCCACCGAGGGCTACCCGGCGCTGATCCAGGTCGGCCAGAGCGTCCCCATCACCAGCACCGCCACCGGTCCCTACGGGCAGATCTACAGCCAGACCGAATACCGCAACGTCAACCGCGGCTTCTACGTCACCGCGACGCTGACCGGCAACCTGGTGCACGTCACCATCAGTTCCAGCAATGACCGCCTCAGCCAGAGCCATCCCGGCGTCATCGATACCCAGAGCACCGACACCCGGGTCAGCGGCAAGCTCGGCGAGTGGATCACCCTGGGCGGCGTCAGCGAACAGAACCAGGCCGACCAGCACGGCTTCGTGCGTCGCTACTCGACCCAGGGACGCGACGACACCAGCCTGCGCCTGAAAGTCGAAACCCTCGACTGACCGACGGCGCTCTTTCCAGCGCGAATTGCCTCCCGCTCCGGCAAAGCCGCGGGGCGCGGGCTTTTGCGGGCATTTTCGATGCAAACGGAAACATCTCGACCAGACAAGACCATCCGGTCACTCTTAGACCTTCGTGTAGTAGTCTTGAAAAAACACTACAAAACGTTTGACGACGGATTTTTTCCAGAGCATGATGGCCCCGCTCCCGCTAATCAGGGGCTCTGAAACGACGAGCTCCCGGTGCCTGCGCCGATACGCCCTCGGCCTCCACCGTGTTGATCTGCCCACAAGGCGGCTTGACGAGATTGCGACTGGAACGAAGTTGTCCTGAGGGACGGGGAAGCGTTTACGTATCAGCCAGATCGAAAGACTCGACAGCGAGTCGCCCACCGGCAACCACGAGCCGAACGGCACTTGATACAGTCGAGAAGCACGGTCCGCGAACTGTTCGTCTCCACCCCCTCCTCGGCGTCATTCTTCGCCACGGTCATTCTCTCGCCATGCAGCGGTGAGCCACCCGCAAGACAACCTTCACCAGCAGGTTTTGAGTGGGTCAGTCGGTGCTCAACCAATACATTTCTTGAAGGATTGACCATGTCCGCATATCAGAACGAGATCAAGGCAGTTGCCGCGCTGAAAGAGAAGAACGGCAGCAGCTGGAGCGCGATCAACCCCGAGTACGCAGCTCGCATGCGTATCCAGAACCGCTTCAAGACCGGCCTGGATATCGCCAAGTACACCGCGGCCATCATGCGCAAGGACATGGCCGAATACGATGCGGACTCCTCCGTCTACACCCAGTCGCTGGGTTGCTGGCACGGCTTCATCGGGCAGCAGAAGCTGATCTCGATCAAGAAGCACCTGAAGACCACCAACAAGCGCTACCTCTACCTGTCCGGTTGGATGGTCGCCGCGCTGCGCTCCGACTTCGGCCCGCTGCCGGACCAGTCCATGCACGAGAAAACCGCGGTTTCCGGCCTGATCGAAGAGCTGTACACCTTCCTGCGCCAGGCTGACGCCCGCGAGCTGGACCTGCTGTTCACCGGCCTGGACGCTGCCCGCGCCGCTGGCGACAAGGCCAAGGAAGCCGAGCTGCTGGCCCAGATCGACAACTTCGAAACCCACGTGGTGCCGATCATCGCCGACATCGACGCCGGCTTCGGCAACGCCGAGGCGACCTACCTGCTGGCCAAGAAGATGATCGAAGCCGGCGCCTGCTGCATCCAGATCGAGAACCAGGTGTCCGACGAGAAGCAGTGCGGCCACCAGGACGGCAAGGTCACCGTTCCGCACATCGACTTCCTCGCCAAGATCAATGCCGTACGCTACGCCTTCCTCGAGCTGGGCGTGGACGATGGCGTGATCGTCGCCCGTACCGACTCCCTGGGCGCCGGCCTGACCAAGCAGATCGCCGTGACCAACGAGCCGGGCGACCTGGGCGACCTGTACAACTCCTTCCTGGATTGCGAAGAAATCTCCGAGGCCGAGCTGGGCAACGGCGACGTCGTGATCAAGCGCGAAGGCAAGCTGCTGCGTCCGAAGCGCCTGGCTTCCAACCTGTTCCAGTTCCGCAAGGGCACCGGCGAAGATCGCTGCGTCCTGGACTGCATCACCTCGCTGCAGAACGGCGCCGACCTGCTCTGGATCGAAACCGAGAAGCCGCACGTCGGCCAGATCAAGGCAATGGTCGATCGCATCCGCGAAGTGATTCCGAACGCCAAGCTGGTCTACAACAACAGCCCGTCCTTCAACTGGACCCTGAACTTCCGCCAGCAGGTGTTCGATGCGTTCGTCGCCGAAGGCAAGGACGTTTCCGCCTACGACCGCAACAAGCTGATGAGCGTCGAGTACGACGACACCGAGCTGGCCAAGGTCGCCGACGAGAAGATCCGCACCTTCCAGCGCGATGGCTCGGCCCACGCCGGCATCTTCCACCACCTGATCACCCTGCCGACCTACCACACCGCCGCGCTGTCCACCGACAACCTGGCCAAGGGCTACTTCGCCGACGAAGGCATGCTGGCCTACGTGAAGGGCGTGCAGCGCCAGGAACTGCGCCAGGGCATCGCCTGCGTCAAGCACCAGAACATGGCGGGCTCCGACATCGGCGACAACCATAAAGAGTACTTCGCTGGCGAAGCCGCTCTGAAGGCCAGCGGCAAAGACAACACCATGAACCAGTTCCACTAAGGAACAGGGGCCAGCCGGGCAGCCACGATCTGCCCGGCCCGCCTCGCGAAAACCCCGGCTCCGGCCGGGGTTTTTCATTTCCGGATCATGGCAAAAGGCCTCGAGTGCCTGTCATCGTCCCGTCGCTTTCAGCGGTTAGCGTCAATGCTCCGTCGATCAGCCCACAAGGAGCACGTCCGTGAGCCTGGAGAAAAAAGATGCCATCCTGTTCGGTGATGGCGACGAGTTGCCCAGCAACCATTCGAACAACCCGCACATGAACGACCTGATCGCCGGCCTCGGCCGCCGCCAGGTCCTGGCCGGCGGCGCGGCGCTCGGCGCCCTCGCCTTCCTCGGCGTCGCGCTCCCCGCCAGCGCCGCTCCCGCCGAAGCGCAGGTGCCCGCCGCGGAAGGCCTGCGCGGCTTGCCTTTCAAACGCCGCAACCGCTTGCCCTTCGAAGCCATCGCCAGCGGCCGTGCCGATACCATCCGGGTGCCCGCCGGCTACAAGGCGACGCCCTTCATACCCTGGGGCACCCCGATCAGCGGCAGTTATCCGGGCTTCCTCGACGACGCCAGCAACAGCGCCCAGGACCAGGCCGAACAGATCGGCATGCACCACGACGGCATGCACTTCTTCCCGATCGACGCGCAGTTCGGCTTCGGCGGCGGACACATCAGCAACCATGGCCTGCTGGTGCTCAACCATGAATACATCGACGCGCCGCTGCTGCACACCAATGGCCCGACCGTGGTCGATGGCAAGCGCACCGTCGCCGATGAAGTGCGCAAGGAAATCAACGCCCATGGCGTTTCCGTCGTGGAGATCCGTCGCAACGTGCGTGGCGAGTGGAATGTCGTGCCGTCGCAACGAAATCGCCGGATCACCGCCGCCACGCCGATGCGTATCGCCGGCCCGGCGCGCGGCCACGAACTGCTGCGCACCCGCCACAGTCCGGACGGCACCCGCACCCGCGGCACCCATAACAACTGTTCCAACGGTTTCACCCCCTGGGGCACCTACCTCACCTGCGAGGAGAACTGGGTCGGCTATTTCTCCACCCAGGACAGCGAACTGCCGCGCGAACTGACCCGCTACGGCATTCGCAACACCAGCCGTTTCGGCTGGGAAACCCTGGCGGGCGACGAGTTCGAACGCTTCGACGCCACCCGCAAGGGCAAACAGGCCCAGGACGACTACCGCAACGAACCGAACAACTTCGGCTGGATCGTCGAGATCGACCCGTTCGACCCGCAATCGGTGCCGGTCAAGCGCACCGCTCTCGGCCGCTTCGCCCACGAAGGCCTGGTCTTCGCCCCGGTCAAGCCGGGCCGCCAGGTAGTCTGCTACTCCGGCGACGACTCGCAGAACGAGTACATCTACAAGTACGTCAGCCGCGACAAGTTCCGTCCGGGTCGCAGCAACGCTCGCCTGCTCGACGAAGGCACCCTCTACGTCGCCCGCTTCAACGCCGATGGCAGCGGCCAGTGGCTGCCGCTGGACATCGCCGACGGCAACTTCCGCGCGGCCTGTCGCAAGGCCGGGGTGAGCTTCGCCGACCAGGGCGAAGTGCTGATCAACACCCGCCTGGCCGCCGATGTCCTCGGCGCGACCAAGATGGATCGCCCGGAGTGGGGCGCGGTCAACCCGGACAACGGCGACGTCTACTTCACCCTCACCAACAACACGTCGCGCACCGTCGCCGACGCGGCCAACCCACGGGTGAAGAACGCCTACGGCCATATCATCCGCTGGCGCGAACGCAGCCGCGACTATGCCGGGCAACGCTTCACCTGGGACCTGTTCATGCTCGCCGGTCCCGGCGAAGACAGCCGCGGCCCGGACGGCAAGCCGCTGAACCAGGACAATATCCTGGCCAGCCCCGACGGCCTCTGGTTCGACCCGGAAGGCCGCCTGTGGATCCAGACCGACATGAGCGGCAGCCAGTTGAGCAGCGGCCCGTTCGGCAACAACCAGATGCTGGTGGCCGACCCGCGCACCGGCGAACTGAAGCGCTTCCTCACCGGTCCGCTGGGTTGCGAGGTGACCGGCATTGCCGCGACGCCGGACTTCCGTACGCTGTTCATCAACATCCAGCACCCGGGGGAAGGCTCGACCGCCGATAACCTCCTCAGCACCTGGCCGGGCGGGCCGGGCCGCCGGCCACGCTCGGCCACCGTGGTGATCACCCGCGAAGACGGCCGACGCCTGCTCTGACGCGCCACGACGACCTGCGTTGGCCGGAATGCCGGCGCAGGTCGCCGCTACAGCCGTGGGCAAGCCCGGGCAAAGCGGGTGGAATGCAGGCTCCCCTCTCTATGGAAGGACGCCAGCATGCCCAAGCGCAATCGTCTCAGCCGCGCCGTCGGCGCCATCAACCTCCTCCCCCGCCGCCTGCGCAGCCGCAGCCTGACGCTGCTGCTGGGCTCCCAAGTGCGCTTCGCCGGCACGGCGAGGGTGCGCATCCATGAACTGGGGCAGGAGCGCGCCATCCTCAGCCTGAAGAACCGTCGACCGGTGCAGAACCACATAAAAGGTATCCATGCCGCGGCGATGGCCTTGCTCGCCGAGTCGGCCAGCGGCTTCCTGGTCGGAATGAACGTACCGGACGACAAGCTGCCGCTGATCAAGACCATGAAGATCGACTATCTCAAGCGCGCCCAGGGCGACCTGACCGCCATCGCGACGCTGGAGGCCGGACAGATCGAGCAGATACGGCAACAGGACAAGGGCGAGGTCCGCGTGGCGGTGTTGGTCAGCGACGAGAACGGCAACCAGCCGATCGCCTGCGAAATGGTCTGGGCCTGGGTCGGCAAGAAACCCCGGGTCGCTACCGCAGCCCCCAGGTAGCGCACCTCCGGAGCGACTACATCTACGCTGCGAAGCGAACCGCCGCAAACCTTGCCCAGCGCCTTCGCATCCGTCACGAAGAACCGCGGGCGCAGCCCCAGGCGGCGCCGCAGCCGGGTTGCCATGGTGCGGAAAGAAGAAAAACCGCCATGCGCCCGGCCCGGAGAATATTCCCGGTTTAATGCAATAACGGATTGGGCGAGAGTAATTACCAATAAAAGGGTAAACAATAGTAACGCGGCGAAGAATATATGTAGCGAAGTTATACGGATGCGACATTGCAAACGATATTCATTATCGTTTGAAGCCTTGCAAAGAGCCCTCCACCACGCTTCGCGGCAATACGACCAAAAGCCAGCCAGGCCGCGCCATTTCTCGCAAAGACAGCATTCACGAGGGTTTCGGGGATTAACCAAAGCGCTGGAAAAAGCAGAGAAGCGTCTGTTTGTGTTAGAAAAATTTACTTGTCCGGCGCTTTGGGCATAAAATCGGAAAGATACATACAACCCTTAGCTCACTACGCAGCGGGTTGCACAAGAAGTCGGGCATTGCGCCCAGAACCCACGATCTTATATATCCGGTACAGAAGGAGTATCAGCATGCCAAACCCAGCTGAACTTGCAGCTCATCACTGGGGATTCGCTGCCTTCCTTCTAGGGGTCGTTGGCCTTCTCGCCTTCATGCTAGGGGTTTCGTCCCTGCTTGGCAGCAAGGCATTTGGTCGCAGCAAGAACGAACCCTTCGAATCCGGGATCGTCCCCACCGGAGGCGCACGCCTGCGTCTCTCGGCAAAATTCTATCTGGTCGCGATGCTCTTCGTGATCTTCGACGTCGAAGCCCTCTTCCTCTTCGCCTGGTCGGTGTCGGTTCGCGAAAGCGGCTGGGCCGGCCTGATCGAGGCAACCATTTTCATAGCAATTCTGTTGGCGGGTCTTGTCTATCTTTGGCGGATCGGTGCGCTCGATTGGGCTCCCGAAAGCCGTCGCAAGCGGCAGGCGAAGCTAAAACAATGAGGCTTTGGCGATGCAATACAAACTTACCCGGATCGATCCCGATGCGGCCAACGACCAATACCCGATAGGCGAACGGGAAACCGTAGCCGACCCGCTGGTCGAGGGCCAGGTTCACAAGAACATCTTCATGGGCAAGCTCGAGGATGTGCTGAACTCCACCGTCAACTGGGGTCGCAAGAACTCGCTCTGGCCCTATAACTTCGGGCTGTCGTGCTGCTACGTGGAGATGACCACCGCCTTCACCGCGCCGCACGATATCGCCCGCTTCGGCGCCGAAGTGATCCGGGCGTCGCCGCGCCAGGCCGACTTCATGGTCATCGCCGGCACCTGCTTCATCAAGATGGCCCCGGTCATCCAGCGCCTCTACGAGCAGATGCTCGAACCCAAGTGGGTCATCTCCATGGGCTCGTGCGCCAATTCCGGCGGCATGTACGACATCTATTCGGTGGTCCAGGGGGTCGACAAGTTCCTCCCCGTGGACGTCTACATCCCCGGCTGCCCGCCCCGTCCGGAGGCGTTCCTGCAAGGCCTGATGCTGTTGCAGGAATCCATCGGCCAGGAGCGCCGCCCGCTGTCCTGGGTCGTTGGCGACCAGGGGGTCTACCGCGCCGAAATGCCGGCCCAGAAAGACCTGAAACGCGAGCAGCGCATCCAGGTGACCAACCTGCGCAGCCCCGACGAAGTGTGATCCGGAACTCCCGGCCAGCCCCGCTGGCCGGCCGAGACCAGCCGCGTTCACCCCACCGTTGACCGAAAGCGACCGAGACCATGACTGCAGACTCCGCTCTGTACATCCCGCCTTACAAGGCAGACGACCAGGATATCGTCGTCGAACTGAATTCCCGCTTTGGCGCCGAGACCTTCACCGTCCAGCCCACCCGTACCGGCATGCCGGTGCTCTGGGTCCCGCGCGAAAGACTGATCGAAGTCCTGACCTTCCTCCGTCAGGTACCCAAGCCCTACGTGATGCTCTACGACCTGCACGGCGTCGACGAGCGGCTGCGCACCCATCGCCGCGGCCTGCCGAGCGCCGACTTCAGCGTGTTCTACCACCTGATGTCGCTGGAGCGTAATAGTGACGTGATGATCAAGGTCGCCTTGTCCGAGCGCGACCTCAACCTGCCCACCGCCACCCGTATCTGGCCCAACGCCAACTGGTACGAGCGCGAAGTGTGGGACATGTACGGCATCACCTTCACCGGCCACCCGCACCTGACCCGCATGCTGATGCCGCCGACCTGGCAGGGCCATCCGCTGCGCAAGGACTACCCGGCGCGCGCCACCGAGTTCGATCCCTACTCCCTGTCCGCCGCAAAGCAGGACCTGGAGCAGGAGGCCCTGCGCTTCAAGCCGGAAGACTGGGGCATGAAGCGCCACGGCGAGAACGAGGACTACATGTTCCTCAACCTCGGCCCGAACCACCCGTCCGCCCACGGCGCGTTCCGCATCATCCTGCAACTGGACGGCGAGGAGATCATCGACTGCGTCCCGGAGATCGGCTACCACCACCGCGGCGCCGAGAAGATGGCCGAGCGCCAGTCCTGGCACAGTTTCATCCCCTACACCGACCGCATCGACTACCTCGGCGGGGTGATGAACAACCTGCCCTACGTACTCTCGGTGGAGAAGCTCGCCGGGATCAAGGTGCCGCAGCGGGTCGACGTGATCCGGATCATGATGGCGGAGTTCTTCCGTATCCTGAACCACCTGCTGTACCTGGGCACCTATATCCAGGACGTCGGCGCCATGACCCCGGTGTTCTTCACCTTCACCGACCGCCAGCGCGCCTACAAGGTGGTCGAGGCCATCACCGGCTTCCGCCTGCACCCGGCCTGGTACCGCATCGGCGGCGTCGCCCACGACCTGCCGCGCGGCTGGGACAAGCTGGTCCGCGAGTTCCTCGACTGGATGCCCAAGCGCCTCGACGAGTACGAGACCGCGGCCCTGAAGAACAGCATCTTGCGCGGCCGGACCATCGGCGTCGCCCAGTACAACACCAAGGAAGCCCTCGAGTGGGGCACCACCGGCGCCGGCCTGCGCGCCACCGGTTGCGACTTCGACCTGCGCAAGGCCCGCCCCTACTCCGGCTACGAGAACTTCGAGTTCGAGGTACCGCTGGCCCACAACGGCGACGCCTACGACCGCTGCATGGTCAAGATGGGCGAGATGCGCCAGAGCCTGCGGATCATCGAACAGTGCCTGAAGAACATGCCGGAAGGCCCTTACAAGGCCGACCATCCGCTGACCACGCCGCCGCCGAAAGAACGCACGCTGCAACACATCGAAACCCTGATCACCCACTTCCTGCAGGTTTCCTGGGGCCCGGTCATGCCGGCCAACGAAGCCTTCCAGATGATCGAGGCGACCAAGGGTATCAACAGCTACTACCTGACCAGCGACGGCAGCACCATGAGCTACCGCACGCGTATCCGGACGCCCAGCTTCGCGCACCTGCAACAGATCCCCTCGGTGATCAACGGCAGCATGATCGCGGACCTGATCGCCTACCTGGGTAGCATCGATTTCGTTATGGCTGACGTGGACCGCTGACATGAGCCAGAGCAACCTGATTCAGACCGACCGTTTCGTCCTCAGCGAAACCGAGCGCTCGTCCATCGAGCATGAAATGCATCACTACGAGGACCCGCGCGCGGCGTCCATCGAAGCCCTGAAGATCGTCCAGAAACAGCGCGGCTGGGTGCCGGACGGCGCCATCCCGGCGATCGGCGAGGTGCTGGGGATCCCGGCCAGCGACGTCGAAGGCGTCGCCACCTTCTATAGTCAGATATTCCGCCAGCCGGTGGGCCGCCACATCATCCGCGTCTGCGACAGCATGGTCTGCTACATCGGCGGCCACGAGTCGGTGGTCGGCGAGATCCAGAAGCAACTCGGCATCGGTCTCGGCCAGACTACCGCCGACGGTCGCTTCACCCTGCTCCCGGTCTGCTGCCTGGGCAACTGCGACAAGGCCCCGGCGCTGATGATCGACGACGACACCCATGGCGACGTGCGTCCCGACGGTGTCGCCAAACTGCTGGAGGCCTACGTATGACCCTTACCTCCATTGGTCCGGCCAACCGCATGGCGCGTTCGGCGGAAACCCATCCGCTGACCTGGCGCCTGCGCGAAGACGCCCAGCCCGTCTGGCTCGAGGAATACCAGAGCAAGGACGGCTATGCCGCGGCGCGCAAGGCGCTGACCCAGATGGCCCAGGACGACATCGTCCAGACCGTCAAGGACTCCGGCCTCAAGGGCCGCGGCGGCGCGGGCTTCCCCACCGGCGTGAAGTGGGGCCTGATGCCGAAGGACGAGTCGCTGAACATCCGCTACCTGCTGTGCAACGCGGACGAGATGGAGCCGAACACCTGGAAGGACCGCATGCTCATGGAGCAGCTGCCGCACCTGCTGGTGGAAGGCATGCTGATTTCCGCGCGCGCGCTGAAGGCCTACCGCGGCTACATCTTCCTGCGCGGCGAATACGTCGACGCGGCGCGCAACCTCAACCGCGCCATCGACGAAGCCAAGGCCGCCGGCCTGCTCGGCAAGAACATCCTCGGCAGCGGCTTCGATTTCGAGCTGTTCGTCCACACCGGTGCCGGCCGCTACATCTGCGGCGAAGAGACCGCGCTGATCAACTCGCTGGAAGGCCGCCGCGCCAACCCACGTTCCAAACCGCCCTTCCCTGCCGCCGTCGGCGTCTGGGGCAAGCCGACCTGCGTGAACAACGTGGAGACGCTGTGCAACGTGCCGGCCATCGTCGGCAACGGCGTGGACTGGTACAAGACCCTGGCCCGCCCCGGCAGCGAAGACATGGGCACCAAGCTGATGGGCTTCTCCGGCAAGGTGAAGAACCCCGGCCTGTGGGAACTGCCGTTCGGCGTCAGCGCCCGCGAGCTGTTCGAGGACTACGCCGGCGGCATGCGCGACGGCTTCCAGCTCAAGGCCTGGCAGCCCGGCGGCGCCGGTACCGGCTTCCTGCTCCCGGAGCACCTGGATGCGCAGATGTTCGCCGGCGGCATCGCCAAGGTCGGCACCCGGATGGGCACCGGCCTGGCCATGGCGGTGGACGACAGCATCAACATGGTTTCCCTGCTGCGCAACATGGAAGAGTTCTTCGCCCGCGAGTCCTGCGGCTGGTGCACCCCCTGCCGCGATGGCCTGCCGTGGAGCGTGAAGCTGCTGCGCGCCCTGGAGCGGGGCGAAGGCCAGCCCGGCGACCTCGAGACCCTCGAGCAGCTGGTCAACTTCCTCGGCCCAGGCAAGACCTTCTGCGCCCACGCGCCGGGAGCCGTCGAGCCGCTGGGCAGCGCCCTCAAGTATTTCCGTGCCGAATTCGAGGCGGGCATCTCCCGCCAGCCTTCGGCCGCGCCGCGCCCGGCAACGGTCGGCGCCTGATGCTTTGCAGCCGGACGGCCAGCCGTCCGGCGATGTTTCGTCGTCGTGCCGCGGCCCGGCCGCAGGCCCGACGGAACCGTGAGTTTCTATTAGCCACGCCCGCTGACAACGGGCCAACGAAGACTTGAACCATGGCCACTATCCACGTAGACGGCAAGACGCTCGAAGTCGATGGTGCAGACAACCTCCTGCAGGCCTGTCTGTCCCTCGGTCTCGACATTCCCTACTTCTGCTGGCACCCGGCGCTCGGTAGCGTCGGCGCCTGCCGCCAGTGCGCGGTGAAGCAGTACACCGACGAGAACGACAAGCGTGGTCGCCTCGTCATGTCCTGCATGACCCCCGCCACCGACAACACCTGGATCTCCATCGAAGACGAAGAGGCCAAGCAGTTCCGCGCCAGCGTCGTCGAATGGCTGATGACCAACCACCCGCACGACTGCCCGGTGTGCGAGGAAGGCGGTCACTGCCACCTGCAGGACATGACGGTGATGACCGGCCACAACGAGCGCCGGTACCGCTTCACCAAGCGCACCCACCAGAACCAGGAACTCGGCCCGTTCATCGCCCATGAGATGAACCGCTGCATCGCCTGCTACCGCTGCGTGCGCTACTACAAGGACTACGCCGGCGGCACCGACCTCGGCGTCTACGGCGCCCACGACAACGTCTACTTCGGACGGGTCGAGGACGGCGTGCTGGAAAGCGAGTTCTCCGGCAACCTCACCGAGGTCTGCCCCACCGGCGTGTTCACCGACAAGACCCACTCCGAGCGCTACAACCGCAAGTGGGACATGCAGTTCGCCCCGAGCATCTGCCACGGCTGCTCCAGCGGCTGCAACATCAGCCCCGGCGAGCGCTACGGCGAGATCCGCCGCATCGAGAACCGCTACAACGGCTCGGTCAACCACTACTTCCTCTGCGACCGCGGTCGCTTCGGCTACGGCTACGTCAACCGCGAAGACCGTCCGCGCCAGCCGCTGCTGGTGCTGAGCAAGCAGAAGCTGAGCCTGGACGGCGCCCTCGACCAGGCCGCCGCCCTGCTGAAGGAGCGCAAGGTGGTCGGCATCGGTTCGCCGCGCGCCAGCCTGGAAAGCAACTTCGCCCTGCGCGAGCTGGTTGGCGAAGGCAACTTCTACAGCGGCATCAACGAAGGCGAGCTCGACCGCCTGCGCCTGATCCTGCAGGTCATGCAGGAAGGCCCGCTGCCGGTGCCGAGCATCCGCGACATCGAGGACCACGACGCGGTCTTCGTCCTCGGCGAGGACCTGACCCAGACCGCCGCCCGCATCGCCCTGGCCCTGCGCCAGTCGGTGAAGGGCAAGGCCGTCGAGATGGCTGCCGACATGAAGGTCCAGCCGTGGCTCGACGCCGCGGTGAAGAACATCGCCCAGCATGCGCAGAACCCGCTGTTCATCGCCAGCGTCAGCGCGACCCGCCTCGACGACGTGGCCGAGGAAACCGTTCACGCCGCGCCGGACGATCTCGCTCGCCTCGGCTTCGCCGTGGCCCACGCGATCGACCCAAGCGCCCCGTCCGTGGCCGACCTCGACCCGCAGGCCCAGGCCTTCGCCCAGCGCATCGCCGATGCCCTGCTGGCGGCCAAGCGTCCGCTGGTAGTGTCCGGCAACTCGCTGGGCAACAAGGCATTGATCGAAGCCGCGGCGAACATCGCCAAGGCCCTCAAGCAGCGCGAGAAGAACGGTTCCATCAGCCTGGTGGTCGGCGAAGCCAACAGCCTCGGCCTGGCGCTCTTCGGCGGCGACTCCGTGGAAGCCGCGCTCGAGCGACTGACCTCCGGACAGGCCGACGCCGTGGTGGTGCTGGAGAACGATCTCTATCGCCGCACCGACGCCGCCCGTGTCGACGCGGCCCTGGCGGCGGCCAAGGTGGTGATCGTCGCCGATCACCAGCAGACCGCCACCACCGCCAAGGCGCACCTGGTGCTGCCGGCGGCCAGCTTCGCCGAAGGCGACGGCACCCTGGTCAGCCAGGAAGGCCGCGCCCAGCGCTTCTTCCAGGTGTTCGACCCGACCTACTACGACGCCAGGAACATGGTCCGCGAGGGCTGGCGCTGGCTGCATGCGATCCACAGCACCCTGCAAGGCAAGCGCGTCGACTGGACCCAGTTGGACCACGTCACCGAAGCCGTGGCCGAGGCCAAGCCGATCCTGGCCGGCATCCGCGACGCCGCACCGGCCGCCTCGTTCCGCATCAAGGGCCTCAAGCTGGCCCGCGAACCGCACCGCTACAGCGGGCGTACCGCCATGCGCGCCAATATCAGCGTGCACGAACCGCGCACCCCGCAGGACATCGACTCGGCGTTCGCCTTCTCCATGGAAGGCTACTCCGGAAGCCAGGAAGACCGTCAGCAGATCCCGTTCGCCTGGTCGCCGGGCTGGAACTCGCCGCAGGCCTGGAACAAGTTCCAGGACGAGGTCGGCGGCCACCTGCGCGCCGGCGACCCCGGCGTGCGCCTGATCGAACCGAAGGGCGAAGGCCTCGACTGGTTCCAGGCCGTGCCGGTGCCGTTCAGCGCCAAGGCCGACAGCTGGAAGGTAGTGCCGCTGTACCACCTGTTCGGCAGCGAGGAAAACAGCTCGCGGGCCGCGCCGATCCAGCAGCGCATCCCGGAGACCTACGTCGCCCTGTCCAAGGAAGACGCGGACCGCCTCGGCGTCAACGACGGCGCGACCCTCGGCTTCCAGCTCAAGGGCCAGGCCCTGCGCCTGCCGCTGCGCATCGATGAACAACTCGGCGCCGGCCTGATCGGCCTGCCGGTCGGCTTCGCCGGCATCCCGGCGGCGATCGCCGGCTGCTCCGTGGAAGGTCTGCAGGAGGCTGCACAATGAGTTGGCTGACTCCCGCTCTGGTCACCATCATCCTCACCGTGGTCAAGGCCATCGTGGTGCTGCTCGCCGTGGTCATCTGCGGCGCCCTGCTAAGCTGGGTCGAGCGTCGCCTGCTCGGCCTCTGGCAGGACCGCTACGGCCCCAACCGGGTCGGCCCGTTCGGTGCGTTCCAGCTCGGCGCGGACATGGTCAAGATGTTCTTCAAGGAGGACTGGACCCCGCCGTTCGCCGACAAGATGATCTTCACCCTGGCCCCGGTAATCGCGATGGGCGCCCTGCTCGTCGCCTTCGCCATCGTGCCGATCACCCCCACCTGGGGCGTGGCGGACCTGAACATCGGCATCCTGTTCTTCTTCGCCATGGCCGGCCTGACGGTGTACGCCGTGCTGTTCGCCGGCTGGTCGAGCAACAACAAGTTCGCCCTGCTCGGCAGCCTGCGCGCCTCGGCCCAGACCATCTCCTACGAGGTGTTCCTGGCCCTGTCGCTGATGGGCATCGTCGCCCAGGTCGGCTCGTTCAACATGCGCGACATCGTCCAGTACCAGATCGACAACGTCTGGTTCATCATTCCGCAGTTCTTCGGCTTCTGCACCTTCATCATCGCCGGCGTCGCCGTGACCCACCGTCACCCGTTCGACCAGCCGGAAGCGGAGCAGGAACTGGCGGACGGCTACCACATCGAGTACGCCGGGATGAAATGGGGCATGTTCTTCGTCGGCGAGTACATCGGCATCGTACTGGTCTCGGCGCTGCTGGCGACCCTGTTCTTCGGCGGCTGGCACGGTCCGTTCCTGGACACCCTGCCCTGGCTGTCGTTCTTCTACTTCGCCGCCAAGACCGGCTTCTTCATCATGCTCTTCATCCTGATCCGCGCCTCGCTGCCGCGTCCGCGCTATGACCAGGTGATGGCGTTCAGCTGGAAGGTGTGCCTGCCGCTGACCCTGATCAACCTGCTGGTGACCGGCGCGCTCGTGCTGGCCGCGGCCCAGTAAGGAGAACCACCGTGATCAAAGAAATCATCAACGTCGTGCATGGCACCTTCACCCAGCTTCGCAGCCTGGTGATGATCTTCGGCCATGCCTTCCGCAAGCGCGACACCCTGCAATACCCCGAAGAGCCGGTCTACCTGCCGCCGCGCTATCGTGGCCGGATCGTCCTGACCCGCGACCCCGACGGCGAGGAACGCTGCGTAGCCTGCAACCTGTGCGCCGTGGCCTGTCCGGTTGGCTGCATCTCCCTGCAGAAGGCCGAGACCGAGGACGGTCGCTGGTATCCGGAGTTCTTCCGCATCAACTTCTCGCGCTGCATCTTCTGCGGCCTGTGCGAGGAAGCCTGCCCGACCACCGCGATCCAGCTCACCCCGGACTTCGAGATGGGCGAGTTCAAGCGCCAGGACCTGGTCTACGAGAAGCACGACCTGCTGATCTCCGGGCCGGGCAAGAACCCGGACTACAACTACTACCGCGTTGCGGGGATGGCGATCGCCGGCAAG
The DNA here is from genome assembly GCF_016463925.1 of Pseudomonas sp. P20. Lineage (NCBI taxonomy): Bacteria > Pseudomonadati > Pseudomonadota > Gammaproteobacteria > Pseudomonadales > Pseudomonadaceae > Pseudomonas > Pseudomonas sp. P20. Next base: position 646,890 of record NZ_JAEMVM010000002.1, on the reverse strand, counting down.
CCGAAAGGCGCCGCGCAGAACGAAGCCGAACCGATCAACGTGAAAAGCCTGCTGCCATAAGGAGACGTCGCGTGGAATTCGCTTTCTATTTCGCTGCCGGCGTCGCCGTACTGGCCACGCTGCGGGTCATCACCAACAGCAACCCGGTGCATGCCCTGCTCTACCTGATCATTTCCCTGCTGGCCATCTCGATGACCTTCTTCAGCCTCGGCGCACCCTTCGCCGGTGCCCTGGAGATCATCGTCTACGCTGGCGCCATCATGGTTCTGTTCGTCTTCGTGGTGATGATGCTCAACCTCGGCCCGGCCGTGGTCGAGCAGGAGCGCAAGTGGCTCACGCCCGGCATCTGGGTCGGGCCTTCGGCCCTGGCCCTGGTCCTGCTGGTGGAACTGCTGGTGGTCCTCGCCCGCACCCCGAGCGGTGCCGGCATCGGCCATACCACGGTAGACGCCAAGGCGGTCGGCATCAGCCTCTACGGCCCGTACCTGCTGGTGGTCGAACTGGCCTCCATGCTGTTGCTCGCGGCCCTGGTCGCTGCCTATCACCTGGGTCGTCAAGACGCCAAACAATAAAGGTTCGGCGGGCGCCCTGCGCCCGCCCCAAGGGAACGTAACGCTATGAACGCAATACCACTGGAACACGGCCTGGCCCTCGCCAGCGTCCTGTTCGCCCTCGGACTGGTCGGCTTGATGGTGCGACGCAACATCCTGTTCGTACTGATGAGCCTGGAAGTGATGATGAACGCCGCCGCCCTCGCCTTCGTGGTCGCCGGCAGCCGCTGGGGCCAACCCGACGGCCAGGTGATGTTCATCCTGGTGCTGAGCCTCGCGGCCGCCGAAGCGAGCATCGGCCTGGCGATCCTGCTGCAACTGTATCGCCGCTTCCACACCCTCGATATCGACGCTGCCAGCGAGATGCGCGGATGAACCTTCTACCTCTTACCTTCCTGTTCCCCCTGGTCGGCTTCCTGCTGCTGTCGTTCTCCCGCGGCAGGTGGTCGGAAAACCTTTCGGCGCTGGTCGGCGTCGGCTCGGTCGGCCTCTCCGCCCTGAGCGCGGCCTGGGCCATCTTCAGCTTCCACAGCAGTCCGCCGGAAGGCGGTGCCTACAGCCTGGTGCTGTGGCAGTGGATGGCGGCCGGCGACTTCAGCACCAACTTCACCCTGTACCTGGACGGCCTCTCGGTAACCATGCTCGGCGTGGTTACCGGCGTCGGCTTCCTGATCCACCTGTTCGCCTCCTGGTACATGCGTGGCGAAACCGGCTATTCGCGCTTCTTCGCCTACACCAACCTGTTCATCGCCAGCATGCTGTTCCTGGTGCTGGGCGACAACCTGCTGTTCCTCTACTTCGGCTGGGAAGGCGTGGGCCTGTGCAGCTACCTGCTGATCGGCTTCTACTACAGCAATCGCAACAACGGTAACGCGGCGCTCAAGGCATTCATCGTCACCCGCGTCGGCGACGTGTTCATGGCTTTCGGCCTGTTCATCCTGTTCCAGCAGTTCGGCACCCTGAACATCCAGGAGCTGCTGGTGCTGGCGCCGCAGAAGTTCCCGGAAGGCAACCTCTGGCTGACCCTGGCGACCCTGGCCCTGCTCGGCGGCGCGGTCGGCAAGTCCGCCCAGCTGCCGCTGCAGACCTGGCTGGCCGACGCCATGGCCGGCCCGACCCCGGTCTCCGCGCTGATCCACGCCGCCACCATGGTGACCGCCGGCGTCTACCTGATCGCCCGTTGCCACGGCCTGTTCACCCTGGCCCCGGACATCCTCGAACTGGTCGGCATCGTCGGCGCGGTGACCTTGGTCCTGGCCGGCTTCGCCGCCCTGGTACAGACCGATATCAAGCGCATCCTCGCCTACTCGACCATGAGCCAGATCGGCTACATGTTCCTCGCCCTCGGCGTCGGCGCCTGGGACGCGGCGATCTTCCACCTGATGACCCACGCCTTCTTCAAGGCCCTGCTGTTCCTTGCCTCGGGCGCGGTGATCGTCGCCTGCCACCACGAGCAGAACATCTTCAAGATGGGCGGCTTGTGGAAGAAGCTGCCGCTGGCCTACGCCAGCTTCGTGGTCGGCGGTGCGGCGCTGGCCGCCCTGCCCTTCCTCACCGCGGGCTTCTACTCCAAGGACGAGATCCTCTGGGAGGCCTTCGCCAGCGGCCATCGCGAACTGCTGATCGCCGGCCTGGTGGGTGCGTTCCTGACCTCGATCTACACCTTCCGCCTGATCTTCGTCGCCTTCCACGGCGAGCCGAAGACCGAAGCCCACGCCGGCCACGGGATTTCCCACTGGTTGCCGCTCAGCGTGCTGATCGTCCTGTCGACCTTCGTCGGCGCCCTGATCACCCCGCCGCTGGCTGGCGTCCTGCCGGAAAGCGTCGGCCACGCCGGTGGCGAAGCCAAGCACAGCCTGGAACTGGCCTCGGGTGCCATCGCCATCGCCGGTATCCTGCTGGCCGCCCTGCTCTTCCTCGGCCAGCGCCGCTTCGTCAGCGCCCTGGCGAAGAGCGCCCCGGGTCGCTTCTTCGGTACCTGGTGGTACCACGCCTGGGGCTTCGACTGGCTGTACGACAAGCTGTTCGTGAAACCCTACCTGCTGCTCTGCCAACTGCTGGGGCGCGACCCCATCGACCGTACCCTGGGCGTCGTTCCGTTCAGCGTGCGCGGCGGACACAACCTCCTCAGCCTCACCGAGAACGGCCGCCTGCGCTGGTACGCCGCTTCCCTGGTGGGTGGCGCCGCCATCCTGCTCGGCGCGCTGCTGCTGGCCTAACGAATTCACGGAGAGACTGAGCCTGTCATGATTCTGCCCTGGCTAATCCTGATCCCCTTCATCGGCGGTTTCCTCTGCTGGATCGCCGAACACAGCAGCAAGACCCTGCCCCGCTGGATCGCGCTGCTTTCGATGACCCTGGTCCTGATCCTGAGCCTGTGGATCTGGGCCACCGGCGACTTCCAGCTGGCGCCCGCGCCCGGCGGCGAGCCGGAATGGACCCTGCAATTCAAGGTGCTGTGGATCGAGCGTCTCGGCATCAGCATCCACCTGGCGATGGATGGCCTGTCGCTGCTGATGGTCGCCCTCACCGGCCTGCTCGGCGTGCTCTCGGTCCTCTGCTCCTGGAACGAGATCCAGCGCCGCATCGGCTTCTTCCATCTGAACCTGCTGTGGATCCTGGGCGGTGTGATCGGCGTGTTCCTCGCCATCGACCTGTTCCTGTTCTTCTTCTTCTGGGAAATGATGCTGGTGCCGATGTACTTCCTCATCGCGCTGTGGGGACACAGTTCCGATGACGGCAAGAAGACCCGCATCTACGCCGCCACCAAGTTCTTCATCTTCACCCAGGCCAGCGGCCTGGTGATGCTGGTGGCGATCCTCGGCCTGGTGTTCGTCAACTTCAACGCCACCGGCGTGATCACCTTCGACTACGCCACCCTGCTGAAGACCCAGCTGAGCCCCCACGTGGAATGGCTGCTGATGCTCGGCTTCTTCGTCGCCTTCGCGGTGAAGATGCCGGTGGTGCCGGTGCATTCCTGGCTGCCGGACGCCCACGCCCAGGCGCCCACCGCCGGCTCCGTGGACCTCGCTGGCATCCTCCTGAAGACCGCCGCCTACGGCCTGATCCGCTTCGCCCTGCCGCTGTTCCCCAACGCCTCGGCGGAATTCGCGCCGATCGCCATGTGGCTCGGCATCATCGGCATCTTCTACGGTGCCCTGCTGTCCTTCGCGCAGACCGACATCAAGCGCCTGGTCGCCTACTCCAGCGTTTCGCACATGGGCTTCGTGATGATCGGCATCTACTCCGGCAGCCAGGTCGCGCTGCAGGGCGTGGTGGTGCAGATGATCGCCCACGGCCTCTCCGCCGCGGCGCTGTTCATCCTCTGCGGCCAGCTCTACGAGCGCCTGCATACCCGCGACATGCGCAAGATGGGCGGCCTGTGGTCGCGCATGCCCTACCTGCCGGCGATCAGCCTGTTCTTCGCCTCGGCGTCGCTGGGCCTGCCCGGCACCGGCAACTTCGTCGGGGAGTTCCTGATCCTGATCGGCGCCTTCAAGGTGGTCCCGGTGATCATCGTGATCGCCACCTTCGGCCTGGTCTTCGCCTCGGTCTACTCGCTGATCATGATCCACCGCGCCTACTTCGGCCCCAGCCAGTCCGACGAGCCGATCCTCGGCCTCGATGCCCGCGAACTGAGCATGGTGCTCGGCCTGGCGGTCCTGCTGGTCCTGCTCGGGGTCTACCCGCAGCCAGTGCTGGACATCTCCGCGGCCAGCATGCACGGCGTGCAGCAATGGCTGGGCGCAGCCCTTTCCACCCTTGCAGGACGGTAGTCGCGAAATGACCTTTACGATCCAACACTTCATCGCGCTCCTGCCACTGCTGATCACCAGCGCCACCCTGGTGGTGGTGATGCTGGCGGTAGCCTGGAAACGCAATCACTCGTTCACCGCCACCCTCTCGGTGATCGGCCTCAACCTGGCCCTGCTGTCGCTGCTGCCGGTCCTCGGCGTCACCCCGATCGAGGTGACACCGCTGGTGCTGGTGGACAACTACGCCTGCTTCTACATGGCCCTGGTGCTGGTCTCCGCCCTGGCCTGCGTGACCCTCGCCCACGCCTACATGGAAAGCTATCCGGGTAACCGCGAAGAGCTGTACCTGCTCCTGCTGCTGGCCACCGCCGGCGGCCTGGTGCTGGTCAGCGCGCAGCACCTGGCCAGCCTGTTCATCGGCCTGGAGCTGCTCTCGGTCCCGGTCTACGGGATGGTCGCCTACGCCTTCTTCAACAAGCGCTCGCTGGAAGCCGGCATCAAGTACACCGTGCTCTCGGCCGCCGGCTCCGCCTTCCTGCTGTTCGGCATGGCCCTGCTCTACGCCGAGTCCGGTACCCTGGGCTTCGCCGGCCTTGGCGCCAAGGTCGCCGAGCACGTGCTGAGCGGTCCGCTGGTCAGCGTTGGCGTAGGCATGATGCTGGTCGGCCTGGGCTTCAAGCTGTCGCTGGTGCCCTTCCACCTGTGGACCCCGGATGTCTACGAAGGCGCCCCGGCGCCGGTCTCGGCGTTCCTCGCCACCGCCAGCAAGGTCGCGGTGTTCGCCGTGCTGCTGCGGCTGTTCCAGATCGCCCCTGCGGCCCTGGACAACCAACTGCTGAACATCTCCCTGAGCGTCATCGCGGTCGCCTCGATCCTCTTCGGCAACCTGCTGGCACTGACCCAGAGCAACATCAAGCGCCTGCTCGGCTACTCGTCCATCGCCCACCTGGGCTACCTGCTGGTCGCCCTGATCGCCAGCAAGGGCATGGCCGTGGAAGCGGTCGGCGTCTACCTGGCCACCTACGTACTGACCTCCCTCGGCGCGTTCGGCGTGATCACCCTGATGTCCACCCCGTACAGCGGCCGCGACGCCGATGCGCTGTTCGAGTACCGCGGCCTGTTCTGGCGCCGGCCGGTACTGACCGCGGTGATGACCGTGATGATGCTGTCGCTGGCAGGCATCCCGCTGACCGCCGGCTTCATCGGCAAGTTCTACGTGATCGCGGTCGGCGTCGAGTCGCACCTGTGGTGGCTGATCGGCGCCCTGGTGCTGGGCAGCGCCATCGGCCTGTACTACTACCTGCGGGTCATGGTCACCCTGTTCCTGGTCGAGCCCGGCATCCGCCAGCACGACGCACCGTTCAACTGGGGCCAGCGCGCCGGCGGCATCATGCTGGTGGCCATCGCCCTGCTGGCGTTCTTCCTCGGCGTCTACCCGCAGCCGCTGCTGGAAATCCTCCAGCATTCCGGCCTGGCCCTCGCCGGCTGAGTCGCCCGCTCCACGAAAACCCCGCCTCGGCGGGGTTTTTCTTTGGCCCGCCCCACGCACCCTGCCCCGCTGCCGTGGCATGCTCCGCGCTCCATGGATGAACCCGGAGGCCTCATGCCCACCTTCCACGATATCGACGTCCTGCGACACAACAGCGCCAGTTGGGACGCCCAGGCCGCCCGGGACTGCGAATGGTCGCGACCGGTCAGCGCCGAAGAGGTCGCCGCCGCACGCCGCGGCGACTGGGCGGTGAAGCTGACCCCGGGCGCGTTACCCGCTCACTGGCTGGGCGACGTACGCGGCCGCGAGATCCTCTGCCTGGCCTCGGCCGGCGGCCAGCAGGCGCCGATCCTTGCCGCCGCCGGCGCACGGGTCACGCTGTTCGACGCCTCGGCGGGACAGCTGGACAAGGACCGCCAGGTCGCCGCCCGCGACCGCCTCGAACTGGCCTGCGTGCAGGGCGACATGCGCGACCTCTCGACCTTCGCCGATGCCTCCTTCGACCTGGTCTTCAATCCCATCTCCAATCTCTACGTCGACGATGTCCTGCCGGTCTGGCGCGAATGCGCGCGGGTGCTGCGGCCGGGCGGCAAGCTGCTGGCGAGCTTCTACAACCCGGCGCTGTTCATCGAGGACCGCTCGCCGGAACTGGCAGAGCAGGGCCTGATCCGGCCGCGACATCGCCTGCCCTACTCCGACCTGGAAAGCCTCTCCGCCGAAGCCCTCGCGGCAAAGCGCGAGAAAGGCGAAGCCCTGGTGTTCGGCCATAGCCTGACCCAGCAGATCGCCGGCCAGCTCACCGCCGGCCTGCTGCTGCAGGATTTCTACGAAGACTGGCAACCGCACCCGCGCTTCGTCATCGACCGCTTCATGCCGACCTTCCTCGCCACCTGCGCGCTCAAGCCGAGGTCCGCCGCCGGTTGACAGCGGCGCGCGCGGACCTTAGAGTCCGCGCTCCCTTCCCGCCTGTGCTGCTGAGCGGAAAGACGCCAGCCTCCGGTTTCCACCGGACGGCTTCGCATTGTCTGTAGAGCGGCACTGTCATGTCCAAACATTCCCGGCTTGAAAAAGCCTTCCTGCGCAGCGGCATCCTCGTCGACCGCCAGCAGGACATCGTCACCCTCACCCGTCGTCACGACGGTACTTCGGCCCAGGTCCTGCTGCCCGCCAGCTTCGCGCTGGAGGAAAAGGCCGTGCGCCAGTTGCTCGACTTCGCCTCGGTCCAGGCACCCGGCGACACCGGGCACGTCTGCAAGGCCTGCGCCACGCCGGACTTCCATCCCGGCAGCATCGCCCCGGTCGGCTCCATCGTCGCCAGTACGGCGGACTTCGTCATTCCCGCTGCCATCGGCACCGACATCAATTGCGGCATGCGCCTGCTGCGTACCGGCCTGACCCTGTCCAGCGCCGAGGAGCACAGGCAAGCCCTGGTCGCCGGCCTGACCCACGTCCTGCTGCGTAACGGTCGCGACGTACCATTGCGGGTCCAGGCGTTCGAAGCGCTGTTCGCCGAAAGCCCCGGGCACTGCCTGGAGCGTCTCAGCGAAGACGGCCTGTGGGCCGAGGTCGACCAGGCGCGGCTGTTCCGCGAGTTACAGGGCTGCATCGGCCTGGATGAATTCGGCGGGCGTCTCGAGTATGCCCCCGAGGCCTTGCGCGATCGCCGCCGCAGCCTGATCCGCGATCCCGGCCTGGGTACCACCGGTTCCGGCAATCACTTCGTCGAGTTGCAGGTGGTGGACCGCCTGCTCGACCGCCACCAGGCCTTCGCCCTGGGCCTCAGGGCCGACGAACTGGTGGTGATGATCCACAGCGGCTCGCGCGATGTCGGCTTCCACGTCGGCCAGCGCTGGATGGACCGTGCCCGCACCGCCTGGCCGCGCGGCCGGCGCCACCCCGCGTCCGGCCTCTACGCGCTGGGCGGCGAGCTGGCCGGAGAATACCTCCAGGCCATGGGTGGCGCTGCGCGCTATGCCTGGCTGAACCGGGTGGTGCTGGCGGAGCTGGTGCGCAAGGTCTTGCGCGAGACCTTCCAGCGCGACGACAGCGCCCTGCTGGTGGACGTCCCGCACAACGTGGTGCTCCAGGAACAGGGCCTGAATCTCCACCGCAAGGGCGCCACGCCGGCCCGCCAGGGCGATCTGCTGCTGATTCCCGGCTCGATGGGCGATTACTCGTACATCGCCAGCGGCCTGGGACACCCGGACTGGCTATGGTCCTGCAGCCATGGGGCCGGCCGCAGCATCCGCCGGCAGGCGCTACGAGCGCTGAAAGGCCCGGGCGACAGCGCGCTGCCCTGGCACTGCGTGACCCTCCGTGAGGAGCGCCGCATCGAAGAGGCCCCGGGCGCCTACAAGCCGGTGGGGCCGGTGATCGATGCCCAGGAGCGTGCCGGGCTGATCCGGCCGCTGGCACGCTTGCGTCCGTGGCTGACCTTCAAGGCCTGAAACGAACAAGCCCCGCATTCGCGGGGCTTGTCTGCCACGGGCGCGACTCAGGCCTGCGGTTCTTCCTCGCGGCCAGTGAACAGGTCCCAGCTGGCCATGAACAGCGCAGCGATCAGCGGGCCGATGACGAAGCCGTTGAGGCCGAACAGGGCCATGCCACCGAGGGTGGAGATCAGCACCACGTAGTCCGGCATCTTGGTGTCCTTGCCGACCAGGATCGGGCGCAGGATGTTGTCCACCAGGCCGATCACCACCACGCAGAACAGGATCAGCACTACGCCCTGCCAGATCGCCCCGGTGAGCAGGAAATAGGCCGCCACCGGCGCCCAGATCAGCGCCGCGCCGATGGCCGGCAGCAGCGACAGGAAGGCCATCAGGGTGCCCCAGAGCAAGGCGCCCTCGATGCCCAGCAGCCAGAAGATCAGGCCGCCGAGAGCGCCCTGGGTGGCAGCCACGGCGATGTTGCCCTTCACCGTGGCGCGGATCACCGTGGTGAACTTGGCGAACAGGTGGTGCTTGTGTTCCTGGCTCAGCGGCACCGCCTGCTTGATCCGCCGGCCGAGCACGCGACCGTCGCGGAGGAGGAAGAACAGCAGGTAGAGCATGATGCCGAAGCTGATGACGAAGTCGAGGGTGTTCTGGCCGATGCTGAACGCCTTGGTCGCCACCACCTGGCTGGCCTGCATCGCCACCGAGGAGAGCTTCTCCTGCAGGCTCGAGAGATTGGCCAGGTCGAAGCGCTCCAGCCACTGGTGCACCGATGGCGGCAAGGCAGCCACCGCCTGCTGCAGGTAGGCGGCGAAGTTCAGTTCGCCGGACTTGACCCGCTGGTAGACGCTCGCGCCTTCCTGCACCAGCGAACCGGCGATGAAGATCACCGGGATGATCACGATCAGCACGCAGATCAGCAGGGTGATCAGCGCGGCGAGGTTCTTCCGATCCCTCAGGCGCACCTGCAGGCGGCGTTGCACCGGGGCGAAGATGATCGCCAGGATGGTGCCCCAGAACACCGCGCCGTAGAACGGCAGCAAGAGCCAGCCGAAGGCGAGCGTGACCACCGCCAGCAACAGGAGAAAAGTCCGGGATTCCAGTTTCGTGTCGAGCATGTCCAATCCATCTGGCAGTGGGAAGCAAAGCATTAGTCAGCCGGCGGACGTGGATCGTTCACGACTGCCGGCCGACTCCGCCGAATAATGACAGGAAGGCTCTGTGGCGCACCACTGCCGGCTGGCTCTTTTGCCGGCAGCGGTCGCGCGGGGGAAGGGTCAGATGCGGAACTGACCGACCAGTCGGCCCAGGCCCTGGCCCAGTTGCGCCAGGCTGCGGGCGGTCTGCGCGCCCTGCTGGGCCTCGTCGGCGACGCTGTCCACCGCGCCGGCGATCTGGTGCACGCTGCGGTTGATCTCCTCGGCCACCGCGGTCTGTTCCTCGGCGGCGCTGGCGATCTGCGCGTTCATCGCGTTGATGGTGGCGATCAGCTGGGCGATGGCATCCAGCGAATCGCCGGCCTGGTTGGCCTGGTTGCTGGTGCCCTCGCCGGCCTCGCCGGAACGGCGCATGGCGTCGACCGCGGCGTTGGTGCCCTGCTGCAGGCGATCGATCATGCCCTGGATTTCCTGGGTACTCTGCTGGGTGCGGCTGGCCAGCGCCCGCACTTCGTCGGCGACCACCGCAAAGCCACGTCCGGCCTCGCCGGCACGGGCCGCCTCGATGGCCGCGTTGAGCGCCAGCAGGTTGGTCTGTTCGGCAATGGAGCGGATCACCCCGAGCACACTGACGATGGATTGCACGTCCTGCTGCAGGCTATCCAGAGAAGTCCCGCTGTCGCGGATCTCGTCCACCAGCGCGTGGATGCGCTCGATGCTGCCGTCCACCACTCGCTTGGCCGCCTGGCCTTCGTGGTCGGTCTGCTGCGCGGCCTCGGCGGCGCGCTGGGCGCTCTGCGCCACTTCATGGGCGGCGGCGGACATCTCGTTGATCGCGGTGGCGACCTGGTCGGTCTCGTGGCGCTGGCGCTCCATGGCCTGCTCGGAACGCTCGGCCTGGGCCGACATCTGCTCCACCAGTTGCTTGAGGTCGCCGGTCATCCCGGCGATCTGCCGCACCAGACCGTGGATCTTCTCGACGAAGCGGTTGAAGGAACCGGCCAGCTCGCCCAGCTCGTCGTAGCTGGTCACCGGTAGGCGACGGGTCAGGTCGCCTTCGCCGGCGGCGATGTCATCGAGGTTCTGGCGGATCTGGTGCAACGGCCGCAGCATCGCGTTGGCCACCGCCAGGCCGATCACCAGCAGGACCACCAGAAGGACGCCGGCGATCCCCACGATACTGGCGATCAGGGTGCCGATACGCTCGTCGATGTCCTGCTTGATTTCCACCAACTGGGCCTCGACGCCGTCGAGGTTGATCGCCGAGCCGATAACCATGTCCCACTTCGGCAGGTACAGGGTGTAGGACAGCTTGGGCACCATGACGCTCTCGTTGCCCGGCAGCGGCGAGGTATAGGTCACGTAGTGGCTGCCGTTGCGGCCGGCCTCCACCAGTTCGCGGTTGAGGTAGACGCCGCTGGGATCGCGGCGGTCGCGGAAGCTCTTGCCGACGTCCACCGGGCTGTCGCCGCGAAACAGGCGCACCACCTGGGAGTCGTAGCCGAAGATATAGCCGTCCTTGCCGTACTTGATCTTCGACAGGCGCGCGATGGCCTCGGCGCGGGCATTCAGGTCGCCGTTGGCCGAGCGGTCGTACTCGGCCTGGATACTGCCCATGGCGATCTGCACGTAGTGCTCGAGTTCGGCACGACGGTCGCCGAGCAGGCGCTCGCGGGTATCCTTGACTTCGGCATCAGCCTGTTTTTTCAGGATCAGCACCGCTCCGCCGCTGAGCACCAGGGCGAAGAGCAGCACCGGCACCATGGCCAGCAGGAGGACTTTGGATTTCAGGGTCAGACGCATCATCAACTCCTAGCATGACGCCCAATAAAAAACGGGATTCCCGTTTCATCGGCAATCCCGTCGGAAGCTTAAGCGGCCGGCCCGACATTCCGTCAGGCGACCGCCCGAGATGGAACTCAGAGCAACATCGCGGCGGCCCAGCCGAACACCAGCAACGGCAGGTTGTAGTGCAGGAAGGTCGGCACCACGGTGTCCCAGATGTGATTGTGCTGGCCGTCGACGTTGAGCCCGGAGGTCGGCCCAAGGGTCGAGTCCGACGCCGGAGAACCTGCATCCCCCAGCGCGCCGGCGGTGCCGACGATGCTGACGATGGCCAGCGGGCTGAAGCCCAGTTGCACCGCCAGCGGGACGAAGATCGCGGCGATGATCGGCACGGTGGAGAACGACGAGCCGATGCCCATGGTGACCAGCAGGCCGACCAGCAGCATCAGCATGGCGCCGACCGCCTTGCTGTTGCCGATCCAGGCCACCGAGGCGTCGACCAGGCTCTGCACCTCGCCGGTGGCCTTCATCACCTCGGCGAAACCGGCCGCGGCGATCATGATGAAACCGATGGTGGCCATCATCTTCATGCCTTCGGTGAACAGGTCGTCGGTCTCCTTCCAGCGCACCACGCCGGACAGCGAGAAGACCACGAAACCGACCAGCGCGCCGATGATCATCGAGTCCAGCCACAGCTGTGCGACGAACGCGGCGACGATGGATACCCCGGCCACCGCCAGGCTCTTCGGGTTGTAGCTGACATCGACGCGTTCGGCCTGCTCGATCCGCTGCAAGTCGTAGACGCGCTTGCGGCGGTAGCTGAACAGCACCGCGATGAGCAACCCGGCGAGCATGCCCAGGGCTGGGATGAACATGGCGTGGGTGACGTTGATCCCGCTGACGTCGACGCCGTTGCGCGCCACGTTGGCCAGCAGGATTTCATTGAGGAAGATGTTGCCGAAGCCCACCGGCAGGAACATGTACGGGGTGATCAGGCCGAAGGTGATGACGCAGGCGATCAATCGCCGGTCGATCTGCAGCTTGCTCAGCACATAGAGCAGCGGCGGCACCAGCAGCGGGATGAAGGCGATATGGATCGGCAGGATATTCTGCGAGGATACCGCCACGCAGAGCAGCAGGCCGACCAGGATCCACTTGAACGCACCGGCGCCCTTGCCCTGCTCGTCGTGCCGGCCGAGCAGCGCCAGGACCTTGTCGGCCAGCGCATGGGCCACGCCGGAGCGAGCGATGGCCACGGCGAAGGCGCCGAGCATGGCGTACGACAGGGCCACCGTGGCGCCGCCGCCGAGGCCGCCGTTGAAGGCCTTGAGAGTCCCCTCCAGGCCTAGGCCACCGAACAGTCCGCCGACCACCGCGCCGATGATCAGCGCCAGCACGACATGCACACGGCAAAGGCTGAGGACGAGCATCAGTGCGACCGCCAGCACCACTGCGTTCATCGTTGAACTCCTTGCAAATGAAACGAACCCGGCCGCCTGCGACCGAAAAAAGGGGCGTACTCTGCTACAGCCATCCCCGCCTGTCAAAGCCGCGCATGGGCGAATGTCGCCTGGTTATAAACCGTTGTGCACGGTTCTTGCGTGCGATTCGCCGAACGACGGCAATCCGGCGCCAGCGAACGGACCGTCGTCAAGAATGGGCGAGCCCTGCCGATAAGCCTTGGGCCCCCGCAGTTTCTTCGTACAAGGACCCCTCCCATGTTCCTTCGCCGCCTGTCCATCCAATGGAAGATCACCCTGCTGGCAGGCCTCTGCCTGCTCGGCGTGGTCGCCTTGCTGGTCGGCCTTTCGGTCTACCGCATGCAGCACAGCAGCGTGCTGGTGAAAAGCGCCAGTACGCAGATGCTCGACGAATCGGCGCGCCTGCGCCTGGAAGCCCGCGGGGAATTGCAGGCGTTACGCATCCAGCGCTATTTCATGGATGCCTTCCAGTACGGCAAGGGCTTCTCCCGGCAGATCCTGTTCCTCCGCGACCAGGCGCAGAAGCGCTTCCTCGATGCCTACGACCTGCGCGAAGACCTGACCCGCCAGGTGCGCACCGCGCTCGCCGCCAATCCCGAGGTGCTCGGCCTGTACGTGGTCTTCGAACCCAATGCGCTGGACGGCAAGGACGAACTGTTCGTCGACCAGCCCGCCCTGGGCAGCAACGACAAGGGACGCTTCTCCCTGTACTGGGCGCAGGCCACGCCGGGACAGCTGGAATCCGAGTCGATGATCGAGTCCGAACTCGCCGACACCAGCAGCGGGCCCAGCGGCGCGGCCTACAACGCCTGGTACACCTGCCCGAAGGAAAGCGGGCAACCCTGCGTGCTCGATCCTTACTTCGACAAGGTCGGCGAACGCCAACTGCTGATGACCAGCATCGCCTTTCCCCTCGAACTGGATGGCAAGGTGATCGGCGTGATGGGCCTGGACATCAACCTGAGCAACCTGCAGGCGCTCAGCGAACAGGGCAACCGCGAACTCTACGACGGCGTCGGCCAGGTCGGCATCCTCAGCCCGGCCGGGCTGTTCGCCGGCAACAGCCGCGACGCCGGCCTGCTCGGCAAGAACCTGGTCAAGGCGGATCCGCAGCACGCCGGCGAACTCCTGCAACTGCTGGCCGCCGGCAAGAGCCGGTTGTTCAACGAGAACGACGACCTCAAGGTGCTGCAACCGTTGCAGCCGATTCCCGGCGCCAAGCCCTGGGGCGTGCTCCTCGAAGTGCCGAAGAGCGCCCTGCTCGGCCCGGCCCTGGCGCTGGAGCGGCAACTGGACGACATGCGTCGCGAAGGCACCTGGGTCGAACTGGGCCTCGGCCTCGGCGCCGCGGTGCTCGGCCTGCTGGTGCTGTGGCTGAGCGCCCGCGGCGTGACCCGGCCGATCCTCGGCGTCGCCCACATGCTGCGCGACATCGCCAGCGGCGAAGGCGACCTGACCCAGCGTCTGCCGCACACCGGGCGCGACGAGCTGGGCGAACTGGCCGGTTGGTTCAACCGTTTTCTCGACAAGCTGCAGCCGATCATCCGCGACGTGAAGGTCTCGGTGCGCGATGCGCGCAGTACCGCCGACCAGTCGGCGGCGATTTCCAGCCAGACCAGCGCCGGCATGCAGCAGCAGTTCCGCGAGATCGACCAGGTCGCCACCGCATCCCACGAGATGACCGCCACTGCCCAGGACGTCGCCCGTAGCGCCGCCCAGGCCGCCGACGCCGCGCGCGGTGCCGACCAGGCGACCCGCGACGGCCTGGCGCTGATCGACCGCACCACACAGAGCATCGACAGCCTGGCCGCCAACCTGACCAGCGCCATGGGCCAGGTCGAGCAACTGGCCAGCAGCAGCGAGGAAATCGGTTCGGTGCTGGAAGTGATCCGCGCCATCGCCGAGCAGACCAACCTGCTGGCGCTCAACGCGGCCATCGAGGCGGCCCGCGCCGGCGACGCCGGCCGCGGCTTCGCGGTGGTCGCCGACGAAGTGCGCAACCTCGCCCGGCGCACCCAGGACTCGGTGGAACAGATCCGCGGGGTGATCGAAGGCCTGCAACAGGGCACCCGCGACGTGGTCGACGCCATGCATGGCAGCCATCGCCAGGCCCAGGGCAGCGTCGAGCAGGTGGATGAAGCGGTGGCCGCGCTGCAACGGATCGGCGAGGCGGTGACGGTGATCAACGACATGAATCTACAGATTGCCAGCGCCGCCGAGGAACAGAGCTCGGTAGCCGAGGAGATCAACCGCAATGTCGCGGCGATCCGTGACGTCACCGAGTCGCTGTCGAGCCAGGCCGAGGAATCGGCCCAGGTCAGTCAGTCGCTGAACCGCCTGGCCAACCACCAGCAGGGCCTGATGGAACAGTTCAAGGCCTGACCGTTCACGGCCTGAATAGCGCCGGGGGGCCGTAGGTCCCCCAGATCGCCAGGCGGGCCAGCGAGCGCAGCCAGCCACGCAGACGCGCCGGGGCTCCCGCCTCGGCCACCTTCGCTGCCGCTGTCCCGGCCTGTCGCGGCTCGCCGCGCTCGCTGCGCAACGCGTTTTCCACGGCCTGCTCGTAGCGAGCCTGCGCGAGTAACCGCGGCGACCGCCCCTCCTCTCGCTGTCCACTGGACTCGCCCAACAGGAACACCAGCACCGGCAGCATCAGCGCCCAGCGCCAGCGGCCCGTACTCGTCCGCCGTTTCATCGTCCAAGACCTCCTTGCAAGAAGCCCGGGATGCTAGGGAAAGCGCAGGAGGAAATCTTGCCGGGACTGTCGGCAAATGGTGAAGAACTGTTAAGCCCTGGCGGCGCGGCCGCTCTTGTGCAACGGCAACTCGACGCTCACCCGCAGGCCGCCCAGCGGGCTGTCCTCGAGACTCAGGCGGCCACCGCAGGCCTCGGCGATGTCGCGCGCGATGCCCAGGCCCAGGCCATGGCCGCTGACCTGCTCGTCGAGCCGGGTACCCCGCTCGAGCACCGCCTGGCGCTGGTCGGGGAGGATGCCGGGGCCGTCATCGTCGACCTTCAGGCGGACCATGCCCTCGCCCTGCGCGACAGTCAGGCGGACTTCGCTATCGGCCCACTTGCAGGCGTTGTCCAGCAGATTGCCGAGCATCTCCAGCAGGTCCTCGCGGTCCCATGGCAGGCGCAGCCCCGGTGGCGCGCTCCAGCTCACCTGCAGGTGCGGGCCGTGGATCAGGCGCAGGGTGTCGCACAGCGACGGCAACTCCTCGGCGCAATCGAAATGTGCGCCAGGCAGCGCTTCGCCGACCAGGCGCGCCTTGCCCAACTCGCGACCGAGGCGCTGCTGGATCTGTTCCAGCTGTTCGCGCAGGACCTGTTGCAACTCCGGCTGGCGCGCCATCTCCTCGCGCTCGGCGAGGCTGACCAGCACCGCCAGCGGCGTCTTCAGGGCGTGACCGAGGTTGCCCAGGGCGTTGCGCGAACGCTTCAGGGTCTCCTCGGTGTGCGCCAGCAGGTGGTTGATCTGCTCCACCAGCGGCTCCAGTTCCTCGGGAGCCTGGTTGTCCAGTTGGCTACGCTGGCCCTGCTGCAGCTGGGCGATCTGCAGGCGCACCTCCTCCAGCGGACGCAGCGAACGACGCACGGTCAGGCGCTGCAACAGCAATACCAGGAGCAGCGCCAGGGCGCCGGCGCCCAGACCCATCCACTGCACACGGGCGAAGCTTTCCAGGATCGGCGTATAGTCCTGCGCCACCACGATCCGCAGCTTCTGGCCCATGCGCTTGTAGTGGCCGCGGAACACCAGCAGTCGCTGCTCCTCGGGCCCATCGACCAGGCCCTGCACCAGCCCTTTCTTGTGCGGCACTTCCAGCTCGCTGTCCCACAGGGAGCGTGAGCGCCAGGTGTCCTTTTCCAGCTCGATGACGAAATAGCGCCCGGAATACGGGCGCTGGAACGCCGGGTTGAGGCGTTGCTCGTCCAGTTGCATGCCGTTCGGCCCGCGCACCATGGCCACCAGCAGGTTCTCCGCCTCCTCGCGCAGATTGCCGGCGAAATAGCGCCGCAGGCCCTGGTCGAACAGCCACAGGCCGGTCTGCGCGAGGACCAGCCCGACCACCAGCAGCACCGCGAACAGGCCGACGCTCAGGCGCCGCTGGATCGACCTCATCCGGCGGCCACCCCGGCGTAGCGGTAGCCCTGGCCACGGCGGGTCTCGATCACCTCGCGGCCGAGCTTGCGCCGCAGGTGGTTGACGTGGACCTCGATGACGTTGGAATCGCGTTCGGTCTCGCCGTCGTACAGATGCTCGGCCAGGTGCCCCTTGGACAGGACCTGGCCGGGGTGCAGCATGAAATAGCGCAGCAGGCGGAATTCGGCGGCGGTCAGGTCGACGTCGGCGCCGTTCAGGCACACGCACTGGCGCTGCTCGTCCAGGCGCAGCCCGGCGGCCTCCAGCTGGCTCTGGTTGGCCAGCCCATGGGCGCGGCGCAACAGGGCCTGGATGCGCAAGGCCAGCTCTTCCGGATGGAACGGCTTGGTCAGGTAGTCGTCGGCACCGGCCTTGAGCCCATCGATGCGTTCGGCCCAGGAACCGCGCGCGGTGAGGATCAGCACCGGAGTCGCGAGTCCCAGCCCACGCCACTCCTGGAGTATCTCCAGGCCGGGACGCCCGGGCAGGCCGAGGTCGAGGATGATCAGATCGTAGGGCTCGCTGGCGCCCTGCACCGCCGCGTCGCGGCCGTCGGCCAGCCAGTCCACCGCGTAGCCCTGGCGGGTCAGGCTGGCCATCAGTTCATCGGCCAGGGGAACGTGATCCTCAACCAGCAGCAACCGCATCAGTCGTCTTCCTCGTCCTTCAGGATGCGGCCGTTGCGGGCATCCAGTTCCAGTTCACGCACGACGCCGTCGCGGGTGAGCAGCTCCACCTCGTAGACATACACGTCGTCTTCCTCTTCCAGCTCGACCTCCAGCAGGCGCGCCCCGGGGTAACGCCCCAGGGCTTCCTGCATGAGGGATTCGAGCGGCTGTATCACACCGTCCTGGCGCAGGCGCAGGACCTCGTCCTGGTCCAGGTCGCGCGCCATCGCTTCGAGGCTGATGACCGCCAGGACCAGTGCGACGATCCCGGCGTAGCGCATGAGCCACTTCATCAGTCGTCCTGGTGGTCCTTGAGCACGGCGCCGGTAGCGGCATCCAGCTCCAGGTCCCATTTCACGCCCTGCGGGTCGCGCAACTCGACCTGGTAGATGTAGCGGCCGTATTCCTCTTCCAGCTCGGTATCGTGGACGCTCGAGCCGGGATGCTTGGCGATGGCGTTCTTGTTCAGCTCTTCGAAGGACTTGATGGTCCCGGCGTCACGCAGCTTCAGCGCCTCGTCCGGGCCGAGGTCGCGGGCCTGGGCCAGGCCGGCAGTCAGGGCGATGGCGGTGGCGGCGAACAGGGCAGTCAGTTTCTTCATGGGAATCTCTCCGTGGGAATCAATCGTGTTGCTTTCGACGGTTTGCAGATTAACCGGGCGCTCTTAATTGAAGCTGAATTTGCCGCAAGGACATGGCCGGGGCGCGCCATAGGGTAACGGAAAGCCTCTGCGATGGGGCTCGCCGGCGTTCGAAAGCGCTTGGTCCTGCGACAACTCGTCCTATAATCGCCGGTCCGCAAGGGAGAAGACCAGCATGCCAGCCATCCAGATCAAGTCCCCCGCACTGACCCTCAAGGCCGGTCGCCGCGCCCTCGCCCGCATCCGCGAGCGCGGCCTGCAGCCGGCCGACGTCGGCATCGTCCCCGGTGCCGCCGGCGGGCCAAAGGCGCTGGGCATCCAGGGACTGGACCTGGCGATCTTCGGCGAGTGGCTGCCGCGCGCCCCGCGTGAACGCTCGCTGATCGGCGCCTCCATCGGTTCCTGGCGCTTCGCCAGTGCCTGCCTGCCCGACGCCGTGGCCGGCCTCACCCGCCTCGGCGAGCTGTACACCCGGCAGCGTTTTCCCAAGGGCGTGAGCATCGCCGAAGTCTCGCGCAAGTGCGCGGCGATGCTCGACGACCTGCTCGCCGGCCAGGACGCGCGGATCCTCGACAACCCGCTGTACCGCCTCAACGTGGTGGTGGTGAAGAGCCACGGGCGCCTCGCCCACGACCACAAGGCCAGCCTCGGCCTGGGGCTGTCCTCGGTGATCCGCGACAACCTGATCGGCCGCCGCCATCTGCACCGCCACTTCGAACGGGTGATCCTGCATGACGCCCGCCAGGCGCCGCCGCTGGCCGCGCTGACCGACTTCCCGTCGCGCTACCTGCACCTGGACGGCGGCAACCTGCGCCAGGCGCTGCTCGCCTCCGGCTCGATCCCGATGGTCATGGAAGGCGTCCGCGACCTGCCTGGCGCCGGCCCCGGCACCTACCGCGACGGCGGCCTGCTCGACTACCATCTCGACCTGCCCTACGAGGACCGCGGCGTGGTGCTCTACCCGCACTTCACCGACAAGGTGATCCCCGGCTGGTTCGACAAGGGCTTGCCCTGGCGCCGTGGCGACGCCGGGCGCCTGCAGGACGTGCTGCTGCTGGCGCCGTCGCGCGAGTACCTGGCGCGCCTGCCGCACGCCAAGCTGCCGGACCGCAAGGACTTCACCCGCTACCTCGGCGACGACGACGGCCGCGAGCGCTACTGGCGCCAGGCGATGGCGGAAAGCCGCAGGCTCGGCGACGAATTCCTCGAACTGGTCGACGGCGGCCGGCTCGGCGAACGCCTGCAAGCGCTGGACTGAGCCGCCAACGACGAGAAGGATCCTGCATGAAACTGGCCGTAGCGCTGATCCACGGCATCGGCGACCAGCCCGATAGCCGCGACGAGGACGGTCTGCACAGCTACGCCCGCGAACTGGTGGCGGCGCTGCGCCGACGTCTCGGCGCGGAAGCCGGCGAGGTGGCCTTCCAGAGCCTGTACTGGGCCAGCGTACTGGACGCCCGCGAGCTGGCCTACCTCAAGCGCATCGAGCGCGAGCCGCTGGGCTGGCGCTGGCTGCGCCGGGCGGTGACGCTATTCCTCGGCGACGCCAGCGGCTACCGCAAGGTCAGCGCCGCCTACGACACCACCTACCAGCAGGTCCACCAGCACGTGCGCAGCGGGATCATGGCCCTGCGCGCGAAAGTCGGGCCGCAGACGCCGCTGGTGATCCTCGCCCACTCCCTGGGCGGGCACATCGTGTCCAATTTCATCTGGGACCAGCAGAAACTCAACCGCACGCCGAGTTGCTCGATCGACCCCTTCCTCGGCCTGGAAACCCTGGCCGGGCTGGTCACCTTCGGTTGCAACATCCCGCTGTTCACCTTCGCCTACGAGAAGGTCTGCCCGATCCGCTTTCCCGGCCACTGCCTGCCCCCGGCCATCCGCCAGCAGGCACGCTGGCTGAACGTCTACGCGCCGGCCGATCCGCTCGGCTATCCGCTGCGGCCGTTGCAGAACTACGCCGCGGTCGTCCACGAGGACCTCGCCCTGCCGGTCGGACCCTGGTACAAGCGGCACACCCCGTTGAGCCACATGGAGTACTGGAACGATGCGCGTTTTCACGATTACCTGGCGGACTACCTGCGCCGCCTGTTGGCTGCTGGCCTCGAGCCTGCCGGCGCTGGCCGCGCCCTCCCCGCAGGCGAGCCAGGAGATCGGCCGCTTGCTGAGCTTTGTTGAAGACAGCGGCTGCACCTTCATCCGCAACGGCAGCGAATACCCGGCCGCGGAAGCCCGCGCCCACCTGCAGAAGAAGCTCGACTACCTGGAGCGCAAGGACCTGGTCGCCAGCAGCGAGGACTTCATCGAGCGCGCCGCGACCCAGAGCAGCCTCAGCGGCAAGCCCTACCAGGTGCGCTGCGCCACGCAGACGCGCAACTCCGCCGACTGGCTGAACCAGGAGCTGCGGCGTCTGCGGCAAGCCCCCTGATCAACCGGGATGGCCGTCGACCCGCGGACGACACAGCATCGGCGCATAGAACCAGGCGAACAGCAGGAACGCCAAAGCCCACAGTCCGCCTGCCAGGGGCAGCGCCCAGTTCGCCGGCAACAGGCTGGGCAGGAACACCCGCGCCGCGCAGCCGAGATTGAGCAGAGCGAAAGCCCAGGGCATCGCTGCCGGCGGTTGCAGCGCGCGACCGGTATGGCCGAGAGTGACCCGTGCCAGCATCGCCAGGATCAACCCGCCCATGCCGCCCACCGCCAGCGCGTGCAGCGCCTGGCTCGGCGCCAGCGCCAGGCCCAGGCTCCAGAGCGCCATGCCAAGCGGCGCCACGGCGATCCAGAAATATGCCAGGTGCAGAGACCAGAGCAGCGGCACCTGCCAGATGCCGCGATCGCGCCAACGCCACAGGCGCCACAGTTGCGCACCACCGAGGGCGGCGAACAGTCCTGCAAGCCAGGGCGTCGGCTGCGTCGTGACGCCCGCGGCGGTGAGCAGCGCCACCAGCACGCAGCCCAGCAGGATGCCATTGTCCAGCCAGGCGATCGCCGGCACCTGCTGCTGACGGCCGAGACCGCGCTGGGTGAAGAACGGGATCACCCGCCCGCCGATCAGGTTCATCATCCCGGCGATCAGCCATAGCGCGGCGATGGAGGCACGCCGTTGCCAGTCGTCGTTGCCCTCGAACAGGCCGAGCAGGACCAGGGCGTCGGCCAGGGTCAACAGCAGCAACAGGCCCACCACCGGGTAATTGCGCTTCTGCCGCACCCGCCACAGGCTGCGACCGATAGCCCAGGCCAATAGCGGCAGGAAGCTCAGTTGCAGCACCAGCAGCAGCGCCAGCGGCGCATCGAATAGCCAGGCCAGGCGCGCCGCCAGCCAGAGCCCGGCGAGCAGGGCCAGGGGTTTGCCCTGCAGGCCGGGTACGCCGGTCCAGGTCTGCACGGCGGTCAACAGGAAGCCGGCGATGATCGCCACGCCGAAACCGAAGAGCATTTCGTGACGATGCCAGGCCAGCCAGCCACCGACCGGTTGCCAGCCGCTCCAGAGCCCGGCCAGCGCCGCCAGCCAGAGCGCGATGGCGAGGACCGCGAACAGCGCGCCGCCGAGGAAGAACGGGCGGAAGCCCAGGCGCCAGATCGGCGGTATGGCCATCAGCCTGGAACGATCAAGCACTTGCACAGCAGACCTCCCAACCGGGTCGACGCATGCGGAACAGCGCGCTCAGGCGCATCACGTAGCCGATCTTCAACAGGGTCGGGCCGAGGATCACCAGCGCATGGGAAAACACCAGCGCCGGCATGTTCAGGTAGCGGTCGAGGAAATAGGCGGCGATCACGCCGGCGACGAGCAGCGCCAGGCCGGCCGCCAGCAGCCCGTGACCGATCCGCAGCACCCGCCGTGGACAATCGAACAGAGCGTTCATCTCGATCTCCTTTTTCCGAAAAAGGGCCGACGCACCTCGCGCCGGCCCGTCGCTTCAGGCGTCCAGCGCGGCGGCCGGACCGAAGAACTCGTAGTGGCATTGCTGCGAGGGTACGCCGAGGTCGGCCAGGTGGCGCTTGACCTGCGCCATGAAAGGCCGGGGTCCGAGGAAGTAGGCGTCCAGGTCGCGCTCCTGCGGCAACCAGTCGGCCAGTTTCTCGCGGCTCAGCAATCCCTCGGCGTCGGCACTGTCGCCGGCGCGCGGTTCGCTGTAGCAGAAGAAGTGCTCGACCTGCTCGTGCTGCGCCGACACGTCTTCGATCCAGTCGCGGAAGGCATGCACGCCGCCATGCCGGGCGCAATGGATGAAGCGGATCGGCCGCGCCTGCGGCAGCGCTTCCTGCAACATGGCCAGGGCCGGGGTGATGCCGACGCCGGCGGTGATCAGCACCAGCGGCTTGTCGCTGTCACGCAGGACGAAATCGCCAGCCGGCGGAAACAGATCCAGCTCGTCGCCCTCGGCGACCCGGTCATGCAGGTAATTGGAGACCCGTCCACCCGCCTCGCGCTTGACGCTGATGCGGTATTCGCGGCCGTTGCTGGCAGCGGAAAGCGAATAGTTGCGGCGCACTTCCTCGCCGTCGATGTCCAGCCGCAGGCCGATGTACTGTCCCGGCTGGAACGCCAGCAGCGGCTGGCCGTCCACCGGCTCCAGGTAGAACGAGGTGATTTCCTCGCTCTCCGCCTGCTTGCGTGCCACGCGGAAGCGCCGCACGCCGCGCCAGCCGCCCTCGGCCTGGGCGCTGGCGGCATACACTGACTCCTCGGCCTCGATCAGCAGGTCGGCCAGTTGCTGGTAGGCCGCGCCCCAGGCTTCGAGGACTTCGTCGGTGGCGATCTGTTCGCCGAGGACCTCGCGGATCGCCCGCAACAGGCAAGTGCCGACGATCGGATAGTGTTCGGGCAGCACCTGCAGGGAGACATGCTTGTTCACCACCTTGGCCACCAGCGGGCCGAGTTCCTGCAACTGGTCGATGTGCCTGGCGTACATCAGCACGCCATTGGCCAGCGCCCGCGGCTGGTCGCCGCTGGCCTGGTGGGCCTGGTTGAACAGCGGGCGAACCTCGGGGTACTCGCCGAGCATGGTGCGGTAGAAATGGGTGATCAGCGCTTCACCGCCGGTCTCCAGCAGCGGTACGGTGGCTTTGATGAGGGCACGTTGGGCATTGGACAACATAGATGACTCCTGACGCATGCAAGGTTTTGTTTCACCTCGAAGCATTTCAGGAAGCGTGCCAAGGCAAACTACCAGAATTCACGGGCCTTGCAGACCGGCATAGGTCATAATGACTGCAACCATTCAGAGTCATTAGGACTGCAAAGAGGTCGAAATGACCACCAATCCCTTGCTTGCCACCCTGATCCCGCTGGTTGCCGACCTGTCCCGCGACCTGCCGGAAGACGAACGCTACCGCCGCCTGCTCCAGGCCCTGCGCGACCTGCTGCCCTGCGACGCCACCGCGCTGCTGCGCCTGGACGGCGAATACCTGATCCCGCTGGCGGTGGACGGCCTCAGCCCGGACACCCTCGGCCGGCGCTTCCGGGTCGGCGAACATCCGCGCCTCGAGGCCCTCCTGGAGCGCCGCGGGCCGACCCGCTTCCCCGCCGACTGCGGCCTGCCCGATCCCTACGACGGTCTGGTGGAAGGCCTCCACGGCCACCTGGAAATCCATGATTGCCTGGGCTGTCCGCTGTACCTCGACGACCAGCCCTGGGGCTTGCTGACCCTGGATACCCTCGATCCGTCGCGCTTCGCCAGCGCCGACCTGGATACCCTGGAGGCCTTCGCCAGCCTCGCCGCCGCCACGGTCAAGGCCAGCGAGCGGATGCGCGACCTGACCCGCCGCGCCGAGGACGAGCACCAGCGCGCCGAGGCCTATCTCGAAGCCGCTGGCGAGCGGCCACGGGAAATGATCGGCCAGAGCGCCGCGCACAAGGCGCTGCTGGAAGAAATCCGCCTGGTCGCCAACAGCGACCTGAGCGTACTGATCACCGGCGAGACCGGGGTCGGCAAGGAACTGGTGGCGCAATCCATCCACCGGCATTCCATGCGCAGCGGCAAGCCGATGATCAGTCTCAACTGCGCCGCGCTGCCCGAGACCCTGGTGGAAAGCGAATTGTTCGGCCATGTGCGCGGCGCCTTCTCCGGCGCGGTCAACGAACGGCGCGGCAAGTTCGAACTGGCCGACGGCGGCAGCCTGTTCCTCGACGAGGTCGGCGAGTTGCCGCTGGCGGTGCAGGCCAAGCTGCTCCGCGTGCTGCAGAGCGGGCAGTTGCAGCGGGTCGGCTCCGATCGCGAGCACCGCGTCGACGTACGCCTGATCGCAGCCACCAACCGCGACCTGGCCGAGGAAGTGCGTGCCGGGCGCTTCCGCGCCGATCTCTACCATCGCCTCAGCGTCTATCCCTTGCGCGTGCCGCCGCTGCGCGAGCGCGGCCGCGATATCCTCCTGCTGGCCGGCTACTTCCTCGAGGAAAACCGACCGCGCCTGGGACTGCGCAGCCTGCGCCTGGACCACGAGGCCCAGGCCGCGCTCCTCGACTATCGCTGGCCGGGCA
The DNA here is from genome assembly GCF_016463925.1 of Pseudomonas sp. P20. Classification (NCBI taxonomy): domain Bacteria; kingdom Pseudomonadati; phylum Pseudomonadota; class Gammaproteobacteria; order Pseudomonadales; family Pseudomonadaceae; genus Pseudomonas; species Pseudomonas sp. P20. The sequence continues at coordinate 622,301 of NZ_JAEMVM010000002.1, read as the reverse complement.
ACGTGCGCGAACTCGAGCACCTGGTCGGCCGCGCCTCGCTCAAGGCCCTCGGCCACAATCCGGAGCGGTCGCGGATCGTCACCCTGCATCGGCAGGATCTCGACCTGCCCGCGGAAACCCCCGCGCCACCTCGCAGCGTGGTCGAGCCCGCGCCCGCCGCGCCAACGACCGGTCACTCGTTGCGCGCGGCCACCGACGCCTACCAACGCCACCTGATCCAGGACTGCCTGGCCCGCCACCAGGGAAGCTGGGCCTCGGCTGCACGCGAGCTGGGCCTGGATCGCGCCAACCTGGCGCGCCTGGCGCGCCGCCTGCAACTCAGGTAAACGACCGCCCGGTCGGAGCAGACCGGGTCCGGCGCGCAAACCTGCTACCATGGCGCCCCCATTCCGGTTGTCCGATAACCCCGATCCAGAGCGCACTACAGTGGAACTCTTCAAAGAATTCACCTTCGAATCCGCCCATCGCCTGCCCCACGTCCCCGAAGGCCACAAATGCGGGCGCCTGCACGGCCACTCGTTCCGTGTCGCCATCCACATCGAAGGCGAGGTCGATCCGCATACCGGCTGGATCCGCGACTTCGCGGAAATCAAGGCGATCTTCAAGCCGATCTACGAGCAACTCGACCACAATTATCTGAACGATATTCCAGGCCTGGAAAACCCCACCAGCGAAAACCTCTGCCGCTGGATCTGGCAACAACTCAAGCCGCTGTTGCCGGAACTCTCCAAGGTCCGCGTCCACGAAACTTGCACCAGCGGTTGCGAATATCGGGGCGATTGATTCGCCCGACTCTCCCCTGGCGCTTCGCCATCTGCTCTAAAACGGGCTTCCACACAACGGGCCCGTTCTGCCGTCTCTCTCCCATGGGTTGTACGAAGCATTATCCCCACGGACATAAAGGTTTCATATTCTTCCGGGAAACATCCGGCAAGCTGTCCCTACAGTCCGTTAGTCAATAAAACCGTGCAACTATATTGTTCTTCCCGTAGATAAAGACTTATCCTTTGCCGCGGACAAGGAAAGTCCGTAAAGCCACTATAAATGCACCAAAACCCAGCACCATATTTTTAGAACGGGAGTGAAACGAATGTCCAAACTTGCCGAGTTCCGCGAGGCAGAGCGCAAACTTCAGGAGCAACTGGCCCTGCTGGAAAAGCTGAAAAGCGACAGCAGCCTGAAGCAGGAACTGGAATTCAAGGACAAGTTGCAGGCGTTGATGGACAAGTACGGCATGACCCTGCACAACATCATCGCCATCCTCGACCCCAAGGCTCCGGTCACCGTCAGCGCCGCTCCGCAGCGCCGTGCCCGCGCCCTGAAGGTCTACAAGAACCCGAACAACGGTGAAGTCGTCGAAACCAAGGGCGGCAACCATAAGGTTCTGAAAGCCTGGAAAGAACAGTACGGTTCCGAAACCGTCGAATCCTGGCTGCAACGCTAAGCCGGTTTTCCCGACGGCATCCTGCCGATGCCGTCGGAAACCCCACTGGCTACTTTCGCTCCCCTCCTCGCCAGATCAATTCTGCGACTTCGATTCGCAAGCGCTCCTGATCTTCTGCGCCGCCAGGTTGTTCTCCACCCCCGGCAGGTTCTCCAGCAGACACTCGTAATAAGCCTTTTCCCGCGACAGCAGGAAGGAGCCGTCGTTATACAACTTGTCGCAGGCCTGGGTGATGAAGTGAACCGCCACCCCGCTCTTCGCCGTGCGTTGGTAGTCGAGTATGCATTGGTCGTAGTCCTTGTCGTCGGCGAGAGCGGAAAGCGGGAATAACAGCAGCAGGGGCAGCAGGAACTTCATGGCAATGGTATCCATGGGAAAGTTGTGCTCCAGCATGGACGAGCCGGCTCGGAGTGCCAAGCCGACCATGAAGTAAAATTTTGCACTTGTTTACAGGCCGGACCAGACTGGCCGTTCTTCGCTGCGCGAATGCGACAATGGCGGGCCGGGGAGCCGAATCGCAGGCGTCCCGAGCGGATTCGGTTTCCCGGCCGCCTGGCGGCAACTCGCTCCATCGAAGGGCACCGCCCTCCGCCGAACTCTTCCGGCAAACGGGTGCTGCCCGATCCGCATCCGCTTCAATAGGCCGCTACGAACAGGAACGACAATTGTAGATTGAGCATGGGCGACAACATATTGTTCAGTTCCAGAAACTCCACCGATACTTGTCGCTGCTCCGCTTCTATATCCTGCAACAACCGACTGAACGAGGCTGGCTGCAACTGCCCGCGAACCTGGGCCTCGATACGCGCGATCGTCCCTTGCTTCTCGAAGCCGCGAGGAAGCAGTACGCTCACTTCCGCGTCAGGGACGCCCGCCAGGCGAACCCGCTCGGTCAGCCAGGCCTGCACATCGGCCCTCGCCTGCGACGCATTCGGCGCCTGCCAGAAGCGCTCTCGCTGAAGGTTCAGGACCTGCTCCGCCTGCATCGCCCGCTCCGGCCAGGCGGTCTGCCGGGAAACGTCCTGGAGCTTGAGCCATTCCCCGGCCAGACGACGATATTCCTCCCCTCGTTCCTCCCTCCAATCCATGCTGAGCATGACCAGATGCACAACCAGCAGCAGGCACAGGCTCCAGATGGCCATGCGCAAGAGTGGTTTTTCCTGCCATTGTCGTTGCAGGTTCCGCCCCTGGAACTGCAGTGATCGCTGGAAGTCCGACATCAGGCACCCTCCCCCGGCGTACGCAGGACCAGGCTCAGCGATAGCCCCTCGCTCTGCGAAGGTTCCACCCTGACATCTTCGAAACTCCCAGACTCCATGAAACGCCGCACATAGAGACGCGGGTCGACACTGTCGGTGCCAATCCGCAACTCCAGCTCGGAGCCTCGATAGCGCCAGGCGAGCAACCGACTGTCCTTCGGCAACAGTTCCGCTACCTGTCCCAGCAGCGCCACCTGCGAGCGATGCTGCAAAGCGCGCCCCAGCTCCGTGGCCATCCGATTGGTCTGCAAGGCCTGGTTGCGTGCGCTGAGGATCGGCGAGACCTGGCCGCTCAGCTGGTCGTACTGCGTTCGCAGCGCACGCTCGGCCCACCACCAGGACAAACCTTCCCCCAGATTGAATCCGCATCCCAGCAACAGGGTGGCTATGAGCCCATGCGGCAACCAACGCTCCCATCGCAGCAGCGTTGCTTCCGCCGCCGGAACGGCCCAGGGACGGCCCAGTGACTCTCCAGGCTCGGCAACCAGGCTCTCCGGGATGCGTATTCCCGCCAGCCCCCGGAGCAACCGAACCCATTGTTCTGGCTGGGGTGGGCTGGGAAAGAAATGGCTCAGGACAAGGCAGTCATCTCTCCAGACCTGGAGATCCAGCCCGGAGCGAACCCGAAGCAGCCGAACCGTCTCGCCTTCCGCGATCGACCGAGGGGGAGCCTGCAGCAGGGATTCGGGGATACAGCGATAACGCCGAGGTTGGTCGACGCAGTCTTCGGCAACGGCCTCCCGGACCTCCTCATCCCAGAACCAGACCAGAGCATGGCCACCCCGCCAGGCTACGTAATGGCCCGCGCGGCGAAAAGGCGCCAGGGCGGCAAGCTTCAACGCCAGTGCCTGATACCGGTCAGAGCGCGGCACATGATTGAGATCGAGACAGCGATAGACACACCACGCCCGATCCACGATCCACTGCGCTGGGGCGCGCCGCGCCAACCCTGTACCTCTACGTACCCACTCAAGCTGCGCCCGGCCATCCTTACCACGGCCTTGCCACAAGCGGGGCGGCAAGAACCCCGGGGGCGATATCGGGATGCAGCGGAGGATTCGAGTAGCGATCATTTATCTTCACGGACCTCTTCGAGAGAAGCTGCCAGGGTGGCAGCAGGCGGTGCTCTGAGTTGAAGCGGACCTCGTATTCCGTCCCCTGCTCGGCTCCTGGCGGGTAGAGCCGAATCGACAGGACCGGACTGGCCAGGCGCGCCCATCCATCCTCGGGAACCAGCCTCGCATGACCCCCGAGGATGTCATGCAGGTCCGACATCCGGGTGAACGGACGCTGCCAGCGGGCTTGCAGCAGTCGGCCGACAGCGTCCTCCGGTAGTCCCCAGGCAAGAGACAGGATTCGGGCATCCGCAGTGTTGATGTTCAGCGCCGCCTCGTCCGCCGCAACCAGATCGCGCCAACCGGCGTCGAGCAAATGCGCTTCCCAGGGGCGCCAGGCCTCCAGCCGGAAGACTTCCATCACCGAGCGCAACGGACGGCGCCGGGCCTGGCCCGGAGAGGACCTGTCGCTGGCTTGCGCGGCACTACCCAGTCGTGGAGCGGCGCCGGGATAGAGATAGCTGAACCATTGGGCGACCATGACCTGCACCTGCTCGGCGGGAACCCCCAACCCCGCCAGCAGCCTGGACAGTACCCGCGGATCGATGCCGGAAAGACTGAGGCGCGCAGAGCGATCGAGCAGCGCAACGCACCAGCCATTGGCCATGCAGAACTCCCGGCCATCCAGAGGCAGCTCCCCGCCAATGGGCAGGATCGAAGTGTCCATGTCCACCTTGCTCGGCGCGGCGCCAGCATTTCCCGGTACGCTCAGGCCCGCGACGGTATAGCGCTGGGTAGCCACCAGCCATTGGACCCGCGCCAGCAAGGCATGCTCCTCCAGCTCACGAAGCAGCACCTTGCGCCGGTTTTCCGTGGCATCCAGCGAGCGCCCGACCCAGAGTACAGCGGCACTGGCCAGCAGGGTCATGATGGCCAGGAACCAGACCACTCCGACCAGAACGAAGCCAGACGAGCGGGCAGACGCCGCATGTCGGCGTGCGCCATCAGAAATCATGTTCGGCGGGCCTCGCTCTGGGCAGTGCGACCGCGACAAGGACAAACAGACGCTCCTCGGGAGCCGCCAGTGCCATCGCCTCGGGAAGGGTATCGGCCAGTTGCGCGCTCGGCGGCCAGTCCCGGTGCCACTGGCCGTGACCGTCCAGATAGCGGAAGCGAGCTTCGCCGCGCAGATGCAGGAGGGGCCAGCGACTGTCCTCCAGCCTTCGCACATAGATCAACTCGGTCCGGTCCTCTCCTGCCCGCCGCTCAAGCCGGAAGGCCAAGGGCGTCGGGATGCCCGCACGGCGATCCAGGGCCGCGGCAGACATGGCCTCGAAACTGAGCTCGTCCCCTCGCAGACGCCAGCGGACCTCGCCAGCCTCGGGAGCGACCAGGTTCTCCACCGCATCACGGAACCAATCGAAGGTCAGCGCCCGGACCTGTCCGCGCCCCAGGCTCTGGTGCAAGGACTGGTTGGCCTTGCTGGCATAGCTCAACCCTTGCATGAGCAACGTGCCGATGAAGGAAACGACCAGCAGCACCACGATCATCTCGAGCAGGGTGAATGCACCCTGTTTTCGTCGCGAGCGGATCATGGTCCATCACCCAGTCGCGCTGGGATGACCACGTATCCGGGAAGCTCCAGTTGCAGCGTCTGCGGCGTTCCATCGCCGGCCCGGATGCTGGCGACGACCCTGAACAAGGTCACGTCGTAGATGCCCGGACTGCCGCTATGGCGGCCCACCGCCGCTTTCGACGCGGACAGCGGCGAACTTCGCCACTCCAGCCGGTAATGCCCCAGCCGGACCCTGCCTGCGGGTTCGAGCGCAGGGTTCATGCGCTCCAGATAGGCCATCGCCACCCAAGCCGTCTCGATGCGCAGCTCGGCCGCCTCGACCCGCTGCATGCTCCGAAAGGCACTGTTGAGCCAGGCGAAAAGCGCACCGCCGACCACTGCCAGGAGCGTCAGCGCAACCACCGCCTCCAGGAGCGTGAAGCCTTCCTGCCGCGCCGGCATCAGCGGATCGTCCCGGGCGCGCAGAGGGGGGGCTGAAGCAGCAGCGTATGTGTCGCGCGCCCATGATGGACCTGCAACTTTCCGCCCAGGCAAACTCCGTTTGCCATGTAACGTATCGGCGGCCGAGCAGTAACCGTCCAGCCATCGGGCAGTCGCAGCAACTGCTCGGGAACCGCCCCGCTCTCACCAATGAGCAGCTCCCGCCCATCGCTGCGCACGCGATAGCCCAAGGTCTGCAATTGATTGAACAGATCGTCCAGCGCGGTCCTGCGCGCCCAGGTCTCCTGCATCCTCACCAGGCCGGGCAACGCCACCGCAGCAATGGCCCCGACGATCACCAGCACCACCAGCAGTTCGAGCAAGGTGAACGCGGCCTGGTCAACGTTTGGGCGCGTAACCGACATCGGCATCCAGGCCTTTCCCACCGGGCTGCCCATCCGCGCCCTGGCTGTAGAGAGTGAAGGGTTGTTCGGCACTCGGCCTGTCGCTGTACAGGTAAGGCCGGTTCCAGGGGTCCAGCGGTACGCCGCCCTCGAGGTAGGGCCCGTGCCAGAAGGCCCCGAGACGTTCATCGGAAGGCGGCGTGTTGAGTAGCGCCAGGCCTTCTTCTTCGGTCGGCAGCCGGCCGATGTCCAGGCGCATGGTGAGCAACGCGCCCTTGAGCATCTTCACCTGGGTATCCGCCGTCTGCGCCTTCGCCTTGTCGGCCTGATTGAACAGTCGCGGCCCGACGAGCCCCATCAGCATGCCGATAATCACCAACACCACAATCATCTCGAGCAGGGTGAAGCCCTGTTGTGCAGCTCTGTTCATACGGTTTCCACTTCACGTCTCATCCAACCAGCCGCGGCATCGATACCCGGCATTCAAAGCACCATGTCGTTGGCGCTGGTAATCGCCAGTACCACGCCGGTAATGATCAGGCCGAACACAGAGCCGATCAGCAGGATCGCCAAAGGCTCGATCAGTACCAGGGCCTTTTTCATTCGCGCCTGCCCGGCCTCTCCATAGAGCGTCGCCAGGCTCTGCAGCATCTCCGCGAGCTGCCCGGAGGCCTCTCCAACCCGCACCAGGCTCGAACCGATGGACGTGACCGCCTGGCGCTCCTCCAACGCTGCCGACAAGGCGATGCCGGCCCGCACATCCTGGGTGACTCGCTCCAGGGTCCGGCGCTGCCGGGCAATGCGGACGCCAGCGGCGGAAAGCAGCAGGGCCTCCACCAGCGGCACACGATTTCCCAGCAGGGTTCCAAGCACCTTCGACCATTGCGCTATTTCCGCCTGCATCAACCATTCCCCGACTACGGGCAGGCGCACCAACTGGTCGAGCGCATGGGCGCGGAGCGCCGGATTGCGCAGCGCCACGGCGATGCCGCCAGCAAGCAGCAGGACGGCGAACGCCAGCAAGCCGGAACTCTCGTTGCTCCATACCCCGATGCTCAGCACTGCCCAGGCAAGCCACGGGAGCTGGGCAGTCTCGTTCAGGAGATTGGCGAATTTCGGAACGACGAAGACGAACAGGGTCGCCACGGCGAGCACCCCGCTGAGCACCAGAATCGCAGGGTAGATCAGCGCCCCTTGCAACTCGGCGCGGGTTCGCCGTTCGTATTCCATCTGCGTGGCACAGTCCCTCAAGGCTCCTGCGAGGTTTCCGGTCATCTCGCCGGCCGCCACCAGTTGATATACATAGCGCGGCAAGTCGAGGCCGGCGCTCTCCAGCACCACGGGAAAGGATTGCCCCTGGCGCAGGCCATTGGCCATCGCCTGCAGGGCGGTAATCAACTTCGGGTGGCGCGCGCCTCGCTCCTGAGCCTCCACCGCGTCGGCCATGCTCACTCCCGCCGCGAGCATGGTGGCCAGCTCGTGGATGGCCATGTTCAATTCCTCGGCCTTGAGCCGACGTCGCGAGCCCAGGTTGCGGCGTTTCACCTCCAGGCTGAGCGGGGTGAGCCCCTGGCGCTGCAACTGCCGCAGCGCATCCTGGCGCGTGGGGAGGCAGAGTTCGCCACGAACGCGCCTGCCCTTGCGATCGACGGCCTGGTAGATGAAATTCATGGGCTTAGCCGCTGGTCACGCGATGCACCTCGTCAAGACTGGTCATACCCAACCAGGCCTTGATCAAGCCATCTTCACGCAGATTGCGCTGTCCCTGGCTGGCGGCAAGCCGATGCATCTGTTCGAGGGAAGCTCTCTGCACGATCAGGTCGCGCATCTCGGAAGACAGATCGACGAGTTCGTAGATGCCCACACGGCCGCTGTAGCCGGTACCTTCGCAGCGGCCGCAGCCTCGCGCCACGCGCCATTGCGCTGCCTGCCCCGGGAACAGCCGCGCGGTGGCCGCCTCGGTCGCTGCCAGATCGGCCGCAGCAAGGGTTGGCTCGCAAGGTTCCGCGCAGTGGGCGCACAACCTGCGCACCAGTCGCTGGGCCTGGACACCGCGCACCGGCGAAGCCACCAGGAAGGGTTCCACGCCCATGTCGATCAAGCGCGTGAAGGCGCTCACCGCATCGTTGGTATGCAGGGTCGAAAGCACCAGGTGACCGGTGAGCGAGGACTGTACGGCGATCTCCGCCGTCTCCAGGTCGCGTATCTCCCCGATCATGATCACATCGGGATCCTGCCGCAGGATCGAGCGCAAGGCGGCAGCGAAGGTCAGGCCGATGTCGGCATGGACCTGGACCTGGGTGATATTGGGCACCTGGTATTCCACGGGATCTTCCACGCTGATGAGCTTGCGCACGCCATCATTGATTTCCTCCAGCGCGCCATAGAGCGTGGTGGACTTGCCCGATCCGGTGGGGCCGGTCACCAGGATGATGCCGTGGGGTTCCGCTACCCATGCACGCATCCTCCGCAAGTGGTCCGGGAGCATCCCGAGCCGGTCCAGGCGCAACCCCTCGCGCTCCTTCGGCAACAGGCGCATGACCACCGATTCGCCATGCACCCCTGGCAAGGTGGAGACCCGCACGTCGAGCTCCGTACCGCTGACCCGGATGCTCATGCGTCCATCCTGCGGCAACCGTCGCTCCGCGATGTCGATGGCGGAGATCAGCTTGATCCGCGAGACGACCGCCGCGAATCGCTCGCGGGGAAGGCTCAGTTGGTCGTGCAGGACGCCGTCGACGCGGAAGCGGATACGGAAGTCGAACTCCCGGGGTTCGATGTGAATATCCGAAGAACGCTTTTCCATGGCCTGGCTCATCACGTTGTTGACGAGTTCGACTACCGGCGCCTCCTCCGCCAACTCCCGCAGGTAGCGGATGTCTTCGCTGCCGTAGGCGTGCCGATCCGCACCTTGCCGGGTCAGGTCCAGGGAGTGCTCCAACCAGCCGTCCAGATCCTGGGAGCGGCACAGCACTGCTTGAATCGAGCGCTCCGGATAGAAATAGCCCAGGGTTTCGCGTATCGAAGGAGATAACGGATCACGCGCCGCGAACAGCAGTTGCTCGCCCTCCTCCCAGACCACCAGTTGCTCTTCGACGAACCAGTCGGTATTGATCGGGGTACTGAGCAGGAATGCGGCGATGGACTCTTCGCTCGGCTTCCGCAGGTCGTCCCCCACCAGCGGCAACCGCAGTTGCTCCGCCAGCACCTGCATGAGGGTATTTTCCGAGATGGCTCCGGAACGCACGAGAATGCCTCCCAGACGGCCGCCAAGCCGGCGTTGCAGGTCGAGCGCCCGCTCGAGTTCCTGGCCGCTCACCAACCCGCGTTCGAGCAAACGCTGCCCCAGCGGTATCCACTCGGCCGTCATCTGCAGGCCCGGGGAAACGGCCTCAGAGGACATCTGCAAAACCTTCCTGAACCCGACGGAACCAGAGGAAGCCCGATGAACAGACCAGCAGCGACGCAACGCAATAAACGCTGAAGACCCCAAGGGTCGGATAGGGAGCATCGAAAAGGATCGCCCTGACCATTTCTACCGGGATCGTCAGCGGATTGAGGTACAGGTAGGGCTGCATTACCGGTGGCAAGGAAGACAGCGGATAGAACACCGGGCTGATGAATAGCAGAAGCACCAGGAGAAACTGGACGAACTGCCCTATGTCGCGAACATAGACCCCGAGCCCCGCGAGGAACCACGCCAGCCCCGTCACGCAGAGCAGGAAGGGGAGCAGGGCAAGCGGTAGCAGAACCAGTTGCCAGCCTGGCTCGACGCCGCTGAAGAGAAGAAAGATACAGAGCACCAAGTAGCCGAGCATGGCGTTGAAGAAAGCGGCCAGCAGCGGTGTGAGGGGGAGTATCTCCAGGGGAAAAACCAGCTTCTTCACGTAGTTGGCGTTGGCCTGGATGATAGTCGGGGCCCTGGACAGGCTTTCAGCGAGGATCCCGTTCAGCAGGAGTCCGGAAAACAGGGTCAAGGCGAAGGAGAGCGTGCTCTGGCTTCCACCCCAGCGCGACTTCAGCACGAAGCCGAAGACAAACGTATAGATCAGCAAGAGCAGGAACGGCGAGACGATGATCCAGATGCGGCCCAACATGGCGTCGCGATAACGCAGTTCGACCTCGCGCCGGGTCATGACCAGCAGGAGCCTGATGCGACTGGCGAGACTGGCCGGTACCAAGAGGGAACCACTCACAGAAAAACTCTCCACGGCGAAGAAGAACAGAACCCGCTAACCATGAAGGATCGAAGCGAGCGGGGCCATCAGCCCCCACTACTTCTGGCGTAAGGTTTTTCTGATTCAAGAAGAGCCTTCAGAAGGCCGGAGCAAGCCGGCACTCTCGCCAACTCGATCTCCCATCGGCTCCGTACCTGCTGGAAAGCACGTGGGTAACCCCGACAATGGCAACGGCTCTCAAGGTGAGGGGCCGGACTGCGCGGAGTGCACCCTCGATTCAGCAGCCAGCGGCAGGGAAACCGGGACGAAAGCAAGACTCATCCTGCAGTCGGGGCGATTTCTTCATAGCGCTGGAAAACCTGGCTCAGTGAAACGAAAGCACGCACTGAGCGCCCCGTACGCCAGGGACTGGCAACCTGCACGCCGCCCCGGCCTGGGGCGGCATGCCGAGTTCGACGAATACGACTCGGCGCACCACCTGCCCCCTGCCCGCGCTCAAGCGACGCCGCGGCTGCCAGGGGGTTGCAGCGACCTGCGTAGACGGCAGGCGGACGCGATCGGCGCTCTCCCCGCCGTCATGGTTGAGTTTCGGATTGCGTCCGATGGCTCAGCGGATCACCCCGGCGCGCACCGTCAGCGGCCAACTGACCCGATAGCGCGTCTGCGGGTCGCCCCAGGCTTCGCGCAGCTCATCGACGAACGCGGCGCCCGGATCCTGGCCAAGGGCCTTGCCGGCCTCCTTCACCGCCGACCAGGTACCGACGTAGCCCAGCAGCTCGTCCAGGGTCCAGGCCACCTCGATGGCCAGGTCCGGCAGGCGGCGCTCCTCGAAGGGGAACGGCAGATTGCGGTAGCCCTCCTCCACGTGGCGCCGCTCGGCAGGCCAGTAGGGGCCGACGACCTGGTGGTAGAAGTGCTGGACCAGCGGTTCCATGGGTCCGTCGACATGCAATACGCCATAGGTAACCAGGGCCAGGATGGCATCCGCGCGGGCCACACGCCGGACTTCCTCGTAGAAGCGCGGCAGGTCCAGCCAGTGGGCGGCCTGGGCGACCGTCACCAGGTCGGCGCTGGCCGCCGCCAGTCCGCTGTCCTCGGCCAGGGCCACGCGATACTCGACCCGCTCGCGAGCCTGCGCCTTGTCGATCTGCGCGGCGCTGGCGTCGGTACCGACCACCCGTTCGAAACGCTCAGCCAACAGCACCGTGAGCTGTCCGGTGCCGCAGCCGCAGTCCAGGGCCAGGCGGGTGCCGGGGCAGAGCGCGGCCAGCTCGTCGACCAACTGCGCCGGGTAGGTCGGACGATGTGCGGCGTAGTTCGCCGAACCCGTGGAGAAATGATCCTTGAAAGGTACCGTCATGGGACTCTCCCGAAATGATCCCGGCGACCACAGGGACCATGGCCGTCCAGGCTGCCGCCTTACACTAGGCGAATCCTGTCGATACGGAAACACGACTTTCGGTCACCTTGGAGCACCGTCTCACTACTGCATGCGATGCAGCAATCAACTGCAAAGAACCTACCTAGTCATCCCCGGATGCTTCATTAGACTGCCGGAACGACGAACGCAGCCAAGGAGACCGCCATGCCCAGTCGCATCACCCTCAACGCAAACGGAGGCCCCGAGGTCCTGCGCCTGGAGCAAGTCCAGGCGCAGCAACCGGGCCCCGGCGAGGTCTGGCTGGAGCAGGCCGCCATCGGCGTCAATCCGCTGGACCTCGGCCAGCGCTCGGGAGCGGTACCGATTCCGCTGCCGTCCGGCCTCGGCCTGGAAGGCGCCGGAGTGGTCGCCGCGCTGGGTCCGGGAGTCTCCGGACTGGCGCCGGGCGACCGCGTCGCCTATGCCACCGGCCCGCTGGGCGCCTATGCCAGCGCCCGGCTCTACCCCGCCGAGCGCTTGCTGAAGCTGCCCGACACACTCGCTTTCGAGGACGCGGCGGCGCTGCTGTTCAAGGGCATCACCGCGCACTACCTGCTGCACGCCACCTACCCCGTCGGGCCCGGCACACGCATCCTGCTGTACGGCGCGGCGGGCGCCGTCGGCCAGTTGATGGCGGCCTGGGCCCGGCACCTGGGCGCCTGGGTGATCGGCGTGGTGTCGAAGGCGGAAAGCGTCGAGCGGGCCAGGGCTGCCGGCTGCGACGAGGTGCTGGTGTTCGACGCGGCCAGTCTCGCCGCCCAGGTCGCCGAGCTGACCGCCGGGCGCAAGGTCGATGTGGTCTACGACCCCATCGGTCGCGCTACCTTCGAGGCATCCCTGAACAGCTTGCGTCCGCGCGGCCTGCTGGTGTCCTTCGGCGCTACCTCCGGCGTGCCGCCAGCCGTCGAAGTCGCCACCCTCAACGCCAAGGGTTCGCTGTTCCTCACCCGTCCCTCGCTCGCCGCCCACACCGCCAACCCGGAGGAATACCGGCTACGCGCGCAGGCTGTGCTGCGCGCCCATGCAGACGGTGTCATCCAGCCCCGGGTCTGGCGGCGCTACCCGCTGGCCGAGGCGGCCGTGGCGCATACCGATCTGCTGGAGGGACGCTCGCAAGGCGCGCTGGTACTCTTGCCCTGACCCACTCGCAAGAGGCGCATGCATGCAACCGTTCGACAGCCGGCAGGCCGATGAAGTCGCCACGCTCCTGGCCCTGGCCGAGCACGGTTCGTTCGCCGCCGCCGGCCGCGCGCTGCAACGCCATCCCTCGGTGCTCTCGAAGCGGCTCGGCGCACTGGAGCGTCGCCTCGGCATCCGCCTGGTCGAACGCACCACCCGGCAACTGCGCTTCACCGATGAAGGCGAGCGCCTGGCGAGCCGCTTCCGCCAGGCCGTCGACCTGCTCGACGAGGCCGAGCACGAAGCCAGCCTGGGCGCCGCGCAACTGCGCGGACGCCTGCGCATCGCCCTGCCGTCGGCGATGGGCCGGCTCTGGCTCGGTCCGCTGCTGGCGGAGTTCGCCCTGGCGCATCCGCAGGTGGTGCTGGAAACCGACTATTCGGAGCGCTTCGTCGACATCATCGCGGAAGGCTTCGACCTCGCGATCAGGGTCGGCGAACTGGCCGACAGCCGCCTGGTGGCCAGGCGGCTGTGCGCCCATCGGCGCATCCTCGGCGCCGCTCCCGACTACCTGAAGCGGCATGGGGTACCGCGTATCCCGGCCGACCTGGCGGCACACAATTGCCTCGGCTTCAGCGGACTGCACTCGTACCCGGAGTGGAAGCTGACCCGCCAGGACGAACAGCAGCCCGTGCGGGTACGCGGCTCAATGGTCAGCAACGACAACGAGGCCCTGCTCTGCGCCGCACGCCAGGGCCTGGGTATCTTCGCCGCCGGCGAATGGCTGATGAGCCGCGACCTCGAAGCCGGCAGGCTGGTATGGGTGCTGCCGGAGTGGCAACTGGACGCCGACGCCGGCGTCTACCTGGTGCGCCCCTCGGCGCGCTACGCCACGGCGGCGGCCAGCGCGTTCCGCCAATGGGTGGAAGCGCGGTTCGCCGCTGGCCCGCCCTGGCAGCGCCAGCGGGCCTGAGCGGTATCCGCGAGCGGCTCGCCGAGGAGCGCGCCGCCTCCCGCCCCTCGCTCTCGGACAATCCGGATACCCTCCCGCCAGCATGCGGATAGCCAATGACCCGCCGACCGGTTCCTACTAGGCTGGTTCGCTTCGCTTTCCCGTTTTCCCACTCCAACAACAACCCGATGAGGAATCCAGGCATGGGACAGTACGTCAGCATCGCAGCGTCCGACGGCAGCGGCCGGTTCGACGCGTATCTCGCGCTCCCCGCCAGCGGCAAGGGGCCGGGCGTGGTGATCGGTCAGGAAATCTTCGGCGTCAACGCGAACATGCGCGCGGTGGCCGACCTGTACGCCGAAGAGGGCTACGTGGCCCTGGTCCCCGACCTGTTCTGGCGGCTGCAGCCGGGCGTCGACCTGGGCTACGACGAAGCGGCCTTCGCCAAGGCCATCGAGCTGTTCCAGCGCATCGATCTGGACGCCGCGGTGGACGACATCGCCGCCTGTATCGAGCACCTGCGCCAACGCGAGGAGGTGGTCCACGCCGGGATCGGCTTCGTCGGCTTCTGCATGGGCGGCAAGCTGGCCTACCTCGCCGCGACGCGCACCGACGTCTCCTGCTCGGTGGGCTACTACGGCATGGGCATCGAGGCGCTGCTCGACGAGGCGAAACAGATCAAGGGCCGGCTGGTGCTGCATTTCGCCGAACAGGACGCCTACTGCCCGCAGCAGGCCCGCGACGCGATCCTGCCCTGCCTGCGCAACCTGCCCAAGACCGAGTTGTACCTCTACCCCGGCGTCGATCACGCCTTCGCCCGCGTCGGCGGCATGCACTTCGACAAACCGGCCTACCTGATGGCTCACGAACGCAGCATCGCCGCCCTGAAGCGGGAGATCGGGCCGAACTTCGACCTCTCCGCGCTGTGGGACGAGCATGTGCGCCACGAGTTCGATACCCGCGACGTCGCCGCGACCATGGCGACCATGGTCGCCGAGCCCTACGTCAACCATGTCCCGACCCTCACCGGCGGCGTCGGCCAGCGCGAACTGAGCCGCTTCTACCGCCATCACTTCATCCACGGCAACCCGCCGGACATGACCCTCACGCCGATTTCGCGGACGGTGGGGGCGCTGCAGGTGGTCGACGAGTTCGTCATGCGCTTCACCCACAGCTGCGAGATCGACTGGCTGCTGCCCGGCGTCCCACCCACCGGGCGCTTCGTGGAAATCCCCATGCTCGGCGTGGTGCGCTTTCGCGGCGACCGCCTTTACCACGAGCACATCTATTGGGACCAGGCCGGCGTGCTGGTGCAGATCGGCCTGCTCGACCCGCAGGGCCTGCCGGTCGCGGGGGTGGAAAGCGCGCGCAAGCTGCTCGACGAAAGCCTGCCGTCGAACCGCCTGATGGCGCGCTGGGCAGCCAGCGAAGGACTCGGCCTCTAGCGGCCGGCTAGCCGCCGAGCAAGGCGCAGAAACGCGCCAGGTCGACGTTACCGCCGCTGAGCAGGATCCCGACCCGCTTGCCGCGCAATTCGTCCTTGCGCTGGCGGGCGGCGGCCAGGCCGAGGCAACCGGTGGGCTCGACCAGCAGCTTCATCCGCGCGGCGAGGAAGCGCATGCCATCCACCAGTTCGGCGTCGCTGGCGGTGAGGATGTCATCGACGTTGCGCTGGATCAGCGGGAAGGTGAGATTGCCCAAATGCTGGGTCTGGGCGCCATCGGCGAGGGTCTGCGGCGTATCGATATGCACGATGGCGCCGCTGCGCAGCGAACGCTGGCCATCGTTGCCGGCCTCCGGCTCCACCCCGTAGATCCGGCAGGCCGGCGCCAGCGCGCGGATCGCCAGGGCGCAGCCGGAGAGCAAGCCGCCGCCGCCGAGGGGCGCGAAGAAGGCGTCCAGCGAACCGACTTCTTCGAACAGTTCCTTGGCCGCGGTGCCCTGCCCGGCCAGCACGTCGGGGTGATCGTAGGGCGGGATCAGGGTCAGGCCATGGCGCTGCGCCAGGTCGCGGCCGATCTGCTCGCGATCTTCCGTATAGCGGTCATAGAGCACTACCTGCCCGCCGTAGCCACGGGTCGCCTCGATCTTCACCGCCGGCGCGTCGGCCGGCATCACGATGGTCGCCGGGATCCCCAGCAAGCGCGCCGAGAGGGCGATGGCCTGGGCGTGGTTGCCGGAGGAGAACGCCACCACCCCGGCGGCACGCTGCTCGGCGGAAAACCGCGACAGCGCGTTGAAGGCGCCGCGGAACTTGAACGCTCCCATGCGCTGCAGGTTTTCGCATTTGAAGAAGACTTCCGCGCCGAGTTCTTCGTCGAGGGTACGCGAGGACATCACCGGCGTGCGGTTGGCATGCCCGGCGATCCGCGCGGCGGCGGCGATCACATCGTCGTAGGTAGGCAGGTCGTGCATGGTCGGCTCCTCGGACCTTGGCAAAGAAGACAGGCAGGTCGCCAGGTTACCAGGCGAACGCCGCCAGCAGCGCCTGCGCGACAGCATCGGCGGCGGAAGACTGGCGGAGCCATTGACGAAGAGGCCCTGCATGGGTCGATGCTCCGCGATGCCGGGTCGGCCTCACTCGTCCAGGTAGCCGTCCCTGATGCCCTTCGAGCGGCGGTAGAGGTAGAGCCCGAGGCGCAGCACGACGAGCACGCCGAAGAACACCCCGACGGTCACCCAGGTGTTGCCGAAGAACCATTCCAGGCAGACATAGAGCAACGCCAGCGGTATGCAGACGAGGGTCATCAGCAGGTAATGCTTGATCATTGCGGCGGGCACTCCTCTTCTTCGTCCTTCAGCGGGCATTTGACGATCTGCTTGCCCGTCTGCCAGGCGGCCTGGGTGGCCACGGCCTTCTTGATGGTATCGGCATGGGCGGCCTTGCGCGCGGCCAGCTTGGCCGCGCGGTTGGCGGTGTTGGCCGCCTGTCCGGAAAGGGTCCTGATCGCCTTGGCGGACTGCACCACGGTCTTGCCGGTGCTGAGCATGCCCGGCGCCACGGTGCCGATGGCCGCCGAGGCGCCGACGTGTTTCCAGTTGATGTCGATGCACTTCCACTTGATATCGGTGAGGTCGCGATCGCTGTCCCAATTGTCCTTCATCTGCCCCAGCACCTGCTTGCCGGTCTGCATCCCCAGCTCGATGCCGGCGCCCAGCGCCGCTCCGATCGCGGCGCGGGCGGCGAAGGCGCCGATCACCACCAGCGGGATGATCAGGCCGGTGGGATCGTAGGCCAGCGTGGGCGCGTTCAGCGCGTAGGCATAGGGGTTGGGGCCACCGCCCAGGCCGAGCGGGTCCTGGCTGGCATAGCGCCCGGCTTCCGGCAGGTAGTAACGGTAGCGGTTGTAGTAGAGGCCGCTTTCCTCATCGTGGTACTGCCCCTGGAAGCGGATCGGCTGCGCACCCGGCTGTCGTTCCGGCGCTACCGCCCGCCAGTCGTCCGGAACGCCCTGCCAACGCAGTTGGCCACGTTCGTCGCTCAGCTGCAGGGGGGTACCGAGGTGATCGGTGTGGAAGAAAGCGATCCGCGCCTCGCCCAGCGCCGGCACGCATTGCGCCGGCAGCGGCTGGCCTTCGGCGGCGAACGCCTGGCGCAGTTGCAGCAGCTCCGGGGGATCGGGCTCGCAGGCCTGCTCCAGGCGCAGCAACGGGACGAAACCGCCCGGTTCGTGAACGGTGGTGCGCAGTTCCCGCGCAAAGGCTTCGGCGCATTGGCGATCGCCGTCCCAACCGAAGCGCACCTGCTGCTCGACACCGTCGCGCAGCACCACCTTGGCGATCCGTCGCGACAGCGCGTCGTAGCGGTAGCGCGCCTCCAGCCGCGTACCGTCGGCGTAATCGCGCGTCAGATGGACCAGGCGCTGCGCGCCGTCGTAGGCCAGGCGCAGGCGCTCGCCGTCGGCGCCGATACGCTCGACCAGGTTGCCCAGCGCATCGAAGCGATAGCGGTTGCCGGCGATCCTCTCCACGCGGTTGCCGGCCCAGCGCGCCGGGCCTTCGCCGGCCTGGCTCGCGCGCGTCTCGGAGCGACTGAAACCGGAGCGGTACAGTTCGTTCTCGGCGAATGCCTGGCGAGCGTCCTCGCGCGCGTACTCGCCGACGCCCTCCAGGCGGTTGCCGGCGGCATCGTAGCGGTAGGTGCTGGCCGCCGCGCCAGCGCGCCGGCTGGCCAGCAGGCGACCGCCGAGGTCGTATTCGTAGCGCACCGACGGATACTGGTTGTCGTCGATGCCGACCAGTTGTCCAAGTCCGTCGTAGCGATAGCCGCGCTGCCAGTCGAAACCGCCGGCCAGACGCAGGCGGCTGCGCTGCAGGCGTCCCAGCGGCGCGTGCTGGCGCTCCTGGGTGAACAACGCGTCATCCTGCCCGTCGCGGCGGGCGTCGCGACGCACCTCACGGTGCAGGGCATCGCGCTCGAAGGCCAGCTCGACCGCACCGACCAGCGCGCCGTGCAGATGACCCGGGCCATAGGTCAGCCAGGCGACCGGCGGCGCGTCGCCGTAGCGGCTGGTCTGGCGCACGCCTAGCGCGTCGTGGCTGTGCTCGACGCTGTAGACCCAACCGTCGGCATGTACCTGGCTTTCCAGGCGCAGGTTACCGACCTCGTCGTACGTGTAGCGCACCTCGCAATCCGCCCCGCCGGCGCTGGCCAGGCGGCCGTCGGCCAACCAGCGGTAACGCTCGACCAGGGCCGGTGCGTGCTCGGTGGCGGGAACCCGGATGCTCGCCAGGCGGCCGTCGCGGTCGTAGGCATAGGTGGTCTCGCGACCGTCGGCATCCTCGCGGGCGATCAGTTCGTCAGCGGCGTTGTAGCGATAGCGTTGGCGACGACCGTCGAAGCCGGTCTCTTCCACCAGACGGTCCAGCAGGTCGTAGCGGAACTGCGCCTGGACGCCGTTCTCGTTGGTCAGGGCGACCAGCCTGCCGGCTTCGTCGTGCAGGTAGGACAATTCGCCGCCGCCGGCGTCGGAAACCCGCACCAGCAGATCGCCGTGCCCCCAGGAAAACAGCGTGGCGTGCCCCTCGGCATCGGCGATACGGGTCTGCCGCCCAAGGGCGTCGTATTCATAGCTCAGGGCGCTGCCGTCGGCCAATTCCAGGCCGATCAGTTGCCCCAGCGGGTCGTAGCGGCGCCGGGTCAGTTGTCCCAGCGGGTCGCTGCTGGCGACCAAACGTCCTTCGTTGTCGTAGTCGTAACGCCAGACCTGGCCGGAACAATCGGTCAACGCGGCCAACAGGCCGAAGCGGTTCCACTCCAGGCGCCGCTCGCCGCCGCGCGGGTCGACGATTCGCGTCGGCCGGTCGGGCAGGCGCGGGTCTTCGTAGGCGTAGCGGGTGCTGCCGGCCGGGCCGCGCACCGTCGTCGCATTGCCCCGTTCGTCGCGCTCGAAGGTCCAGCGGCGCTGCATCGCGTCCTCCAGCTCGACCAGCAGCCCGGTCTCTTCGTCGACGCGCTTGCGATAGCGCGCCTTGCCCGGCGACTCCTCCTCGAGCATCCGCCCCTGGCCATCGCGCCGGCGCCGCGTCTCCCGTCCCAGCGGATCGCGCATGGCGACCAGGCGGCCGAACAGGTCGTAGTCGAACTCGCTACGGCTGCCGTCGGCCCTGACCAGCGCGGTCCAGCGCCGCTGCCCGCCCTCGCCGGCGAACTCGTAGCGTTCGACGCGGCCGAGGCTGTCGCTGACCTCGGTGGCATCGCGCAGGTAGCGGAAGGTACGGGTCAGGCCGCCCGCCTCGATCTGCTTCACGACCCGCCCGTGCGGAGCATGGACATCCCACTCGTAGCGAACCTCCAGCCCGCCCGGTTCGCCGTGGGCGACCAGCATGTGCTCGCGCCAGGCGAATACCCGGACCACCTGGCCAAGACGGTCGCGCACGGCGATCAGATCGCCGCTGTCGCTGAACTGGTAGCGCACCAGCCAGTCGAGCCCCGGGCTCTGCGGATCGATGTAGTCCGGAGGCGGTCCGTCGTGGCTGGCCAGGATCACGCCGAACAGACGCAGGCCGTCGTCGCCCTCGCTCGGCTCGCAGGCTTGCTGGTAGACCAGCGCATAGCTGCGCCCGGCGCTGTCGCGCACGCCGGTGAGCAGGCCACGTCCGCTCCAGCGGAACTCGGTGCGGTAGCCGGCGCGGCCGAAGCTGGCCTGCAGGCGCCAGATACCGTCGGGGCAACGCTGGAAATGCAGGTAGCTGTGGCCGGACAGCACCAGCACGGAGCCCTCCTGCGTCTGCAGTTCGGCCGGCACCGCCGCCCAGCGCCCGCGCCAGGCCTGCGCTTCGCCGCCGCTCGAACCGCCGCGGCGCAGCCACAGCTCCTCGCTGCCGGAATAATGCTGGGCGCCGGGAGCCAGCGCAGGAAAGCCGATCCGGCGGCCCTGGGCGTCGACCAGCACGCAGGCGTCTTCGCTCAGTTCCAGGTGCATGCTCTCGCCCGGCAGCCACCAGCCCCGGCCGAGCCGGCCGATACGGGGGTTGCTCGACAGGTAGCCACGGGCGAAGGTGAAGGTGTCCGGCGCCGCCAGGGCGAAATCGACCTCTTCCGGCAGCAGCTTGCTGCCGAGCATCGGGTTGACCGGCTTGCCCACCAACGGCACGCAGGCGGACACCCGGTCGGCCAGGCCGACCGCGCTGCTGCCGACGTGCACGGTGGGCGAGCCGGTGGAGATAACCCCTCCCGAGACTTTCTCGCCGACATGGGAAACCGGTAGGCCGCTCATCTATCCATCCTTCCTTGGGAAAAGCCGCGACAGGACATCCGCCCGCCGCTCAACAGTTGATATCGACATTGGGCGAGAGGATCTCGATCTCCCCCGGCGTCAGGCGGATCGTGCTCTGGCCGCAGCGCAAGAGGATCTCGCGGTCGGCGGTCAGCTCGATGCGCTGGCTGCCGAGGGTGATGCTCTGACCGTCCAGGGTGATCTTAGAGCCATCGTCGCTGCCGCCCACGCTCACTTCGTAGCTATCGCCCACCGACAAGGTCTTCTTCTTCATCACCTGGGTGCTCTGGTTCAGCCCGACCACGGTGTTCATCATCATGCCGACGTTCAGGCTGTAGCCGAGCCCGACGTTTTCCATGCGCCCCATGCCGACGTTCTGCAACGAGGCCATGAGGATGGTTTCCGTCTTGTTCATGCCGATCCTGACCGTCTCGTTGCGGTCGACCGTCTTGCTGCGGTTGGCATGCACGGTGATGGTCTCGTTGTTGTCCACGGTCTCGGTGCGATCGTGCTTCACATGCACCGTCTCGTCGTGGTCGATGGTCTTGGTCCGGTCGTGGCCGACCCAGTGGGTCTCGTCGTTCTCGACCTCGATGTCCTGGTTCCTCTCGGCATGGATGAACAACTGCTCGGCGCCCTTCTTGTCCTCCATGCGGATCTCGTTGAAGTTGGCCGGCGTGCCGCCCTTGCTCGAACGGCTCTTGGTGCCGCTCTGGGTAGCGTTCGCCGGCAGCTCGTAGGGCACCGTCTGCTCGGCGTTGTAGACCCGCCCGGTGATGATCGGCCGGTCCGGGTCGCCTTCGAGGAAGCTGACGATCACTTCCTGGCCGATCCGCGGGATCTGGATCGAGCCCCAGTTCTTCCCGGCCCAGGCCTGCGAGACGCGCATCCAGCAGGAGCTGTTCTCGTTGGACTGGTCGTGGCGGTCCCAGTGGAAATGCACCTTGACCCGGCCATACTGGTCGGTCCAGATCTCCTCGCCCTTGGGCCCGACCACCACCGCGGTCTGCGGGCCGCGCACCACCGGCACCGGGGTCGACGGCAAGGGGCGGAAAGCCTGGCCGGCGTCGATACAGTCCAGCTCGCTCTCGAACTGCGCGCCGCCCCCGCCATTACCGGTCTCGTAGAGTTCCTGGACTACCCGGTACTCGGCGCCAACCACCAGGTATTCGCGGTTCTGGTCCAGGCGCGGGTAGTTGCTCAGGTGGAACAGATGGCCCGCCCCGATACCCCTGGCGCATCCCCGCAGGCGAACTCGCTCGTACTGGGTCTGGATCGCCTCGATGCGGGTCCGTGCATAGTGTTCGCCGTCCTGACTCTGCACATACTCGCCAGGGTAGTCGTAGAGCGGGTAGTCGGCCGCGGCATGGGCGCGCCCGACATTGGAGCGCACTTCCAGGCGGGTGCCGGGACGCTGGAAGTCGTAGTCGTTGAGGCTCAGCGAGCCGGGCTGGACCTCGCGCGCCATGTGCCAGTCGAAGAAGTGGTCGCGCTCGCGATGGCCGAGGCTCGGCGGGTAATAGGGCACGCTGGTGTAGCCGGCCGGGCTGTGGTGCGCGCCGTAGGCATCGGAGAGCACCAGGATGTGGCGCTTCTTTTCGTGGCGGAACCAGTAGTAGATGCCTTCCTGCTCCATCAGCCGGCTGACGAAATCGAAGCTGGTCTCGCGGTATTGCACACAGTATTCCCACTCGCGGTAGGAGCGGCTCAGGGCGTCCTCGAAGTCGGAGAAGCCAAGGTCGCGGAACACCTGCTTGATGATGTCCGGGACCTTCTGGTTCTGGAAGATGCGGCAGTCGGAGGTGCGCGTCAGCAGCCACAGCCAGGGCCGCAGGGTGACCTGGTAGCTGGCGAACTGGCCGGCGCCGGCGCCCTGGCTACAGCGCGCGACGATGCCGTGGAAATACCGCCGGCTGCCGCCGGGGAGTTCCAGCGCGAGGCTCATCGGCTTGCCCAACAGGGCATCCAGAGGCAAGGCGGGATTGCTCGAGACCAGTTCGAGCTCGTGGCTGAACAGCCGGCCCAGCTCTTCGCGACCCTCCAGCCGTTGCAGTTGCAGGACCTCGGGTCCCAGCGGGGAGTCCACGTGTACCAGGCGGGTGTGTTGGGAGAACAGCATGAGGAATCTTCCTTGATAGTCACCTGCGGCGGGCGGCCCGAACAACGCGCCAGCAGCGCGCCAGATGATCGTACAACCCAGTGCCGTCGCGAAAGGCTGGCCAATAGCCACGACACTCCTGCCCGCCTCCTGCGGACCCGCCGACCCTAAGCCAGAACCAAAGCCGAAGCAACGACGGCTTTGTCGAAAAGTATTTCCGCTCCGAGCACGCTGCGGCGCATTGGCCCATTGCCCGATACCCGGCAAAAATGAGATATTCACGAACGTGAATCATTCTCATATTTCAATTCCATCTCCCCGCCTGCTGCTGGTCGAAGACGACCCGCGCCTACGCGAGGATCTCGACGCGCATTTCCGCCGGCGCGGCTTCCGCGTAACCGTCTGCGGCGATGGCTCGCACGGACTGGAAGCCGCCGGGCGCGAAGCGTTCGACCTGGTGTTGCTGGACATCATGCTACCCGGCCTCGACGGCCTGGCCCTGCTGGAGTCGCTGCGCCGCGAGCAGGCCACGCCGGTGATGCTGATGTCGGCCCTGGGCGCCGAACAGGATCGCATCAGCGGCTTCACCCGCGGCGCCGACGACTACCTGCCGAAGCCGTTCAGCCTGGCCGAGCTGGATGCCCGCACCGACGCCCTGCTGCGCCGCGTACGACTGGACCGCCTGCCGTCAGCGCAGCGGCGGGATACCCGGCTGGTGTTCGACGACCAGGCCCAGGATGTGCTCCACCAGGGCCTTCCGGCGGGGCTGACGCCATCCGAGTACCGCCTCCTGGCGACGCTCCGCGAACACGCTGGCGAGGCGCTGAGCAAGCCGTTCCTCTACCGGAGCGTGCTGCACCGCAGCTACACGCGCCTCGACCGCGGTCTCGACGTGCACGTCTGCAACCTGCGGCGCAAACTCGCCGCGGTCGCCGTCCGTCACCTGCAGATCCAGGCGGTACGCGGCCAGGGCTACCTACTGGTGGAGACGGAACACCCCTAATGCGCAGGCACCCGCTGTTATGGAAACTGGCGCTGCTGCAGGTCGGCTTCTGCCTGCTGCTGACCTGGCTGATCTACACCTGGGGCCTGTCGGTGGAGCGCAGCACCTACTTCCTCGCCCCGGCCGACCGCAGCTACCTGGCGGACTACGCGCGGCAGGCGGAGGATGCCTGGCACAGCGAGGGTGCCGCGGGCGCCGAACGCTTCCGCAAGGAACTGTCGGCGAAGGAAGATACCTGGGTGGCGCTGGTCGGACCGCACCTGGAAAGCCTCGGCAGCACGCCGCTAAGCGCCGAGGAGTCGAGCCACCTGACCTTCATGCGCAAGCTCGACTGGCCGATGAGCCGGCGCCTGCAGGACGAACTGCCGTACGTCAGCATCGAGTTCCCCGGACATCCCGAGCAGGGCCGGCTGGTAATCCAGTTACCGGAGCGCCTGCTGCCCGGCGGGCTGACCCCCTGGACCCACCTGGTCACCCACGGCATAGTCCCGACCCTGCTGGCCGCCCTGCTCGGCCTGCTGCTCTATCGCCACCTGGTGGTGCCGCTGAACCGCTTGCGCGATCGCGCCGACGCCCTGCGCGCCGACGAACTGGAAAGCACTCCCCTCGCCGCACCGCTGGCGGCCCGCCGCGACGAACTGGGCGAGCTGGCCCAGGCCCTGGAGCACATGGCCGAGCGCCTGCGCCTGAGTCTCGCCCAGCAGCGCCTGCTGCTGCGCACCCTGTCCCACGAACTGCGCACGCCGCTGGCGCGCCTGCGCATCGCCCACGACAGCGAGCTACCGCCGGAACAGTTGCGCCAGCGCCTGGATCGCGAAATCGGCGACATGCAACGACTGCTGGAAGACACCCTCGACCTCGCCTGGATGGACACCGAGCGCCCGCAACTGCCCACCGAGCCGGTGCTGGCGCTGTCGGTGTGGGAAGCGCTGCGCGATGACGCCTGTTTCGAAAGCGGCTGGGACCCGGCGCGGCTACCCTGCCGCTTGGGCGTCGACTGTCGCGTCGAGGTACACCTGGACAGCCTGGCCCAGGCCATGGAAAACCTCCTGCGCAACGCCATCCGTCACTCGCCCGAGGACGGCACGGTCAGCCTCGACGGCGAGCGCGAGGGCGACTTCTGGCACCTGCGCCTGCAGGACCAGGGCCCTGGCGTGGCGGAAGACCAGTTGGAACGCATCTTCCTCCCCTACCAGCGCCTGGACGATAGCGCCGGCGAAGGTTTCGGCCTCGGCCTGGCGATCGCCCGGCGCGCCATCGAGCTACAGGGCGGCCGGCTCTGGGCCAGCAACGGCAAGCCCGGATTGTGCCTGCACCTGTGGCTGCCGGCGGCCGCCTGAGGGCGAAGTGTTTAGAAAGTTAATGCGCTTTACTCTCAAATAACAATAAATATCATTTGTGATCTCTTGCATTTCGCTGCATTGCCCGGAGATCACCGATGTCCTCACGCGCCCTTCCCGCCGTTCCCTTCCTGCTGCTGTCCAGTTGCCTGCTCGCCAACGCCGTACACGCCGCCGGCCAGGGCGACGGCTCCGTCATCGAGCTGGGCGAGCAGACCGTGGTCGCCACCGCCCAGGAGGAAACCAAGCAGGCGCCGGGGGTTTCCATCATCACCGCCGAGGACATCGCCAAGCGACCGCCGAGCAACGACCTGTCGCAGATCATCCGGACCATGCCGGGGGTCAACCTGACCGGCAACAGCTCCAGCGGCCAGCGTGGCAACAACCGGCAGATCGACATCCGCGGCATGGGCCCGGAGAACACCCTGATCCTGGTCGACGGCAAGCCGGTCAGCTCGCGCAACTCGGTGCGCTACGGCTGGCGCGGCGAGCGCGACAGCCGCGGCGACACCAACTGGGTGCCGGCCGACCAGGTCGAGCGCATCGAAGTGATCCGCGGCCCGGCGGCGGCGCGCTACGGCAACGGCGCGGCGGGCGGCGTGGTGAACATCATCACCAAGCAGGCCGGCGCGGAAACCCACGGTAATCTCAGCGTCTACAGCAATTTCCCGCAACACAAGGCCGAAGGCGCCAGCGAACGGATGAGCTTCGGTCTCAACGGGCCGCTCACGGAAAACCTCAGCTACCGCGTCTACGGCAACATCGCCAAGACCGACTCGGACGACTGGGACATCAACGCCGGCCACGAATCCAACCGCACCGGCAAGCAGGCCGGCACCCTCCCCGCCGGTCGCGAAGGCGTGCGCAACAAGGACATCGACGGGCTGCTCAGCTGGCGCCTGACGCCCGAGCAGACCCTCGAGTTCGAGGCCGGCTTCAGCCGCCAGGGCAACATCTACACCGGCGACACGCAGAACACCAACAGCAACAACTACGTGAAGCAGATGCTCGGCCACGAGACCAACCGCATGTACCGCGAGACCTACTCGGTCACCCATCGCGGCGAATGGGACTTCGGCAGCTCGCTGGCCTACCTGCAGTACGAGAAGACCCGCAACAGCCGGATCAACGAAGGCCTGGCCGGCGGCACCGAAGGCATCTTCGACCCCAACAACGCCGGCTTCTACACCGCCACCCTGCGCGACCTGACCGCCCACGGCGAGGTCAACCTGCCGCTGCACCTGGGCTACGAGCAGACCCTGACCCTCGGCAGCGAGTGGACCGAGCAGAAGCTCGACGACCCCAGCTCCAACACCCAGAACACCGAAGAAGGCGGCTCGATCCCCGGTCTCGCCGGAAAGAACCGCAGCAGCAGTTCCTCGGCGCGGATCTTCTCGCTGTTCGCCGAGGACAACATCGAGCTGATGCCCGGCACCATGCTCACCCCAGGCCTGCGCTGGGACCACCACGACATCGTCGGCGACAACTGGAGCCCATCGCTGAACCTGTCCCACGCGCTCACCGAGCGGGTCACCCTGAAGGCCGGTATCGCCCGCGCCTACAAGGCCCCCAACCTGTACCAGCTGAACCCCGACTACCTGCTCTACAGCCGTGGCCAGGGTTGCTACGGGCAAAGCACCAGTTGCTACCTGCGCGGCAACGACGGCCTCAAGGCCGAGACCAGCGTGAACAAGGAACTGGGCATCGAGTACAGCCACGACGGCCTGGTAGCGGGGCTGACCTACTTCCGCAACGACTACAAGAACAAGATCGAATCCGGCCTGTCACCGGTCGACCACGCCAGCGGCGGCAAGGGCGACTACGCCAACGCGGCGATCTACCAGTGGGAGAACGTGCCCAAGGCGGTGGTCGAGGGCCTCGAAGGCACCCTGACCCTGCCCCTGGCCGACGGCCTGAAGTGGAGCAACAACTTCACCTACATGCTGCAATCGAAGAACAAGGAAACCGGCGACGTGCTCTCGGTGACGCCGCGCTACACCCTCAACTCGATGCTCGACTGGCAGGCCACCGACGACCTCTCGCTGCAAGCCACGGTCACCTGGTACGGCAAGCAGAAGCCGAAGAAATACGACTATCACGGCGACCGTGTCACCGGCAGCGCCAACGACCAGCTCTCGCCCTACGCCATCGCCGGCCTCGGCGGCACCTATCGGTTGAGCAAGAACCTGAGCCTCGGCGCCGGCGTCGACAACCTGTTCGACAAGCGCCTGTTCCGCGCCGGCAATGCCCAGGGCGTGGTCGGCATCGACGGGGCCGGCGCGGCGACCTACAACGAGCCCGGACGGACCTTCTATACCAGCCTGACCGCGTCGTTCTGAGCCATAACGAGAAAGCCTGATGAGAACCTCCCTGCTCGTCGCCGCCCTGGGCCTCGCCCTGGCGGCGGCCCTGCCCGGCGGCGCGCCGCTGGCGCAACCGGACCCCGAGGCGACCATGGACCGCAGCCTGCTGCAACGCCAGGACCTGCCCTATCGCTTCAGCGCCGTGGACCTGGATTCCGTCGATGGCCAGCGGCATTACCGGCTGTGGCTCGGCCGACCGCTGCAGGCACCGCCCGCCGCCGGCTACCCGGTGGTCTGGATGCTCGACGGCAACGCCGCCGTCGGCGCCCTCGACGAGTCAACCCTGAGACGCCTGGCCGACGGCGACGCACCGCTGCTGGTCGCCATCGGCTACCGCACGCCGCTGCGCATCGACCGCGCCGGGCGTACCTTCGACTACACCCCCGCGAGTCCCGGCCAGGCCGATCAGCGCGACCCGCTCAACGGCCTGCCCAGTGGTGGCGCCGACGCCTTCCTCGACCTGCTGCGCGACGGCATGCGCCCGGCCGTGGCGGCGCAGGCGCCCCTGGACACTGCGCGACAAACCCTCTGGGGACACTCCTACGGCGGCTTGCTGGTGCTCCACGCACTGTTCACCCGTCCCGGCGAGTTCGCCCGCTACGCCGCGGCCAGCCCGTCGCTGTGGTGGCGCGACGGGGCGATCCTCGGCGAACGAGCGGGGCTCGAACAGCGCCTGCGCGGAAAGCGCGCGGAACTCCTGCTCTGGCGCGGCAGCGCCGAACCGGCCAGCCCGCGCGGCTCGCTGAAAGCCGAGCCGGGCCAGGCGATGGCGCGGCTGGTAGATGACCTGCGCCGGGTTGCCGGGCTCACGCTGGACTTCCAGCCGCTCGACGGCCTGGGTCATGGCGAAACGCTGGGGGCCTCGTTGCGCCTTCTGCTCGCCCGTCCGGCGGTGGAACGCCAGCGCTGAAGACGCACGCTCCCAAGAGAACCGAGGCAACGGCGGATAACCGCTTCGCGGTTATTCGCCCTACCGGAAGCCAGGCATCCGCGCGCCGCTGCATCCCTCTACGCTGCACGGCATCCTCTCCCGCCTGCGGGAGAGGGTTGGGGTGAGGGAAAATCGCCCTACGCCACCACCGGAATCAGCGGGTCGGCCGCCGCCAGCGCCACGGCGCGGTCCGCCGCCGGCGGGTAGATCCACACGCCATTGATCTCGGTCTTGATCTTCTTGCCCTCCTCGCGCACGAACCGTACCTGGCGGTCCCAGCCCTCGGTGAACACCGCGCCCCAGCCGCCGAGGTCGAGACAGGTCACGTATTTCACCTGGCTGTAGGGAATCGGCTCGACGCCGAGCAGGTCGGCGGCCACGTTATTGCCGGCCGAGCGACCCAGGGCGATGGCGTGCTGGCAGGTCATCAGGGCATGGTTGCCGAGGTCGTCGGTAGCCGCGCGGGCCACGTCGCCGGTGGCGTAGACATCGTCGAGACCGAGCACCTTGAGGTTGCGGTCGACATGCAGGCGACCCTGGGCATCGCGCTCGCCCGGAATCTGCCCGGTCAGGGTGCTGGCCCGCACGCCCACGGTCCAGACCACGGTCTTCGCCTCGATCCGCTGGCCGTCGTCGAGCGTCACGCCCTCGGCATCCACCGCCGCCACCGAACGCCCCAGGCACCACTCCACGCCCAGTTCCGCCGAGGCCTCGGCGATCAAGCCGCTCAGGTCCGCGCCCATCGATGCGCCGATGGCGGCGCCGCGGTCGACCACGATCACTCGCAGCGCCGCTTTCTCGCCGAGGATCGCCCGCAGGCGCGCCGGCATCTCGGTGGCGGTCTCGATGCCGGTGAAGCCGCCGCCGGCGACCACCACGGTGTTGCGTGCCGGCGAATCCGGCAAGTCGCGCAGGGCATGCAGGTGTGCCTCCAGGCGCAGGGCGTCTTCCAACTGGTCGACATCGAAGGCCGCGTCGATGCCGGCGACACTCGCCGGACGCCACACGCCGCTGCCGGCCGCCAGCACCAGGCGGTCGTAGTCCAGCTGCGCCAGCGTGCCCTCGGCATCGCGGTACTCCACTCGCTTGCCGGCCACGTCGATGCGCTGCGCGCTGCCCTGCACGAAACGCACGCCGACCGCGGCGAACAATTCGCCCAGCGGCGCCGCCATGCGCTGCACGTCAGGCTCGTAGAAACGCGGGCGGATGCGCAGCTCGGGCTGCGGCGCGAGCACCGCGACCTCGACGTCGTCGCGGCCCTGGCGGTCGAGCTGGCGCACTGCGCTCAGCGCGCTCCACATGCCGGCGAATCCGGCACCGACGATCAGGATACGTTGTTTCATTGGGGGCTCCTGGAGGGAAAGGACGGGATATCCGGAGAAAAGCCTCTCCGTAACTACGACTATATTTGTCGTAGTTAAGAAGATCAATCCCCGAAAAGCGTTCCGACAGGCAATCGCCCCTCGCCGTGAAAGAGAGGAAAAGACGTCGAAAACATACGAAAAGGATCGGAGATAGAGCGCTTCGAGGCGGAAGACAGCGAACGACCTGTCCTTGTGAGCGGCCTGAAAACCGCGCAGAATATTGCGAATATTTCTGTCGGAGTTAGTGATGGCTCTCTATAGCGCCGGCGTCGAATACGGCATCCACTGCCTGTTGTTCCTCGCCGACGAGAAAGGCGACAGCCGCGAGTCCAGCGTACGCACCCTCGCCGAGTTGCAGGGCGTGCCGCCGGAACTGCTGGCCAAGGTCTTCACCCGCCTGGCCAAGGCCGGCCTGGTGGCTGCCACCGAAGGCGTGCGCGGTGGCTTCCGCCTGGCACGGCCGGCCAACGAAATCAGCGTGCTCGACGTGGTCCGCGCCATCGACGGCGACAAATCGATCTTCGAATGCCGCGAGGTCCGCGAGCGCTGCGCGATCTTCGAAGGCAACCCGCCTTCCTGGGCGACCCGCAACACCTGCTCGATCCACGCGGTGATGCTCACCGCGCAGAAGCGCATGGAAGAAGCGCTGGCCCAGCAGACCATCCTCGACCTGGTACGCCGGGTGGGGCGTATCGCGCCACCGGAGTTCGGCGAAGAAGTGCTGCGCTGGATGGATGCCAGCCGGGAAGGACGCGGCGGCTCCCGCGACTAGCCCTTGGCGCATACGGAGCGGCGCCGCAAGCCCGTTTCGCGGAAAACACCATTGTCGACTGCGGTGCTAATCGCGCCGGCGTTTCTCCCTACCCTATCGCCAGAGGCCGCCGCAGAGCGGCCGCCGGCCCACTGCAATGGCCCGTGACCAACTTGCGTGATAGGTGAACGATGGAACCTGGCAGCTACCAACTGACCATGAGCGTGCTCATGACCCCCGACAAGGCGAACTTCTCCGGCAACGTCCACGGCGGCGCGCTGCTCAAGCTCCTCGACGAAGTGGCCTTTGCCTGCGCCAAGCGCTACGCCGGACGCTACGTGGTGACCCTGTCGGTGGATCAGGTGATCTTCCGCGAGCCGATCCATGTCGGCGAACTGGTGACCTTCCTCGCCTCGGTGAACTACACCGGGCGCACTTCGATGGAGGTCGGGGTGAAGGTGATGACCGAGAACATCCACGAGCGTACCGTGCGCCATACCAACAGTTGCTTCTTCACCATGGTGGCGATGGACGACCAGCGCCGGCCGGTGGCGGTGCGTCCGCTGGAACCGGAGACCGCGATCGAGAAACGCCGCTACGCCCAGGCCCTGGCCCGGCGCGAGCAGCGCAAGCTGATGGAACTGCGCTACCAGGAGATCCGCGAACAGGTGGATCACGCGATGCCGGCCTGAACGCCGCCCGGCCCGCGGGCCGGGTCCTCAGCCCTCGCCGACCAGGCTCTCGAACGCTTCTTCCAGCACGCTGGCGCTGCCGGGGCGGACCACCCGCGCCACCTCCCGGCCGTCGCGAAGAAAGACGAACGTCGGCCACAGCTTGACCTGGAACGAGCGCCCCAGGCGGCGCCCGGGACCGTCCTCGACCTTCAGGTGGCCGACCTCCGGATAGTCGCTGAATACTTCCGCCAGCAGCGGCTGGGCGGCCTGGCAATGGCCGCACCAGTCGGTACCGAACTCCACCAGCGTCGGACCGGCGAGCCGGTCCAGTTCGTCGCGCGCCGGTGCCTCGGCGCTGTATCGGGTCTTCATACGCTGCTTCTCCATGAGCTTGGCTGACAGGACGGCAGACTCCCGCGGCGGCGCCAGGTTCGACCCGCGCGACGATGGACTCAGCGTTTCCGCACGCGCGCCATGCAGCGCTGGTAGCGTTCGTCGACGCGCTTGGCGAACCAGGCGGTGGTCAGCTTGCGGGTGATCTTCGGGCTCTCCAGGGTGATCCCCGGCAGCACGGCGCGGGGCAATGTCTTGCCGGTGGCGCTTTCGGCCAGGGCGAAGACCTTGCGGTACAGCGCGCTGTCGGCGAACTCCGGGCTGTCGCCCTGCTCCAGCGCCCGGCGGATCGCCGCGTCGCTCATGTCCAGGCGCTTGCCGAGGCTGCGCACGGCCAGTTCGGTGGAGCCCGGCGTGCGCGTGCCGTAGCGGATCAGATCGCCATCCAGCGCCAGCGGAATCCCCGAGACGCGACTCACCGCGCTCTGGAACGCGGCGTTGCGACTGGCATACCAGCCGGCGTTGAAGTCGGCGAAGCGGTACAGCGGCGCCGGGTAGTCCGCCGGATAGCCAAGCAGGTGGGCGATGCCGAAATACATGCCGCCGCGCCGGCTGAACACCTCGCGGCGGATGCTGCCGTCCAGCGGATAGGGATAGCCGTCCGCGTGCTGCTCGGCGAAAGCGATGCTGACCTGCATCGGCCCGCCGGTGTGTACCGGGTTGAAGCCGCCGAACAGCTTGCCGCCCATGGGCACGATGGCGATGAAATCGTCGAATGTCTCGCTCAGTTCCTTCTCCGTGCGCGCCGCGGCCAGGCGCTGGCTGTAGGTGCGGCCATCGGGCGACTTGATATTCAGCGCCGAGCTGACCAGGAACGCCGGCACGTGCAGCTTGCCGGCACGACGCTCGACCTCGCGGGTGGCGATCCTGCCCAGGCCGGCCACCGGCGGGTCGACCTGGTAGGTGGACTCCTGCTCGGTCACCGCCAGCACCGCACAGAGATTCTCGTCGCTGGGGTAGATCTGCTGGGCGGAAAAGGCCGCGTAGATATCGCTGGCCCACCCTTGGCGATCGCGCACCGTGGCCGGCATCAGGCGGACGATCTTCGCCCGTACTTCGTCGGGGTTGGGCGGCGGCGGCTC
This sequence comes from Pseudomonas sp. P20, assembly GCF_016463925.1. Taxonomy (NCBI): domain Bacteria; kingdom Pseudomonadati; phylum Pseudomonadota; class Gammaproteobacteria; order Pseudomonadales; family Pseudomonadaceae; genus Pseudomonas; species Pseudomonas sp. P20. The sequence goes on along the minus strand of NZ_JAEMVM010000002.1, from coordinate 589,756 downwards.
CGCCGACCGCGAACTGCACCCGGCCAGCGCCAGGAGCATGAGCAACCCCGTTACGCCGCGACCCTGGCGTACTGCTTTCATCTGCGATTCCCTGTTCCGTTGCGAAGTGGGCGGCCGATGGCGACCGCCGAAGCCAGGGCATTCTAGCCGAGCATCCGGCGGCTTCCGTACCGTCCGTCACGCACGGTCGCGGTTCACAGCGCTGCGTCGGTGCGCTGCCGCTTGACCCGACGCCAGGTCGAGGGCGAGGCGCCGGCCAGCCGGAGAAAGATCCGCGAGAAATGCGGCTGGTCGGAAAAGCCGCAGGCGACGCCGATCTGCGAAAGCGGTTCGTCGCTGCCCAGCATCAGCTCCTTGGCCCGGTCGACGCGCATGCGCATCAGCCATTCGTGGGGCGAAACACCGGTGCTGCACTTGAAGGCCTTGGTGAAATAGCTGCGCGAGAGCCCGCACTCCTCGGCCAGGCGCGCCACCGACACGCCCTCGGCCAGATGCCCGGCGATCAGCTCCTTGGCCCTGCGCAATTGCCAGGGCGCCAGGCCCTTGCCGGTGCAGACCGGGACCTGGGTCGAAGCGAAGCGATCCTGAACGTGGGTCAACAGCGCCAGCATGACCTGCTCGATGAACAGTTCGTTGCGCTCGCCCGCCCTGGCGAAGCTGGGCAGCAGCGCCAGCGCCAGGTGATAGACCACCGGATCGTCGACACCGATGATCCGCTCCGGCTCGGCGGACGCGCGTTGCCCTTCTTCGTAGAGAAACTCCTTTATCGAAGCGCGCGGCAACATGAAGCGGACATTGTCGTAAGTTGTCCGGTGCTGGCACTTTATTTCATCGCCAAGATAGGCGATGGAGATACTTTTCCGTGGATGTCCGCCATCGAAAACCAGTTTGTTTCCATTCCAGAGACGATGGGAATTGAAATCGCGCAACTGCACGATGACGGAAAACGAATCGGCACAAGGAATATGGATCACCTTGTCCGGATCGGGAGTCGCCTCACTATTGCGAATCAAGGCGTACCCCTCTCCCCTTATGATGTTCCCTGGCGTGGATTGGTCGCCCTTTGTTCTGTCTATGGCAACAGTCATGACTCCCCCTGATTCCATGCGCCTGATGATCTCGTGACACTTTTCTCTCGACGCGAAAAACGACGCACGAAAGCTCCCCCAGAGATTAATCCGAGGGAGCCGTTCCGGGGAAATCTAACCGACGAAGATAACTACCAGATTACTGCGCTGTTACTCGATGATATAACGCTCAACCCTTTTCCTTTTCCGACGGGCCAGCGGCCTGGTCGAGGCGATGCCGACCCGGTAGTTGCCCCAGCACATGGCCGACCGAACCCGCCTTGTCGCAGGCCGAGGCGAACGCGCAACCGCCGAGCAATTGCTTGCCGACCGGGATGACCTGCTCGCCGAGCAGGATGCCGAGCAACCCCACCAGCGCCACCAGCGGCGGAGCCGGCGAACGCACCTGCAGCAGGCTGTAGACGATCCCCACCAACAGTCCGGCGCCCAGCGACAATACGTAGAGCTTCATCTTCGTTCTCCTTCGCGGCCGTGCCGCCCGGCGGACCGGAGCGGCACGGCCGGCATTCACTTGGCCGGATTCGGGCCGATGCGTTCGCCGTGGGTCACCCGCTCGGGCGCCTTGTGCACCATGGTGTAGGCGTAGTCCACGCCCATGCCGTAGGCCCCGGAATGCTCCTTGGCGATGGCCATCACGGCGTCGTAGGTATCCCGGCGGGCCCAGTCGCGCTGCCACTCCAGCAGGACCTGCTGCCAGGTCACCGGTACCACGCCGGCCTGGACCATGCGGTCCATGGCGTACTTGTGGGCGTCGCTGGAGGTGCCGCCCGAGGCATCGGCCACCATGTAGATCTCGTAGCCGCCCTCGAGCATGGCGCAGAGGGCGAAGGTGGTGTTGCAGACCTCGGTCCACAGCCCGGCGACCACGACCTTCTTGCGGCCCGCGGCGGCCAGCGAGTCGCGCACGTTCTGGTCGTCCCAGGAGTTCATCGAGGTGCGTTCGAGGATCTTCTGTTCGGGGAACACCGCCAGCAGCTCCGGATAGGTCGGGCCGGAGAAGCTGTCGGTTTCCACCGTGGTGATGGTGACCGGGATGTCGAATACCTTCGCCGCCTTGGCCAGGCCCACTACGTTGTTCTTCAGCGTCTGGCGATCGATGGACTGTACGCCGAATGCCATCTGTGGCTGCTGGTCGATGAAGATGATCTGGCTGTTCTGCGGAGTTAGAACTTCGAGATAGTGGCTCATGATTGTTTCCTGACAACGAACGATGAATTCCAGCTGTTGCGCACAACAGCACGCAGGCCAACAGATAATTTCCCGTGGCCGGCCAGACTATGAAGCATGAATATTGGAAAAAACAAACTTTTCGAGAAAATAAATCACTGAACTGCGGCCCTGGATAAAGTTGAACGGCGATATTCAAAATATTCGACACATCCATACAAAAAGCGCACACAGAGACAATAAAAGAAGGATTACCAGCTAGCAGAATCGACAGTCCGCCCTATAAGAAAAAGCCCCCATGAAGTTCAGGACATGTCTCGCGCCTTACTTGCTATCGACCACCAGCAAGTTGCGCTTGCAGGAGGATGCGTCATTCGGGAAAACCGCTCTTTCGTCCCGTACGTTTCCCGCCGCACCTATCCTGTCCGGTGGCCTCTCTCGCCGCCGCCCTCGCTGACCGATTCCGCCCCGCTGCCAGGAGCACGCCATGAGCCACGATCCGCCGAGCAAGGACCGCCGCCATTTCCTCACTACCAGTTCGGTGCTGGGCGCCGCCGGAGTCCTGTGGTCCGCCCTGCCCTTCGCCAACGCCGCCAGCCTTTCTCCCGCAAGCAACCCAGGAGGTTCCATGACCGCCGACCTGATCCTGCACAACGGCCGTTTCCACACCGTGGACCGCGACAACCCCACCGCCACCGCCGTGGCGATCAAGGACGGCAAGTTCCTTGCCGTCGGCAACGACGCCGAGGCGATGCTCCATCGCGGCAGCGCCACCCAGGTGATCGACCTGCAGAAGCGCACCGTGATCCCCGGTCTCAACGACTCGCACCTGCACCTGATCCGCGGTGGCCTCAACTACAACCTGGAGCTGCGCTGGGAAGGCGTGCCCTCCCTGGCCGACGCCTTGCGCATGCTCAAGAACCAGGCCGAACGCACGCCCAGCCCCCAGTGGGTGCGGGTGGTCGGCGGCTGGAACGAGTTCCAGTTCGCCGAGAAGCGCATGCCGACCCTGGAGGAATTGAACAAGGCCGCGCCGGACACCCCGGTGTTCGTCCTCCACCTGTACGATCGCGCCCTGCTCAACCGCGCCGCCCTGCGCGTGGTCGGCTACACCAAGGACACGCCCAACCCGCCCGGCGGCGAGATCGTCCGCGACAGCAGCGGCGAACCCACCGGCATGCTGATCGCCCGGCCCAACGCGATGATTCTCTACGCCACCCTGGCCAAGGGACCGAAGCTGCCGCTGGAATACCAGGTCAACTCCACCCGCCAGTTCATGCGCGAACTCAACCGCCTCGGCCTGACCAGCGCGATCGACGCCGGCGGCGGCTTCCAGAACTACCCGGACGACTACCAGGTGATTCGCGAACTGGCCGACCAGGGCCAGCTCACCGTACGCATCGCCTACAACCTGTTCACCCAGAAACCGAAGGAAGAACTCGCCGACTTCAAGAACTGGACCGGCAGCGTCAAGTACGGCCAGGGCAGCGATTTCTTCCGCCATAACGGCGCCGGCGAGATGCTGGTGTTCTCCGCCGCCGACTTCGAGGACTTCCTCGAACCGCGCCCGGACCTGCCGCAGACCATGGAGCAGGAGCTGGAGCCTGTGGTCCGCCACCTGGTGGAGCAGCGCTGGCCGTTCCGCCTGCACGCCACCTACGACGAATCGATCTCGCGGATGCTCGACGTGTTCGAGAAGGTCGACCGCGACATTCCGTTCAACGGCCTGCCCTGGTTCTTCGACCACGCCGAGACCATCACCCCGCGCAACATCGAGCGGGTGCGGGCACTCGGCGGCGGCATCGCGATCCAGGACCGCATGGCCTTCCAGGGCGAGTACTTCGTCGACCGCTACGGTGCCAAGGCCGCCGAGGCCACGCCGCCGATCCAGCGCATGCTCGCCGAGGGCGTGCCGGTGGGTGCCGGCACCGACGCCACCCGGGTCTCCAGCTACAACCCCTGGACCTCGCTGTACTGGCTGGTCAGCGGCCGCACCGTCGGCGGCATGGCCCTGTATCCGCAGGGCCTGCCGCGGGAAACCGCATTGCAGCTGTTCACCCACGGCAGCGCCTGGTTCTCCAGCGAGCAGGGCAAGAAAGGACAGATCAAGGTTGGCCAGCTCGCCGACCTGGCGGCGCTGTCGGCGGACTTCTTCGGCGTCGAGGAAGAGGCCATCAAGTGGATCGAGTCGGTGCTCACGGTGGTCGACGGCAAGGTCGTCTATGCCGCCGCCGAGTTCGACAAGCTCGGTCCGCCGGCGCCGCCGGTGCTGCCGGACTGGTCGCCGGTGGCCAAGGTACCCGGCCACTGGCGGCAAGGCGCGCCGCTGACCGCCCAGGTCCACCAGTGCGTCGGTGCCTGCGCGGTACACGCCCACGAGCACAACCGCGCGCGCCACTCCAACGTACCGGTGAGCGACTTCCAGGGTTTCTGGGGCGCATTCGGCTGTTCCTGCTTCGCTTTCTGACGTACCCGGGCGGGCCCTTCGCGGCCCGCCTCGCCCGGAGTTTTCCCGATGATCCGCGTTCGACCGGTCGGCCGCCTGGCCCTTTTCCTGGCGCTGGGCGGCACCTCGCCGTGCCACGCCGCGACAGAGGAAGCCAAGGCACCCGACTACCTGGAGTGGCGCCTGCTCAACCGCAACTACTTCCTCTACAACGACTATCGCCGCGCGGACGCCGGGCGCGGCTACCGCAAGGAATGGGCACACGGCCTGATCGCCGACCTGGAGTCGGCCTATACTCCCGGCCGCGTCGGTTTCGGCCTCGATCTCCACGGCTTCGCCGGCTTCAAGCTCGACGGCGGACGTGACCATGCCGGCACCGGCCTGTTGCCGCTGGACTCATCCGGCGATAACGCCAGCGAGTATTCCGACGCCGGCGCCGCACTCAAGCTGCGGCTCGGCGAGAGCCTGCTCAAGGTCGGCGAGATGACCGTCGAGACCCCGGTCTTCGATACCAGCGACAAGCGCCTGCAACCCCAGTACGCCAGGGGCTTCTTCCTGCAGAGCGACGACCTCGACCGCGTGCGGATCCAGGCCGGGCGCTTCACCGCCTTCAAGGAACAGGCCTCCAGCTCCGGCCATGGCGACTTCGACGGCTACGGCGCGAGCACCGCCGGCAGCGCCATCGGCTTCGCCGGCGCCAGCCTAGCGGCCAGCGACAACCTGAGCGGCTCGCTGTTCGCGGCGCAACTGGACAACGTCTGGCGCCAGGTCTATCTCAACATGAACCTGCAACGTGCCGCGTTCAGCCTGGATGGCAACCTCTATCGCACGCGCGACCAGGGCCGCAGCCGGGCCGGCGCGATCGACACCCTGGCCTACAGCCTGCAACTGAAGTACCGCGTCGGCGCGCAGGGTTTCTCCCTGGCCTACCAGCGTGTCCATGGGGATACGCCGTTCGACTTCGTCGGAGGTGACTCCATCTACCTCGCCAACTCGATCAAGTACGCCGATTTCAACGGTCCCGGCGAACGCTCCTGGCAGGCCCGCTACGACCTCGACCTGGCCCCGTTCGGCCTGCCGGGGCTGAGCTTCATGGCGCGTTACGTCAGCGGCCGCGCCATCGACGGCAGCCATGCGCCGGCCGGCGGCGCCTACAACCCGCTGGGCGCCGATGGCCGCTACCGGCCCTTGCAGGGCAGCGGCGGCAAGCACTGGGAGCGCGACCTCGACCTGCGCTACGTGTTCGCCTCGGGCCCGCTCAAGGATCTCTCGCTGAACGTCTCGCACCTCAGCCACCGGGCCAACGCGGCCCAGGCCGGCGACGACATCGACCGCCTCTACCTGATCGTCGAATACCCACTCAAAGGCTCGCTCTGACCATGACCGCACCCGCCGCCTCACCCTGGAGTCCCCTGCGCCAAGCCACCTTCCGCTGGCTATGGCTGGCCAGCATCGCCTCGAACATCGGCACCTGGATGCACGAGGTGGGCGCCGGCTGGCTGATGACCTCGCTCTCCGCCAGCCCGCTGAACGTGGCCCTGGTGCAGGTCGCCGGATCGCTGCCGATGTTCTTCCTGGCCCTGCCGGCCGGCGCCCTCGCCGATATCGTCGACAAGCGCCGCTACCTGCTCGGCGTGCAATTGTGGATGGCCTTGGTGGCCACCCTGCTGGCCAGCCTCACCCTGCTCCAGTTGACCAGCGTCTGGCTGCTGCTCGGCCTGACCCTGTGCATGGGCATCGGCACCGCGCTGATGATGCCGGCCTGGAGCGCCACCACTCCGGAACTGGTGGGCAAGGACGAACTGCCGGCGGCGGTGGCGCTGTCCAGTGTCGGGGTCAACCTGGCGCGGGCGGTCGGACCGGCCATCGCCGGGGTGCTGGTGAGCCTGGTCGGCCCCTGGCTGACCTTCGCCCTCAACGCCCTCTCCTTCTTCGCGGTGATCGCCGTGCTGCTGGCCTGGAAACGCGAGGCCGTGCCCTCGGTGCTGCCGGCGGAACGCCTGTTCGGCGCCCTGCGCGCCGGCTGGCGCTACAGCCGCAGCTCGAGGCCACTGCAATCGGTGCTGGTGCGCGCGGTGGCGTTCTTCCTCGGCGCCAGCGCCGGCATGTCGCTGCTGCCGCTGATCGTGCGCGGCGAACTGCATGGCAACGCCATGGACTTCGGCCTGCTGCTGGGCAGCGTCGGCGTCGGCGCGGTGCTCGGCGCCGCGTTCCTGCCGCGCCTGCGCGAACGCCTCGGCAGCGACCGCCTGGTGCTGCTCTCCAGCGTGCTCTACGCACTGGTGCTGGTGGCCCTGGCGCTGCTGCGCAACCTCTATTTGCTGGTGCCGGTGATGCTGCTCAGCGGCGCGGCATGGATCGCCGTGCTCTCCAGCCTGCAGGTCGCCGCGCAGACCTCCGTGCCGGCCTGGGTCCGCGCCCGCGCGCTGGCGGTCTACATCCTGGTGTTCTTCGGCAGCATGGCCGCCGGCGGCGCCCTGTGGGGTCTGGTCGCCAGCCACCTGTCGATCACCTTCGCCCTGCTCTGCGCCAGCGCCGCGCTGCTGCTCGGCCTGTTCGCGTCGCTGCGCTGCCGGCTGCCGGTCACCGAGGCCGAGGACCTCGCGCCGTCGCTGCACTGGCCGGCACCACTGGTCGACGAAGAGGTGGACCAGGAACGCGGCCCGGTGATGGTCACCCTCGAGTACGACATCGACCCGCAGGACGCCGCGGCATTCCAGGCGGCGATGGTCGAGGTGCGCGCCATGCGTCGGCGCAACGGCGCGGTGTCCTGGGGGCTGGTCCAGGACAGCGGCAACCGTCGCCTGTGGCTGGAGTTCTTCATCGACGAATCCTGGCTGGAACACCTGCGCCACCACCAGCGGGTGACCCGCGGCGAGTTGCGGGTCGAGGCCGCCGCCCGGCGCTTCCAGAGCGCCGGCGTGGAGGTGCGCATCCGCCATTACCTGCACGGCGCGGCCAGGCCTTGAGCCTCCCGGGCGACGGTCGTCGCCTGCCCCTGGCGGATCCGCCCACGGCTGTTATCCTGCTCGCCGATGGCGCCACAAGGACGGTGGCCGGTAGCGATGCCGCGCACCCGCGGCGCCGCGAACGCAACCCACAGGGAAGTCCACCCATGTCCTACGACTACGAGAAAACCAGCCTCACCCTCTACCGGGCGGTATTCAAGGCCAACTACGACGGCGACGTCGGTCGCTACCTGCATCCCGACAAGGAACTCGCCGAGGCTGCGGAAGTCGCCCCGCTGCTGCATCCGACCTTCGACAGCCCCAACACCCCTGGCGTCCCCGCCCGCGCGTCGGACATCGTCGCCGGCCGCGACGGCCTCTACGCCCCGGACACCGGCGGCACCTCGGTGTTCGACCGCGCCGGCGTGCTGCGCCGCGCCGACGGCGACTTCGTGATACCCGACGGCACCGACATCCCGCCGGACCTTAAGGTGAAGCAGGACAGCTACAACAAGCGCCTGCAAGCCACCCACTACACCATCATGCCGGCCAAGCCGATGTACCGGGAGGTCCTCATGGGCCAACTGGACAACTTCGTGCGCAACGCCATCCGCCGCCAATGGGAAAAAGCCCGCGGGCTCTAGGAGTGAACCATGAACCTGAAACCCCAGACCCTGATGGTGGCGATCCAGTGCGTCGCCGCGCGCACCCGCGAACTCGACGCGCAGTTGCAGAACGACGACCCGCAGAACGCCGCTGAACTCGAACAGTTGCTGGTCGGCTACGACCTCGCCGCCGACGACCTGAAGAACGCCTACGAGCAAGCCCTGGACCAATACAGCGGCCTGCCGCCCTATGACCGGCTGATCGAAGAGCCGGCATCCTGACGGCCCGTGGGCAGGCCATCGTTGGCCTGCCCGCTCCAGCGCGCGCAGAGAAACGACAGATGGTCTTCGGCTGGCACGGCGACACCATCACCCGCGACACCGCAGTGTGCCGCGACTAGCGCAACGCCCAGGACGTATGGCGCTTCCTCGTCGGGCTGTGCGGCGCCGACTTCCGCTTCGATCGTGCCTTCATGGCCTGGATTGGCGACGGCGCGGCAAAATCCCTGAGTGAGGTGGCGGACGAACGGCGACGGCGCCACGCCGACACCAGCCCCTCCGCCTGAGCGAGCGCTCAGGCGCGGAAATGGCTCGGCGGCTGGCCGCTCCAGCGCTGGAAGGCATGGCGCAGGCTGGCGGTCTCGCTGAAGCCGAGTTCCTCGGCGATCCGGTAGATCGGCATGTCGCCGCTCTGCAACAACTCCTTGGCGCGGGCGAAGCGCAACTCGTCGAGCAATTGCTGGTAGCTGGTGCGCTGCTGCTGAAGGTGCCGGCGCAGGCTGCGCGACGAACAGTTCAGGCGCCTGGCCAGTTCCTCCAGGCCGGGCGGGTCCTGCAAGCGCTCGGCGAGGATCGCCCGGACCTTGTCCAGCCAGGCACGACGCGCGGCCAGGTCGATGTTCTGCCGCCGGCACTGTTCCAGCATCTCCCGGTGGGTCACCGGGTCGGCCAGCGGCAACGGGCGCTCCAGCCATTCGGCGGCGAAGCCGATGGCGCTGCGCTCGCGTTCGAAGTGCAACTCGCAGGCGAAACCCTCGGCGTAGGCCCGCGCCATCGCCTCGTCGCCGGCATAGTCGAAGGCCGCTTCCAGCAAGGGCAGCGGCTGGCCGAGCAGGTCGGCGCAGGTGACCTTCAGCGAGCCCAGGCAAAGCTCGGTGTTGAATGGCCGCAGCGCCTCGTCCTCGCCGTAGCCGGTGGCCACCAGCCAGGCGCGGCCGTCGGCGACTTCCAGCGACAGGTGGAAGTAAGTGCCGAGCAAGACCGGATAGCTGAGGCCGATGCGCAGCGCCTCGCCGAGGGTCGGCGCGGAGAGCAGCGCGTAGCCGAGCAGGCCGTAGGCGGAAATCCGCGTGCGCAGCCCCAGGCGCAGGCCGAGGGCAGGCTCGTCGCTGAGCCGGCAGGCGTTGGCGAACACCTGCTGCTCCTGCCAGGGGCTGATCAGGCGCCGCAGGTCGAGCAGGTCGGCGGGGGTGATGCCACTGCCTTCGAGCAGTTGCTCGCGGGCGAACCCTTCCTTCTCCAGCAGCGAGAGAGTGAGGGTCGACATGTGCAGCGAGTTGAGCCAGGTGGCGCGGGAGAAGGTCGAGTCGATCATGGCGTGCCCATCGTTACCGGTGGCCGCGCCGCGCTGTTACCGCGCGGACGGGATACACAGGGTAGGCAAGTTGCGTGCCGCCGCGCCTGTCGCCGGTCCCGCAGGCAGTTGGCTCAACCGCGCGAGAGGAAGCGCATGCCCTCCTCCAGGCCGCTCAGGGTCAACGGATACATCTGTTCCTTGACCAGTTCGCGGACCAGGCCGGTGGACGCCGTGTAGTTCCAGGTGTCCTTCGGATAGGGGTTGATCCAGATGAGCTTCTTGTACTTCTCCATGAAGCGCTGCATCCAGACGTAACCGGCTTCCTCGTTCCAGTGCTCGACGCTGCCGCCGGCCTGGGTGATTTCGTAGGGCGCCATCGCCGCGTCGCCGACGAACACCACCTTGTAGTCCGGACCGTACTTGTGCAGCAGGTCGAAGGTGGCGGTGCGTTCGCTGCTGCGGCGCAGGTTGTTCTTCCACACCGACTCGTAGATGAAGTTGTGGAAGTAGAAATACTCCAGGTGCTTGAACTCGGTCTTGCAGGCCGAGAACAGCTCCTCGCAGACCTTGACGTGGGCGTCCATCGAGCCGCCGATGTCCAGCAGCAGCAACAGCTTCACCGTGTTGCGCCGCTCCGGGCGCATCTGGATGTTGAGCAGCCCGGCGTCCTTCGCGGTGTGGTCGATGGTGCCGTCGATGTCCAGCTCCTCCGCCGCGCCCTCGCGGGCGAACTTGCGCAGGCGCCGCAGGGCGATCTTGATGTTGCGCGTACCCAGTTCGACCTGGTCGTCGAGGTTCTTGTATTCGCGCTGGTCCCAGACCTTGGCCGCCTTGCCCTGGCGCTTGCCGGCGTCGCCGACGCGGATGCCCTCCGGGTTGAAACCGCCGGAGCCGAACGGACTGGTACCGCCGGTACCGATCCACTTGTTACCGCCGGCATGGCGCTCCTTCTGTTCCTCGAGGCGTTTCTTGAACTCCTCGATCAGCTTGTCCAGGCCGCCGAGGGACTGGATCTGCGCCTTTTCCTCGTCGGTCAGCAGGCGCTCGAACTCCTTGCGCAGCCATTCCTCGGGGATCAGCGCCTTGAGGTGGTCGTCGAGCTTCTCCAGGCCCTTGAAGTAGGCGCCGAAGGCCCGGTCGAACTTGTCGAAGTGGCGCTCGTCCTTGACCATGATGGTGCGCGCCAGGTAGTAGAACTCGTCCATGTCGGCGAACACCACGCGGTGCTTCAGGGCATCGATCAGGTCGAGCAGCTCGCGCACCGACACCGGCACCTTGGCTGCGCGCATTTCGTTGAACAGGTTGAGCAGCATGGCTGCGACCTCGTCTGTTGTCCGTTGATCCCGGCGCGCGAGCGCCGGTCAGTATTGGTGTTCCTGCGGCAGGTCGTCGGCGATGACATACCAGTCGGCTTTCGAACCCACGTAGATGTGCCGCTGCGCTACCGATGGCAGCGGCGAGTCGAGGGTGCCGAGGGCGATAGAGGTGTACGTCGGGTCCTCGTTGCCGCCAAGCCACTGCAGGTTCGATCCGCAGTGGCGGCAGAAGGTACGGGTGACGCCTGGCGACGAGTGGTATTCGGCCACCGCGTCCGCTCCGGCGACATAGCGGAACGCCTCGCGGCGCACCTTGCCGTAGGTGGCGAACGCCGCGCCGTGGGCCTTGCGGCACTGGCTGCAATGACAATGACTGGCCGACTCGATGGGCGCGTCGATTTCATAGCTTACCGCGCCGCACAGGCAACTTCCGCTGAGCATGGGATGTTCCTCCGCTGTCTGGCGTGCCGCCCCGCAGCCCTTTCCCCGGAAAGGGCCGACGCACTCAGCGGCTGGCGCGGCGGCTCATGAACGCCAGGCGCTCGAGAAGCTGCACGTCCTGCTCGTTCTTCACCAGGGCGCCGGCCAGCGGCGGGATCGCCTTGGTCGGGTCGCGTTCGCGCAGCACCGCTTCGCCGATCTCGTCGGCCATCAGCAGCTTCAGCCAGTCGACCAGCTCGGAAGTCGAAGGTTTCTTTTTCAGGCCGGGCACCTTGCGCACGTCGAAGAAGATGTCCAGCGCCTCGCTGACCAGCGACTGCTTGATGTTCGGGTAGTGCACGTCGACGATCTTCTGCAACGTCTCGCGGTCGGGGAAGGCGATGTAATGGAAGAAGCAGCGGCGCAGGAAGGCGTCGGGCAGTTCCTTCTCGTTGTTCGAGGTGATGATGATGATCGGGCGCTGCTTCGCCTTGATGGTTTCGTTGGTCTCGTAGACGTAGAACTCCATCTTGTCGAGTTCCTGCAGCAGGTCGTTGGGGAACTCGATGTCGGCCTTGTCGATCTCGTCGATCAGCAGGATCACCCTCTCCTGGGCCTCGAAGGCCTCCCAGAGCTTGCCCTTCTTGATGTAGTTGCGCACGTCGTGAACCTTGTCCACGCCCAGCTGCGAATCGCGCAGGCGGCTTACCGCATCGTACTCGTAGAGGCCCTGGTGGGCCTTGGTGGTGGACTTGATGTGCCAGGTGATCAGCTTGGCGCCGAAGGACTCGGCCAACTGCTCGGCGAGCATGGTCTTGCCGGTGCCCGGTTCGCCCTTCACCAGCAGCGGCCGCTGCAGGGTGATGGCGGCGTTGACCGCGAGCTTGAGGTCGTCGGTGGCGACGTAGGACTGGGTGCCTTCGAACTTCATCAGGAAATCCTCGAACGGTAACGCCCTGGCTGGAAAACCGGGCAGTTCAGTATTGTTTGAAAACCCGACTATAACGCGGGGACAAGCGCACTGTGAACGCAGACGGGTCATTCAGTCACTGAATGCCCGGCCACCTCGCGACCCGCCGTTCCGCCCGCGTCTTCAGCCGTCGTCGTCGCGCGTCGCCGGGGAACGCTCGAAACGAGCGTTGAACGCCTCGACGAACGCGTTGCGGAGAATCCCGAGGAACGCCTGGAACGCGCTGACGTCCCGCTGGTGGATATTACCGCTCAGGTTCACACGGGTTGCGAACTGGTCTTTGCGCTGGTTCTTCAGCACCGTCTCGCCACCGCCGACCAGCGCCTCCCACACCGAGCGGAACAGGTTCTTGTCGCCATCCTCCACGTCCTGCCGCCAGTTGAACACGTCCACGTCGCGCAGCAGCGGCTTGATGTAGCCATCCAACTGGCCGCGCTTAGCCTGGGCCTCCAGCACCAGGTCGCCGGTGCCGGCATTGAAGTCGAACTTGCCATAGGCGCTGGCGAAGTCGTTGAGCCGCTTCAGCTCGACGCGGGTGACCCGCAGGCGCAGGTCGAAGTCCTCGAAGTCGCTCAGCGGGTCGAAATGCGCCGCCACTTCCAGCGGCGCCTGGCCGAGTATCCGCGCCGTGCCCTCGAGACGCGCCGGCCGCTCGCCCCGGGCGTCGGCCACGTTGGTCAGGTTATAGATGCTGGCGTTGAGCGCCGAGGCGTGCAGGTTCACCGGCGGCTTCGAAGTGAAGTTGCGGAAACGCAGGGTGCCGTCCACCACCCGCACCTCGTTGAGGGTGATCGGCAGCAGCTTGTCCAGTTGCTCGCGCCAGTCGGTGCCGGCACCGGTCTGCGAGGCGTCGCGGTCGCCGCCAGCATCGACGAAGTTGAGCTGCGGACGCTCGAAGACCACCCGCGCCACTACTGCGTGATCATCCCAGAGCGCCTGCCAGCTCACCGACAGGTCGATGCTCGGCGCGTCGAGGAACGGCACCGGCACCTTGCCGTTGTCCTTGACGATGCTCAGCCCGTCGATCCGATACGCGCCGCGCCAGAGCGCCAGGTCGACGTCGGCGATGTGCCCACGGTAGTCGCCCATGTCGGCCAGCTTGCCGTTCAGGTAGTCGCGCACCAGGTACGGCAGCGCCAGGTGCAGCGCCAGCAACAACAGAAGCAGCGCCGCCAGGCTGCCCAGGGGAATGGCATAGCGTTTCTTCATCGGTACGGCCCTCCTGGACAGTGGACACGCGCGGCGCGCCGCTGGTTCGAACGCGTCTGGACGCGCGGGCGGGGGCGGAATAGGCTGATTGATCTTTCTCCATGCGACAAGGACACCATCATGAGCCGCATCTTCGCAGACAACGCGCAGTCCATCGGCAACACGCCGCTGGTCCAGATCAACCGCATCGCCCCGCGCGGCGTCACCATCCTGGCCAAGATCGAAGGGCGCAACCCCGGCTATTCGGTGAAGTGCCGGATCGGCGCGAACATGATCTGGGATGCCGAAGCCAGCGGCAGACTGAAGTCCGGCATGACCCTGGTCGAGCCGACCTCCGGCAACACCGGCATCGGCCTCGCCTTCGTCGCCGCCGCACGCGGCTACAAACTGATCCTGACCATGCCGGCGTCGATGAGCCTGGAGCGACGCAAGGTGCTCAAGGCGCTGGGCGCGGAGCTGGTCCTGACCGAACCGGCGAAGGGCATGAAGGGTGCGATCCAGAAGGCCGAGGAACTGGTCGCGGGGGATCCCGGGAAGTACTTCATGCCGCAGCAGTTCGACAACCCGGCCAACCCGGCGATCCATGAGAAGACCACCGGCCCGGAGATCTGGAACGATACCGAGGGCGCGGTGGACGTGCTGGTCTCCGGGGTCGGCACCGGCGGCACCCTCACCGGCGTCTCGCGCTACATCAAGAACACCCGGGGCAAGCCGATCCTCGCCGTGGCGGTGGAGCCGGTGACCTCGCCGGTGATCAGCCAGACCCTCGCCGGCGAGGAGGTCAAGCCCGCCCCGCACAAGATCCAGGGCATCGGCGCCGGCTTCGTGCCGAAGAACCTCGACCTGTCGCTGGTCGACCGGGTCGAGAAGATCGGCGACGACGAAGCGAAGAACATGGCGCTGCGCCTGATGCAGGAAGAAGGCATCCTCTGCGGCATCTCCTCCGGCGCGGCGATGGCCGCCGCGGTGCGCCTGGCCGAGGAGCCGAACATGCAGGGCAAGACCATCGTGGTGATCCTCCCCGATTCCGGCGAGCGCTATCTTTCGAGCATGCTCTTCGACGGCCTATTCAGCGAACAGGAACTGACCCAGTAACCACCGACCCGCGGCGCCGCAGCGAACCGGCGCCGCCTTGCGCCAGGCGTATCGAATCATGCTGGAAACCTCGCTCTTCGTAGCCACCCTCGCCACCCTGGGCATGCTCTCGCCCGGCCCGGACTTCTTCCTGATCATCCGCAACGCGGCGCGCTACCAGCGCTCGGCGGCGATGATGACCTCGCTGGGGGTGATCCTCGGCGTGGCCACCCACATGGCCTACTGCGTCGCCGGCCTGGCGGTGCTGATCACCACCACGCCGTGGCTGTTCAACGCGCTGAAGTACACCGGCGCGGTCTACCTGATCTGGATCGGCATCCAGGCCCTGCGCTCGCGCGGCGGCGGCACGCTCGACCTGGCGGTCGGCGGCGTGCAGCGCGTCGGCCACTGGAGCGCGTTCCTCCAGGGCTACCTGTGCAACCTGCTCAACCCCAAGGCCACGCTGTTCTTCCTCGCCGTGTTCACCCAGGTGCTGAGCCTGGACTCCAGCTTCGCCGAGAAGCTCTGGTACGCCGGCATCATCGTCGGCCTCGCCGCACTCTGGTGGCCGCTGCTGGTGGTGCTGATCCAGAGCGCGGTGGTGCGCCGCGGCCTGGCCAGGGCCCAGGGGGTGGTGGACAAGCTGCTCGGCGGCCTGCTGATCGCCCTCGGGGTCAAGGTCGCCCTGAGTTGAGGCAGGCGGGCGGAGCGACGCCCCGCTGCGGTGCCGGCGCCTGTCTGCGGGCCCGCAGGTAAAAGCCGCCCCTTTCCTCGCTTCCGGCAACGCGGGATAAAACCCGGGTGCCGGCCAGCGTTGCCGGCGCCCCCTGAGCGCCGGCGGCGAACCAGTCCGTCGCCGACGCTGTCGTCAGCCGACAGGACACCTACAACAATGAAGACCCGCATCGCTTCCCTCACCCTCCTCGCCCTCGCTTGCGGCAGCGGCGCAACCCTCGCCGCGGACAACCTGAAGATCTACAACTGGTCCGAATACATCGCTCCCGAAACCGTGGCGAACTTCGCCAAGGAAACCGGCATCCAGGCCACCTACGACGTCTACGACAGCAACGAGACCCTCGACGGCAAGCTGATGACCGGCCAATCCGGCTACGACGTGGTATTCCCGTCGAACCACTTCATGGCCAAGCAGATCCAGGCCGGCGCCCTGAAGAAGCTGGACAAGTCCCAGCTGCCCAACTGGAAGAACCTCAACCCGGTGCTGCTCAAGGCCCTGGAGGTCAACGATCCGGGCAACCAGTACGGCTTCCCCTACCTCTGGGGCACCACCGGCATCGGCTACAACCCGGCGAAGATCAAGGCGGTGCTCGGCGACGACGCGCCGCTGGACTCCTGGGATATATTCTTCAAGCCCGAATACATGCAGAAACTGAGCAAGTGCGGGGTGGCGGTGCTGGACAACGGCCCCGAGCTGCTGCCCATCACCCTCAACTACCTCGGCCTGCCACACCACAGCCAGAAGGCCGACGACTACAAGCAGGCCCAGGCGGCGCTGCTGAAGGTGCGCCCGTACATCCGCTACTTCCACTCCTCGAAGTACGTCAGCGACCTGGCCAACGGCGAGATCTGCATGGTGGTCGGTTTCTCCGGCGACATCCTGCAGGCCGCGACCCGCGCCAAGGAGGCCAACAACGGCGTGGAAGTGCGCTACTCGACGCCGAAGGAAGGCTCGCCGCTGTGGTTCGACATGGTCTCGATGCCGGTCGACGCGCCCGACGAGAAGGCCGGCTACGCCTTCATGAACTACCTGCTGCGTCCCGAGGTGATGGCCGCGATCAGCAACCATGTGCACTACGCCAACGGCAACCTGGCCGCCGACCCGCTGGTGGACGCCGAGATCAAGGCCGACCCGGCGATCTACCCGCCGCAGGAGAAGATGGCCAAGCTGTTCGCCCTCGAGTCCATGCCGCAGAAGATCGACCGCGTGCGCACGCGCACCTGGAACACGGTGAAGACCGGCAAGTGAAGCCCGGCGCCGGCCCGGTTTGTCGCCGGGCTGGCGTTTTAGCGCAAGGCTCGCCCACAGGCTCGTCAAATCCCGGACGGCCCGCTATAGTCCCTCTCGTTGTCTTCATCGACCGGATAGCCTCCATGAACCAGCGCTCGCACAGCTCGCTCCCCGCCCTTCCGGTAGCCACCGGCGAGGTCGGCGCGCTCCAGCCGTGCGCCAGCCTGAGCTGCGTTTCCCCTCCTGTAGTCGCCTCGCCTCCGCCTCCCCCTCCCGGTTCGGCCGCCTGCCCGCCGCCGGGCGTCAGTCCCTGACGAGCGCGGTAGCGCCCCAACTCTCTTCCACAGCCCGCCGCAAGCAGCGCCATCCGCTGCCGAGGCGTGCCGTCCGCCGCCGGCCCGAGCCCGCGGCATGCCCGACTACAAGGTGGCAGATCCATGTTTGCACTGAACAAATCCGCGCTGGCCGGCCTGGCCAGCACCAGCCTCTTCGTCCTGCTCTGGAGCAGCGGGGCCATCGCCTCGAAATGGGGCCTGGCGCACTCCTCGCCGTTCGCCTTCCTGGTGTTCCGCTTCGGCATCGCCCTGGCCTGCCTGCTGCCGCTCGCCCCGCTGCTCAGGCTGCGCGCGCCGCGCAGCGCGCGTGAGCGCGGCAAGGCCCTGCTCACCGGCCTGGTGATGCTGGGGATCTATCCGATCTTCTATATCTTCTCGCTGAAGCTGCAGGTCACTCCCGGCATGATGGCGACCATCCTCGGCGTGCAACCGATCCTCACCGCCGTCATCCTCGAACGCCGGCAGTCGCCGGCGCGCCTGTTCGGCCTGCTGCTGGGCCTGGGCGGCCTGGTGCTGGTGGTCTACCAGGGCATCGGCCTGGCCGGGATGTCCACGGCCGGCATCCTCTGCGCACTGCTGGCGCTGGCCGGCGTCACCGGCGGCTCGATCATGCAGAAGGGCATCCGCGAGAACCCGCTGGGCACCCTGCCCCTGCAGTACCTCGCCGGCCTCGGCCTGTGCCTGGCGTTCGTGCCCTTCCAGCCGTTCGAGTTCGAATGGAACGCCGGCTTCCTGGTCCCCGCGCTATGGATGGGCGTCGTGGTCTCGGTGGGCGCGACCCTGCTGCTCTACCGGCTGATCGCCCAGGGCAACCTGGTCAACGTCACCAGCCTGTTCTACCTGGTGCCGGCGGTGACCGCGATCATGGACTTCATGGTCTTCGGCAACCGCCTCGGCTGGCTCAGCCTGCTGGGCATGGGGCTGATCGTGGTGGGGCTGATGTTCGTCTTCCGCAAGGCCGGCTGAGCGAACCGAGCGGGTCGCGGCCCGCCCTTGGCAGAGCGCGCGCGGATTCAGTTCTGCGCGAGCTTGCCAGCCATCGCCGCGAACCCCGGCCCCGGCACCGCCGTCACATCGCGCGACCCCACCGGCTCGCCGCACTCCGGGCAGACCATGGTCGGCCGGAACTTGTGGCCACAGGCCTTGTGCACATACTCCACCGGAGCGCCGCGGCCCTCGTCGAGCCAGCGGTCGCCCCAATTGGCCAGGGCCAGCAGCACCGGATGCAGGTCGTGGCCCATCTCGGTGAGGCGGTATTCGTAGCGCGGCGGTCGCTCCTGGTAAGGCACCTTCTTCAGCGCGCCCGCCTCCACCAGCCGGCTCAGGCGGTCGGCCAGTACCTGGCGGGTGACCCCGAGGCTGGCCTGGAACTCATCGAAGCGGCGCATGCCGAGAAAGCAGTTGCGCAGGATCAGCAGCGTCCAGCGATCGCCGAGGATCGCCAGGCTGCGCGCCATCGAACAGGGCGTTTCGCCGACTTCTTGCCATTTCATGGGGTTCTCCCGGAAAAACCTCCGTCCATTCTAGGGGGCCGCTTCGGAGCTTGACCAGTTCCAAATTGGAACTTAGTATCCGGCCGAAAAGATCATGGACCCGGCGCGCTCCTGCCAGGATCGGACAAACCAACACTACGGACGGGTCCCATATCAGCGCCCGCGTAGTAAGTTCCGATTCGGAACTGTAGAAGCGTCGAGCATGAGAGGGAAAGGCCGATACGACGGGGTTCCGTGTGCCGCCCGCGCGTCGTCCTTGCAGCACAGCGTCAGGCAGTCCCGAAAGAACGAAGCCCGCACGGCTGGGGTGCGCCCCAGGTTGCGCCGGCAACGACAACAACGAGGAACACACCGTGACTACGCCGTCCCCGCAATGGAAGAAGACCGCCTGTATCCTCTGCAGCCTCAACTGCGGGCTGGAAGTGCAGACCGAGAATGGCCGCATCAGCAAGATCCGCGGCGATGACGACCACCCCGCCTCGCAGGGCTACGTCTGCGAGAAATCGCAGCGCATGGACTACTACCAGAACGGCGCCGACCGCCTGGACACGCCGATGCGCCGGCGCCCCGATGGCAGCTACGAAGCCATCGACTGGGACACGGCGATCCGCGAGGTGGCGGAGAAATTCCTCGCCATCAAGCGCAGGCATGGCGGTGAAAGCATCCTCTACTACGGCGGCGGCGCGCAGGGCAACCACCTCGGCGGCGCCTACGGCGACAGCACGCTGAAGGCCCTCGGGGTGAAGTACCGCTCCAACGCCCTGGCCCAGGAAAAGACCGGCGAGTTCTGGGTCCAGGGCAAGATGTTCGGTACCGGCGTGCACGGCGACTTCGAGCATTGCGAGGTGGCCATCCTGATCGGCAAGAATCCCTGGCAATCCCATGGTTTCGCCCGCGCCCGCGTGCTGCTCAACGCCATGGCCAAGGACCCCGCACGCTCGATCATCGTGATCGATCCGCGCCTGAGCGAAACCGCCGCCCTGGCCGACTTCCACCTGCAGATCCGTCCGGGCACCGACGCCTGGTGCCTGGCGGCGCTGGTCGGGATCATCGTCCAGGACGGGCTGCTGGCGCGCGACTGGCTGGCCGAGCACACCAGCGGCTACGAGCACATCGTCGACGAACTGAACGCTATCCCGGTGGCCTACTGCGCCGAGACCTGCGGGGTGGCGGAAGACAAGCTGCGCGCCGCCGCCCGGCGGATCGCCAGCGCCAGCAGCGTATCGGCGCTGGAAGACCTGGGCATGCAGATGAACCTGCACTCGACCCTCGGCAGCTACCTGCAACGCCTGGTCTGGTTGCTCACCGGCCATTACGGGCGCCCCGGCACCAGCAACGCCTTCGTGCCCTTCCTCTCGCTGTCCAAGGCCAGCAAAGGCGATACCTCGATGGGCAAGAAGGGCGCGCCACGCGTCGAGAAGCGCAGCCCGGTGGCCAATGCCAAGATCATCATCGGCCTGATTCCCTGCAACGTGATTCCAGAGGAAATCCTCACCGACCATCCCAAGCGCTACCGCGCCATGCTGGTGGAGACCGGCAACCCGCTGCATTCGCTGGCCGATAGCCAGCGCATGCGCGAAGCCATGCGCGCCCTGGAGCTGTCGGTGGTGATCGACGTGGCCATGACCGAGACCGCGCGCCATGCCGACTATGTGTTGCCGGCGGCGAGCCAGTTCGAAAAAGCCGAGGCGACCTTCTTCAACCTGGAATTCCCGCGCAACGCCTTCCATCTGCGCGCGCCGCTGTTCCCGGCGCGCCCCGGCACCCTGCCGGAAGCGGAGATCCACGCCCGCCTGCTGGAAGCCATGGGGGTGCTCGGCGAGAAAGACTACCGGCCGTTGCGCCTGGCCCTGAAGCTCGGGCGCAAGGCGTTCTCGGCGGCTTTCCTCGCCGCCGCGGCGACCCGCCCCAAGGTCATGAAATACGCGCCGGTCCTGCTCTACCGTACCCTCGGCCCGACCCTGCCCGCCGGCATGGAAGCGGCCGCGGCGATCTGGGGCATCTGCCAACTGCACGTGCTGAACAACCGCAAGACCGCTGCCCGCGCCGGCTTCGACGGGTTGCCGCCGCTGGCCGCCGACCGCCTGTTCCAGGCCATGCTCGACAACCCGTCCGGGGTGGTCTTCGCCGAAACCACCTACGCCGAAAGCTGGCAGGCCGTCGCCCGTCCCGAACAGCGGATCAACCTGCACATCCCCGAACTGTTGCCGGAACTGGCCAAGCTCGCCCACAGCGCGCCACCCCACGATCCGGCCTACCCGTTCATCCTCGCCGCCGGCGAGCGGCGCAGCGACACCAGCAATACCGCCGTGCGCGACACCGGCTGGCACCGCCGCGGGCGCTACGGCACCCTGCGCATCAGCCCGCAGGACGCCGAGGCGCTGGGCTGCGCCGACGGCGAGGTGCTGCGCGTGGTGACCCGCCGCGGCGACGTCGAGGCGGAAGTGGAGATCAGCGACATGATGCAGCCGGGCAATATCTCCCTGCCCAACGGCCAGGGCCTGGACTACCGCAACGCCGAGGGCGAGGTGGTGCGCCGGGGCGTGGCGCCCAACGAGGTGACCGACTGCACCCAGCGCGACTTCCTCGCCGGCACGCCCTGGCACAAGTACGTGCCGGCGCGCCTGGAACGGCTGGCGACGCCCGCCGCTACGAACGCCTGAGCCAGGGAGGACGATCATGACCTTCGTCGTGCTGGAAGAATGCATCCGCTGCAAACACACCGACTGCGTGGAAGTCTGTCCCGTGGACTGCTTCTACGAAGGCCCCAACTTCCTCGTCATCCACCCCGATGAATGCATCGACTGCGCGCTCTGCGAGCCGGAATGCCCGGTCGCCGCGATTCGCGCCGAGGACGAGGTGCCGCTCGGGCAACGGCAGTTCATCGCCCTCAACGGCGAACTCGCCGCGCATCCCAACTGGACGCAGATCACCCGCAAGAAGCCGGCGCCCGACGACCACGACGCCTGGTTCGGCCTGCCGGGCAAGCTGGCCGAACTCGACCGCAACGGCGCCTGAGGCGCTGACGGTGCTCAGGCTTCGGCGCGCGAACGCATGAGCCGCCGGTAACGGCGGGTCTGCAGGAGCGCGCCGGCCTGCTGCGCGAGCAACGCGCACAGCGGCGACACCCGTGGGTTGGTCGCCCTGCCCCGGCTCAGCTTGCGCAGCTGGAACTTCACCGCGGCCATGTTCGCCAGCGAGGCCAGGGGTTTGTTCCTCCAGGTTATCGGCCGCAACTGCGGCGCCGAATCCTTGCCGGCGCGCCAGTCGCGCGGCAGGTTCGGCTCGATCGCCAGCGCCGTGCCGATGCCGACCATGTCCACCCCGCTGGCCAGCACCTGCTCGGCCACCGGCCGCCGGCGGATGCCGCCCGTGACCATTACCGGCATCCGCGCCGCCGCGCGGATGTCGCGGGCGAACTCGACGAAGTAGGCCTCGCGGGCCAGGGTCCGCCCGTCGCGTGCTTCGCCCTGCATGGCCGGCGCCTCGTAGCTGCCGCCCGACAGCTCGACCAGGTCGACGCCCAGGCCATCGAGCATCCGTACCACCTCGCGGGCATCGTCGGCGCTGAAGCCGCCGCGCTGGAAATCGGCGGAATTCAGCTTCACCGCCACCGCGAAGCCAGGGGCAACCTCGGCGCGCACCGCCCGGACGATCTCCAGCAGCAGGCGCGCGCGATTCTCCAGGGAGCCGCCCCAGGCGTCGCTGCGGCGGTTGCTCAGCGGCGAGAGGAACTGGCTGAGCAGGTAACCGTGGGCGGCATGGATCTCCACCCCGCTGAAGCCGGCCCGCTCGGCCAGGCCGGCGCTGCGGGCGAACCGCTGGATCACCTCGGCGATCATCGCCTCGTCCATCGCCTTCGGCGTAGCGAAGTGCCTGGACATCCCGCCCAGTTCCAGCGGCACCGCCGAGGGTGCCCAGGCCTGCTGGCCGAGATTGGCCTGCATCTGCCGGCCGGGATGGTTGATCTGCAACCAGAACTGCGCGCCGGCGGAACGCCCGATGCGCGCCCAGCGGCGGAATTTCTCCAGTTGCGCGTCGTTTTCCAGGACCACCCCGCCGGGGCCGGTCATGGCACGGCTGTCGACCATCACGTTACCGCTGATCAGCAGCCCGGCGCCGCCGTCGGCCCAGGCCTGGTAGAGGCGCATCAGGCGTTCGGAGGGGGCCTGCGCGGCATCGGCCATGTTCTCCTCCATGGCGGCCTTGGCGAGGCGATTGGGAATGGTCGAGCCGTTGGGAAGCGTCAGCGTGTCGAACAGGTTCATGGGCCTACCTCATGAGGACAGTGGCCCGACGATAAGATTGAAGTCGACTTCAAGGTCAACGCTTTTTTTGCCGCGCAGCCCGGGCCCTGACCGGGTGCCGGGAGCGCGCCCCGGCCCCCGGCGCGCTCAGCCGCGGATGAAGGCCAGCAGGTCGGCGTTGATCACCTCGGCCTGGGTGGTCGGCATGCCGTGCGGGAACCCCGGATAGGTCTTCAGCGTGCCGTTGCGCAGTAGCTTCGCCGAGAGTACGCCGGAATTCTCGTAGGGCACGATCTGGTCGTCGTCGCCATGCATCACCAGCACCGGGATGTCGATGCGCTTCAGGTCATCGCTGAAGTCGGTCTGGGAAAAGGCCACGATCCCATCGTAGTGGGCCTTGGCGCCGCCCATCATGCCCTGCCGCCACCAGTTGCGGACGATCCCTTCCGAGGGCTGCGCCCCGGGACGGTTGTAGCCATAGAACGGGCCGGCGGGAATGTCCTGGTAGAACTGCGCGCGATTGGCCGCGAGCTGCGCCTGGAGATCGTCGAAGACGCTCTTCGGCAGGCCGCCCGGATTGCCCTCGGTCTTCACCATCAGCGGCGGTACCGCGCTGATGATCGCCGCCTTCGGCACCGGGTCGTCGGGATAGCGGGCGATGTAGTGGACGACCTCGCCGCCGCCGGTGGAATGGCCGACATGGATCGCCCCGCGCACCCCGAGGCGCTCGACCACCGCCGCCACGTCGTCGGCGTAGTGGTCCATGTCATGGCCGTCCCAGACCTGGCTGGAGCGACCGTGGCCACGGCGATCGTGGGCCACTACGCGAAAGCCCTCGGCGAGGAAGAACAGCATCTGCGCATCCCAGTCGTCGGAACTCAGTGGCCAGCCATGATGGAAGTAGATCACCTGGGCGTCGCGCGGCCCCCAGTCCTTGTAGAAGAGTTCGACGCCATCCTTCGTTGTCACGTAACCCATGTCGCTTCTCCCGATCGGTGTGGATGCAGGCAACGGCGCCACCCTGCGGCCGCCGTCCCCTGTGTAGAGTAGAAAGCCGCCTGCGTTGCGCCGCCTGGACGAGGAAAACGCGACCGGCGGTAGCGCCCATGCGGCCTGGCGAACCCGTCGATGGAGGCGAGTTCGTCGCCCGGTCGTGAAACCACCCTAGGCTTGAAGTAGGCTTGAAGGTCAACGCGTTTCGAGGTGCGACATGAAAATCGGCGAACTGGCCAAGCTCACCGGCCTGGCGACATCGCGCATCCGCTTCTACGAGGCCAGCGGCCTGATCCGCTCGCAGCGCAAGGCCAACGGCTACCGCGACTATGCGGCAGACACCGTGTGGATCCTGGAGCTGGTCACCGGCGCCCAGGGTGCCGGCTTCTCCCTGGAGGAGATCGCTCGCCTGCTGCCGAGCGGCGACGGCGCCTGGCAGCACGGCGAGCTGCTCGAAGGCTTGCGCCGCAAGGTGGCCGAGATCGAGGCCCTGCAACGACGCCTGGAACAGAACAAGGCGCAATTGCTGGTGGCCATCGAAAGCATCGAGAACAAGCCGGACGGCCTGCAGTGCACGGAAAACACCCAGCGCGTGCTGGAGCGCCTGCGCGAGGAAGGCCCTCCACAGACGGTCGGGCGTCCACGGCAAACCCGCTCGCGGGGGTCCTCTCCCACGCCGGCGGAGCAGCGGCTTTCCGACGCTTGACCTTGAAGTCGACTTGAATCTTAGAGTGACGCCAACCCACCCGGACAGCCTGCCGAAACCGGCTGCCGACGGGATCACTCACCGAGGAAGGTCAACGCAATGACCACGCGCATCCTGCACGTCGTCACCAACGTCGCCCACTATGCCGATCCGACCCAGCCCACCGGGCTGTGGCTGTCGGAGTTGACCCATGCCTACGAGATCTTCGCCGCTCGGGGCTACCAGCAACGCCTGGTCAGCCCACGCGGCGGCGAGTCGCCGCTGGAGCCGCGCGCCCTCGGCTGGCCCCACGCCGACGCCAGCGCCAAGGCCTGGCTGGCCGACGAGACGCGCCTGGCGCTGCTGGCCGACACTGCCGCTCCCGAGCAGGTCGACGCGGAGGCGTTCGACGCCATCTATTTCACCGGCGGCCACGGCGTGATGTGGGACTTCCCCGACGACGCCGGGCTGCAGCACCTGACCCGCGAGATCTACCAGCGCGGCGGCATCGTCTCGTCGGTCTGCCACGGCTATTGCGGCCTGCTCAACACACGCCTGGACGATGGCCGCCTGCTGGTCGCCGGGCGCCGCCTCACCGGCTACTCCTGGATCGAGGAAGTGCTCGCCGGGGTCGCCCGCAAGGTGCCGTACAACGTCGAGGAAGAAATGAAACGACGCGGCGCGCTCTACGAAAGAAGCCTGCTGCCGTTCACCAGCAAGGTGGTGGTCGACGGCCGCCTGGTCACCGGGCAGAACCCGCAGTCGGCCAAGGCCACGGCCGAGCAGGTGGCCGCCCTGCTCGGCTGAACGCGGCGTGTCAGTCCTGCGCGCGCCTCATCTGGAAGTCATGGCGCCGCTTGCCGATGAAGAACGATTCTGCATCGTCCCGTCGGCCAGGGGCCGCAGGATCGTCGCAGTGCTGGTCGTGTGGTAGGGGTCGAACTCGTCGAAGGGCGACCTGACATGGATGGAGCTGCCATCGACCGGTTCCGCCTTGCGGGCTTCGCGACGCGGCGGCCTACGCCAGCGGCTTGAGCATGAGGAAGTTGCGCACGCTGTAGTAACCCTGCGAATCCTGCCAGTCGAGAGCGGCCAGGTTCTGCATGCCGGCCTCCCACGGCTGGTTGTCGAACAGCGCTTCCACCGTGCGCTGGTTGCCGAAGGCACAGAAGAAATGCCGGAACCAGTGCAGGCGCGCGTCCAGCGGCTCGGCGCGGATCGCCCGCTCGATGCTCGGGAACAGCCCGGCCGGCAGCGGCGGCGCCTTGCCCTCGGCGCCGCGCAGGCCGAGGTTGCCGATATGCACCTCGAAACGCCGCTCGCCGATCTCCCAGGTCTCCACCATCACCTGGTCCTCCTCGGCCTGGCCCCAGAGCGCGGAAAGCAGCACGTGGAAAGAGTTGGAGGCGAAGTTACGCAACGCGTCCTGCAAGCCGTCCTCGCCGCTGCCGATGCCGGCGAAGGCTTCCTGCAACTGGCGCTCGTCCTCCAGCAGCACGTCGACATCCAGCCGTCCGGTCTTCTCCCCCGCATACCAGGTGGCGCGGATCGCCGGTAGCCGCCCGGCTGGCGCCACCCATTCGCCGTGCACGACGCACTCGATCCGGTGGGATTCGAACAGAGCAGCCAGATGCTGCGAGACGGAGACCGCTTCCATGGGTTGTCCTTGCATGGTCGAGGGCGCGCCGCCGAGGCGCTGCCCGGAAAGCCCGGCGAGGCTGGGCGAAACGCGGCATAGGGTAGCGCAGATCGGCACTCGCGGCGCGACCTCCCGTTCGGCGCCTGCCCAGGTCGCCGCACGCCAGCCGACTAGACTGGCGGGGTCGACCCCGCCCGTGGAGACCTCGCCATGAACAGCAAGAACACCATCTGCCTCTGGTACGACAGCGCCGCCCTGGAGGCCGCGACCTTCTACGCCGAGACGTTTCCCGACAGCGCCGTGCTGGCTGTCCATCGCGCGCCCGGCGATTACCCTTCCGGCAAGGAGGGCGACGTACTGACGGTGGAGTTCCGGGTGATGGGCATTCCCTGCCTCGGGCTCAACGGCGGCCCGGCCTTCCGCCACAGCGAAGCGTTCTCCTTCCAGGTCGCCACCGACGACCAGGCCGAGACCGACCGCCTGTGGAACGCTATCGTCGACAATGGCGGCGAGGAAAGCGCCTGCGGCTGGTGCCGTGACAAGTGGGGCATCTCCTGGCAGATCACCCCGCGCGTACTCAGCGAAGCCATCGCCAGCCCCGACCGCGCGGCGGCCAGGCGCGCCTTCGAGGCGATGATGACGATGGGCAGGATCGATATCGCCACCATAGAGAAGGCCTTCAAGGGCTGAACGCCCCAACGCCTTGCAAAGGAGTCACGAAATGGATCGATTCACCGGCGGCTGCCTCTGCGGCAAGGTCCGCCTGGTGGCGAGCGGCCGCCCCTACCGGGTCGGGCTCTGCCACTGCCTCGACTGCCGCAAGCACCACGGCGCGCTATTCCACGCTTCGGCGATCTTTCCCGAGGAGGCGGTGAGCATAGAAGGCGAGACCCGCGACTATGCCGGGCGTTTCTTCTGTCCGCAGTGCGGCTCCTCGGTATTCTCACGCAGCGCCGACGAGATCGAGGTCAGCCTCGGCGCCCTCGACGCTCCCGACCGGTTCCAGCCCACCTACGAACTCTGGACCGTCCGCCGCGAGGGCTGGTTGCCGGCGTTTCCGCTGGCACGGCACTATGAAAGGGATCGCGAAGGCGACGGACGCAGCGAAGAGTGACGTTGTTCCAGCAGGAGAAGGGAGGCAGCATGGACGAACTGTTCGAAGAGCACCTGGAGATCGCCAAGGCGCTCTTCGCGCAGCGCTTGCCGTACTGGTGCGATGTCTTTCTGCGCCCGGCCGACCAGGCTTTCAACGCCTACCTGAATGCCCGCGGCCAGGCCTCCACCTACCTGGTGCTCGAAGGCTTCGATCCGGTCTATATTCCTCGCGGCTGCGACCTCGACGCCGTGCGCGCGACCGCCAGGGCCAGGGCTCGATTGAGGGAAGCGGGGCTGGGCGAAGACGCGCTGCCCGTACTGCTCTGAGCGCAGGCCGCCAGTATCGCGGAAGCGTCTGCTGGCAATTCCTCCCACCGCACTGTCCGCCAACGGAAGGCTACATGACCCGCCCCTACCTGCTCCGTCTCGCCGCCGGCCTGGCGCTGCTCCTGCCGGCCGCCTGCACGTCCCCTGCCCCGCCAGCACCGAACCTGACCGCACTGTTCGCCGACGCCCTGCACTGCCGCGGCGACTTCCCCGACGGCCGCGACCGCGCAACCGCCGAGCGCCTGCGCGCCGAGGGCGTCGAAGCGCTGGATCGCGCGCCCGGCGAGACCCTCGACCTGCTCTACCGCTTCGCCACCCCGCTGCGCATCGACGGCAGCCTGGTGAACGCGGTGCGGGTACACGGCGACAGCGGTGTGCTGGTGATGGCCTACGCCGAGGGCGACCTCGAAGACTTCGCCCGGCGCCAGGGCGCGACGCCGCACCCGGCGGAACGCGCCGCGCTGGATGGTTTCGGCGAGCTGGAGGTGCTCTACAGCCGGCCGCTGTCGCCGCGTCCCGGCCTCGACGAAAGCCCGCCGCGCCTGGTGATCGGGCGCGGGATCGAGGCGGCGGCGCAGGCGTTCCGCTGGGGCTGCCGGAGCTACGACGGCTGAACCCCGGGCAGGCCTTGATCGAGGACAGCCAGAGCGTGCTCCGACTCTGCTAGGCTCGCCTTTCCAGCTTCGATGAGGTCACACCCGGATGGCCAACGAATCCCCCGTACCCCAAGCGGTCGACAGCCCGATCACCCGCAGCGCGATCTTCCTCGTCGCGACCCTGGCGCCAGGCGAGGAACCCGCCGCCACCGTGCGCGCCCTGTGCGGCGACATCGCGGCGCTGGTGCGCTCGGTCGGCAAGCGCGTGCCGGGCGGCGACCTGTCCTGCGTGACCGGCTTCGGCGCCGCCGCCTGGGAACGCCTGTTCGGCTCGCCGCGCCCGGCGTCGCTGCACGCTTTCCGCGAGATCGGCAGCGGCGAGCGGGTCGCCGTGTCCACCCCGGGCGACCTGCTGCTGCACATCCGCGCCGAACAGATGGACCTCTGCTTCGAACTGGCGACCCAGTTGCTCGGCCGGCTCGGCACAGCGGTCAAGGTGGTCGACGAGGTCCACGGCTTCCGCTACTTCGACATGCGCAGCATGGTCGGCTTCGTCGACGGCACCGAGAACCCGACCGGTCGCGACGTCGCCCGCCATACCCTGGTCGGTGACGAGGACCCGGACTTCGCCGGCGGCAGCTACGTACTGGTACAGAAGTACCTGCACGACATGGCCGGCTGGAACGGCCTGACCACCGAGGCGCAGGAGCGCATCATCGGCCGCACCAAGCTGTCCGACATCGAGCTGGACGAAGCGCTCAAGCCGAGTTGCTCGCATAGCTCCCTGACCACCCTGGTCAAGGACGGCGAGGAAGTGAAGATCCTCCGCGACAACATGCCCTTCGGCCGTCCCGGCTCCGGCGAGTTCGGCACCTACTTCATCGGCTACGCGCGCTCGCCGCAGCCACTGGAGGAAATGCTCGAGAACATGTTCGTCGGCCGTCCAGCGGGCAACTACGACCGCCTGCTGGACTACAGCAGGGCGGTGACCGGCAGCCTGTTCTTCGTACCTTCCGCCGACCTGCTGGAGGCACTGGCCGACAAGGCACCGTAGGCGGCGGGTGCCGCTCTCTCCGCCGGCATGCGGCGGCGCCTGCGCCAAGTGCCAGCGGGCGGCGCGGATTCCCTGCGGAGCATGGGTGGAACGAGGGTGCGCCCGAGCCGGGCAGAGGAAAGGCCACCCGCGCAGCGCACGCCTGACTGGCAGGTTTCGTCGCCTCCGGCGAGGTCAGGGTTGGAGACATGGCCCTCGGGGCAATATGCTGTGGCCACGACACACGCTGTGAGCGACTATCGATGCCAGGGACTGCACTGTTCGAAAAGCCACGCTGGTTGCGCGACCTCCTGCGCTTCCTGCCCCTCAAGAGTCAATTCGTCCTCTCCGGGAACATCCGCGACCTGCAAGCCTGCGAAGTGGTGCCGGGTACGGTCACCGCGCAGAGCTTCAACCAGACCCTCTGCGACGTCCTGCTGGACGCCGGCTACGCCCAGGTGCTGGCCTGGGATCCGCTGGCCGGGTTCCGCGTGCTCGGCCGGCCGGGCAGCGAGGCGGGGGCCACTCCGCAGGTGCTTCTCGACCTCGGCCTGACCCCGGTGGACGGCGCCGCGCCGGCCGGCATCGACCTGCTCGGCGCGACCCTGCAACGCCTGGTCAACCGTAGCGGCGAGCCGATCGCCCTGATCGTCGACTTCGCCTCGCGCCTGGCGGTGCGCAACGACGCCCTGAGCGCCGCCGAGCACCAGTTGTTCACCCAGGCCCTGGTGCTCTCCCACCAGGCCCGCAGCCGTCCCGCCGGGGAACAGCGCAAACCGTTCTTCAACAGCGTACTGTGGGTGGTGGAAAAGGAAGGCGACCTGCCCGACTGGCTGCTGGTGGACAACCCGCGCCTGCGCCATATCCCGGTGTCGAAGCCCGACCAGCCGGCGCGCCGGGCCCTGGCCCCGGCGCTGCTCCGCGGGCTCGGCGGAGCGGGCGTCGCCGAGGAGGCCCTGCAACAGGCCGCCGCAACCTTCGTCGAGAACACCGAAGGCCTGCTGCTCCTCGATCTCAACGCCATCGTCCAGTTGGCGCGCGTGGAAGGCCTGGCCATGGAACGCATCGCCGACGCCGTGCGGCGCTACAAGGTCGGCGTCACCGAAGACCCCTGGCTGAAGATCGACCGCCAGCGCATCCGCCAGGCCGACGAGATCGTCCGCCGCCGGGTCAAGGGCCAGCAGCACGCGGTGACCCACATGCTGGACATCGTCAAGCGCGCGATGACCGGGGTCGGCGCCAGCCGCAAGGGCAACCGCCCGCGCGGCGTGGCCTTCCTCGCCGGGCCCACCGGGGTCGGCAAGACCGAGCTGGCGAAGACCGTCACCAGCCTGCTGTTCGGCGACGAGAGCGCCTACATCCGCTTCGACATGTCCGAGTTCAGCGCCGAGCATGCCGACCAGCGCCTGATCGGCGCGCCGCCCGGCTACGTCGGCTACGACGTCGGCGGCGAACTGACCAACGCGATCCGCGAAAAACCCTTCAGCGTGGTGCTCTTCGACGAGATCGAGAAAGCCCACCCCCGGATCCTCGACAAGTTCCTGCAGATCCTCGACGACGGCGTGCTCACCTCCGGACGCGGCGATCGCGTGTACTTCTCCGAGGCGCTGATCGTGTTCACCTCGAACCTGGGCATCTACCGCCAGGGGGAAAACGGCGAACGGGTCGCCAACGTGCTCCCCGGCGAGCCCTTCGAGGCGGTGCAGGGCAAGGTCCACGGCGAGATCGAGCGCTACTTCAAGCTGGTTCTCAACCGCCCGGAAATCCTCAACCGGATCGGCGAGAACATCATCGTCTTCGACTTCATCCGCGCCGACGTCGCCGAGCAGATCTTCACCCAGATGGTCGACGGCACCTTCGCCGACCTCCGCGAGCAGCGCCTCGTCATCGAACTGGCCGAGGCGCCGCGCCAGGCGCTGCACGACCTCTGCCTGGGCGACCTGTCCAACGGCGGCCGCGGCATCCGCAACCAGCTCGAAGCGCGCCTGCTCAACCCGTTGTCGCGGGCACTGTTCGACCAGGACGCGCAGCCGGGCGAGCGCTTCCTGATCAGCGCCCTGGACGCCGACGGCCTGACCCTGGAACGCCGCTGAGATGGAACTGAGCCTGTCGCGGGTGCATTTCCCGGTGACCACCCTGGGCCCGGGACGGCGCCTGGGCATCTGGTTCCAGGGCTGTAGCATCCGCTGCCCCGGCTGCATCTCCGCCGATACCTGGGGGCCGGGACGGCGGCGCATCGCCCTGGCACGCCTGCTCGCCGACATCCAGCCATGGCTAGAGCAGGCCGAGGGCATCACCGTCTCCGGCGGCGAACCCTTCGAGCAGTTCGCTGCCCTCCTCGCCCTGCTCGGCGAACTGCGCCAGCGCAGCCGCGCCGACATCCTGGTCTACAGCGGCTACCCGCTGGAGCATCTGCACGCGCAACTGGAACAGGCCGCCGGGCTGATCGACGCGCTGATCAGCGACCCCTACCAACAGCACGCCGAACAGAGCCTGGCCCTGCGCGGCAGCGACAACCAGCGCCTGAGCCTGCTCACCGAACTCGGCCGCGCGCGCCTCGGCGGCTACCAGCGGCCACTGCGCGAAGACGACAAGGCCCTCGACCTGATGTTCGACCATGACGGCAGCGTGTGGATGGCCGGCATCCCGCGCCGCGACGACCTGCTGCGGCTACAGGACCTGCTGCGCGACCAGGGCCACCAACTTAGCGTCAGCGCCCACCGGCCGCGCTGAATGGATCGATACCGATGATACGTTTCTGCCCCAACTGCCAGAGCGAACGCTCGCTTTCGGAAATCTTCTGCGAAGGCTCGATCCAGGGCCAGCCCTGCGGCTGGGACCTTTCCGCCGAAGCCATCCATCCCGCCGGCTGGCGACCGCAACCGGTGCTGACCCAGGAAGCCATCGCGCCGCCCGCCAGCGAGCCGCCAACGGCGTCCGCCCCGCTCTGCGCCAACGGCCACCCGCTGCAACCCGGCGACCTGATGTGCCTGGAGTGCGGTGCCGCGCCGGCCGAAGGCCCGCTGCCGATGCAGGCCGAGGCCACGCCGCAGCCCGCCGTCACGGAAACCCTGATCGACGGCTGGCGTCTGCTGCGGCAGATCGCCAGCAGCGACGGCGTGCGCGAGCGCTACCTGGCCGAACATGCGGAAAGCGCCCGCCAGGCGGTGCTCACCCTGTATCGCCCGGGCGCCGAGCCGGACCCGGCGATCTACGACGTGATCCGCCGCCTGCCGCGCGAACACGTGCCGGAAATCCTCGCCACCGGCCGCTGGGACGAGCGCGCCTACGAAGTGGTCGAGGAACTCACCGGCGGCAGCCTCGCCGAGCTCGGCACCGTGCTGGAGGACCGCGAGGCGGTGCGCCACGTGGTCCGCGAGCTGGGCCACGCCCTGCACGTGTTCAACGAAGCCGGCCTGCGCCACCGCGACCTGCGCCCGGCCAGCCTGCTGGTGCGCAGCCACGAGCCGCTGGACCTGGTGATCAGCGGCTTCGGCTCGGCACGCCTGTCGGAGTTCGACCTGGATATCGTCTCGCCGCTGGAGACCAGCCGCTACATGGCCCCCGAGGCGATCGCCGGCGGCGTGGCGGCGGCTTCCGACTGGTGGAGCCTGGGCATGATCCTGCTGGAGCAGTTGACCCGCGGCGCCTGCTTCGAAGGAGTCAACGCCAACGCCTTCCTGATCCACGTGCTGGCCAACGGCGTGGCGCTGCCCGACGACCTCGACCCGCAGTTGCACCTGCTGCTGCGCGGCCTGCTTGCACGCGACCGCCACCAGCGCTGGCAGTGGCCGCAGGTACAGGCCTGGCTGAACGGCGAGGCGGTGGACGCGCCGGCCTCGGCGGACAGCGAAAAGGACGACGCCGAAGGCGCCAGCATCGCCCTCGGCGCCCGGCGCTTCCGCAAGCCGACGGTCTTCGCCCTGGCCGCGGCCCAGGCCGAGCACTGGGCGGAGGCCCTCGACCACCTGCTGCGCGGGGCGATCGTCACCTGGGCCGAGCACATCGGCCTGTCGCCCAGGCTGCTCGCCGGCCTGCGCCAGGTGGCCCAGCACGAGGGGCTGGAGGACGACTTCCGGCTGATGCTGGCGCTCAAGCTGCTGAACCCGGAAATCCCGCTGATCCAGCGCGGCGAGATCGTCACCCCCGGCTGGCTGCTGGAGCATCCGCTGGAGGGCTACCGGCTGATCAGCGGCTCGGTGCCCGACCTGCTCGAACAGTTGCACACCGAAAGCTGGCTGTCGCGGCTCAAGACCCGCGCCGAGAACGTCCGCCAGCGCGCCCTGCACCAGCACATCGAACTCGCCGAAGAACAGTTGCGCATCTACCTGCTGTCGACCTCGCGGGCGCGCCTCGCAGCGCAGTGGCAGGAGCGCCAGCGCCTCCTGCCGGACACCGAGCACCCCGGCCTGCTGGCCCTGGCCGAGCGCCGGGTGATCGCCGAGGAAGACCTGATCGTCCTGCTCAGCGCCAACATCGGCCAGTTCCGTGCCGCCGAGGCGATCGTCGAGGAAGCCGCCGGCCTGGCCCGCGACGCCGATGTGCACCTGTTCGACGCGGAGACCGCGCGCGGCCTGTTGCAGCACTCGCGGCAGGAGCTGTACCGCCGCGTCGACGAACGCATCAGCGGCTTCGCCCGCAGCGGCGTGCCCAGGGTCGACGAATGGGCCGAGCAGTTCCGCCTGGAGCGGCGCATGCCGTTGGCGAGGGTCCTGGTGCTGCTGGCGATCCCGCCGGAACAGTGGCTGGAACCGCAGAAGCAGCAGTACGTGTCGCAGATCCTCGATTTCTTCGAGAAGAAAGTGGTCGCCGCGGTGATGCGCGGGCCGCTGGTGCGCATGAGCATCGGCAAGAGCACCCCACGCATCGACCTCAACGAACTGCACAGCGCGCGACGCCCCGCCGCCGCCCTGCTCGACCATCTGCTGCAACGCAACGCCCGCGCGGTGAGCCTCGACCCGGACAGCTTCCTCGCCAACCCGCAACTGGAAGTGCGGCTCAACGCGCTGTCCCGGCAAAGCTCGCTGTACAAGCGTGACACCGGCATCGACGGCCTCTACCTGGGCTTCCCCTTCCTGCTCAACCGCGACCCGCGCGGCACCACCCGCACGCGCATCGTGCCGCTGCTGTTGTGGCCGCTGAAGCTGCAACTGGAAGTCGGCAGCCGCGGCCAGGTGGCGCTGGCCTTCGACGGCGAGCGCGAGGAAGTGCGCCTCAACCCGGCCCTGGAAAGCCTGCTCGGCCCCGAGCCGTGCAAGCGCTGGCGCAAGGTCGCCGACGAATTGCTCGGCCGCTCCGCGCTGCGCGCCGCCGATGTGATGGATGCCTTCGGCCTGCTCGCCACGCCGCGTGCTAGGGTCCTGGAAGGATTGCCACCGAGTTCCACCGAGGTCACGCCCTACCAGGACCAACTGGCCTGCGCCGCGGTGCTGTTCCACGTCACCTTCATGGGCCAGGCGATCGGCGAGGACCTGCGCCAGCTGAAGAGCCTGCCGCCCTCCGGCACCGGCCTGGAGACCGCGCTGCGCCTGCGCGAGAACGGCGAGCCGGAAGCCCGCGAGAGCCCGCCGGAGTTGCAGCGCTACTTCACCGTGGCCAGCGACCCGTCCCAGGAGGCCGCCGTGCTGCAGGCCCGGCAGAGCCCGGGGCTGCTGGTGGAGGGCCCGCCCGGCACCGGCAAGAGCCAGACCATCGTCAACATGGTCGCCGACGCCATCGGCCGCCAGCGCAGCCTGCTGATCGTCTGCCAGAAGCACGCCGCCCTGGAAGTGGTGCACAAGCGCCTGGTGGCCGAGGGCCTGGGCCAGCGCATCGTCATGCTCAACGACGTCAACCGCGACCGCGAACCGGTGATCCGCAACATCCGCGAGCAGCTCGAAGCGCTGTTCGCCGACGCCGGCGGCACACAGGGCTGGGAGCGCCAGCGCGAGCGCCTGGCGGCGCGTATCGAGGCGCTGGAAGGCGAACTGGACCGCTACCACCAGAGCCTGCACCGCGTGGACGAGGCCACCGGGCTGAGCTACCGGCGCCTGCTCGGCGAACTGATCGAGCTGGAGAAAGGCTCGCCGCCGCTGGACTTCCCGGCCCTGCGCCAGCGCCTGGCGGCGCTGGACATCGGCAGCCTGGCGCGCCTGGAGGAAAACTGCGCGCCGCTGGTCCGCCTCTGGCTACCGGCCCGCTACGAAGGCAGCCCGCTGGCGCAACTGCGCGCCTTCGCCACCGACCAGGCCACCCTGCAAGCCTTCGCCGACAGCCTGCGCGCCTTCGGCGAAGCGGAGAACGCCCGGCAGAAAGCCCTCGACGAACACCCGGCGAGCTTCGAGGTCGACGACCCGACGCCCTACCGCGCCTGGCTGGCAAGCCAGGTCGGTACCCTGCTGAATTTGCGCGAGGAGCAGCGCCAGCGCCTGGCCCACTGGCTGCCGCTGTTCCGCGACGCCGCACCAGGACAGCCGAGCCGTGGCGACGGCCTGTTGGCGGAGGCCGAGCAGATCGAACGGCAACTGCGCCAGCTCGACCTCGAACGGCATGCGCCGCTGCTGTCGCCGGCCCTCGCCATGCTCGAAGAGAACAACCTCGAACGCTTCCAGGCCCACGCCCGCCAGGTGCTCGAGGCACGCACCTGGCTGGCTCGGCTCAACCCGCTGCGCCTGCTGCGGCGCGGCCGCCTGCGGCGCTTCCTGCGCGAGCACGGCGAGGCCGACGACGACAGCCGCCTGGCCGCCCTCCTCGGCGCCTGCGACCTGGAGCGCCAGTGGCGGCCGCTGCGCCGGCAACTGGCGGCGCTGCAACAGAGCCTGGGGCTGGCGACAGTCGCCACCGATGCCGGTCCGGAACTGACCGGCCTGGCCGGCCACGCCAGCCAGCAGCTACGCGAGATCCAGACCCTGGCTCGTGGCCTGGCCCAAGCGCCGCGCGCCGAGCAGCTCGACGCGGTGATCCTCACCGGCGAGAAACAGCGCTTCGAAGCGCTGCTCGGCGACCTCGACGCCGCGCTGATCCGCCAGGCCGCACGCCAGCTCAGCCTGGACAAACTGAAGGTGCTCGCCGACTGGCTCGGCGACGAACTGCTGGAACAGCTGCACCGCGCCATCGCCGGCAACCAGAGCAACCTGCCGGCCCTCGGCCGCCTGCGCGAGGCGCTACCGCAACTGGTCGCCTACCAGCGCTTCCGTGGCCGCGCCGGCCAGCTCGAAGCCACCGAGCTGGAATTCCTGGCCCTGCTGCGCCAGCGCCAGGAACGACTCGACGCGATTCCCGCCGAAGCACTCGAAGCCACGGTGCGCCGCATGCTCAATCGCGAAGCGCGGCTGGGCTGGAAGCAGCGCCTGGAACAAGACAATCCGGAACTGCTGTTCAGCCAGGACGAAGCCAGGGCCAGGGTCGCCAGCCTCGCCGAAGCCGATGTGCAGATGCGCGCGCTGAACCGCGAACTGCTCGGCAAGGGCATCGACGCCGCGCGCCTGGGCAGCCGCAAGCAGTGGGAAGACGTCACCCGCCTGACCGGCAAGCGCTCGCGGCGCCTGCGCGAGTTCATCGAGCTGGGCGCCGAACTCGGCCTGATGAGCCTGCGCCCGGTCTGGCTGATGAACCCCGACCTGGCCAGCCGCGTGCTGCCGCTCAAGGCCGGGCTGTTCGACATGGTGATCTACGACGAAGCCTCGCAGATGCCGGTGGAGTTCGCCCTGCCGACCCTCTATCGCGGGCGGGTCACGGTGGTCAGCGGCGACGAGAAGCAGATGCCGCCGACCGCGTTCTTCTCCAGCCGCGTGGAAAGCGACGAGGCCGAACTGTTCGACGGCGAAGCGCCCGACGAGGACGCCGACGAGGAGCAGCGCGAAGCCTACGAGGACACCTGGAACCGCCGCGAGATCAAGGACTGCCCGGACCTCCTGCAACTGGCGCGCAACGCCCTGCCCAGCACCACCCTGCAGATCCACTACCGCTCGGCCTACCGCGAGCTGATCGGCTTCTCCAACGCCTCGTTCTACGGCAACCGCCTGAGCGTGCCGGTACGCCATCCGCAGGCCAACATCCTGCGCATCAAGCCGCTGGAACTGATCCAGGTGAACGGCCTGTACCAGAACCAGAGCAACGAGCGCGAGGCCGAGCGAGTCGTCGACTACCTCGCCGAACTCTGGCGCCAACCCTACGCGGCGCGGCCGTCGGTGGGCGTGGTCACCTTCAACCGCAAGCAGGCCGACCTCATCGAGGAGCGCCTGGAACTGCGCGCCGAGCAGGACGAGACGTTCCGCGCCGCCTACAGCGAGGAGCGCGAGCGCAGCGAAGACGGCGAGGACATGGGCGTGTTCGTGAAGAACGTGGAGAACGTGCAGGGCGACGAGCGCGACGTGATCGTCTTCTCCTCCACCTTCGGCCGCAACGGCCAGGGCAGCTTCCGGCGCAACTTCGGCGTGCTCGGGCAGACCGGCGGCGAGCGCCGCCTCAACGTGGCGGTGACCCGCGCGCGGCGCAAGGTGGTGATGATCACCTCGATGCCGATCGGCGACATCTCCGACATGCTCGGCACCCAGCGCTCGCCGAGCAGCCCGCGCGACTACCTGCAAGGCTACCTGGAATACGCCCGCGCACTGTCCGCCGGCGAATTCGCCGGCACCGGCCAGCTGCTCGAGCGCCTGCACACCGACCGCAGCGACCAGCGCCGCCAGCACTACCAGCGGCACGATGGCTTCAGCGAGATCGTCGGCGAGTATATCC
This sequence comes from Pseudomonas sp. P20, assembly GCF_016463925.1. Lineage (NCBI taxonomy): Bacteria > Pseudomonadati > Pseudomonadota > Gammaproteobacteria > Pseudomonadales > Pseudomonadaceae > Pseudomonas > Pseudomonas sp. P20. The sequence goes on along the minus strand of NZ_JAEMVM010000002.1, from coordinate 551,810 downwards.
GCTCGCTGGGCTGGTCCGCCGCGCCCGCCAGCGAAGGCGACGCCTTCGGCCTCGACTTCGCCATCGAGAACCCGGCCACCGGCCTCTACGCCATCGGCATCGAATGCGACGCCCCCTGCCACCCGCTGCTGGAACGCGCCCGCGCCCGAGAAATCTGGCGCCCCTCGGTGCTGCGGCGGGCGATCCCGTACCTCCACCGGGTTTCCTCCCAGGGCTGGTACCACGACGGCGACAACGAACGCGCACGGCTGCGCGCCGCCATCGAGAAGGCCCTGGCGCCCAGCGCGGAAACCCATCCCACGGCAGCAGCGGAGGCCTCCCAATGAGCGGACCGAAAGTCGTACGAATCGTCACCCGGGAAGAAGCCATCGCCACCTGCGAGCGCGACCTGCAACGCCTGGACAAGGCCCTCGCGCGCTGGGAAAACCAGGCCAGCCGGCTCGCCCAGCTCAGTGACGCCGAGCGCGCCGCCGCCCACGCCCGCCGCGCCAGCCTGCACGCCCTGCTCGAACAGGAACGCTGGCTGGACGTGCAACTACAGGTGAAGATCGAAAGCGAATTCCTCAAGCGCGACCTCGCCGAACGCGAAGAGCGCGCCATCCGCCAGGCCGCGGAAACGCGCCAGCAACACCGCCGCCTCCAGGAAAACGCCAGCGCCCTGCTCCAGGCCCTCGACGCCAGGCCCGATGCCGCCAGCGCGGCACTCCGGCAAACCCTGCATACGCTGGCCGACGGCGTCCTCCGCGACGACGCGGAAGCCCTGCTCGCCCAAGGCTTCGCCGCCCTCGCCAGCGCCCCCGCCGAAGAACGCCTCAGCGAAGCCCAGCGCGAACTCGCCCAGCGCCTGAAGACCGACGAAACGCCCATGTCCCTGGAACAGTGGCGCGCCCGCCAGCAACAGGACGCCCCGCGCGAACAGCGCCTGGCGCGCATCGACCGGCACATCGCCGAACTGCAACTGCTGCAAGGCGAGGCCAGCGCCCAAGCGTTCCTCGAGCGACTGGCACGCGCCGAAGCCGAACAGCAGCCGGAGCGCCGCAACCTGCTGCTCGACAGTCTGGTCCTCGACCTCGCCCAGGCCGCCCGCGAACACCAGCAGCAACGCCAGCGCCTGGAACACCTGCAAGACCTCGCCAGCGAAGTCGCCGCCCTGGGCGCCGCCGAACACGCCGAACTGCTCCAACGCGCCGCCGCCTGCCAGCCCGACAGCGATCCGCAGCAACTCGCCGAACTCACCGAGCGATGCAACGCCATCCTCACCGCCCACCTCCAGCAACAGGCCGCCCTCGCCCGCCGCCAGGCCGTGCTCCAGGGCCTCGCCAGCCTCGGCTACGAAGTCCGCGAAGGCATGGCCACCGCCTGGGCGCAGACCGGCAGGGTCGTCCTGCGCAAACCCGCCACCCCCGGCTACGGCCTGGAAGTCGGCGGCAAGGCCGACAACGGCCGCCTGCAACTGCGCGCCGTCGCCCTCAACGCCAACCGCGACAGCCAGCGCGACCGCGACATCGAAACCCTCTGGTGCGGCGAATTCCAACGCCTCCAGGCCCTGCTCGCCGCCCAGGGCGGCGAACTCAGCGTGGAACGCGCGCTGGGAGTGGGAGAAGTGGCGTTGAAGGAGATTGGCGAGGAGGAGCAGCGGGAGATGGGGGTGGCGCGGCAGAGGGGGTTGTGAAGGGGCCGGCTGGCGCCTCGGCAAGCGGGCAGTCCATCGTTTGACCCCTGGATGCCCCCTCGCTACCCTGCCGGCCAGGTGCTGAACACACCTTCTCTAGGCGGTTAGCCGCTCCCGAAAGCCAAGCGGTTTTTTACCTACACAGGAAAAAATCATGGCTACCCAGAAATCCCCTCTTTCGAATTCTCGACTTCTAAAGATCGGCTACCAGCTCTATGAAAGCCGTCATAGCGATTGGGAACGTCGCGGCAAACCACGGCAAATTCCCTACCTGCGCTTGAGTGGCGATTGGCTGGAGGCTGCGGGCTTTGAGGTTGGCTGCAAGGTGAGCATTCAGGTCACCAGGCGGCGCCTTGTCATGCACGTGGTTGAGGATTGAGGCCAAGCGCCCCTCGGGCAGAGGGTATCTGTTCAGGGGGCGCTGGTTTCGCTGTGAACCTTCATCCCATTCCTGCCGCATCTCGCCCTGCGCTCGCACGCCAGGCCTCGTAGGAAAACGTCGCTCAGACACCGCTGTCTCCTCGAGCTGAAGCCAGCATGGGAGAGCAAGCTCAGCAGGGAGCGAACTCCTGGACCGCAGGAAGCAGCAAAAAACCTATTGGTGGCTGACGATTCGCCGGGAGCATGTCCTACAGCTTGTAGCCATCCCTATCCCATGAAGAATCCCTACGATCTTTCTCCCTTCGTCTGAAGGAAGTATGGTGGCGGGCAATGGCGTCGCAGACGCCCGAGGCCCCGCCTCGCCGCCAGCCCGAAAAGATTCCTGGATATCGCCGTGACAAACGCATCGCCCCCCTCCTCCCTGGTAGACGTCGGCCAGCTCGCCGCCGCCCTCGAACGTTTCGCCGCCGAGCGCAACTGGGCCCAGTTCCACTCGCCGAAGAACCTGGTCATGGCCCTGACCGGCGAGGTTGGCGAACTCAGCGAGATCTTCCAATGGATGGACGAGGAGCAGTCGAAAGACGCCGCACGCCATCCCGACACCGCCCAGGCGGTGCAGGACGAACTGGCCGACGTACTCATGTACCTGGTGCGCCTGGCCTCGGTCCTCGGCGTCGACCTGGATGCCGCCGCCCGGCAGAAGCTGGAGCAGAACAACCGGAAATACCCGGTAGAAAAAGCCCGGAATAGCAGCAAGAAATACGACCAGTTCTGAAGAAAGGCCATATCAGGGAAGATCGACGTGATCGTTTACGAAGCGACCAAGAAGCAGTTCCTGCAAGACAGCGACAACGACGATATCGAAGAGGTGATCCTCCAGCATTTCAAGGCGGTCACCGGCAAAAGCGTCGGCAACTCGGAAATCAACTCGTGGAAAGGCTCCCTCGGCTACATGGCCAAGGTGCTGCGCGACGAGGAAGTGCCCGACGACACTGGCCTGGCCATCGAGCTGCATATCCCCCAGACCTCCAAGCGCATCGACATCACCCTCACTGGGCGCGATGAGTCGGGAGCCAAGAACGCGGTGCTGGTCGAACTGAAGCAGTGGAGCAAGGCCAGCGCCACCGGCAAGGACGCCATCGTCCGCACCACCCTGGGCAATGGCCTGCGCGAGGTCGTCCACCCCTCCTACCAGGCCTGGTCCTACGCCACCCTGCTGGAGGGTTTCAACGAGGCGGTCTACGAAGCAAGCATTTCCGTCCGCCCCTGCGCCTACTTGCACAACTACCCGCGCGACGGTGTGATCGACTCCCCGCACTACCGCGACTACATGGAAAAGGCCCCGCTGTTCCTCAAGGGCAAGGACGAACTGGCGCGCCTGCGCAGCTTCATCAAGCAGCACATCAGGACCGGCGACGCCAAGGAAGTGCTCTACGAACTGGCCAACGGCCGGATCCGCCCGTCCAAGGCCCTGGCCGACTCGCTCAAGGGCCTGCTCGCCGCCCAACCGGAGTTCGTACTGATCGACGACCAGAAGGAAATCTACGAGTCCGCCATCGCCGCGGCCAGGTCAGCCTCCGAGACGCATCCCCGTGTACTGATCATCGAGGGCGGCCCGGGCACCGGCAAGACGGTGGTCGCGATCAACCTGCTGGTCCACCTCACCGGGCTCGGCCTGGTCGGCAAGTACGTGTCCAAGAACGCCGCGCCACGCAAGGTCTACGAATCCAGGCTGGTGGGTTCCATCACCCGTAGCCGCTTCTCCCACATGTTCACTGGCTCCGGCGGCTTCATCGATACCGAGCCCAACACCTTCGACATGCTGATCGTCGACGAGGCCCACCGCCTGAACGAGAAGAGCGGGCTCTACGGCAACCTCGGCGAGAACCAGATCAAGGAACTGATCGAAGCCTCCAAGTGCGCCATCTTCTTCATCGACGAAGACCAACGCGTCACCCTCAGCGACATCGGCAGCAAGCAGGCCATCCGCGAGTTCGCCAAGGCGAAAGGCGCCACGATCGAGGAATACAGCCTCGCCTCGCAGTTCCGCTGCAATGGCTCGGACGGCTACCTCGCCTGGCTCGACGACGTGCTCGACATCCGCCCGACCGCCAACCAGCAACTCGACGCCAGCCAGTACGACTTCAAGGTCTTCGACACCCCCGAGGCCCTGCACGCCGCCATCGCCGCCCGGAACCAGAACAACAAGGCCCGCGTCGTGGCCGGCTACTGCTGGCCATGGCGCAGCAAGAAGGATCCCCGGCAACAGGACATCGTCATCGGCGACTACCAGCGCCAATGGAACCTCGACCAGGACGGCAGCCTCTGGATCATCGCCGAGAACTCCATCGAACAGGTCGGCTGCATCCACACCTGCCAGGGCCTGGAGGTCGACTACATCGGCGTCATCATCGGGCCTGACCTGATCGTCCGCGACGGCAAGATCATCACCGCCCCCGAACAACGCGACCGCCACGACAAGTCCATCCGCGGCTACAAGAAACTGATGAAGGAAAACCCGGAACTGGCGCGCAAGGAGACCGACCTGATCATCAAGAACACCTACCGGACGCTGATGACCCGGGGGATGAAGGGGTGCTACGTGTTTTGTACGGATGAGGAGACGGCGAGGTATTTTCGGGGGCGTGGCGGGAGGTAGGACAGCTTCCAGGGTATCGTGGACGCTTCATGCAAAGAGATGGGAATGAGGAATTTTAATATTCTACCCCTTGTACCCCATGCGCTTATTTTGTGGATTCCCATAGATGTCCATGAACACTGGCGGAACGCCTACACCCTAGCAAATACGCGATATACAGGCTAAATTAGCGTCCATCACGATCCACGAGCATCCACCGACAGCCAAGCGATTCGGTGGGGTAAAAGTGGGGTAAAAATCTATGACTCCTGAATCAGGCAAGGGGTAGGACATGGCCAAACTGACAGCCAAGCAACTGGAGGCTCTCACCACTGCCGACGACGGCAGGATCATCCGAGAGGACGGAGGCCTAGTCGCCAAAGTCCGTGCCGGCGTGCGTGGCGTGACAGTGCAGTTCCGCTACGAATTCAAGCAGGATGGAATGAAGCGCGACCAAAGCCTGGGCAGTTGGCCGAAGAAATCACTAGCGCAGATTCGCGCCGAGCGCGACGAAGTGAAAGCGATAGCCGCCAAAGGGATCGACCCCACTGCAGCCCGCAAGGCCGCCAAGATCGAAGCCCAGGCAGCGATCGCTGCCACCATTGCTGAAGCCGAGCGCCAGGCAGCCGAGAACAAGACCATCGCCGACCTCTTTGAGGAATGGATGCGCGACGGCGTATCACGCCAGGACGGTAACGCGGAACTACGTCGCAGCTTCACCAAGGACGTGCTACCGCTCATTGGCAAGAAACCCCTGCGTGCCTTGACCGAAAAAGACCTGCTCAACGTGCTTCGCTCGGTCAAAGCCCGCGGCCTGAACCGTACCGTGGTGATCCGCAGCAAGGATATCGGCCAGATGCTGCGCTGGGCAGAGAAACGTAAGCCCTGGCGCACCCTCATGGCTGACGGCAATCCGGCCGATCTGGTAGACGTCAACAAACTGCTGGACCACGATTACGAGGAACAACGCGACCGCCTGCTATCCCCTGAGGAAATCCATGAGCTACGTGACATCTTCGCCAAGCTTGAGGGCGACTACGACGCCCTCCCCCCCGGCCAGAAATACTCCGGCATCCGGCCAGTCAATCCGCGTGTGCAATGCGCCGTCTGGATCTGCCTGAGCACCCTCTGTCGTATAGGCGAACTACTCAAATCCGAATGGCGGCATGTGGATCTGGACAAAGGCACATGGTTCATCCCTGCCGAGGCTACCAAAGGGCACAAGGGCAAGCGCCAGGATCACCACGTGTTCCTGTCACCATTCGCACTGAGCCAGTTCAAGCGCCTGAAAGAGGAAACTGGGAAAACACTATTTTGTTTCCCCAGCAAGGACGAAAACAGCCATGTCGACACTAAGACAGTCAGCAAGCTGATTGGTGACCGGCAGTGCCGCTTTAAAAATCGCAGCAAGCCGCTTACCGGCCGCCACCATGACGACTCACTTGTGCTGGGTAAGGGAGCAAATGGTGAATGGACACCTCACGACTTGCGTCGTACCGGTGCCACTATGATGCAGGAGTTGGGTGTTACGCTGGACATCATCGACCGCTGCCAGAATCACTTACTGGGCGGATCCAAAGTTCGCCGGCACTACCTGCATCACGATTATGCCAAAGAAAAGACAGAGGCCTGGCGATTGCTCGGAACTCACCTTGAGACAATTCTTGGCCCCGAGCATAACGAACTGGCATCCGCCAATTAACCGCCCCCATCGCAAGTGACTTGCCCCATCAAACCGGACACCGCCCCTCCGTCAACGTGATGCTGCAGCCAGCTACCTGATCAGCCTAAATGAATGACAATTCAGCGCATTTCACGAGTAGTCATCACTGAAGAGCTTGAATGCGATGGCCAGGTTGCGCAGAGCCATCGCATGATCGGTCATGAAATGTGGCGGATGGGCCGATCACCCTCCGCCCCCCCGCACTCAAATTCGTCAACCTAGAGACGAGGGCATGGCAGATACCGGGAACTAGGCAGATAGAACAAAAAATCAACTCGCCGCAAACAGAACTTGAGCCCGTTAATCAAGGACGAACCAATAGGAAAAGGTTCCTCTTCGCCCGAGTAGCCGCAACATGCAACAAGCACCGCTCAGAAAGTTCTGTATCTTCAGTGACGCCGGCGTCTTCATCGCGACTGAACTGCTCCGCGTAGTTCGTAGCCCCCTTGTAGGCCGCCAGGATCACGACACTGAACTCAAGCCCTTTGATGCGATGCATCGTAGCTAAGCGAACACCCGGCACAGCCGGATCATCCGCCGTCGAGTTCTCAAGCCTCAGACAGCTAACTCCAGCCTGCTGCAATTCACGCGCGAGGCCATCAACGTCATCGTTGGTGCGAGCCGTGACACAGACCTGGCGAAGCTCCATCCCATCATCTTGCAGCTGCTTCAAGATGCTCTGAACGTGGACGACATCGGCCAGCAAAGATGCAGACTCAATGACATCTGGCGCATCGCCGTGGGTCAGGGAGTGATACCCACGTAGTGAGTCCACATTCCCGTCAAGGTCATCGACGGCGCAGCCTTCGAGCTGAGCACAGGCCCATTGGCGGATCTCATCGGTAGTACGGTAGTTCACCTTAAGGCTACGACTGCGCCCGCGCACCTCGATGCCAACGCGACTTAACACGACTTTGTGGCGATAGATGCGCTGGTGAGCATCACCTACGATGAACAAGTCATTTTCTGCCGGATCCACTGCCGCACGAATTAGTTCGAATGCCGCGCTACTTATGTCCTGTGCCTCATCCACAACCATCGCCCGTATACCGAGCTTGGGCTTTTCCGTGCGGAGAAGCTGGCAGGCCTCTCGGAATGCCTCCTCAGGCTCACGGAGGTTTGCAGCCTGAAGCTGAGCCCGATATTCAGCAAAGACTGGCCACAATGCTTTGCGCATGGTTCGCCCCAACTGCCCCCCACGCCCTACACGACTTGCTCGCATGTAGTCTTCCGCGGTTTCACAGCCTTGAGGCAATACCACGCGCTCGAACTCCGCACGCATAAATTGCTGGGATAGATCGACAGATGCCGGCATAGCAGACATTGCAGCCTGCCAGAAGCGACGGCGATCAGCTTCGTTGTAAAGAAGCCCATTACTGTAACCAAATCGGCGCAGCAGGCCAGAGGCCCACTGGTCCAGGTTCACGACCTGAATTTTCTCCAGCTCTTGCGGAGTGCACAGCAGCTCCAAGTGCTGGCGGATGTCCTCGGCCAGGGTCTTGGTGAAGGTTGTGAACAACACTGGACGACCGGGCAATTGAGCGTACTGCCGAGCCAATCTTGCGGCACGGTGCATAGCAACCACAGTCTTACCAGTACCTGCCCCACCAGTGACCTTCACCGGTCCATTCCAATCGCGCTCGACCAGCTTTCGCTGACTGGGATGAAGGAATACGCGCCAGCGCTCGAGCGGCGCCGCAAGAAGCGCCTCAAGGTCACTGTCGTCGGTCAAGACCACGAAGTGACGTCGAGTACTATCGCGCTCCAGAGCTGCACTGAAGTCCGACTCATCAATCATGGCAGGAGCGGACTGCTCGTTAACGAGCTTGTCGAAAGGCTCACCGGCTGCGAACAAAAAGAGTGCTTCAAACGCTTCGTCTGGAAGAAGCGCTTCAAGCGCCTCCAGCTCACTTTCGCTCTTAACTGCCCTTACTGCCGCCAGGCGTTCATCTGGCACTCCTAAGCGACGGATTTCCCGATCTTTGAGGGTATCGAACAAGCCGACCGAATCTGCTACCTCTGGCATTACAAGAGCAGTAGAAGCAGCCTCTTCCTGTACAGCGTAAATTTGAATACTGCCGACATCAGGATGGATGGCAACGCGATGACGACGCGCCCAGTGATAGGCATCGTCGTGCTGATCGACCCAAAGCAGGCAGTACACGTTGCCCACATCTGGCTTGAGCACGATACCGCGCATGTTGTCGTTGATGCGCACAGAGCGCATGTTCGGGTCAGCCGCATCACGAATACGTTCGTAGTTGATCCCCGTGGCCATTGGGTTCTGGCTGAACTTAGCTACGAAATTCAGTACCGCCAACTGTTGCGAACGAGGAACGGCAGCAAACGACTTGAGAAAGTCATCGGACATCGCGATCTTGAGCGCTAGCGTCATGCCAGTGTCTCCATCAATAAACTCCTCAGCTCGGGGGGCAGCTCGCCTCCGTCAGCTGTGAAACAGTGCCAACCCTGGGCAGCAAACAAATCCACTGCATCCAGAGAGTCCGGCAAGAAAATTGCTACTTGGACTGAGGGCCACGCGATCTCCGTCGCAGCCACAACAAGCCCCTTTCCATTCAGCAGCTCATAGCCAGGTTCCGGTTCGGCAATACCTGCCTGAGCCAGTAACAAGCACCATTCGTGCACCTCCTGTGCAGAGTCTTCAATCGCGGCCTGCCAGGCCTGGGAGATACCCCCCTGGCCAACCTTGAGTGCTGGGCTATCTTGCAGCGCTGGCAAACCAGGCATATCAGCCGTCCCCACCCATAGTTGACGCAAGGGCAGCAGCAAATTCATTACCTGCCAGAGCTGCTGCCAGCGCTGCTTCAACTCTTCCTCGGGTACACCACTGTTCCGCCATTCAGCGATCAGAATCGGTTCCGACTCGACGGAGCCGTTACCCGTCATGATCTGCTTGAGCTGATCAGGATGCATCGAGGTCATGATGCTCAGCACACCGCCCAACTGCCGGCTACCCTGGCGATGCCCGCTGCAATCAGCAAGTAACCCCAACTCTTCCAGCCGCTGCCAGAAGGCGCCACCCTTCAACTCATTTAGAACGAAAGGCTCACCCGGCGGCATGAGCATTCCTATGGCAGCCGCAACGGCAAACTTGCGTAAATCGGCGTAACAGGTATCTGCCAAGCGACGGTGCAGCTGCATGAAGGGCGTAACAGCGGTTAACGCTCCTAGGGCAGAGATCCCTTGCACATCGCACAGTTTCTGCACCATGGCAGCCGATTCAACCGGTACCAAGGTCGACCAGGGAGCTAGAACAGTGAGAGGCTTACCCTGCAAAGCGGACTCGATGTCATCCCAGACAAGCGTCCAGACAGAGAACTTACTGCTCTTGGCAACTGCCATTCGCTTGGCCAAATCAATCGCGATGATGTCCTTGTGGTACTGCCAGCCATCCACAAAGACAGCAATCGGAAGGTCATCTGTACCGTCATCCGGCCAGAATACAAAGTCCGGTTTGCAGGGAATCACAACCCCATCGTCATGGCCGAGACTGACCTGCAGCTCAATCTTCCAGCGACGTGTACCAGCCTGGAGCAGATAACCAGCCTTCCCCTTGAATAGCAGTTCGCTGAGCTTGAACTTGAGACCCGCTTGCTCGCGACGCAGCGCCTCAATGAAGCGCTTCTCGAGCAGGCTATCCATGAGATGGTTGGCGGGCGGCACATCGGCCAAATGAGTAACCGGCTTGAGCGCGCCCTTGTACTGGACCACTTCTCCCAGCAACTTTTGAGCGGTGCTGCGAGAGATCGACGCCCGATCATGGCTGTTATGGTACCGGTAGACACAGCGATAGCAGCCATCGGTTTCAGCATTCTGATTGCAGGAGCAGCTATTCAGGGCCTGAAGGGCAATGCCGAACACCTCCAGCAGAGGCTCAGGCGCACGCATCAGCTCCTTCAGATAGCCAGTCCCACCCGGCACGCTGTCATAGATCACAAGGTAGCAGCGAGGCGAATCCGAACCTGCTGCCATACGCATATCCAACGCAATGCGAAGGTGGTCCACCGCACCTCTGAAGCGTTTAGCCAACCCCAGCTCCAATGCGGCGACAAAACTCAGCAACGCTTCATTGGTATCAGCAAAACCGACTTCAGGCAGGAAAAGCCTGATGCCTTCACTGCTAAACTCCCGATAGAGGAACACACACTGCTGAGTATTTGCCTCTGGACTCTTGCGCTTGGAACACCATGTAGCGTGGTTGCGGTAAAGCTCCTCGGTCTTTCGCTTACGCTGCAACGTGCCGCATTCACTGCAGATGCTAAAACCAGGGCGATTCAGCTCCTTGCCCCCGATTTCCATCGGAGCACCTTGCTCCGACTGCTCTCCAAAGTTCACCTCCCTGAACGTAACGCGGTCCAGGAACTCGAAGCCAAAGGGGAATGCCTGCTCGTCAACAACGAAGGCTTGGCGCACCGCATCAGGCGGACTATCAACCAGGGCTTGTCGGACATAGAAGCCGCGCTGGCGCTCATCGGAGTCATCTGCAATGCGGCTGTCTCGATCCAAGGTGCGGGCGAAGACTGTGGTCAAGCGCAGCATCTCGTGTACCCGGCCACTGTCTTTCCATAACCCATCTCCGCAGCGGGGACAGTTCGGATGCTGATCCCCCGAGGTCAGCGGCTCGGTATAGGAGCACTGACGACAGAATCGCCAATACTCGGGTTTGGCCTTCGAAACATCCACCTGGTTGACAACAACCCGCCGGCCTTCGGCATAGAAGGTGTTGTTTGGTGCCAACTCAGTGATTGCCGTTGAGCCCGGTCTCTCGTATTCAAAGGTCTCCGAATCAGGTGCTGATGAGCCAGGTTTCGGATCTCGAACGATGATTGAACGTAGCAAGACGCCCTGCTCGGGGAAGGCGTAGTTCGGCAGCAATCCTTCATCGGTCAAGACGTTCAGCGTGGCCTTGCCTTCGATGCTTCCGATCAGACGCGAAAGCGCGGTGCGATCCTGAATCAGCCTCGCCAGTTCCTCCTCCTGCTCCTCACCACGGACAGGCAACGCCTGCAGCTTCTCGATTTCCTTCACCGTGGCATCTCGCTTGCGCTTGATGCTTTCCACGTCTGACGCAATGCCCTGCAGCCGATTAACAACCTTGTAGGCCAAGGGGCTGCCCTGCTCTCCTCCTCCTTGAATGAAGCGATCGAGCCAAGCCTGGGTACCTTCACTCAACGGAGTATGTGAGCCGTGATTGAAGAGTTTCAGGAATCGCTCAAGCAGATGTGCTCGGTTCTGCTCGACATAGCTCAACCAGGGATAGGGGAACCGCGTAGTGCTCTGATTGGTCACTGCACTGAATACAGCTCTAATTTCCGAGGGAATTTGAGCGCTGCGTCCACTCTGATGTACCCAGCAATCCAGGGTAAAAGCAGTGAGCTGACGCTCCAGCACCGCGGATGCATTGAGGAAGACCCCAGGCGCCTGAACTGAACCGGCAATCATCGACTTGGGATCATCCCAGAAGTACAAATCATGCGGTTTACTGGTGGCCAGGCTCATGAGCAAGGCGTTACCCGTACTTCGACCTGCACGCCCGGCGCGCTGAATGTAGTTGGCCTGCTGAGGAGGAACGGAGCACTGCAGCACGCTCGAAAGGTCGCCAATGTCGATACCCATCTCGAGCGTCGGCGTGGCTGAAAGCACATTAATGCTGCCTGGCCTTTCCACATCGGACTTGAAGCTCCGCTCTACCGCCTCACGGGTCTCGCGGGGCAACAAGCCTGTGTGTTCGTGAGCCACCACTCGGCGAATATCTGCATTCAAGTACAGCTTACGGTAGTAGTCGCCATTAGCCTGAGCTGCGCCCAAATGACCATTGCACTCCTTGCGACGACAAGGCTCCCCGGTCAGTTCTTCATCTGGACCGGACATTAGGGTGGTGCGACAAGAATCGCAGCGCCAGCTACGTCCGCCTACCTGCAAATGGAAGCTTGCAGGCTCAAGCCCCCATACCCGGATATCCGCCTTACCCTCAGCAGCTTCGTACCTCGCCAGCCCGGCATGCCCGAGCGCCTCGAAGGCTAGGCGATAAAGAGGTAGAAGCTGCTCATCGGCCCCCAGGGCTAATTCATGTAGTGCAGGAAGGGCGCGGAAGGCCCATGAGCGAAACAGAGCGGCGTGGCTGCCATTAACCGCCGCACAACGCTGGTATTCGATCAAGCTCACAAAGCGAGGAGGCCTGGGGCCTGATAGCAGCTTGAAATGACTTGGATTCTTCTTGTACACCCAGGGGCTACTACCCATCCGTGCATAAAAATCCAAACCAGCATCATGCCAAGCACCTACTCGCTGCATGACCTCTACCAAACCACGTAGGAAAACGATCAGCTCATCAGGCGTTGTAGCGGCTATGGGCTCCAGCGTTGCGCGCAGCCTAGGCAGCATCCATTGTGCAGCCTCATCGAGGCTGCCGGTGTAGGGCACCACGCTTGCTGTTGCGGTAGCCACCAGAGTGCGGCCGATGTATGCATCCTGACCAAATTCGGCCTTGATGATCCAAGGCAGCAACTTGGACAGCTCCTGCAAGAGATTGCTGCCTGCTGGTAGCTGCCCTTCCGACATCAGCGTTTCGTAATCACGCAGCCACTGCATTTGAGGTGGAAGGAAGTTGGCAACGTATTGCCCATCGCCCAGTTGGCCGCGCCAGTGTTGCTCGAACATCTCGGGCAACTCGGCCAGCGTCAGGGTCTTTCCTTGAGCAGCGGCATCAGCGATTACCCGAGCCATCGCCGGACGCAAATTCAAGCGCCAGGTCCGCGCAGCTAAGAAGCCTGCGCGATGCGCGGCATCCTGCACCGAGTCAGAGAAGGCGATCAACTTCTTTTCAGCGTTGAAGCGTGTGGCAAACAGCTGCCCTACCATCACCGCAGCCAGGCTGGCCGCCTGGGAACCAACAATGGTCAACGTCTTGTAGCCCGCACAATAGGGGCAATCGTGGTGCGCCTTGACGAACTTCGCGCCATTGCGAGTTGCCTCCCGCAGGTTGTTGGCGATGTGAGCCGCCACCAACGACTGATCCTCGCAGTGCGAACACTCCGTTTGCGACGATGGGTGCAATGTGCCGCAGCTTGGGCACACCTGTTTGCGCTCGAAGACCTTTAGATCTGCGTCCTCTGTCGCCGGGAATACAAAGCGAGTCGACACGTCTTCGGCAAAGAAGGCGCTGTAGAACCCTTGGAGGTCGTGCCCCAGTTGATTAGGGCTGGTTTTCTGCACCGTTGCGCCCCATCCCGTAGCGTGGCATTCGCGGCAGTGAATCACTGGCAGATGCAGACGGGTTAGATCCGCCTTTCGCAGATCATCGTGATGACGCAGCTGCGGCTCCGCATCCAATACAGCGACCATACGACGTAGCTCGCGCAACCAGATTTCAACTTTGACCTGAAGGAAAAAGTTTACGTCCTTCTCGTTGAGCGACGTCGGAGGCTCCGAAGTGCGTGCCTTTCGCGCATGTGCCACCAGCGATAGCAAGCTGGACAGCCACAGCAGGGCAAAACGCTCATCCTCGCAAGCAGGAAGGCGCCGGCGCAGCAAGGTCAGCAGGTCCCCAAGCAAAACAGACTTGGGGCCTAAACGCTCCAGATCTCGTAAGAGATTCTGGAAGGCGAAATGGCATTTCAAGCGCTCGCCCAACTCGCAACGCCAAGCTAAATCGGCCATTTGCTCAGCGCTGCATGGCTGACCAAACCAAAGGAACACTTGCGCAGCCAGATAAGCATGCAAGTCGCCGTATTGCTCGGGCGCCAATGCAGCCAGATCAGCAGGCTGCGGACAAAGGGTGGACTCCACCAGTGCTTCAGCCAGGTAATCACCCACCGACTCGCGGTCCTCGGCGATAACGGCAGAAGCATTCAAGACCTCACCAAAGATATCACCGGCAAATGCCAACAAGTCATCGGCACCATCGTCACCTAGCGTCGCCGAAGTCCCCACACAGATCAACTGTCCCGGCGGTGCGTTGAGGCGCCCTTTCAGGCGGCGAATCAGGCAGGCCAGATCGGTCCCCTGAGCGCCATCGAATGTATGCAGCTCATCCACCACCAGATAGCGCAACGTATCCGGTTGCTGCTGTGCCCACAGCGACGCATCCGCCGCACGAATCAGCAGGAAGTCGAGCATCTTGTAATTAGTCAGCAAGATATCCGGCGGATTAGCACGCAGCTCGTCACGATCGGTGATGACAGTGAAGTTCTTCTCATCCAGCTGCTGAACAGTCTTAGAGTCAACGGCAGGCGCATCACCCACATACAAACCAGCTCGCAGCCCAGAGAGCGCAACCGTCTTAACGATCTCCTTAGCCACACGATTCGCTTGGTCACTGGCCAGAGCGTTCATCGGGTACAGGATGATGGCCTTGATGCCGCCCCGCCCTTCGGCGCGTGCCTGCCGACAGTGCTCAAGAATGGGAAATAGAAAGCACTCGGTCTTACCCGAACCTGTACCAGTGGCCACCAGGGTGGATTGGGCAGCGTCGCCGGAAAGCCGCGTAAACGCCTTCGCCTGATGCGCATGAGGCACAAAGCCCGTAGGCAGCCACGGGAAGGCTGGAGCCCCACTCAGCTGCTGCTTGCGAAATGGAAGTGGAACCGTCAGATACGGCCCTTTGAAGATATTGCTGCGTTCTGCCAGAAAGCGCTCCAGCAGCCCCTCGAAACCTTGAGTGGTTGATGGGAAAGCCGTACGCAGAAAGTCTGCGACGCCCTGGGTAACCTGCTGAGAAACGATTAATGGCTGCATGGCCGTTCTTATCCTTCCTTGAACATCTGAATCAAGTTAACTCCCAGCATCATCACCGGCACGCCCTGCCAGCTCTCACCTGTGTCGCAAGCGCCGCGGCGCTCATCACTACAGACAGATTGCCTTGCGCCCCCATCATCACTGACCTCTCGCTTCAAAATGCGCCCAGGCCACTCGGTAGTCGGCTTCGCGGTCGGCGAGGGTGAAGGGGGCGGTGTAGCGGACGATGCGATTGATCGGTCCGCCGGGCTGGGTGTCGTCCAGCACCATACGCTCAATGATAGTGCCGTCGGCGAGCTGGGGCTTGCCGTCTTTAGGCATCACGTCGTCCCAGCCAAGGCGTTTGGTTTCACGGCGGCCGTCAGGGTGGATCAGGGTGCAGGGTTCGTCCTTCTTACCGGGTTTGCGTGGCAAGCCGACGCCGACCAGGCCCTTGCTGGAGGTGAAAACGATGCGGCCATTGGCGTCGTACCAGGTGTCGCGCTCGTACTGGCGCATGACCGGGAACTGCACGCGATAGATGGTCAGCAACTCGTCCAGGGTCAGACCGAGGGCCTGGGCGGCAAGCACGTCGATTTCCACCAGTGCCTGACGGCGGGCGTAGTCGCTGCGCAGGGCGCAGTTACGCTGCCATTCGGGGGTGAGCTGGGCAAAGAAACCCTGGGGCAGTCGAGGGTCGATGCTGGCCCAACGCTCCTGAGAGAACGAGCCATCCCAGATTCTTCGCCAAATATTCGCATAGTGAACTGTCAAACAGTTCAGTGCTAAAGCTCGTAAAACCATCCTTGAATCAGATATGAATGGATACTTCGCCAAGCCCTCACCATACAAATCTGGGCGCCCCATAATTTTTGTAAAAAAATCAAAAGAAAGCGAGGAAAATGATGCAACAACTGCAACAAGAACACTTTCATCCTTAAAAGCAGTAGTTATGCAAGTATTGATAACAGCCGCTCCCGGTGGAATTAAAGACGCAATTAGCGCTCTCTCGTTTGGCAAGCCGAGCATCCGCCGATGGATCAAGCGATAATATTCCGTTACTGGCCGTGATTCTTTTTGCCCTCCCTCTTGCCAATCAACACGGGGAATTCGCGCACGGTAGGCTTCAGCCTCACAAGCAGGCACATAGTTACTTCTAGGAACGTAGTTATCTGGCAAAAAATCGAGATAAATAACGTCATAGTGACTACCAAGCGTACAGACAGAGCGAGGAGTCTTACTTAGAGGGTTAGCCACATAAAAATGCGGACCAGACATCACCAAATCCCTCTCATCGCCGACAAAGCCCGTGCAACGACGAATGACTCCTTCTTTTTGAGCCTCAGTTTCATGCCAGAAGATATCGATTGGCAAATACTCACCACGCAAATCCCCGATTCGCTTCGAGGCCTCAGAGAACTTCCTCAGCACCGATACAAGTTCCTGACTATGAACCGCAGGGAGTCGCGCTTGCAAAAGGGGGGTGCCTGGCGCGTCATATAACTGGGAAAACGTGGCTAACAGAGTTTCATTCACATCGATCAAACGACTAAGATGTCCCGAAGTATTCCAGCCACCTTCATCTCTCTTAATACCCGGAACAAATCCGCCACCAGAACTTTGTAGACTAGCAAGCACCGTACTTGGCGCAAACAGATTGGCTATATGAAAAAAACTTGGCACAGGCAGAGGCGCACCATAGACATTGATGCTGTACTTAGTATTGTGATGCACCTCCGCAAAAAGCATCAGCTGATTTTCAAATTGATAATGCGCTCGCAACCGAAGATATAGCTTCTCCCGGAGCAAGCCTCCCTTGGGATCGTCATATACACCTTCAGGGTGAAGTAGCGCCTGCACACCACTCCCCACCTGCCAAACCAAAGGTAGGAAGCATTTATACAGATTATTCTGCTGCCCCCTAAGTAAGGGGTAGTTCTGGATGGAATTAAGGAATACACCCAAACCCTCAGTAGCCACGCATTCACTTACATAATCAGCCCGCGCCTGTGGCATGACCGCAAACACAACTTCACGCTGATCCGCCGCCTGCTTGGCACTGAGCTTGCGAATGGCAAAGCGGGGATCGAAGTCCGACAGCAGCGACTGCTCGTTCCACTCCACCTTGATCCACGGCGGGTTACCGAGGATCACATCGAAGCCACCACGGGCTTTGAACACATCGGCAAACTCCAGCGGCCAGTGCATAAAGTGCTGCTGACCGGCCACCTGTTGCGCCACCTGCAACTGGGGCAACGCCTCGACCAGCGCAGCGATATCAACATGACCATAGCGATCGCGCTCTGGGGTAAAGTCCAGCCCCTGTTGCGGCGTGGTTTCCGGAAACAGGTCATCGCCTGGCGCGCTGGCAAGACTGGCATTACCCAGCAGCACGGTTTCCAGCACAAACCACCAGTGCTCGCGGCTGGGCAGCTCGCTGGCCTTGTCCAGCGGCCAGAACCACAGGGCGCACCAGGCGTCCATTACCAGCTTGAGGCGGCGGTAGGGGCTGGCGTTTTTCTGTGCCTCGCTGAGCATTTCGCGCTTGTAGATTTCGTCCTTCTGCGCGGTGCTGGTAGGGGCACGGTTAGCGGTCAGGTCGGGCCAAACGTGCAGCTCATCGCAGGTGGCCTTGCGCACCCTTGAGATCTCTTCGGCATGTTGTTGCCAGAGCTTTTCCACAGCTTGACTCAAGGTCTGCACGCGACGGACCTCATCCTTGGTCAGTGGCGCGATAAAGGACCTGCGCCATTGCCTAAACTGCTCGAAGGCAGCGGGCTCCAGTGCCCTTACCACTCTGTCACTGACCATCCCCATTCCTTCAGCGGGCAGCAAGAAGTGGTAGATATCAGTGGTCTTCGGCGCCTGCGTCAGCGGCAGTGAGTGGGGCGCGGCGACACGCCAATCGCGCTCGGGCAGGCCGTTCTCGCCTCTGCCAGGGGTGAGCTGGACGATGCTAAACACCTCGCGGCGGGCGCCGACCAGGGAGTTGCCGTTGTACAGCTGCAGGCCAAACCAGGGCACGTGGCTGCCCTTAAAGATGGCGTTAAGCCAAAGTGAGACCTCCGCCAACTCCACCGCAATGGGATTCAAGTCCACACCGAAGACATTGCTGTCGGCGATGTACATCTTCACCCGCTGTTTTTCTTCGGTGTACTGCTCGTGCGGGATGCTCTGGCCTAGCTCCTTCTGCTTGGCCCGCAGGTAGGCTTCGGCAAGCTGGTTGACGGCTTCATTCAGGAACGCCGCGCTGCCCATGGCCGGCTCGCAGATGGTGAGCTGGAGAATCTCATCCGCCGTTTTGCCGGGGAGGACTTCCTTCAGCGCATGCTCCACCAGACACTGGGTCAGTACTTCCGGGGTGTAGTAGGAGGCGGACTTTTCCCGGGCGCGACCGGCCAGACGGTAGATAAAAGTGCCCCTGGCGTATTTGCGCGGGTTGCCGCCAAACAGGCGCTCGGCGTCGGTGTACTGGCCAATGGCGCTGGCCGGGACGAAATAGGCAGCTTCTAGCGGGTCGAGCTCGGCGACCTTCTTCTTGTCTGCCTTGCTGCTTTCTGGTTCATCGCTGCTGTCGAGGTCATCATCGATTTCGGCGTCCTCCCCCTCCTCGCCCGTGCTGGCCTTTTTACCTTTGGGGTCGGGTCGCACTTCGTACAGGTCTTCCTCGGCAAAGAAGCCACGGAAGGACAACAGGGATTCATACACCGCACCGAGCTGGTTAATGCCCAGCGTGCCGTAGCTGATACGGCCACGGCGACGCTTGCCGCCGCCGCGAGACAGCGACATCAGCTCGATCACTTGCTGCAGCACACGATTGCGCAGCTTGACGCTGCCCAGCAGCGGCGTACGCGCCGGGTCGAACAGGTGGCCCTGCAGCGGGGCGATGGTAAAGCCGGTGTCGAGCAGTAGGTCATGCGCTGCTGTGAAGTCCATCTGCCCACTGCTGTCCGCGCGGCGCGGGAAGCCCTGCCAGATCAAGCCGAACAGCTGCTTGAGGCTTTCATGGAAGTAATAACCCTCCTGTGCCTCGCTGGTGGTCAGCGGAGTCTGCTCCAGCTCCCGCAGGTGCTCGACGCTGTAGCCCTTTAGGTAGGCCTCTGCATCGATGGGCGCATAGCCCAGTTCGGGGCGCGCTTCGATGTAGAAGAGGAACAGCAAGCGGTACATGTAGCGCAGGCTTTCGCGGCTAAGCTGCTCGGCCAGGTCGGTGTCGTTGCGCTCGTAGACCTTCTCCTTGGCCACGGTGCGCTTATACCAGATGGCCTCGTTGGCGATCAGCTCGATGCACTCGCGCAGGGCGTACTTGAGGTCGGTGGAGACCTCGAAGGCATGCTTGTGGGAGTTGTCGTCCAGACTGTCGAGCAAGGCCACGCCGCCCTCGGCGGGCAATACCGACTGGCTGCCGGCGAGGGCCGCGAGGGCACGCAGCAGTTTGTCATCACGCGGGCCAAACAGGTCGGGCAGTTTGAAGCTGAGCAGAGCCTTGCGCCCCCACTTGCTCCGCTCGATCAGCAGCCATTCCTCATGGTGCACCAACAGCACCCAACGTGGCGGGTGGTCGTCGGCGAACAGACGGCGACTTAGGGTTTCTTCCCAGTCACCGTCGGCCTGGCGACTTTTGCTTTGGCTGTCGGCTGCCTGCGGTTTGAGCTGCAGCGGACCAAGCTCTTCGTCATCCACCCCAGCGATGGCTGCGGCGATCACCAGCAACGGCTGATGTTTGGCATCACGGTAGGTGGCCAGCACCGGCTGCTCGCCATCGGCGAGAGCAAGGTTTTCCGGGGCCAATTCAAAACCGATAGCCTGCAAGAGCGGCTGCACCAGATCGATAAATAGGCTGGCGCGCTCGCTGGCCTTGCGCTCGCTCAAGAAGCGCTGACGAGCACGGAAATAACCGTTGGCACCAGAGGCTGCGCGCAAGCGGGCGACAGGGCTGTCGGCACCCTGCTCTTTCCACTGGTCGAACAGCGGCTTGAGGTCTTTCTCGAGGATCTCGTCCAGGTAGTGCTGGCTGTAGAACTCGTTGGCGTTGGTTAGGCCGGCAATGGCAAAACTCATGGGTATTCCTTCCTTACGCCATCAGGGCCGCGACGACGGTTAACTGGGCGCGATCGTCCAGTTGCAGGGTGTCGCGTATCCATTGCTGGTAGTTGTTGAACAGCTCGGCAGTGTCGCTTTCCTTCTGCTTGCGCTTGGCTGCGTTGACCTGCTCGATGCCCTTGGCGAAATCCAGCTCCAGCTGGGCGGTGTGTTTGTTCTGTAAGGTTTTCAGCTTGCTTAGCTCGCGGTCCAGCCGTGCCTTACTGTCGGCGTCAAAGGCCTGCTTGATTGGCTTAATGTGCTGCTGGGCGGCCTGAATCACCGCTGGTAGTGCGGTCTGTACGCTACGTGCATCCGGTGCATTGCCATCGTTGGCGCTGATGTTAGTGCCGCTGCCGAGGTTGCCGGCCAGACCGGTGCGCTGCAGCGCATCCTCCAGACTGAGCACGCCCTGTACCTGCCCTGCAGCATTGAGTTGCACGCCCATCCACTCGGCGAGCACAGCCTGACCACGCCGGTTGGGTACCTGCGCCAGCACCAGCACGATGGCCTCGCCGACATTCAGGCCTTGTGCCACTCGCAGCAACGGAGCGCGCTGGCGACCGAACAGGGCCATCAGCTTGTAGTCGAGCCACTGGGCAATCGGGTGCAGCGCCCAGAGGTAGTGCAGCTGCGGCCAGGCGTTGGTGTCGCGGGCCTGGCGGATGGCGGACTCGACCACCGTTTTATCGGCACTCAGGGCGAAGGTGTTGTCTTCCGGCCACATCTCGCTGGCCAGATCGCGCTTGAGCAACTGCTCCAGGTCACGACTGGGCTGGAAGCTCAGGGTCTTTTTGGCGTCGTCGTATTTGACAGGTGAGTACTCGCTTGGCGATTGCCCAGCCAGCAGACACAGCGCATCACGCAAGTAGCGGTAGCTGTCATTGAACAGGCTTGTTAGCTCACAAGTAGGGGCAGTGATAGCCGCAGTGCTCGCATGCACACTGGCCATGGGTTGGCTGGCTTGAATAGCCTCCTGTGCAGTGCTCGTCCAGAGTGCTTCGAAGGGGTCAACATCATCACCCGCTAGCAGTGCCTCGAAGGCTTCGACAGTAGCGTTGGCCTCAATGGCCTTGGCTACCTCAATGGTTTCCGCCTCTTCGTCATACAAGCCCATGAAGGCCGAAGGATCGCCGATATTCTTGGCGGCCTGTTCATCTTTATTAATGAGAATTTCCAAATAGCGCAGGTCACCACGGATGCGCTCGTGCCGTGGCTCGGTGAGCAGGTAACTGATCTTAGGTGCTCGGGTCTGGCCATAGCGATCGACACGACCATTGCGCTGCTGGAAGACCATCAGCGACCAAGAAATATCGAAGTGAATCAGGCGATGTGCCTGGTAGTGCAGGTTGAGGCCTTCGGAAGCCACATCCGAGGCAATCAATAGGCGAAGCGGCGAGTGGGTCTTGCCGAAGTCTTCAACAGTCTGCTGGATCTGCTGATCCGGCAGTTGGCCATGGAGGATTGCGACGGCCTCGTCTTTCAGACCAAGCGCCTTAGGCAGTTCCTGTTGGAGAAACTTCAGGGTCTCAACGCGCTCCGTGAAAATCACCAGGCGGTCGCTCGGCTCGCGGCCGTCCCAACGCCAATGTTGGCCGCCGCGCAATTGCTCGATCAAATACTGGAACTTGCTGAACTGCAGCGGCCCGATAGCCTGCACCAAACCCTGAAGATCGCGCAGGCCCTCGAGATCCGGATGCTGAGGGTCCTTGCCCTCAAGCCTACGAATGCGTTCTTTGAGAGATTGCAAGCAGGCCGCTGGCGAGGAGAACAGGGCCTTTTCCAGGACGGTGCGGAATAGCATGGCTCCATCGCGGGCGCCACTGCCATCGCTGTTGAGCTTGAGTTCGGCCAGGGCATCGAAGGCAAGGTTCTCGGCCGGGCTTGCGGCTGAAGCCAGACGGAAGACTTCACGCTCTGGGAAGTCCTGCTTCATCTGCTCGCGTACGTCCTTCTTGAAGCGACGCACGAACAGGTGCTGAACGTCTTCACGGGTGTAGTCCGCCCCCTGCGGCAGCACAGTGGGGTCAAGCATGCGCATCAGACTGGCGAAGCTGTCCTTCTTACCATTGTGCGGTGTAGCCGTAAGCAGAATCAGCGCATCCGAGCGCTGCGACAGCAACTCAGCCAGGCGATTACTCTGGGTACGGTTGCCCTTGTAGGAGACGTTGTGCGCCTCGTCGATGATGATCAGGTCCCACCAAGCTTTCTCTAGGTAATGGCGGTACTCGCTATCACGTTTGAGGGTATCAACCGAGATGATGGTGCGGTCGTAGTAGTTGAACGGGTTGTGGTTAGTCGGGATTTCGCGACGAATACGCTGAATGCCGGCCGAGTCCAGACGAGTAAGCGGGATGGTAAAACGGTTCCAGAACTCCTGCTGGAACTGGCGCATCATGCTCTTGGTCGTGACCACGAGAATGCGGCGAGCTTTTCCCCGACGCATCAATTCAGTCGTGAGGATGCCCGCTTCAAGGGTCTTACCCAGGCCCACCGTATCAGCGATCAGCAATCGCGGACGCAGTTGCTCGAGCACGCGATGCGCCGGCTGCAACTGAAAAGGCAGCGTATCCATCACCGCGTGCTGACCAATCACGACAGAATTGCTCTGCAATGCCGACTGACGCAGACGAGCCTCGATAAACAAGCGCGAAGCTGTGAAGGTTGGCGAATCGTCGTAGATCAGCTCCGTCTTCGCCGGATCGATCAGCGTGATGTCTTCCAACTCGGTGAGGAATAGCACATGGCGATTGCGCACGGTCTCCGATACACCGATGCAGGAGAGCTGCCAGCCTCCCAGGTTGCACTGATCAGCATTCTGGATGATCCACTCTTCGTCGCGGATCACTGCGCGGGCGCCGGGAGCTGGAGCTTGGGTCAATTGCATGCTGCACCCTTGTCTGAATTCGTTAAGCGACGAATATGCCTAGGGCTGCCGCCAGGTCATGCCTGGCTGACAAACCGATATTCGATGGAGAAGGGAAAAGAAGGCGCTGCCTGCTCATTGCTCATCCCTGATAGCCTTTTGATGGCCTCTTGCAGAGGTCATCACATTAGCTAGCCAATCCCCCTTGGTAAAGCAGGGATTTGCGAAAATTTCCTTTGCCAACAAGGGCCTCCGCGACTCCGAGACCAGAGCGGGTACAAATAATACCCCTGCGCGCCCACCAAAATTTCTTCGTTTTATACATCAGAGATATCTCTGATGTATGCGGCGCGGCTTGCACCACAGCATCTTGAGCACTGCACTGCACTGCACTGCACTGCACTGCACTGCACCGCAGCGTCATCTCCGTACTGTAGGGTATGTCGCTCCACCTTTGGGACCCAATACAACACATAGAGCCCCCATGCTCCAAATCAGTCAGCTGCCCGCCTGGACTTCCACATAAACAAGATATATTGCCTGACTAACCACACCAATAATGGGGATTCATACACGTCAAGCTCTGGAACAGGTTCATTTAATAACCCTGCAAAGATGCCTGCCAGGGCGACCTCATGGCCAGATTATGCGTCCTGTTTGTGTGCATATTTATTGAGGGCCCTTAACCCGAATTGAAATTCGTGTATGCGCGTAGCAACGTTGCGCACCTGCACCAAAGCGCGAGCCTCAATGCGAATCGTCACAATCCCATCGAGCGAATTATCTCTCCCTCGCTCACAACCTCGGGCGTCACGACTGCATCCTTGAGCATCAACTTGCCCCGAAGCAAGCGATCTAGGTGAACATCGAATGAGTCAAATTGTGGATGGAGCACAGCGGGCAGGTGTATGTGCACGTCTTTCTTCTGCCCAATACGATACACACGGTCGGACGCCTGCGCCTCCTTCGCTGGGTTCCAGTGGCGCTCCAGATGCACAACGTGATTGGCTCCGACCACAGTCAATCCAACCCCTGCAGCAACCGGGGACATGATCATGATGTTGAAGCCGGGCTTGGACTCGAAAACACCGATCAGCTTTTTGCGAGTCAGCTCATCTGATTTCTTCGCAACTGCCGCGGTCTCACCATTAATGATCGCTACGTCCAACCCGTAGATCTGGTCGAGCCACAGCTTCAAGATCCTCTGAAGCCGTTTGGTGACCATGAACAGAATGACCTTTTCCTCGCCCTGACGAATTCGATCGAGCAAGTCCAGCAGCACCACCAGCTTCCCTGACTGAGCCATATGGGCACGCGCCTCACTAGCGCTGCCAGCCATCAACGCTGCCTCTTCACGAAGACGCGGATGCAGAGAGATCTCTCGAAGCTGAGAAAGAGCTGCAAGCGCAGCACCGCGCATGTCCTCAGTCGCACGCCTTGTCCGGAAGCCCTCGAGCACGGCGTCGTAAGCTTGAAGCTGCATGCCCTTCATGGAAACCGCAAGATGAGCTGCATGAAGCTGAAGCCCACCTTGGGGCTGCGCCACGCCGCTATGGATGGTCTTGCTAGGAAGCCCTTTTAACTGGTCTTCCTTGATACGGCGGAGCATGAATCGGCCTACAGCCTCTCGCAGATCAGCCCCAACCCTTCGCCGAACCTCATCCTTTTCATCATCTGCCGCAGCCAGGATCGGCTTGATCCAATTGTCACGAAACTGGCTCCAGCCTCCGAGGATTCCTGGCTGAGCTGTGTCCATGAGACACCAGAAGTCCCCCAAGCTGTTCTCGACTGGCGTACCGGTAGCCAACAGTTTGAAGTCCGCTTTCAAACCCTTCGCCGCTCGCGTTTGCGCCGCATTAGGATTCTTGATGTTCTGTGCCTCATCAAAAATCACCAGCCCCCAGTCAATTCTGCACAGAGAGAACTGGTAGTCCCTTAGGGTCTGATAAGTAGTCAGAACCAGGCGACGATCCATATCCAGGCGGTGGACACCCACCTCTGGACCGATGGTGAGCGCATAGCGAATGGACTCATCGTCCATTTCGCCATCGTCATTTAACAGCGAAGCCAATTGCGCGGACTCTCGCTCGGCCCCTTTGACTCTGAAGCGGCTCAAGTCCCTTCCAGACTGCAGCACTACGATGTCCCGGAATGGGATGCTTCTAAAGGTCTGCGCGACCTCATCTTCCCAGTTCTCCAGCAGGCTTAAGGGAGCCACCACAAGCACTGGTTTTTGTGCACGCCCAGAGGCCTTTTGCTGTGCTAGATACTCACCTACGGTCACCAGCGACATGTAGGTCTTACCCAACCCCATATCGTCAGCGAGCAGTCCGCCCTGCAGCCGATACAGATCATCATGATCATCGCAAACTGCCGACTCCAGCAGCCCAAGCATCCAATCAACCCCCTCCCGTTGGTGCGGGAAGGGTTGGCGCGCGTACGAACTCCACTCAGGCTCGTGCGCGGGCTTAGCCTCGCTTGCTTTGCGCAACAACGTGCTGCTGATCTCGTCAGCATCACGTAGCAGCACACTCACTCGCTCTTTGGGCTCTACTGACAATGAGTCCCCGGGCACTTCGTCGAGTGCCGGGTCCCTCAGAGACGCCTCAATCCTCTTCAGCTGTTGCTCAACAAGGGCGGGATCGGAGATATCAATCGTCTCTCCCCCAAAGGTCATGCTGGTCGCGCCCTGCTCAATGGCCGCTTTGTAGAGCTCGTTGAAGTGCTGTAGGTCCTCTTCGGATTGCACTAACTTCGGAATGATCTCAGCGGGAGCGGGGCGTGAATCCAGTGCAAACCAATCATTCTTCTGATTGTCTAGGTCGCCAAACTCCATGTGTTGAAGCTTGCCAATGCCTGCGACCCGGACAGAAAAACCAAGGTCAAGATTGACCAACGCCGCATCCAGGAACGCGCTTGGTGTGGCGATGAACTCCGCGACCCGGTCAGCAGGAATGCGTTTACTGCCCAACACTTCCTTAATCGCAGCCATCTTCTGCGGCTCAAGCAGCACCACACGGTTGTCGATGCGCAATACTCCGCCATCTGCTCCCATATCCAGTTGGGACCAGCGCTTCTCTAACTGATCCGGTGTAGAGCCATCTCCCAAGCTGGGGCTGAGCATGAGGCTGCCGTCCGCCAGACGCGTAGCAATGACGCCAATGTTCTCCGGCACCACCACATCCAGCCTTTCAAAATGGCTGAGGTCGACACGCATCCCGTTACGCGCAGCGGTCTGCAGCTCAGCCATCATCCGCAAATTGGAGGCTTCTCCTCGTTGCTGTGCTGGCAGGTTTTGGTGGTATTCCCACGCCATTAGCCCCATCAACTCAGCAGGCGTCAGGCGATAGCATTCTGTGGACGTCAGGTAGAGCAGTGGCCCCTTCCGCGTGAAGGGCACTTCACCTGCCTTGGATTGAATTGCCAGATCGACACAAAAACCGCTATGCCCAGTTCGACCGCTGATTCTGCTGACAAAGCTCATGCTGAGCCGGCGGGGCAAACGAAGAATCTCAGCCTGCTCATCATCCATGCCGGCGACGTCTTCAGCAGCCACATGGAATCCATTAGCAAGTGGCTCAGCTAAGCCCTGCTCCTGCAGCATACGCAAAACGATCAGCTGGACCTTCTGCAAGGCATTCCCTTGGCCGGTGGCCAGCGCCGCGTACACCGTCTTGTCCAAGTAGAAATTCACGCCGTCCGAGTCCGCTGCGTAGGCGAATCCCTGCTGCGTGCTCAGCGTTGCTCGCCCCTCGCCAAGCAGACTTTTAAAGATGTCAGCCAATCCCATGGTCGTCTCACGATTCTGTTGGCAGTTGCTCCAGGGCGTCAGATATGTCGGCCTTTACTGCCCAGCCAAAGTTTCTGCCTTGCTCACACATATTTTTAAGGGCTCCGTAGAGCACCCGATTAATCTCTCGCGCCTCAACATCAAGAACGTTGGCCGCA
Organism: Pseudomonas sp. P20; assembly: GCF_016463925.1. Classification (NCBI taxonomy): domain Bacteria; kingdom Pseudomonadati; phylum Pseudomonadota; class Gammaproteobacteria; order Pseudomonadales; family Pseudomonadaceae; genus Pseudomonas; species Pseudomonas sp. P20. Next base: position 524,764 of record NZ_JAEMVM010000002.1, on the reverse strand, counting down.
GATCTCACCCTGTCGCCTGGGTTTGATTTGAAGTACCAAAGCACCTGCAACTCAAACGCGCCAAGCCGCTTCAGCTGAGCTGCGCTATTAGAGCTGCCCGTGCTAGGGCTCTTGGTTCGAGCAGGGGAAGGCACGTCTCCGAGAAGATTTCGCCCTGCTTCTGACAGGGACCATTGGAAGACGTCATTTTGTTGAACGTAGGCTGCAAGCCTACCCCTGAGACTCTCCTGTATTTCATAAAGCAAAGCCTCATCCCCATCCATCGCTCGCCGGATTTCGCCCATGGAGCGATCTGGATTCGAGGCTAAGTAGGTCAAGATTGAACGCTGAGTCTTGTTGAGCTCGATCTGAGAGGGATTAGGTGCTCCCGCAGAGGGTGCAACCCTCCGTGCAGCCTCAAGCTTGACCGGGTTCGACTCGGCCGAGCTCATGGCCTCTGGACCTCGCCCTTTACCAGCCCCTAAATCAGTGGACGCCTGTACTAAGGGTTCAACTCTTGCTTTCTTCTGCCCAACAACCGGCATGCCGTACCTGCTGAGGTACGCTTTGTAGTCAGATCGGCTGAGCAGCTTCTCGATATCCAGAGCGATGCCATTCTTCGCCAAGAATTCAAATACCTTGTACTGCCAGGGGCCATTGTGGACCACTGCCTCGTAGGGAAGAGCTGAGTAGGCTGCCTTGTACTGGCTGGGCAATGAAGTAGTCAGGTCGTAGTGAGAGAAGTGATTTCGCTCATACGACTTGACCCAATGACCGGGCTGACCGAGATAAGCCCAGATTTTGAAGCTATGAGAGCCCTCAACCAAGTGGAAATCACCGCAGTCGAGATAGATCACCGCCTTGTCGTTCATCGCTGAGTCCAGGCTGGCGAAGCTCGTTTTTACCTCCCCCCCTAGAATGCGCTTAACCGACAGCTTGGCGCTGTTGCCAAGCATCAGCCTCGTGTATCGGATGAGACCAAGCTTGAACAAGCCCTCCAAAAACAGCTTACGTGCCGGGAACATACGCTGGAGGTCTTCTTTGCCTGACTCCACGCCATACTGCTCAACAGCCTGCAGGAATAAACGCAGGTCTTCCTTGGATAGCCACCCACGCACCTTACCAATGCGCTCCTCGCCCAGAGGTTTCCACCACTCGCGGAAATTCGGAGCTGAACTCGCAATACGAGGATCACCCGCCAGGCTGAGAATGAAGTTTTGCCAAGTGTCACCTGGATCATCCCCAGCACGATCGATCATGATCTCCAGTGCAGCATGACCAATGCGTCTATCCGCCTCATACGGTGCCTTACTCACTGATGGTTTGAGCAGCTCATCGAGCACCTCATCCCACTCACCGGGTCGCAGCTGGCGCAGCCTTTCCAAGTAGAAGTGTGCGCGACAGATATCCCCATAACGTCCGACATCAAATCCGCTCAGGCCCATCTCTTCGAAAGTCTGTGCTAGCTCCTTGCCACGCTGTCGCACAGCCTGTGCGAGACGAAGTGGGCCGTCCAGTGTCAGCAGCCAATCTCCTTCCGTCTTGAGCGTTGTTAATGGATCAGCAACGAATGATTGGGGCCGAGCTCTCTCCGGCAAACGTTTGAGCTGATCCAGTAAATGCCACTCCAACCTTCCTCGTAAGCTGGTCTCGGCCTGCTTGTCTCTCTCGTCAAGGCGATCAAAAACGATGAAATACAGTTGGAGCAACTGAATCAACGTCAGTCGGCTCAAGCGGGGCCGCTGGTTCTCCAACAAGGCCTCTAGCATTCGTCCGTTGAACAGTCGAGTACCAGCAAAATCATCATGCAACCACAGCCAAGTAAGCGCTCTAGCACCTAGACGTCGGCTGAGTAACTCAACTAGTCCGTCGAATCGCCCACTACTAGCCATGCTGCGCAACCGGGCAATAGCTCGCTCGAAAGCATCGCCGCTACCGACCTTCGCCTTCATGCGGCTAGCCTTTTCCACCAAGCGCGACCAGCCCTCGATGACCGTAGGCGACCACTCACCAGGGCGGTTATCGATCGGCGGCAGCTTCATTTAGTTGAGTTCCCAAGCAATGACTTAACCGCTTCATACTCAGAACTCTGCGGCCGGCGAATGGTGAAGCGGATGTCGATACGTCGATTCAACCGATAGTCCTCCTCCCCGTCCTGCCGCTTACTTACAGGGCGAGTCTCGGCGTAGCCACTAACCGAGAACAAAGGCTCACCGTCCTGATTGCTCAGTCGGTTCAGACGCTCCGCTTCAGGCATCTCGGTGCTCCAGAACTGCCAGAGTGAGATTGCACGAAACGTCGATAATCCCCAGTTCCCCTTCCCCATAAAGCCTGGGAAGGGGCGGTTGTCTGTGTGCCCTTCGATGAAGATAGTATCGAGGTAGTTGACCCGATCTTCACGACTGATTACCTGGTTGATGACCTCCCCGATCTCCAGGGCCGTCGGCTGGTAGCGTGGCTGAATTTCAAAGGCGCCCGTGTCAAAGCCAAGCAATTCGTTGGGTATACGCAGGACCGTATGGTTCTCGCTAACCTCAACCTTAATTCCGCGCTGGCGGAGCTTCTCCACCGCCTCATCGAGAATCTGCTGCCGTACAGTTTCTGCTTTCTTCAGCTGCTCGACCTGCTGATCAAAATCAGCGCTTTTCTCCATCAACTGAAGGATCAGTACCACCGACGCCAAGATGAAGAGCACCAGCAGCGCCGACATAATGTCCACGAAAGACTTCCAGTACGGATCCTCGTCTTCCATTGGTACGTCATGGGATTTTCGCCAACGCATTAGCGCGCCTCCAGCTCGTCGACCACGTTACTGATCGCCTGCACTGCGGCATGCATCTGGCCAGCAAAGCTCAGGGTTTCCTTGTTCCACTGGTCCATGCGCTCATGCACCTGATCGCGAACTTCGGTGGAGTAGCTACGCAGCCATTGCTCAGCTTGCTGCTCGACCCCCTGCACCTGACTGCGCAGCGCCTCTCCCAGAGCAGTGAACTCACCACGCACTCCGGTTAGGAACTCTTGCTGATGAGATCTCATCTCGCCAAATCCGCTGCGCGCTTCCGCGGCGGCCTGCTCGAAGCGCTGAGCGCCGTCCAACAACGCACCTTGAAGTTGCGCCAAAGCGGTAGCTTGTTGCCGCAGTTGGCCTGCGAGCTCGGCATTCTGCTCACCAGCAGACTCAATACGCTGCGTCACGCTTTCTAACCGCTGACCAAGAAGCTCTGCTGCCTGACGAACATTGGTTGAGAGCAATCCGAGCTGGTTGGCACTGCTGTCCATGTGTCGGCTGCTAGTAGCGGCCGCGTCGCTGGCTTGCTGCAAACGCCCCATCAGTTGCTGATGCTGCTCAGCCATTTGGCGACTTTGCTGCTGGGTTGCTTGTACACCTGTGGCGATGCCTTCCAGCAGAGCATGCTGCTGCGCCGCCATGCTTTCCAGCTGCTCGTTGAAGCGTTGCTGGCGAGAATGTTCACGCTGCTCAGCTTGCTGGCCATGGCCCGACATCTGCTCATTGAAGTTACCGAGCAGCTTGCTAACTGACTCCTCCAAAGCACGTTGCTGTGCAGCCGCCGCTTCGGCAATTGCACCGATCTGCTGCTGGCTGGTCTGCCCAAGGCTGCCAATTAACTGCTGTTGCTGCGCCAATACCGCAGCCTGCTGCTGATCATGGCGCAAGGCTCGCTCTTGCTCTCTCGTCTCAGCAGCACCCATTTGCGAATCCAGCTGGGAGTTCAGTGTCATCATTAGCCGGGAGAAGACTTTCTCCAAATTGCCATGCCGCTCGTTTCCAGCCTCTGCCATAGCCTGAAGCTGTTCACGGCTTGCGCTGGCGAACTTCTCTAACAACGCAGATTGGCTCGCCCCTGCCTCAACCAAAGTGCGCTCGAAAAGCGCCTGACGCTCTTCATCCCGCCGCTGCGCGGAGCCAAGCTGCGTATCCAGCTGGCCACTCAATCCGCTCAACAGCTCACTGAAACGTGACTCCAATTGTTGTTGGCGCTGATCTGCTGACAAAGAAAGCCGATCCATCTGAGCCTGAAACTCGCCACTCTGCTGTCTGGCCGCCTCCTGCTGTCGCCCTTGCTGATCGCTCAGAGTCTGGAATAGCTGATTCAAGCGATCGGTCATCCCACCGACTGCAGCATTCACATCGGCAGCGGCTTGCTGCATCAGACTGCCCTGCTCACGCCCTGCCGACGTGAGGCCATCAGTGAAATTGCTTACCAGCCGCTCTAGCACTTGCGTAGATTGCTGGCTGGTCGTGCTGACAAGGGTCTGGATGGCTGGAGCCATAATGTTGTTCAAAGCATCCGTAAGGGCCGCCTGCATAGCCTCATTCATACCTACCAAGCTTTCCTGAAGGCGGTCACCTATACGTTCGTGGAGCTCTTGCAGTGCTTCCTTACTTTCCCGACTGTAGTCAGCAATATGAACCAGCGACTGTTCAGCAGGGATCAGCGGATACAGCGTGTCAATGCGATGTTGTAGATCCTGCACGCGCCCAAGCGCCCAGCGCTCAGCAATCTTCTCAATTAAATTTAGTATTAGGCTGAAACCTACCCCCCAAACCGATGCCATGAAGGCAACTGCCGCCCCTTGGATCATAACGGAGATACCCTCCCGCAACTGATCCACGCCTGCAGCGCTATCTAGTTTCAACTTCGATAAACCGATGGTTAGGCCTACGAATGTGGCTAATACGCCCAACCCGACCAGCAACCCTGGCAAAGAACTGAAAAAGCGACTTCCGCTCAAACCATGCGCGAGAGTTCGCACATTAAAGAAATGCTCGGCATCCAAAGTATTAAAGAGCTGCTTATGGTCGCTGGAACTAACCAAGCTGTCATCGAACTCCCGCCATAGCGCACCAATTCGTTTGTCCTTGAGCGCTAGGGCTTTTTGCAATATCTCTCGACGGTTTAATGCCAGGTTTTCGCGGTTCTGCCCCGTGACCAAGCTGTTCAAGGCACGAACCCGTACCCTAAAGCGGGCGCTGCTCATCACCAACGAAACTAGCGAATAGCCAAATAGCGTTGCCATGACCAACCAAAAGATGACGCCCAGCGCTTCCGTGCTACCGCCTTTCAGTAAGGCAAAATTGGGCAACAGGTGATATAGAAATTCCATGATTTTCGTCCGTGACGTCTTCGAACAAGGAGGTAAAGGAGAAGGAAAATTCTGTAATGCGGGAACGAGTTGATCTCATCGTCACCCAACATCCTGCTAGTGCAATTCGTCGTCCTCGGCTCTGGCCGCAGCGTTTAGGCAACTGGGAATAGATCTGACAGTAGTGGGCAGCATCATCAAGCTCTGAATAAATGCTCACGGTGCCAAGCCAGATAGTCGCAGTGACGTGGCTCGAGCTGACGCAAGCGAAGTTGGGGCGTGAGGTGAAGTGCCTTAGTGCTGGCAGGATCCAGATCACTGCTAAGCAAGATGAGCCCGTCCTCATCGAAACTGATGAGGCCTTGATCGAAGGCAAGATCAAGGTTCGGAGTCAGCAGAAGACCGTTGAACGGATCCAGCCGCTCACTAGAGCTGGCAGCGCGCCAAGGCTTTATGTGCGAAGCGCGTAGTAGCTCAGGTACGCAACAATCGGTAACCGCGCATCCACCCCAATACGCCAAAAGCGCCTCGCGATAACCGTTTTGGCCAATTCGCGCCTTGATCAAAGCCTCCCGCTCAGTTTCGGTCAGAGGCAATTCCCCTGAGAGGCCCTGTGGCAATAGTGGCGTCGGTATTACAGGTGTGTCATTCCCAACTCCCGCCTGATCTAGAAGCTTCCTGATGAGTTCCTCGAGCGCACCTGAGCCCAGAAACCCTAAATCAATGCCATAGCTGATATCCGTGGCTCCCGTATTTCTCCGTTTGGGGAATCCACGAAGATTGCTGTTGTGGTAGTAAGTCGTTTGGCCTTTCGCCACACCCTGGATGCTCAGCCAACTAGAGAGCTGCTCCTCATATTTCGGGTGTAGCACGAGGGGCGTCTCACTGGCGCCTTGCTTGACGAACACAGGCGCAGTCAGAGCTGGATGCTCGAGGCGCACCACCTTGAGACCCGACTGTGCGGGCCGACTGAAACCTGCCCCCTCCAGTGCTGCAATAACATCTTGAGCTCTGAGCGAACCTTGGTGTGTTCCGGAAGCCGGCCCCTGCCCTTTGCCTGATTGGCCGGTAATTGCGCCACCGAAATCCCGCTGTGCTATCCACCCCAACTGCAGAAGCGCTTGGGTCAGCTCAGGATGCATACGCGCACGCCTTTTCCCGGACTCGGGATTGTCATCGAAGCTCGCAATGGCGTAGACCAGGCACTTAGGTCTTGGAACACCAAGCGACGCAACCAGCATTCCACCAAGTCGACCGTACTGACTATTGACAGGTTGAAAATTGACCTGCCCCATCAGTGCGGCCAGCTGTGCCATGGTCAGGGTCTGCTCTGGCGCTACAGCGTGGCCTGTCAGCATGCGAAGCTGGCCGTCAGAAATGCGTGGCTCGATTTCTTTGAGTGCTCGAGCATACTCCTCAGCGCTGGCGGAGGGTTCCCCACGCCGAGACGAAGACGGCAAGTGAGATAGTGATCCCGCCTCCCTCTCCAGAAACGCACGCAGCTCCGCCTTATCCTTGAACGCCATGAAGCCCTCTCAACTGCAATCCATTTTTGTCACGAGGCGTAAAGCTCCGACCACATATATCAAGCCTCCCTGTGATGATCTGACTCTTCACCACAGCGACCTTCAGCGCATCCTGCTTGCTCGCTTTCGCACCGCGCGATGTAGCTGAGGCTGAGCAAAATATGAATCTGCTCACAATATCCAGCTGCTTTTCATGGGTAAAGACCAGCTGAAGCATCAAATGGAACTTTTCACCAAACCTACTGTCTTCGCGCTCAGATTCACGCTACTCGAGATCCGCCATGTCGCCAGTCAGTACGCCTGTGATGATGGCTACCTGGCTTATTGGCGCAAAACACCGGCTGACGATGCCCCGCGGTGATCACCTGATCGTCCTTCACTACCACATAGCTATTGCGCGTTTTCTCCGCCAATTGCCGTTCTGATGCCGTCAGGCTGAAAAGCATCTGCCGGAAATGCGCCCTATCGAAGAAGTACACCCGAGCGCCTCGATTCCACACGTGGCGTCCATACGCAATCAACCAATCAATCTGCTGTATGCGGATTCCGCGCTGACTGCAACGTTGCGTGGCATGTGCGGTAAGCTCCATTGCCCAGCTCCTCTGCCGAAGTCGACCCCAGGCCCGTCGAGCTGGTCATCCTTGACCGGCGGGCTTCTCCCCCCGCATCCAGCGGGTACAGCAGCAGGATATGTCGCCCTATTAGACACACCAATATTGGGTGTTCATACAGGTCAACTATTCAGGCAGGTTCGAATGGTTTGGAGTCATACCGCCGCAGTCTGTTAGTGCTTTCCTCGCATATCCGTCAATTTCCAGAGCGCGTTTATTTGAGGCTGTCCAACCATGGACCAACGATGAGCTTGCGCTCTTCAAGGCTGCATCTAGCTACACCGTCCTTGACTAGTGCAGTCCGGTCCCCAGTATGCGGATTGAGAACATAGGTATTGATGCTTGGGAGCGTCGCCGGGTTGGCGCTCCACTGCAGATTGAAAGCAGCGAGCTTTGGAAACCAAAATTGACTGGCGTACGGCAGATTGTCATGAATCCACCAGGCCAGCGGAGTCCAGTCACTTGTTTGCTCGTACCAGGGCAGCAAGGCAGGCACAACAATACAAGCCGTGGCGCCTAGATAGCCCTCTGTATCGGGATAATCCCAGATGTGCGCGGCGTAATTCTTCTCGTTTGCGGCGCAGCTGTATTGGTTACCATTCTCTGCCCCCTTACCATTCACTAGAGGCGATCGATAAGCCGAGCGAATGACTATCCGGCCGAATCTTTTCTGCAACGGCTCCAGCAGATGCTCACAAAGCCCCCGACCTGCTTCGATGGCGCGGTCAGGAAAATCGGGGATGTTTGGAATACCTTCAATTTGACTGATTTCCGAGTAGAGGAAATCGCGCATAAAGAAGTGGGTGGAAAGCCTGATACGCCCTAGATCTTCCAGCGATTTAACCGTGGCCGGCTTGTTCATTCGCATACGTCCTTGTTGAGCTCCGGAAGGGTAATCCAGTAGCAGCTTCGATCATTCGTGGTGGGAGTTCAAAATGTCCCTAATACGCTGCAGTGCCAAATCAGGAGCTAGCGATCCGGCATGAATCAGAGCTCGCATTTTCTCACCAGAAGCTGGCGTGATCGCCCCTACTCTGAGAGCGTTGGCTAGCAGCACCTCAAGCTCGCTATCAGCAATATTCCGAGGCGGCTCAATCAGCCTAGTAGCTAGACGACCAGACAGCTCGCCCCTTAGCTGATCTTGCTTACTGCCTGACCGAATGAGTTTTGCAATGCCGTAGCCAGCGGCTCCCGCCACTGCAGCAGACCCAACTACCCAGCCAATCGGAGTGGTCGTAACGAACACACCTCCTAGCAGGCTCGCCAGGCTTGTAGAGCCGAGCAATGTGGTAGCGCCTGCCATGCCGGCCGCACTTCCGGCCAATGCTGCTCCCGCGCCAGCGCCGCCGAGAAGTGCGGCCCCCTCCCCCATTACGCCAACTCGGTCTCGACCTTTAAGCTTATCGAGGGCCGCTCGAACCTTAGGATCCTCAAAGGCAATGGCAGCTAGCTCTTCGGATACGACCATTGCACCTTGATCCGGAGTGGGGGCTTCGGCTTGCACCCGCTCCCTCACAGCTTTCCGTAGCCGATGAACCTTCGCACTGTAGTCATCCATGACGAGCTTTAAACCTCGGAGTAATAGTCTCTGACTGCCAGAAAGACCGATTGGATGAACTCAAAGAACTTCCGAGCGAGCTGGATCGCCGCAACCAAAGGATCTGAAGAGGGACTTCCCGAATCAATGGTCGCCCCGACAGCTGCGCCCATCAGCACTGCAGCGCTGGTTGTAATTGGCGCGAGCAGAGGACCAATGAAAGGAATCGCTGAGGTTATGCCCCCGATAGCAGCCCCTATGGCCACGCCGATGGCAATTCCAGGATGGGCCTTGATGAATGCCAGAATCTGCCTCACAACGATCCTGCCGACAGTGATTACCTCTCCAGCAATTTTCCTTGTGGTAGACCAGATCGCCTCAAGACGAGTCATGATCTCTGCCGGAATACCGAGGCTCAATCCCTCGATGACCAGATCATCAAATTGATCTCTGGCGCACTCGGCGTTGAGCAACGTCAACTCAAATGCTCCCTGCGCCGTAGTCAGCTGCTGCATAACTCCCTCCCAATATCCTAATAGTATCAATTTGCCCTCAAGCCACGATTGATTCAAGGCTCGCGGGCTCTCTACCCAAGTGACTGCTAGTCGCGTCAACGTTCATCAGTGCCCCTTTCACCTCCGACACGTTAGCAACCGTGGCCAAAGGGCAACTGCAACAGTTGGATCTTGCGCTGCAGCTGCTCGACATGAAATTTCTCCGCTCGCAGGGCGGCCTGTAGCTCCATCAGGTTGCTCACCAGGTCAGCTCTATCTGCGCGCTCAATCTCCAGTTGTCGCTGGAGGCTGGCTTTCTGTTCCGCCAATTGGTCACAGCGCACCCAGAAAGACATGACCAAGCCGGTGCCCAGCAAGCTCAGGAAAAGCAACGTGGCCACAACAGCCCAGAGCAAGGTAAGAAAATCCATATCGAGGGCCAGTCTCCCGCAGCGACCTAGAACATCTTCACGATATGTAGCTTCCCAAGCTGTATCTAGAATGTTTACATGTACAGGTAAACATTTCGAGCACATGGAGAGCCAATGAAACGTAAGCAGTCGATCGAGTCAGTCCGCTGGGATTTGGCCCTTCGCTATAAGCTAATAGAGACCGTGGTCTGGTGGGAGGGACGGCTAACCACAGGTCACCTGATGCAGAGCTTTGGGATCAGCCGACAGCAGGCGTCAAAGGACATCAATACCTACATCAATGAGCATGCGTCCAAAAATCTGACATACGACAAGCATCTGAAAGGGTACGTACCGAGTAAGCAGTTCAGGCCCTTGTTCATTGACGACAGTGCCAGCGCCTACCTACACCTGCTGAATCAAAACCACGAGCGTGCCCCGCACGTCGAGGGGTTAGCGCTCGCTTATGCCCACACAGAAGTCCTGAGCGTTCCCGATCGTACAGTTCGCCCCGAAGTGCTACGCCCGTTGCTCAGAGCCTGCCGGGAAGGTTTACGTTTAGAGTGCGAGTACGTGTCCTTTACCACCCCGAGTGGTGAAACCAGGCTGATAGCACCTCATACACTCATCTACACCGGCATACGCTGGCACGTCCGGGCCTACTGCGAGAAGAACCGCGATTATCGTGACTTTGTGTTGAGCCGCTTCCGTGGTATCCCAGAGCTAATGGATGACCAGTCTGAACACACCCGAGAAGACGACCTTGGATGGAACACGCTCATTCCGGTCATCATCGAACCCGATTCGCGACTTAAGCCTGAGCAGCGAAGCATCATCGAGGCCGACTACGGCATGCAGGATGGCCAGTTGGTGATTGAAGTCCGCGGCGCACTGGTTCAATACGTGCTCCAGCGCTATCAGATCGATCCTACAAAGCTGCACACCAAGGCGACTGCACAGCAGATAGTCGCGGCGAACCTTGATGAGCTGCAGCCCTGGCTGTACCGCTGACAATTCGCCTCCTACCCGCACCGATACTTGCGGTTATCAGGCGCTCTCCGGAGAGCGCCTGCACTCTCCGTGTCCTCGCAAACAAACGCCCTAGCTCAATGACTGGCATTGGCTGTGAAGCACCTTCAGTGAGCGACACAACTTGTCGCCCAAAGCAGCCAATCTGTTGTCGATTGACGGCCACGGATGCAGACATGTTTTCACCGCCACACCCCTTCACCCTTACCTGCTGTTACTGCTCTTGGAAGAAGACTTATCTTCCTAGCGGAGACACCAGGGTACGTCCCCCAGAATGGCTCACTGGCTGCCCTAACTGCCAGACTCCTTCATTGGATGTGCGCATTGCGAACAGGAAGGAAATCCTCAAAGAACGCCTAGAGCAGTTCTTAAAGAACTCCGGGCATCATTGATCTTTGGTCGAGCTTGACCCAAGGAGAGATGGCACAGAGCCATCCACTTGGGTAGCATCGAGCTCGATGCGGCGCAGTGCCAATGTATTGAGCCAAGGATGCGCAACTCCCCTCAAACACCTGTAAAGCCCTGGGAGCTTTTTTCATGGACCGAGAACACGCGAACCAAACTGCTGCTCGCTACTACAAGCACCTCAGGGACTTCTGCGACCTTCAGAGCCAGCTCAAACCCTTTTTCGCCGGCACATTCATAGGCGAAATCATCGATGCGGTTTCAGAGTGCGTAGACGAGGCGGAAAGCGCCAACACTCTGTGCGGCTTTCTCCCAGAAGGTAACACCTTCGACGAACAAGACTGGCTCACCTCACAAATCCGCCGCGATGGGCAACGCAAGCGCTTTCGTAGCCTGCAAGAGATCCCAGAGCACTTGCGAGAGCACTTCGGTGTAGACGACCAAGACTTCCGTGAGTATGCGGATCAGCTACGAGACGAGTGCTACGACGGCTACAACCTACTCCTCGAGCAACAGTCGAATATTGACGAGCATTTCGAGCGGCAACGTCTTCACGAAATCTATGACTATGTGGATGTAGAGGGGCTTCCTCTCTACGCGAAAGACGCCATCTGCCAGGTTTTCGAACACATGCTCGTCTTGTGGGGTAAGTACGAGGCGCTAGCTCGCACCCTCACGAAATTGGTTTCCCTGGCCGACGATAACGATCCCGACCCAGACCTTACCAAGGCAGTACTCTTCGGCTGAGCCCCAAACACGCCCTGCCACCGTCAGGAAAAGGGCAGGTCCTCTTCCTGACCTCCTCCCCCTCTCGAACATTTGCCTGATGCCTCAGGCCCCTGACAAGGAAGCCAGACGATGCCAAGACACCACTACTCCAACCGAGCCATCCTTATCCTCGAAAACCCTTGGGAGCTGGATGAGGGAGATTGCAACCGCACGAGCGTACTGCCCTTTGTCGAAGGCATTGCCAAGCTAGCAGGCGATACCGAGGTGTTTCACGCCAACTTCTATGACAAGCGAAGCTTCGATCGAGCCCTCGAAATTCTTTGCAGCGCTCGCTTCAACAACGCAGTTATCTACATCGCAGCGCATGGCAACAAAGGCAAGGTGGGTGGCGTCAAGCTGGAGGATATTCTGTTCGCAATCGGAGATCACTCCAAGAACACGAACATAACCGGCATCATGCTCGGATCCTGCTTCGCCGGCACGGACACCGATACCATCGAGGTCTTTATGCAGGGCACGAACATCAAGTGGTGTGTCGGCTACTCGTCCAGCTGCGACTGGCTCCCTGCCACGATGATCGACTGCTCGATCATGGCCTCAATGCTTGAGCTCGACGAAGAAGAGCTTTCAGACCGCGCGACCATGATCGAACTGCTCGCCCAAGCCCTAGCCCCGTTCTCGCGTACTTATGTAATAGGTGAAGACACCGATGACAACGCAATGACAATGGAAGAGTCCATTCGCGTGGTTATGCAACCTAGCGGGCGCGGGAATCGCGCTCGTCACGTGACTGACGAGGTCTTAGAGGAGCACGAAAAGCTCCAGGAATTCGCCTGATCCGCAAGCTGGCTAGCCCCATCCATTACCTGTAACGACTCCGCCGTTTTGAGCAAAGGAGATGGCTCCTCGATGGTCCTGAATCTGAAAGACGACGCTCAACTAAAGCAAGCATGCGACACAATCCTGCAGCAAACCCTAACCCAAAAAGGGAATCGAGATTGGGTGGCAGGCCTGCTCACACTGCTGCGGGAAGTCCGTGACGTCGACGAGCCAACCTTTTTCAGCGAGCGGTTCCAACGCAATCTGTGGGATAGCGAGCAGGTTACGTCCACCGGGATGGGACAGGTCGACATCTCCAAGGTCGCCCAAGACACCAGCGTGATTGAGCAGCTGTGGCGGCTTAAAAACCGATTCCCGGGCCTTGAAAGAGCTCAACAAGAGCTGCTTATCACCGAAACCTGGAACGCTCTGATCACCGCTATCACACCGCTGGTGAAGCGTTTTCCCAAGCTCAAGATGTACCGCGTATTCGCAGTGCTTTGCCCGGGATTTTTCACCACCATTGGTCATTCCCGAAAACTTCGCGAGCTCGCGAGCGCAATGGGGGCAGCCCAAAGAGGTGAGTCACGCCAGCTCCTTCATCGCAAGGTGCTGGACCGTCTTGATGAAGTGCTCGGCCCCGCCGCCGACATTTTCACTATCGCCGGCGTGGAGCGCATGACCCTACCCTGGCTGCTGTATGTGACATACGTCCAACGGCCGGAACAAGAGTCTACAGAGCTGGCCGACCCGGAAACGGGCAAGGAGCTGCTCAACCCTCTACCTGCAGAACGTCGGCGCCGTGGGCTGCTTTCGATTGGCGGAGGGATTGCCACCATACTGGCAATGATTGAATTTGCGCGAGAAGGATGTACGCGCGAAGACTTCATGCAGCACCTTCAATCGCTCAATCCCGCCTTCAAGAAGTCCTCGTTGAGTACCCAACTCAATGCACTGATCGCAGAATGGGGCGTTCTGCGCGCACAGGGAACCGATCTACAACTTACTCCCCGCGGCGAGGCCCTCCTGGAGTCAGGCGACCCAGATGAAGTGATCGATTGGATGATCACTCGCATCCTTGGCTTCGACAATCTGCTGCTCACGCTCAAACACACACCTCTATCCACCCAGCAAGCGAATGAGCTGCTACGCCAAGTCAATCCCGGCTGGACCAGTAATTTCGCGCCGAGCGCCCTGGTAAGTTGGCTTCGCTCCCTGGCGCTGGTTGAACTAGATGGGGCAAAGCTCCTTCGTCTGACTGACAGGGGCGAAGAGTGGGTCGCACGCATTCACTGGACTCCGGGTGCCCTGAAAGCAATACCAATTGCCGCAGGCCCCAGTGATCTCGGGGCTCCCCGTGCGGCTTCGTCAGTCAAAGCTAGCCGGCCGGCCCTGATGGAAATCATCAAGGGCTTTGCTCCAGAGATTCAATTCCCCCAGCAGCTCATCGCTCAGCTTGATGCAGGACTTTGGAGCCATTTCCGTCGCCATTTGGCCGTACTCACCGGGCTCAGTGGCGCGGGTAAAACACAACTGGCTCGGGGATACGCGCTGAGCCTCTGGCAGCAAACCCAAGATCCTCATGAGGGACTGCTCATCGTGCCAGTGCAGCCCGGCTGGCACGATCCCTCGGCCCTACTTGGCTATGTGAACCCATTAGAGGCCGACACGTATGTGCGTACGGCCTGCCTGGACTTCCTGCTACGCGCCAGCGCTGACCCCGCTAGCCCTTACACACTGATTCTGGACGAAATGAATCTGTCGCATCCGGAGCAATATCTGGCTCCTCTACTGTCAGCGATGGAGACCGGCGATCACATTGAGCTCCATGCACTGGGGGACGGCATCAGTGACGTACCGACATCCATTCCCTACCCCGCCAACTTGCTGATCATTGGCACCGTCAACATGGACGAGACCACTCATGGCTTGAGTGACAAAGTGCTCGACAGAGCGGCGGTAATCGAATTCTGGGATATCGATGTCGAAGCATTCCCAGGCTGGGCGACAACGTCGCTACCAACAGAACAGATCGCCATAGTGCGCTCGCTACTGACGGAGCTCGTCCAGGCACTCAGGCCCATGCGCCTGCATTTCGGCTGGCGGACTCTTCACGACGTCATCGGCTACCTCCAGGAGGCAGCCAACGGACAAGTTATCTCCTTCAACCAAGCTTTGGATCAGGCTGTTTACGCGAAGGTGCTTCCAAAGCTTCGCGGCGAAGACAGTCCACGTTTGCAGAAGGTATTCAAAGACGTCCTTGAGGTGCTGACGAACGTCAAGTTGGAAGCGTCCAAAGCCAAGGTGACGGAGATGCTCGACGACCTTCATCACCTAGGTTCAGCCCGCTTCTGGCGCTAAGCATGACGAGCCTTCACTGCTACAACGAAAAAAACGTAGCTATACCGGTTACCCCCGGCGAGCCCTCATTCGGGTTTGATGAGTTGGGCTTATACCGATTCCGAGCGCTGCCAGAGCATCGGCTTTACATCGACGATGCGCTGCTGCCCGAGCAGCTGCATGAAGGTGAAGTCGTTTGGCTTTGGGAGCCAGGATTCTTTGCGGGTGAGGTCTCGGCCGAGTTAACGAATCTGAGCGGCAGCGTCGTCGCCCAGTACCGTCTGGATGTCGCTCCCAGCAGCGATAAGCTTGGCAAAGACATCTTTACAAAGATGCTGGAAGACATCGTTGCCTTCGACGCGAAACTGCTGTTCGGCACAGAGAGCGCCCAGATCTCCATAGGCACGGACGGCGAGGATTCAAACCCTCACCTACAGTACGCGCGGCTTCGGCGCTATGGAGAGTCGCTAGTTGCCGCACTCCGACAGGTGACCGAGCGCCCCCTTACCAGGCTTCGCCGAGAACGCATTGCGGTAGGCGCGCACCAGGTTAGGCGCTTGGAGCCGTCAGCGGTCCGAGCAGCTCTTAAGAGCCGTACGATAGTTCTGGGGGCGGAGGGCGTGACACTGCCCTCGTCGCAAGCCAGCTTCGAAGTCGCGGCGGTTTTTGAGCATCAAGACAATCCTGCAAATCAGTTGCTTGGAGCGATACTTCTCAAGGTAATGTCTCGCTGTCGCCAGACGATTCGAGCCTTTGAACGTATTGCCGAAACGGAGCGCCGCTCCGATACCCGATCGGAGCTAGCACCACGCTTAAAGAGGCGTATTGCCTTCCTCGATGGCCTGTACCGAGCACTGCGGCGCCAGCAGCGAATGGAGCCCTTCTGCCACCTGAGTACTCAGCGAATCACTGCCGCCGGGCTCAATGCGATCTCCGCTCACCCTATCTATGCGCGGGCTTACCGTTTCGGCTGGCATAGCCTAAGGCCTGGGGTCTTGGGAGCGACAGGCGAAGAGAGTCTGTGGATCAGCCCTTCCTGGGAGATCTACGAGCGCTGGTGCTATATCAAAATCGTCGAGCAGCTGCGTTCACGCTACCCCACTCTAAAGTGGGATGGCCGCTATCCGACACGGAGCGACGACTGTATTTGCTGGAGCGGAACGGGTTCGGATTTCACGTTGGAAGTCTGGCTTCAGGTCCGATGCCCAGCGATCGACAAAAAGAACTATGCCGGCTTCTCCAGCCTCTCAAAACGGCGCTTCCCTGACATCGCGATTACGCTGGAGTCAGGGAACCGACGCAAGCTCGTGATACTCGATGCAAAGTACAGGACCAGCCGCGAAGGGGTTCTCGACGGCATGGCTTCCGCCCATATCTACCACGACAGCTTGCGCTGGTTCGATTACCAACCCGCTTGCGCTCTTCTACTAATCCCACGCGGAGGAGCCGTAGAAAAGCTGCAAAGCAAGGAATTCTGGCTCGCGCACGGCGTCGGGGTGGCCCAACTCGGAAGCGACGACGACGCCAAAACGGTCGTTGATCAACTGGAAGAATTACTGGCCGTAAACGACTAAAAAGGAGGCCAGTGCCATCGATGTGAACAGAGAGGTCCGATGGCATGGGGACGCTGGCTGTCAGGTGCGAAACTGCATCTAACTTGACCACCCAATTGCATTGCCGCTGACCAGTCAATTGCATCCGTGTTGACCACTGTTTGCATCCGACTTGACCTGTCACGCCGAAGAGGCGACCGGCAGAGAACGGCCAGAAGCGGACGCCGACTCAAGATTAGCGCCGCCTCGCATGTCGGCCTGATGCAATGTCAGTCGCCCACGCTCTGACGCCGCTTGCGAAACTCGGCGACCTTATGCCGATTTCCGCACAGCGCCATGCTGCACCAACGGCGTTTATGAGACTTGGTGCGGTCATAGAACATCAGCGAACAGTCAGCGCTCTCGCATTTGCGCACCAGATTGAAATCACCGTCAGCCAGCAACTCGGCAGCAGCAAAGGCCAGTCGCGCCAAGCACTGGCTTACGGCATCAGACTGACGGAAGCGATCCAATACCGGTGCGCCCGCCTCCTCCCAAACCAGCTGTGGCACAGCGTGCAGGAGAAACGCGTTGAGCGCCGCTGGATCCGCCACACGATTTTCACGCCTGGCTACCAGTAAGACTTCAAAGCATTCACGCAGAGCTCGCAATTGGCCAAGCAATTGCCCGTCGCCTATGGCGGCTTCCCCCGGTAGCGCAATACCGATTCGATCCAGCCACTCCGTCGCGTCGGCGTCACTGTTGAGCAGATCGCGCCGCTGTCCGTCGACCATCATCTGAGTATTCAGCAAGTCCAACGCCGGGTGATCGGCGAGTACCAAAGGGATTGGCAGTTCTGTAAGCGCGGCGGTCATGACATTTCTCCAGCAAGTCAGCCGCCATATTGTAACCTATAAAAATAATTTGACCAGTTACGAAATCTGTGCAGAATGAATCCAACGTAACCCGCAAAACAAACATTAATCAGTTACAAGAGGATTCTGCCATGATGACTTCACAGCACATCCAAATTGCCTATAAGTCCGTCGAAGCTGATGGAATCAAGGTGTTCTACCGTGAGGCGGGTGCTCCGGATGCACCGGTACTGTTGCTTCTGCACGGTTTTCCCAGCTCCTCCCACCAGTTCCGTGACCTGATGCCACTACTGGCGGACAAGTACCGCCTGATCGCGCCGGATCTGCCCGGCTTTGGCTTCACCGAGGTGCCGTCCGAGCGCAACTACCGCTACACCTTCGACGCAATCGGAGAGACGATCCGTCAGTTTGTCGATGCGCTGGATCTGAAGCGTTACGCGATGTACTTCTTCGACTACGGCGCGCCTACCGGGCTGCGGTTGGCGCTGGCATATCCGGAGCGGGTGAGCGCGATCATTTCGCAGAACGGCAATGCCTACCTCGAAGGCCTGGGGGACGCTTGGGCGCCAATTCGTCAGTACTGGGCCGATCCGTCGCCAGCCAATCGTCAAGTGATCAACGATGCCATCCTGCATCTGGAGGGCACTCGGTGGCAGTACGTGGAAGGTGTAAGCAATCCGGATCTCATAGCGCCCGAGGCGTACTACCTGGATGCGCTACTGCTGGAGCGTCCGGGCAATAAGGACATTCAGCTTGATCTGTTCTACGACTATCAGAACAACCTGAAGCTCTACCCGGCGTTTCAGCAGTTCTTCCGAGACACCCAAGTGCCAACGCTGGCGATCTGGGGCAAGGGCGACCCGTTCTTCATTCCGCCAGGCGCCGAAGCCTACAAGCGGGACAATTCGAATGCAGTGGTCGAGTTGCTGGATACCGGACACTTTGCGCTGGAGACTCACGTCGAACATATTGCTCGGCGTATCGTTGAAGTACTGGGCGACCACATCAACTGAGAAAATGACTGCCGGCGTGGAGCAACCTTCGCGTCGGCAGTCGTTGTTTTGGGTCGGTAGTGGTTTGGGCCGAAGGCAGCAATCGTCCAAATTCGGTTTCGTTGGAACGTCCGCTATGGGTCGCAATAGCTGACTGCAAATCTGGCCAGGCGCACTCATCGACTTGAGCTACATGCAGCCGTTCAATTTCTGCTTTTGCCAGGCCGCGCAAAGAGCGACGAGCCCGAGCATACGGCGGCCCAATGGCGAGTAGTTCGCTGGCATCGCAATAAAGTCATAGACGTAAAGGATTAGCCACACTCCGCGTTGTTTGCCTTAGAATTTTCCTAGGGCATGACCTCCGATTTGACCATGCTCCTTACGTGCAAAAGGAGTTGCTTTGGAACTGCGGTCAACCGGCAAGAGCCGAACGAACCACGACGTGCCACTGCAGCACGAACGCTCGAGTACCCCACCCATCGTTCGCCTGGTGGCGCTGGGTGTAGTAGTTATCTGGTTAGCGTTTGTGGCCATTATGGGATGGTGGGTAGCCCAGCGCCGCACAGCGGAAGACCTCGACAACTTAGCTGCAAGCGCGGCATACGAAGCCCAAATCACGGCGCGGGTTGTGGACCGCCTGTTCACCGAGATGACCAGCGTGGCGAACATGGTGGCCCGTCAGAATGAGGTGATCCAGCTCGCGACGCGCTATCGCTACGACCCTCCCAGCTTTGCGCCCCTCACCCGGGAGGAGCGCGCCTCGATACTCACGAAGGATCCGTTGGTTCGAAAGGTTGGGGACTTCATGGATCGACTGTCCCGTGATCTGCGCTATGCCCGTATCTACATGAACAACCTGTCAGATGATACGGTCACGGCCAGCAACTGGGCCGAGTCATTCAGCATCGTCGGCCAGATCTATTCGGGTCGGGCCTATCTGATCGATGCATTGCGTAATGGCAGATCCGAGATGTTCGGCATAGCCCGGCTGAACAAGACACCCTCCTACTTCGTGGCAAGCCGCATCGATGATGCGGAGGGCATGCCACTGGGCTCTGTGACGGTCAAATTCGATGCGCCGGATGTGGCGCTCTATCTCACCGGACGTCACATTGCGTTGGTCGTAAACCTTCAGGGGCGCGTGACGACGGCCTCCAGCGAACTCTTCATGCTGCGTAACGTCGCAGCACTGCTGCCACCAGAGATTCGCAGGCCTCAGGAAAATGACGAGGAAGTGGGCCAGGCCATGGATATTCGCGCGATTGGAGCCACCGATATGGATGGTTTGTGGTCAATCGACGGACAACCCTACCTGGTTCGCCGCCATCCGTTGAGCAATGCGCAATATCAGTTGCTGACTATGGCACCTCTCGACCACCAGGAGGCGATGCGCGCGCAGACCTACTGGATGAGTGCCGGTGTGGGACTGCTCGGATCGATCCTGATCCTGCTCTCCAGTCGGGTGGCCGGCCAGGTGTTGATACGACGTCGGGAGGAACGCTACGCAGCAAACCATGACACGCTGACCGGCTTGAAAAACCGTCGTGCAATCCTGGCCGACCTCGATCAGTACTTCGCTTTGGCGAAACGCAGACGGCAAGGGGTTCTGGTTGCCTTCATTGATCTGGATGGCTTCAAGACGATCAACGACACCTACGGGCATGAAGTCGGCGACCTGTTCCTGATCGAAGGCAGCCGACGCCTGCTGGGAGGCTTGCGGGCCACCGATGAGCTGGGTCGCTGGGGCGGTGATGAATTCATCGTGATCGGTTTGACCGAATCGACCAGTCCGAGCGACATGGAAGCAGCTACAGCCTCGATGCGCCGACGCCTGGTGCCGCTCCTCATGGGCAACTACGTCTTTGACGAGTGCAGCTTCGAATATCCTGGAGCCAGCTTTGGCATCGCGAGCGTAGACCCCTCGGTGATGTCGCTGCAGGCAGCGCTCAAAATTGCGGATCAGCTGATGTATGCCGACAAGGCTGCACGGCGGGGGCAGCGGATGACAGAGAACGGCCGTGCCTCGGGCTCCGACGACTGCGGACAAACCGATACCTTGGCCTGACCAGGCCGAATGGCCTGCGCGTCGAGTGCATTGCGCAGGGCCATCCGGCTGTTCATGCGATTACCACATCACGCGAACCCCGACCTTGGCCCCCACCGAGTGGCTGTCACCGAAGTCCTGCAGGCTGGTGCGTCCCAGCAGTTCACCGAACAGCATCGAGCGGTTGTCATCCCAGTTCAGCGATCCACCGATGCCTAGACCGCCCCAGAGCGCTTGCTCTTTGCTCTTCACGTGCAGATCGTCCACGTCCGCCGACGTGCCATTGGCGAAATCGTAGTAGAGGTTGGTGATGCCGTAGACATGCGCACGGCTGGCTTTACCGTCGCTTGCCGTCCAGCGTATTTCGCGGTCGAGGGACACGCCCAGACGTGAAACGACGCTGTCGCCGTTGTCGTCGGAGACCTTGGCGCTGTATTCGTCGGTGAACGAATCAAAGCGCACCTGCGACCAGCTCAGCTGGGCCTGGGGGGTAACCGACCAGATGTCGTTCAGCGCCACACGATGCCCAACCTCGATGCTCGCGGCCGCGCCGTTGCCACGGTTGCCCTTCTCCAGCTTCTTGCCCAGCTGCGAAGAGCGCAGGTCACTGTCGTACCAACTCAATGCTGCTTGGCCGTCGACATAGGTACCGTCGTTGCCGAACCAGGTTGCCGTACCACCGAAGCCGTAGCCAGTGACATCGATTGAACCATCGCCATATAGCGAGGACACGCTGGAATTGGCAGTGCCGTAGTGCACGGTCGGGCCGACGACCAGGGTACCGGCTTCGCTTTCGTAGACCGGCGCATCGAAGCCCGCCTCGAACTTCCAGAGGTGCACGTCGTAGTCGGCACTGCTGGTGCTGGAGGACGGATCGATCTGCGAATCCGAGCCCTCCGCCCTCACCCACGCGCCGCGGCCGATGGCCGGCTGGCCATCCTTCGCTTCGCTCTGCAGTTCGGCGTCGGGCTGCCAGTACCGGTTTCCGACGCGCTGCTGCATCGTGCCCAGTTCGTTCACGCGCTGCAGCACGCTGGCGTAGCTCTCGTAGAGCGGAACAGTCGGCGCCAGCAGCGGACCGGATGGCGTAGTGACCGGCGGGGTAACTGGAGGCGTAACGGGTGGTGTGATCGGCGGATCTACAGGGGGCGTAACGACAGGGTTATCCAGCGAGGAGCGCAGGTACCAGTTGCCATCACTGGTAGCACTGGTGCTGCCCTGGTACAGGCGATAGGCGTATGCCCCCGCCACGACCGCCGGCTGCCCTTGGTAGGTGTAATTGCCGACCAAGGAAAATACGCCGTTGGAGGCGCCCCCAACCTCGATGATCTGGATACCCTCCACCGTCTGAGCTCCTGCGCCGCCGACATTGGTCACTCGGACGGGAGTGGTGCCGGAGGTTGAGCCGGTTATTACAAGGCGATCGGTGGGCGAGTCATCACCTGCCAGTTGGGTGCGGATCTCGATTGCGCCTCCCGAGGGGGCGTAGTCACCGGCAATCGTCAGTGTTCCCAGCGTTCCGGGGTGTCCGGGCGCGATGATCCCGCTATTGGTCGTGGTTCCGACCTGGCCGGTACCGGTCAGCCGCGCTCCGGACAGGACGTTCATGGTCCCCCCCAGAATGCCGTCCACCTGCAGGGTTCCGGCCTGTACCTGGGCATCGCCCGTAAAGTTCGTACTGTTGCCGCTCAGAGTGAGGGTGCCCGCTCCCAGTTTGTTGAAGGTCGAGACCCCGCTAAAAGCGGTGGCGACACCGATGTCATGAGTGTTGCTGTCGAACCAGGCGCCTTCGCCGCCAACGGTCAGGGTCGGGATGTTTTTCAGAAAATCGGCTTGGTCCTTGTTCGCCCGCAGAATGCCGCCATCCAGATCGAGCGTCGCGGCACCGGGCCCCGCTTCCACAGCCGCCGTTTCAATAATGCCCCGCCCGCTCGCATCGCCCCTCAAGTGCACAGTCCCAACCCCACTTGCGGCGGTGCCGATTCGCACCTCGTCTCCCGTCTGCACCAGACCGCCCCTCTCGACGGTGACGGTTCCGACGCCCTCAACCCCGACCTGCAGGTCGTCGGTGGCACTCAGCCGCGATACGTTGCCGGTGGTGCTCGATACAGTGACGCTGCCATCGGCGCCTGGACGGTATCCGACATAAACCGTGGCGGCACCGCCACCGGTCTGCTCGGTTGCGACCGAGCCGCCGTCCAGTACCTCGAGGGCGCCCGATCCCTCGAACCCCACGTAGATGTTGTTGAGGGGGGTCCAGCTCGAACCAGCTCCAGAGACAGTGACCTGCCCCAGCCCGCCCGGCGCCGCCCCGAGCAAAGCTTGCTCACTGCGCACCTCGCCGCCAGCACTGACGGTGAGGATGCCGGTTCCATACACGCCGATCTGGAAGGTAGGCAATGGGCCGGGCCCGGCGCTGGCATCCCAGAGCGAATTGGGCCCTGAAACGTTGACAGTACCAATGGAGCCTGGCTCGCTGCCGACGACGACGGTCCCGACACTGCGCACATTGCCGCCGTCGGTGATTGCGAGCGTTCCGATACCGTCAAGGCCGATGTAGGTATCGCCATTATTGATCCAGCGCGAGGCGGTGCCGCTGCCGTCTGTACCTTGCACAGTAACGCTCCCAACGGCGAGGCTACCGACAAAGGACCAGCCGTTTTCCACGCTCGCTCCCCCATCTATCAGCAGAGCACCAGGGGCGCCATCTCCTACCCACAGGTCAGAACCGACGACCCAGTTGGTCGTTAGCGGGGGCGGCATGGGATTGACGCTTCCTGTAGCGCTTAGGGTCTGGGCCAAGGCCAGCCGAGTACCGTCCAGGCTGCAAATTGAAGCGGCTATTGCCAGAGCGAGTGTGTGGCGACGAGTGAACGCAGCGTTATTGCACTTCAAGGCACATGTTCCTTATGTCGTTGTTCTTGTTGTTCCGGCTTCTTCAGCGGACCGTCACGGGCAGCAGCAGAATCCAGATCAGACAATATCGCTTGGAGCTTTTCTCTTCATACCTTCAGACCATGAGTAGTCTGGATGTCCTAGGGGGTGGCAGCCAGGCAAGGCAGCTCACCGGAGACCGTCAAAACAATCATGCTGCCCATATTGGGTATCAGTAGGATGCTCCAGAACTTCAACATTGTTCGCAGAACGTGGATGAAGCATCCATGATCAGCAGGCTGATCAATGAACCGGGCTTTCCTATCCTGAGTGTTCCCCCACACAGTCAGGAACATCGCAATGGCCTACAACAGCATTCAAGACAAGGTAGTCATCATCGCCGGTGGCGCCAAAAACCTCGGCGGGCTGATTGCTCGCGACCTCGCTGGTCATGGGGCGCGTGCGGTGGCCATTCACTACAACAGCGACGACAGCAAGGCCGCTGCCGAGGAGACCTTGCAAGCCATTCGCGCGAGCGGTGCTCAGGCAGTGGCGTTTCAGGCCGATCTCAGCGGGGCGGCAGCTGTCGAGAAGTTATTCCAGGACGTAGTGGCCGCCGTAGGCAGACCTGACATCGCCATCAACACGGTGGGGAAGGTGTTGAAAAAGCCTTTCACAGAAATCACTGAGGCTGAGTACGATGAGATGGCCGCAGTCAACTCCAAGTCAGCGTTCTTTTTCCTTCGCGAGGCCGGCCGTCACCTGAATGACAACGGCAAAATCTGCACCTTGGTTACTTCTCTACTTGGCGCCTTCACTCCGTTCTACGCCGCATATGCTGGCACCAAAGCCCCTGTGGAGCACTTCACCCGAGCCGCAGCGAAGGAATTCGGCGCCCGCGGCATTTCGGTCACCGCGGTTGGCCCGGGGCCGATGGACACGCCGTTCTTCTATCCTGCCGAGGAAGCTGATGCCGTGGCCTATCATCAGAGCGCCGCAGCCCTGTCTCCCTTCTCCAGGAAGGGCCTGACAGATATCCAGGATGTGGTGCCCTTTATTCGCCATCTGGTCAGTGACGGGTGGTGGATCACCGGACAAACCTTACTGATAAACGGCGGTTACACCACAAAATGACGCGTCCGGGGCACCCCGGGTGCCCCGCTCAGGATCGCCAATGCAAGAGAATGTTGCCCACCGTCCTCACGTGGCCGCATGAGCTTCTGTAGCCCCAGCTCACTCCGCGCTTGCAGCGGCTCTGGTTAGAAGCCGGTAACACTTGCGTTCTGCCCCCTTTCTCATTCCAGGGCTCACGGCCTGCGCCCGGTTCCAAATTTTCAAACGCCATCGAACTCATTCGGGCTGAGCCAGAACGCAGTCCTTTACCGGGATACCGTTGTCTCGTCGGTTGCTCATCCAGCACTCCTATACTCGGCCGTAGCACCACCGAAGATGAATGCGCGTTCTTCGACACCAAAGGTTTGCCTGAACGCGCCGCAAGGAACAAAGCATGGACAGGCTTGAGCAATACCGTATTTTCGTGCGCGTCGCGGAGATGGAAAGCTTCATCAAGGCAGCGAACGCCCTGGCGCTGCCGCGCGCATCTGTCTCTGCAGCGGTACAGCGGCTGGAAAACAACCTGGGGACCCGTCTCCTGAACCGTACCACCCGTAGCGTTCAACTCACCGCCGATGGCGTCCAGCTGTTCGAGCGAGCCCAGGCGCTCCTGGCCAGCGCCGATGCGATTGACTGTCTATTTCGAGAGCAAAAGCAACAAGTAAGCGGCCGCCTGCACGTCGACCTGCCCAGTCGCATCGTGCGGCGTCTGGTTGCTCCAGCGTTACCACAATTGCTGGAGCAGTATCCCAATCTCCAACTTCTGCTCGGCTCCAGCGACCGAGCTATCGATCTGGTGCGTGAGGGCGTCGACTGCGTGCTGCGGATCGGCCCGCTGACCGACAGCAGCCTGGTTGCGCGCCCACTGGGCAACATAGAGCTGATCAACTGTGCCAGCCCTGCCTACCTCCACCGCCAGGGTACGCCTCAACAGCTCGAGGACCTCGTCCAAGGACACTGGATGATCGGCTACGGTTCACCGCTCAAGGGGCAAGAACAACCCTGGGAGTTCGTTGACAACGGCGGTCAAATACAAAGCCTGATGCTGCCTAGCCGGGTGATCGTCAACAATGCGGAGAGCTATATCGCCTGCTGTCAGGCTGGGCTGGGGCTAATCCAGATCCCGCGCTTCGACGTCCAAGACTTGCTCCGGGCAGGCGAGCTTTGCGAGGTACTGCCAAACCTGCGCGCCGCACCGCTCCCAGCCAACCTCCTATACCCGCACCGACTGCAGCGTTCCGGTGTACTGTCGTTGTTCGCCAACTGGCTAGAGGCTCTGTTTGCCCCTTGCCTTGTGAAGTAAAGATGGCAGATGCACTTTGGGGTCGGCGTGTTGTAGTCACAGACTGAGTCCTTCTGAGAAGGCGAAGAGGACAAATTTTCGGATGGCTTCCGCTTTATATTGCAGATCTGAGGTCTCATTGATCTGCGCAGTTGAACTCCTACTCAGAGTCTCCTCAAACAGGCTGATCATTCCCCGTCGGACCTCTGACTCACAAGCATCCGCTAGGGGGCGGTAGGCATTGTGCTCGCGAAATTTGTCGCGTAACGGCAAGGTTATTTTCGAGGCTCAACGAACAAGGCGGAATTTGTGTGTTCTGAACTGCTGAACTCCCTAGAACTTGCCGCCAAGGTTGGAGCGATGCGGAAAGCAAATTCGCTTTTGGTTGAGCATGGAGCATCTGCCTACCTTCGGCTAGTGCCCTCTCTTGCTCATAAAATCGAGGGGGCGATTGCTCCGGGATCCACTGCCGCCGAGCGTGAGCTAATTACGCAGCAGATGGCCATAGCTGCATTGTCAAAGGCTGCTAAAAGAGCTGGTCTTAGACCTAGCGCGTATGCACGGGCGCTTCTCACTTGGCTGAAGCGCGAAGAGGTAATCAGTTACTGGCGAGCGGCGACCATCGTGTGCTGTCGCGATAGGGACTCTGGAGATGTTCACAGAGCCCCCCTTAGTGGTCTGGAAATAGCTTTAGGGCTGCAGCTGACGTTAACTGCTTCAAAGAAAAGATGAAAAAGCCGCCCAGTGGGCGGCCGTGCCGTATCGAAACCTTCGCGGGGATTCATTACGACGAAGTGACCGTAGCACAAAATTCTTCATACGCTCCGCTTAGCAGATTTCCACCCGCTGATACGTAAAAGGCCTACAGTGACCCTAAGACTTGAGTTCCTCGGACTACCTCCGACTCACGACCGGTTGTCCCGCCCCGCCCGTTGGCGCTCTCGCTTACGCCTGTACGCAGCCATTTGCCAGTGCACGAGAGCGACATTATGACCGCACAAAATCACGTCAACATTGAGTTGGCGAACGTTGCATTTCTCGAGCTAACCCCATCCCTACGTCACCAGATTCAGCTTCTGATCCCGCAAGGAAACACGCGCGAGCAAGCTGGAACCTTTTTCGACAGAAAGCATGGGCAGAGCTATGCCAGGCGGCGCGTCAATGCGGTAAGCAGCCAGCAGACTATGCCGCCCAAGTAATTGAGATCTATCGTGCAGAGATTGCGAAGGGACATCGGCGTGCACCGCCCATTGATCGCATTGCCTGACGTCCGCTATGGGCCGGTAGCGGCCTCTCGCCGAGGGCAGCTATCGGCTGCAGCAGGTCGTGGCTACGGTGTGACTGTTGAGGCCGTATGCAAGCGGTGGTCAGCACGAATGCAAATGCTTGGTCAGGAGGAATGCAATCGGGTGGTCAAGTCAGTGCAATTGCGCAGTTAGGCGTACAGCTGCCTGACTCTCTCCGCTTTTTCCTTAACTGCATCTACCCAAATTTGCGGTTCATAAACGCGAATGTTCTCGTTCAATCCGAATATCCACCACAGCGTTTCCTGATCCTGCGGCACGCAAGCCTTCAAGCGTTTCCAGTCCGATCCTGGCAAAGACTCGATCGTTTGCTCCTGGCTCAATGGAGTTTCACCCAAATGCCAGGCAATTTGAGGTGAGACGTCAGCCTTCAGCTCTACCATGGGCACAGGGCCTGCGCTGTTGAAG
The DNA here is from genome assembly GCF_016463925.1 of Pseudomonas sp. P20. NCBI lineage: Bacteria > Pseudomonadati > Pseudomonadota > Gammaproteobacteria > Pseudomonadales > Pseudomonadaceae > Pseudomonas > Pseudomonas sp. P20. The sequence goes on along the minus strand of NZ_JAEMVM010000002.1, from coordinate 497,355 downwards.
CCACCGCCGTTCAAATACTCATCAAGATCCACGTCCGCGTCCCCGCCAGCAGGGAGATCGAGACATTCAGCCTCACGGATGCGGTGCACAGCAAATTGAATGACATCGCTGTAACCATCAACCGTAGCAATCAGGTAGCTGATCGAGTGGCGAGAAATGAAACCGACAGGGTGCAGTCGCATCTCCTTAAGCGTCGCCTTGCTGCGGCTTAGGTAAAGGACTCGCAACTGACGATGCTCCAGTAGCGCCGTCGACACCTGGTCCCATATCTGTAGCGGGATCGGTGCCGGGACCAAGGCTCTGCCATTAGGCACAGCGCGTACGCGCCTCGCCCAATGTGATAAACCGTTCTGCCCCAACCCATCCAAGTAGTTACGAGCCCGGTTGAACTGAGGCGCTAGCAGATCGAGTGCGCTTTGCGGTAGAAGGCTCTTCAGATGATCCTGAGCCAGATACAGAACCAGCGCAGTGGAGGGGTCCATCTCTCGCAAATCCAGCTCCGCATCCTTTGTGAAGCTCCACCGATACGGTGAAACGCTCTCATCGCACATCAACGAGAAAGGTGTGCTAAGCCGGTTCAGATCGCGTTGCACCGTGCGCATATCAACGAAAAAGCCGCGGTCGCGCAGCTTCTCCAACAACGTCGTCGATGCGATGTGCCCTGGGAATTCTGGGATCAGGCGCAGCAAAGCAAACATCCTGAGCAGCGTATCCTTCGCTTCAGACATAGCACTACCTTTACTTGTTGCACTCTTCCAGCGGCCTCACAGTGCGATTGCACACCGATCAGTCGCAACGAATGTGAGGTTAACCGAGGTCCCGCGCCTCAAGGCGGATCAGCGCGATCAACACGACACAAGGAACTGTGACCCGGAAAGCGGGCCCAGTTAGGTTGTAGGCACCCCAGATGCCCCCCAGCGCGAATCCAATAGGACCCAACGCTACTGAGACTCCGCGGCCAGCCGCAAACTGCGCAACTCCTGCAGCAGCGCCTCCCCAAGAAAGACCAGTGAACGCCGCGCTGGCTCCGAAGGTTGAACTCGCCATGGAAGCAGCCAGTATCTTCGCTAACGTTGTACCAACCTCGGTTGCCCCCATTACCGCCTGGCGTAGCACCTCTAGCTGGTCCTTGTCCGGCATGCCGTTAACCTTGAGCACTTCACATAAGGGCTCAAGTTCAGCCCCCGACAACTTGCTCCAAAAGTGCCTAAGGAGCTGTACAAGTACTCGACGCTCCAACTCAATGATCGAGTCTCCGTCTTCGCGCTTTCCTTTTAGATGATCGAGCACATCCACAACGATTGATGCCCAAGGGGCACCCTCGCTACGCCACAGGTTGGCGATGCTGTTGCCTCCAAAATGCAGCAGCTCGGTGATTAGCAGCTCCAGTTGGGCTTCGGAATACTCGCCCTCAGCCTTGGCCTGAACCAGCGCCTTACAGTTGACGGCCGATAGCATTAGGCGCCCTTTCCCACCATCAGTGATGTAGTCCACCAATAGATCCAGGTATTCCGAGTTCGCCTTTGCCAGCAGCTGCTTCAGCACCTCAACTTCACTTACGTCGTCCACTGCCATCTCTACTTCAACCTAGCCATTGCGTCCGCCAACACCTTGTCTGCCTGTGCACCCTGCTGGTCGAGAGTCCCCAGCGCCGCTTCGGAGACACGCAGTTCATTTCGACTTTTCTGAGCCTCCATGACCCTGCCGACACAAGCGAGCGTGTCGCGATAACCCTGCTCAATCCAGGAGGGGATCTTTTCAGCATCAAAGCCAAGCAGATCACGAGCGCCCCCAAGGGGGCCTTGAGCGCGATTGAGCGATTCACTCGGCCGAATCTCCAAGATGGTTGCATCTGGAAAATCGTGTCGGCTCCAAGGGGAGCCATCGCTGAGATGGGTAACGATGACCAGGTTGCAGCCAGCATCGATGAGCGGCGTAATCGGAGTGTTGCCTTGCATGGTTTGCCAACCGCCTTGACCACCATCGGTGTACCGCTGGCCTTCGATGGTCCGGGGTTTGAACAACATTGGAATCGCAGCGGACGCTAGAAGCAGCTTCTTGCGCTCGGCAGGTTCCATCGACTGGATATGAACAAAGTCAGAATCCGGAGTATCGATGAAGCCAAGCTCTGCTTTGAAAGCGGAGAGAAGATCAGTCAACCCGCCATTGCTCTTGTAGATGGAGACGTACAGCGGCAGACCAGTGTCAAGGTCATCAGAGACGAGGTACTCATCCATTAGCTCCCTGAGCGGCTGGTCGTCGAGCAAGCTGTCCTCAAGAAACTCCAGCCATTCGGGCAGCTCATAATTTAGTCGGCGAGCAATGCTCTGAGCAGCATGAAGACCTGCTAGCGCAGTTCCTGCCCCCTGAAGCCGCAAGCCCGCCGCGGCAAGCATCATCAGATAGCCGGGGACTTTCATATTCAGCGGCGATTGCTTAGCCAAACGCCCCCATAGTTCCTCAAGGCGCTCAATCGCTACGTCCAGAGACGGAGCAGATGCCAAGACGCCACCGTTCAGCGCCCCAATGCTGGCACCGGAGACAGCATCAATGCGCGTACCGAGCTCCCTGAGAGCCTTGAGCACTCCAACCTGATAAGCGCCTTTAGCCCCACCGCCGGAGAGAACTAAACCAACCTTCATCGACTCAGCCATGCCGCGCCTCCAAGAAAAGCTCACTAATGAGTGTCTCAGTGAATCGCTGCGCGGAACCCAAGCGCGGAACCTGTAGCGGCAACTCCTCAGCCTTCTGGGAGACAACAAAGACAAATGGATTACGCTCTACGTCAGCCCAATCGCCTAGATACTCCAAAGCATCACCTGCATCAGCCAATACGTGCCGCCCTTGCGGCTGCGCGAGCCAGTGATCTCGAGTTCCAATCCGCTCTCCATGGCTTAGATTCGCGTCTTTTCTCAACTGGGCAATGGCTCGATTAGCCAGCAGTTCCAATTGCTGCTGACGCTCAGAACCCGAGAGCCGCTGAAGGTGGTCACCAAACGCCCCCCACCGAAGCTCCTCCAGCGCCGCATAACAGCGACCTGACAATGAGAAACTGCTCAAACGCCCTGCCGCCCATTTACTGAAAACGGCCTCTTGATGGACTTGTGCCTTCTGCAAGCTATCAATTCGGTCGACCTGCTGCTCCAGCTTCCCGCACCGAACTTCTAACGTCTCTAAGCACTGGCGAGTAGTGATTGAGTAGTTTGCAATTTTGGCAACATCTTCTTTTAGGGCACTCACACGAGCATTCACTTGGACAATGGCGTGATTACTCTTAGCTAGAGATCCAGTAAGGTCTTGTAACCACTCCAGCGCACCCTCTATCCCATCTGTAAGATTTGCATTTATTTCAGCCTGATGCCGTGCACCCTGGCCAGTAAAACCATCGTACATCCGCGAGAAGAAAGTATTTCTACCGGCGATATAGCGCTGGCGCTCCCGGGCCACATCAATACCGTTGGCAAAATCGACAACGAACTTTTCCGGCAGAGAATTAAGCAGCTGGAGGACGTCCGAGTCTAAGTTCAGCGCGCTAGCCTCGCTCATGCCACCACCTCCTTAACAGTCGGCTGAACGTCGTTCTTTAGCTCCTCACTGTCCTTGCGAACTCCCGGGACATTTCGTTTCAGTCCAGAGAGGCGCTGAGCCAAGGCCTGTTGCTCCCCTCGACTACTCTGCTTATCAACTAGGCTCTGAGCCAAGTCACTACGAATATTTTCCAATGTGAGCTTGAGCTGTTCGAAAAACTGGCGAACGCCAGCTTCCAAAGGAGCCTTAATGGTGGTATCGGTTGTTTCGCGCAGATCAGAAAATATCTTATTAACAGAGTTATTAATCTGCTTCCGGACTTTGTGTATATTGACTTCGTAGTACCCCTCGGAGGACTGATAGGATTCCCACCCCCAATCGGAGCTATCGAAAAGGCCACAGAGCTTCCCCCAAACGCTGGTGCTGCGGCGATAACGAGTAACTGAGCGAGTTCTGCTGTCGACGATTTCCCCCAACAGCTCGCTGGCTGTGTAAGGGAAGGAAAGTGGAGCAGGGTCAGGGAGGCGAATATCAATAGAGAATCCTTCTTGGTTAAATCGCTTATTAAGCGCATTCACCAACTTCTCAGCTTCACCCTTGATGTCTCTGGAAAAACTCTCTCGAAATTTTCTGAGCAGAGCCTCCAGATCTACGGTCATCACCTTCTCGCCATCTGATATTACGTCTGCAACCCCTTTTTCTATATTCTTAACAAGAGCAACCGCTTCTTCCTGATTGTTGAACGCAATCAAGGGATGGCTCTCGTCAAACTCAAATCCGAAGCCCTCCCTTTGGCGATCCGGGGCCCCCAGCATCGCTCTGAGCACACCACCAAAACCGGAGGGAACGTTATCTTTTCGCTGCGAACGGGCACGTTCTTTTTCCGAGGCTTTGCCGGCCTTGAATTTAGCCTCAATTTCCTGCTCGATGCCCTTTCTGATAGTTTGGAAAATCTCCTCGAGCTCGCTTGAGATCTCCTTCAATACCTTGCTGGACTTGTCAGCACTCTCCTCTTCAAGCCCTTTGACTTTTTTGACGTCCTCTAGAATCGATTTGATCTGCGCCTCGAGCTCTTTGGAGCTTTTGGCCAACGCCTTATCACGAACCTCTAAGAAGCTATTTAGACGTGATGCTATCTCGACCAGCTTCGACGCGGCGGAGGCGATAGCAAGCTTTGCCGCCTGCCCATGGGCCATGCGAATGACGTTGTCGAGTGGCGCGCTGAATAGAGACTTCTTCCAGAGTATGTTCGCCCTGCGCAATACCTCATCTGCGTCTTCGATCGTATCCTCCCAATCCATACCTAGCGCCAGCTCACCAAAGTCAGCTACCCAAGCATGGTTGGCGGACAAGGACCGTCCATTAGCGATTTCATGGCGGGCCCGATTTGCCAAATATCCCCAACGAGAGGAAACGGGGAAGACATGCTCTCGCTTAAGACGCTGCCCCATTAAGGTGTCAGCGACAAAGCTTTGAATCTGCTCTGCACTGTCACCATGCCGATCCTTCTGGTCAAACTTATTGACCAAAGCATACATACGCCCGCTGCACACCTCAGAAATACTCTCCAACTCTTGGCGAACCTGCTCGTCAGCGTCCGATTTGAGCTGGGTGAAATCCATTACAGCCAAGACGGCAGAGGCATTTCTCAGTTGCTCCCGGAGCATCTTGCGCAAATGAGGCTGCCCCGACTCATTCGGTCCAGGTGTGTCCAGCAGAGTGAGACGTCCCCCTGTTTCGGCCTGATCTCCCAAATGAGCAAAGCGCACCTCAATCACAGGTAGCTCATGCACTTCGTCATAGCTAGAGAACGGGAACTCCTCCTCCAACGTTGCCGACAGTCGCACCAAGTCATTGAGATTCTTAAGGAAGCCGAAAATTTCCTCAGCTCCTTCATATTTCTTACCGAAACGCTCTTGCCGCTGAATCATATTCAGCAGCTCCTTCATATCGTCGGTACTGTCGAGGCCATTGATGGCCTGCCTCCCAGCTGGAGTGTGAGATGTTTCATACAGCTGCCCCAGAAGATCGTTAATCGGAGCATTATTTTCCAGGCGCAGCACTGGCTCGATCTGCTCGGGAGTGTGACGAATCAGCGTCGGCAAAGCAGTCATCGGCCGGTTACGGTTCGGCAACACCTCAGTACCAACAATCGCATTGATGGTGGTGGACTTCCCTGCCTTCATCGTGCCAACGACAGCCAGTACCATATCCAGGTTCTCTAGCTTGGCTCGCTCACCACGCAGCATCTCAATGTCTTTGCCAATCGACGAGCTGGAGAACGTCTGATGCCCACCATCCTGCTCATCTACCACCACACCCGGTTCGGCCTGCATCCGCTCAAGCAGATCAATTTCAACATCAAGAAGCCTGCGCGCTTCGTCCTGAAGAATTGCGATGGTGTTTTCGTGCATGTCATCTCCTTGAACGTGCCTCTTCTTTTCTGAGGCCAGCAAATTACGAGCGGGCTGCGTCTACAGCACACTTGAACAGTTCGGTTGAAGTATCCAGACGCCCTAATGGCAGGCGTGCACCATTAGGTGATAAGTGGCAGAAAATTGAATTGACGGACTTGCTCCGCAAGCCGTCGGGAGTATTTATCCAGCATGCGCCAGTTCCGGCGGGAGATGGAGCCGCGGAAAACCGCATCACGGCAAAATCTGAGATCAGGCCAGTGCATCGCATCCTTGATGGCGGCATTGCTTCGATTCCCTAAAGCTTGTCAAACACACGACGTCAGCCGATTGGCACGCGCAATGGTGCAAGCGTACAACGGAAGATGGCGTTTGGCCATGCAACAAAAGCCTTACATAGATGATTACTCACCACCGACGAGATAGGAGCAGACGCACAACCTTCGCCCCAAGAATTTCCGCTTGCGAAGCGTACCGCTGCTGCAAAACCTCACATCCACATTGAGGACACTTATCGAACCAATCCCTGCCCAAAGCCAGCGCGTCGCTGAGAGGGATTATGGTTTTCTTCCACCGGCAGGATGTACAGCTGAACACATAGGGGTGGGGTGGTATCGGCATCACATGTACTCACGGCGACCAAGTGATTCCAAACTGGCAGACAGGAGCGACAATTCATGTCGTCCTGCAGCAGTTAGCAGTCCTAGCCCTCAGCAATCAGTGACTCTCTCAACCCACTACGTCGTTCTATCCGCTTGCGCACGACGCTCTCCAATAGGCCCGTCCGGCTTTCCAATAGGGTGAACCAGCTTCTAGCGCGAGTAATGCCGGTGTAGAGCAACTCCTTAGTCAGCAGGGGGCTCATCGTATCGGGCAGAATCAATGCACAGTGCTCGAACTCTGAGCCCTGGGACTTGTGTACGGTCATCGCAAACACAGTTTCGACCGCACTCAGTCGGCTCGGCAGGATATGCCGCAGCTCGCCACTGCCATCGTTACGAGGAAAAACTACGCGCAAGACCAGATTCGGCGGAGAACCGGGCAGTTCCGAGGGCTCAGGCAGACGCAAGGCGATACCGACGTCTCCATTCATTAACCCCAAGCCATAGTCGTTTCGAGTTACTAGCACCGGCCTCCCCTCGTACCAGCCATGGTCCTGTTCCAACAGGCCCCTCCCCTGAAGCGCGTGAGCGATGCGCGCATTTAGCTCGTCTACTCCCCAAGGCCCTTTACGAAGAGCACATAGCAGCTGGAATTGGTCAAAGGCAGATAGCACACGACTAGCCCAGGCATCCCAGACCCCACCACCTTCGCCAGGCGAAGGACGATTAACCCGCATCACCTCCAGGTAATGCGCGTAACCGCAGGGACGTCGATCTCCAGTTCCGACGCCATCGAGTAGCAGCGATTCTAAAGCTCGATCTTGCTCTCCCGAGAGCCGCTGAACATGCAAGCTCTCGTCTCCATCGACAAGCGTCGCCCGGGCAGCTGCGGCATCACCAGCATTAACAGCGCGCGCCAAACGACCAATTCCAGACCTACTGCCAAAGCGCCGAGAGTGGCGCAACATCATGACGTGCTGCGCCAGCTCTTGCTCGCCCGGCACCAACTCTGCTGCCACTAATTGCTCGCCGGTCTGAGACTCTAGCCACTCAGTGGTGGCTTCGCTGTAACCGCCCCTCTCAGCCGCCCTACAGAGATCGCCCAGTACTGCTCCGGCCTCAACTGAAGCAAGCTGATCCTTATCTCCGAGCAGTATCAAACGAGCGTGGTCAGGCAAAGCCCCGAGAAGATTGGCCATCATTTCCAGGTCAATCATCGACGCCTCATCCACCACGAGCACATCCAGCGGAAGTGGATTGCTTGCGTTGTGCCGGAAGTGGCGAGTGTCAGGCAAGCTGCCAAGCAAGCGGTGCAATGTCGTTACGGTGGTAGGTATCTGCTCACGCACGTTCGCTGGCACCGGCAACGATGCCACCTGATCACCAATTGACTCGGTAAGACGTGCAGCGGCCTTACCAGTTGGTGCGGCCAAACTCACTCGCAACGGTGCGCCCACAGCAAGCGCTGACTCCTGCAGCAAGGCAATGAGCCGAACTACTGTGGTGGTCTTCCCGGTACCTGGCCCGCCCGTGATGAGAGTGAAATGTTCTCGCGCAGCGAGCGCACAAGCCACTTTCTGCCAGTCGGTCTTGCGCTCACCATCCAGCAGAAACGGTTCGGGAAATAATGTCGACAGGCGAGCAGCAAGGTCCGCTGGTGCATCTGCCGGCAATCGCATCCGTCGCGCAATGCTGGTAGCAACTTGCTGCTCGTAATCCCGATAACGTCGCATGTACATGCAGGGACCGATCAACACGAGTGGAGCGCAATCCCCTTCGAACAACACGCTAGCGGAACACGACTGTAGCCACGCCTCTACACTCAATCCTGCCAGTATTTGCGAGGGCAGTAGCTCCGCTACCTCAGGGTCTTCGCCCTCGGGCGGCAGTGACAGTGTCAGGTCTGGATGCTGAAGAGTTGCTTGAAGATCCAAGCAAACGTGGCCCTGCCCTAGCTGATGACTTGCTAGCGCAGCGGCCAAGATGAGGAGCGGAGAAGCCGCCGGGTCCAATTCAATGAAGAACTGGGCTAACGCCCGGTCCAGATCGCGAAGCCAGCCTCGCTCGCACCAGCTTTCGAGCAGTTCAAGCGTCGCAGTATGGCCGGAAAGTGCCGAGGACAATTCAACAGTCATGCGAAGCTCTCCTGGGATTGGCCAAGAAACAAGGTGTCTAGTTGCTCGATCAACGCCTTCGCAGGGCGAACTTGGTAAACACCATTTCCTGGAGCGCGCATGAACAAGTAGAGAGCTCCCCCCATATCACGGTCATAGTCGTAATCCGGCAGACGTAAACGCAGTTGACGGTGCAGCGCTAGCACGTAAAGGACGTACTGCAGGTCGTAACGATGAGCCGCCATCGAAGCCTCCATCGCCTCTCGGGTGTAGGCACCATCATCAGCACCGAGCCAGTTGGACTTGTAGTCGACTACGTAATAGCGCCCCTGGTATTCGAAGGCCAAGTCGATGAAGCCTTTGAACATGCCGTTCAGTGTGTCCGCCTGCAAAGGCTGGCGAGGCACTCCGGGTAACTCAGTGCTCCGAACCATTCGATCGAGCTGGATGACATCGACCTGCTGGGCCTCGAACCAAAACTCCAGCTCGGACTGATACTGAGTCAGGTCCGCCAAGCTCACCGAGCCTCCCCCGCCAAGAGCCATTTGCTGACTCAGTAATGCCGACAGCCACTCGCACAACGGATCGATCCACGCCTCGAGGCCGCGCCGCTGGCAACGTCGTGCTACGGCTTCGCGCAACTGCGCTGGGTTCGCGAGACAGTGAGCAAAACCCTCATCAGCAGCCAACTCCAAAAGGCCGTGCAAGAAGGTTCCTGGATTCGAGCCGCGAGGGAATCGGTGCAGACCTTGGGCTGACGTCAGCAGCGCTGCCGGCACCGCGTCGGAGCTGTCATCATCCGTGGAATTTTGCATTGCCAAACTGTCCGGTGCAGCGTCGTCGTGCCGGCTAGCAGGGGCTGTCGCGCCCTCCTCGAGGCGCAGAGCACTGTAGGACGCAATCCACCAATGCTCCGCTGCACTTCGAACTGGCGTGCTCCACTGGACCGGAGGGAGGTCCTCCTGCGTAGCGGCATAAGACTGCTGACTGGCTTCTGGGGCCACCGCCACTGTACTGCGCAAGGGGTTGATCAAAGGGTCCAGCCAATTCGTCAACTCTTTGCTAGCGGCTAGCGATTGACCATCGCCGAGCAGGTAACCCAGTGCAGAATCGTGTAGCCGAGACTTGTGTGCGGTACCGATCCTCAGATCTGCAACGCCGATCCAGCACGCATGCTGTGCACGTGTGAGAGCAACATAGAGCAAGCGCAAATCCTCACCCAAACGCTCACGCTCAGCGCTTGCTAGAGCTTGGTCGTCTGCATTGAGCACCAGCCGCCGTCGCTCGCCATCAAACACCTGGAAAGGCTTACCTCCATCTACCGATCGAAACGCACAAATGAACGGCAGAAATACCAACGGGTACTCCAGGCCTTTGGATTTGTGGATGGTCACCACGCGCACCAGTGCTTCATCACTCTCTAAACGAAGCACTTGATCGTCAGCCGTCTGACCTTCATTGGCTAGCAATTCACTTAGGTGGCGGATGAGCGCTAGCTCGCCATCAAGCTCGGCGGATGCTTGCTGTAGAAGCTCTGCCAAATGCAGCAAGTTGGTTAGTACCCGCTCGCCATCCGCGCGCGTCATCAAGCGCTGCGGCAAAGTGAAATCCTGAAAAAGCTGACGCAGCATTGGCAGGACGCCCTGGCGTTGCCAACGCTGGTGGTAGCCTCGAAATTGCATTACTCGGCGCTCCCAGGAGCGCTCATTCAGATTGAGAGCCTCGAGCTCATCAAGGCCTAGTCCCAACGTTGCACTAGCGAGGGCTGCACGTAGCGAGCGGTCCTGGTCAGGTTCGGCACATGCACGGAGCCAGAGCATCACATCGCGAGCTTCCTGCCCTGCAAATACCGAATCTTTATCTGACAAATACACACTGCGCACGCCGCGAGCTGCCAACTCCCCTCGAATAGCCTGAGCTTCCTTGAAGTCGCGCACGAGCACTGCGATGTCACTCGGCAGCAGCGGCTTCAACTCGCCTTCATGAGTAAATCCAGCCCTCCCCCGCTGGCCTAAATCAAGCAGGCGGACAATCTCGCTCGCAGCTCCTTCTGCCATAGCCTTGAAGTACGTTTTTTTTGCCACTGGCTCGTCTTGGGTCAAATACCAAGCGGTGAGCGCCGACTGCTCCTCCCCTTCAACCACCCAGACCTCTTCACGTCCTTGCGCGCCCACACGAATGAACGGCAACTCTTCACGCAGGAGGAATGCCCCGCTACCAACGTCAGAGCGCTCAGCACGCAAGAAGAGCTCATTAACGGCATCAACCATGTTTTGGCTGGACCGAAAATTGCGTTCTAGGTTGTAGTGCCGGCCCTGGGTTGCTCGGCGCGCTCGCAGATAGGTGTAGATATCGGCACCACGGAACGAATAGATGGCTTGTTTAGGGTCTCCAATCATGAATAAGCCGCAGTCGTCCCGATTAGCCTCGACCTGGTAAAGCGTGTCAAAGATGCGGTACTGCAATGGGTCGGTGTCCTGGAACTCATCAATCAATGCAATCGGGAATTGACGGCGAATCACCTCAGCAAGGCGCAGGCCATTGTCGCTCTGCAGCGCCGCATCCAGTCGGGAGAGCATGTCATCAAAGCCCATCTCCGCCCGTTGACGCTTTTCATGATCGAACCTCTGACGCACCCAAGCAGCTGCATGGCGCAAGGCCGGCTCAACCGGATCAGGGAGACCTATTAGTTCTTCGGACAGCGTGACCATGGCGCTCAGGGCAGCATGATCGGGCGGAGTTGATTTCCAGACTTCAGCCAAGCCGCTGGGGGTCAGACGTTCGAAGCCTTTGCCAATATCCAGAGCCACTTCGGCACCAGAAGCCCACTCCCTCAATTTTCCAGTCCAGCGCTTGTAATCTGGCTGCTTGAGCTTGGTTCCGTTGAACGCTTTGGACTCTCTAGCCTCATCTAGAAGCGACTCAATTTCGTCTGCCCAGGCCAACCATGGTGCCTTTAGGGTAGCCAACGCTTCCTCTCGCGCCCTCAGGTACCGCTCGAGTAACTGCCCCAGCGCTTGATCGCCAAGTTCGCCTGTCTCGCCGAGCAAGTCCTTCAACATCTTGCCCAGCCCTACAGGGTTTTCCCAGTTCTGGATAACCCAAGACAACGCCGAGCCATCTAGCGGATAGCACTGCTGCCGCCAGTAATCACGAACCACCTCGGCCAGCAGCTCACTGTGGTCTGTTTCCAGCGTTTGGCTGAATAAGCTCCCGCTGTCGAATGCATGTTCGCGCAGCATGCGTTGGCACCAACCGTGAATGGTCGAGACTGCCGCCTCGTCCATCCACTGTGCAGCCAACTCCAAACGAAGAGCACAACTTGACCACTCAGACTCAGGGAAATCTGCGCGTAACTCAGCTAGCAATTCATCTGGCTCAGCGTCCCCTCGAAAAACCGCCGCGGCCTGCACTAAGCGCGCGCGGATACGATCTCGAAGCTCACGAGTGGCCGCATCAGTAAAGGTCACAACGAGTATCTGCGGCGGCAAGAGTGCCTCACGGAAGGCTTCGTCGCCTCCGTGACGAAGGATCAGCCGCAGGTAGAGCGCAGAAATGGTGAAGGTCTTGCCGGTACCCGCACTTGCCTCAATCAGACGACTGCCGTACAGCGGGAAGCGCAAAGCCAGAGGCCGTTGTGACGAGCTCATTCCTGGTGCTCCTCAAGTACTGTCGGTTGACTATCCAGAAGAGGTCGATAGAGCTGCTGACTCAAATCGATGAACTGCCCATCTGCGACCAGCGCGGAGTAATTCGGATACTGGCGGGCAAGGCTGGCACTAGTCGTGACCTCGCCGTTGACCTTGACGGCGCCTTCATAACAGGTACGCGCCTTATCCTCATCCTGGCTCTGCAGCCACTTCACAGAGGTTTTGAGAGCGATCGGCAGAGGGGCCGCCATACCAGTGCTCCAAGCGTGCAGCCACCCTGTCAGCACATCCGCTGCATCCTCCTGAGGTACCGGAGAGAAGCTCAGCGACTTGTCCTCACCCACCAACAAAGTCGTCATCGGTATTCCGCAGGCTGCTGCAATTACGTGCATGACGTACGGCCGCAACAAACGATGCCACTTAAGCTCCTTTGATTTGGCGAGACTGCCAGGTAGCAACTCTAAACGGGCTAAGGCCCCGTCGGCATGACAACGCAGCTCATTGAGCCAGCCTTGCAGGTGGACACCGGATGCATCAAAAGCCAGCGGCAAGGAGGACGCTTGGCATTCGGGCCAGAGCCTGGATAGCGCGCTGTATCGATGAATTTGATTCGGTAGTGGCTCCAAAAGATCTGAGCGGTACTGCTCACCAAATCCGGCAAGAGGCAGCTGACCGCTGCGAGTTAATCGATCAGCAGCAGCGTTCAACGCGTCATCGCAATCTGATGGCGGTACTGCCTCCGCAGCCCTTAGCAATTGCTCCTGTAATTGGTAGCGCTCGAGACCATCAAGGCTGAAGGGTTCGCTGTCCAACTGCGCCTGCTCATCCTCGTCCAAGTACACCTTCAGGCGACGAGTAAAGAAGTACTTAACGGGATCACGCAGGAAGCCTTGTAATTGCTCGGGGCTGACCTGCCTGCCCTCCTCCCATTGGGAAAGAACGGACGATGCTGTGGGTGATGTAACTTCCCCATACAGCTCGGCCCACTCATAGGCGTAGCTAAAGAGATCTGGATCAGCTCCAAAATACCGTCGACTAAAGGGCTGAAGCGGGTGCACTGTCGTCAGTGCCGAGAGCAACTTCCCTCCTCCCGGCAATCGCCAGCCACTAGCCAAATGATCACGTAGCTGACCGATCAGCACTGATGGGGGGCGCTCACTATTGTCCCGGATGCTACGCCCAGCCCAGCTCACATAAAGTCGCTCGCGAGCGGCCAGCAATGCCTCCAGCAGTAGATATCGGTCGTCCTCACGGCGGGAGCGATCACCTGGACGGTAATCACCAGCCATCAGATCAAAGTCCAGCGGAGCCTGGCTGCGCGGATAGTCGCCATCATTCATGCCTAGCAAGCAGACATGACGGAACGGAATGGCCCGCATCGGCATCAACGTGCAGAAGTTCACCGAACCCGCTAAAAATCGCTGACTCAGCCTCCCCTGATCGAGGTTTGCCAACCAGGCCTCGCGCACTACTTGCAATGGCAGAACCTCGCTCATGGCCGCCGCGTCGCAAAGCGCCAGCCATCCATCCAGAGCGTCCAACAGTTGCGTGCGCAACATCTCCTCGCCTTCACTGCAAGGCAGGAAGAAGGACTCCATCAGCCCCCGTAAATGCTCTCCCCAAACCAACGGGGTGGCTGACTCTCGAAGAAGCTGCAGATGCCAATCGAGTGCGTCCAGTAAACGAGTGAGTGGGCCAATCAGCACTGCATCGAGGCCACCAACCTCGTCGTAAGGTTCAATCTCGGCATAGCTGCCGACGCCGCCGGCTACGTAGCCCAGCAGCATGCGTCGAAGACCGAAGCGCCATGTGTTCTGCTCCAGCCCTTCACTCTGGCCTAGGGACTGACGCTGGGCAGCGTCCAAACCCCAACGCACGCCAGCCCCCTCAAGCCAGCGACGAAGCGTCGGCATGTCCTCTTCAACGATGCCAAAGCGCGCACGCACAGCGGCTACATCCAGAAGGTCGAGTATTTCGCTGACACTAAGCCGGCTCTCGGGCAGACGCAGCAAATGCTCCAAAGCAATCACTAGAGGTTCTTTGCCACGCACGCCTTGGTCAGCCAAAGTGAACGGAATGAACCTCGGGTCCCCAGGGGTGAACTGACCGAACACCGCTTGAATATGTGGCGCATAGGTATTTACGTCCGGCACCATGACGATTACATCGCGCGGCCGTAGGCTCGGGTCGGAGCTAAAGCACGCCAGAAGCTGGTCGTGCAGCACCTCCACTTCACGCTGAGCGCTGTGGGCTACATGGAAGCGCAACGAGCTATCAAGATCAGGATCCACCGGCGGGTGAGTTGCTCGAGTCTCGGCCAGTGTGCGTAGATCCAAAATGTCGTTCTGCAACTGACCAAGCAACGTGTTTTCAGGAGCCGAGCTGAACAAATCGATACGATCGAACCGATCACGATAACGCTGTGGTTCGTCATGCTGGTCGAGTAGGTTGATGTAGTCGCGCCCCTGCTTCCCCCACGCAGCTAACAGTGGCTGCGCATGCTGGTGCATCTGCGTTTCGTCGAGTGGTCCGCCTAATCCACCCTTTCGCTGTTGGCGGCGGTACTCGTGACGCAGCAGATCCTTGTCTTCGACAATATCGCCCCAGTGATGCTGGCAGGGGTTGTGGACGTACAGCATGACCTGGGTAAATCGCGACATTGCCTGCAGTGCCTCCAGCACCTGCGCCGGCAAGGACGAGATCCCGAAGACAGTTAATCGGCGAGGCAAGCCTGGCGGTCGCTCTTTAAGCTCCCCCAGGCGCTCGACAAAGCGAGGGTGTACTCCGGCCCGGTTCTCCGCCAAATGCTCTTGCCCCACATCGCTGAGCAAGGCTCGCCACAAGGCAGGCTGCCACTGAGATGTATCGCCCAACAGCTGCTCGCCACCACGCGATGTGCGTAGTCGATCATGCCCAGCAGCCCAGTCAGCCAACCAGTCCGCTCGGTAAACCTGGTACTGATCAAACAAGTCAGACAGGCGCTCGGCCAGTTGGTATCGCTTTCGCAGATCCCGATCGTCCGCTAAAAAGCGACGCAAAGGAGCGAAAACATCGTCAGCAAGCAAGCCGGGTAGGAGCCGCATTAAGCGCCAGGTTAGAGGGGCCTTGTCCAGCGGCGACTGCTGAGGAATCGCGTCTTTGCCCAATACAGCCCTATAGGCTTGCCACAGAAAGCGCGCAGGTAGATCGACATCCAGCGCTGCGGCAATCCCACAGCCTTCTCGTTCAGCGAGTGCAAGCTTGAGCCACTGAGCAATCCCATTGCTTTGCACCAAAAGCACTTCGTTTTCCAGTGGCCGCAATGGGTAACGTCGCATCCACTGCACCGAAAGAGAACGCAGCTCTTCCAGATGATTGCCGTGGATGATGATCAGACCAGGTTCAAGCTCCTGCATAGGTCAGCTTCCTGCATGTGCACTGAAGGGAACAGTAAAGGGCTGCGACGACAACCTTTGTCGTCGCAGCAAACTCATGACTCATAAAGCGCACAACACCTTCGAATCAATCTGGCTCAGCGACAACCGCAGTTGCCGCGGGCGACGTACTCTCTGCAAGCTTCGTCGCACCTGGAGAGTTAAGGAACATCACCACTTCAAGGGCGCGCAACGGCGATACGGCATATCCCATTTTCCGGTTGACGGAGGCGTGGAGCGCAGGGAAGCGATCGTCCTGCTGCAAGCGCCGCAGCTGGTCCAGATAAGCTTCATACTCACTGGCGCTGTTGACTCGATAAGCGTGCGGAGCCTTCCGGCGCAGGAAGTGGTAGATCTTGGAGTCCCAAATCGCGAACGCCTCAGGATTCACAAAGTGCAGCAGCTTGGATGCCCCAACGACAGAGTGATTGATCAGGTTGGCTAGTTGCTCAATCTCTTCACAGCTGAGACGCCCGGCAATACGAGCCTTGTTGAGCAATGCCACCCCGGCATGGACATCGACCGACTCGCTGATGTGGATCTCCAAAATGGTTGGCATCCACCCGTAAACCATGTGAGCACCACAAACGAAGGCCTGCTCATCCAGTACATGCGGCGTCTTCATTGCCGACAAGATATGGGGATACGAACGGATGTAAGACTGAGCCCGATCAATGTGCGTAAGTGGCTCAATCTGGAAAACGTCTTTCATCTCAGTCCTCAGACCGGCTCCAGCCGGCAGGTGACAAGCTGGTCAATAAGCTCGAAAAACAGCTCCCCGTCAGAGTCAGCAACTGGTTTCAGCTCAGCCTTCCAGAAGGTCGAAGCCTGGCGCATGTAGCAGCAGAGCTCCGCAACCAGGCTGTCCTTGTGGAGCAAATCCTCGAGCTCTTCACGCCGCAAACCCGGCATAAACAGTGGCGCCACTTGTTGCTTTTCCGTGCCCCCTAGTCCGGTGAATACATTGCCGTTGCGACTCACCCAGCGAGCGATCTCCCGAATGTCCGGGTGCTCACGCGCATCGCGCACGGATAACTGCGCAATTTTTACCTGACTAGGATCGACGATGACGCGACAGGCAATGTATTGCTCCCCCTCATCTAGGGGAGCACTTGCATTGGCAAGCGCCATTTCGGGGGTAGGACTGGCATATATAGCGTACCGGCGAGAGGGCATGCCCAAAGGCCTTAGCCACTCCCAGAGGTTATCGACCACATATGGCACATTGCTTGGAACACGAGCAAACGCATGCCTGCGTAGGCCATCTCTTGCCTTGGCTATGTGATTGGATGGGATCGCTCTGAAAAGCTCCATGCCGCCTCCCTGCTGCATACTAATTTTTTAGCTCCAGCATCCTACTACCGATGGATGGCCATTTGATATTTATCAAATTTCGAAGAGATTTTTCGCCCCTACGGCAGCCTTGCCTTCGCACCACGGCATCCGTAGCGTTGGGTTAGCATCGATTGCCTCGCCCGAGCTAACGCCTCTTCGCTGATCATTTGCTTCAGTTCATTTTCAACACCCATACGACAGCTCGTGTCGCAAGCAAACAGGGGTTATTGAGTGGAACAGCTCTACCGCCAAGATCTAATTCTTGGCCTGCTTCCGAACAAAGAAAATGCGCTCGAAAGCGCCGCGGTCCACCAACGCGTCACCAGCCAAGGGATCGATGTCGACAAGCGCACCATCCAACGCGATCTCAGTGAGCTTGAACTGAAGTACCCTCATGTACACAGCCGCCCCAAAGGCGGAGGGAAAGCCAAATTGTGGTGGGCGGATAGGTCTCTCTCACGCTTGAGCATGTTGCCGACCGATGCGATGAACCTCGTCATGATCATGGATCATGCGTCGCGATTCGGGATGGAGCCGCAGGTACAGAAGCTGGCTGCTATTCGGGAATACGCAGTATCCCTTCTAAAGGGAAACCGCCCAGCTCAGGATTGCACCGGAAAAATTGTCAGCAATACCCGGTTCGTGACTCTCGCTCCGAGCGCAGTGCCCCATGAAGTCCTAGAGGTGATACAGCAAGCGCTTCTGGACGGCACCAGCGTGAGGGCCAGTTATCTCAGACGAGGAGCACAACGGCCAAAAGAGCTTCATCTCAAGCCTCTGGGGCTTTCCTACCAGGACTCGAACATCTACCTCTCCTGCGTATTCAAGGGTCTTCCAGACGGCGACATCGCCGCCCTTCCTCTGCACCGTTTTTTGTCAGCTCGCTCCACTTTCGAGGACCTCCCGGCACCCGAAAAATATGACATCAACTCCAACGCCGCCCAGAAGAGTCTGGTAAGTCTGAAAACAGATCAGCCAGTCCCTCTGAAGCTGCGCGTAAGCCCGGCGCTTTCTGTCCGCCTACAGGAAAATGCGCTATGCCCCGACCAGCAACTTAAAGCACTCACAGACGGCTGGTGGCTAATGACCGGCAGCCTCCATTTAAGTCAAGGATTAGACCTGTGGCTCTTAAGTCAGGGGGAACACGTGGAGGTGCTTGAGCCTATCCAGCTACGCGAGCAAATCCGTGAGACGATCACGCGCATGGCGGTGCTCTATGAAATCAGATAGCCCATGCGACATGGGGTGTCGCAAGTAACCACCACTCTGTCTCCCGTCGACAACCAAAGGAGACCTAGTGATGAAAACCTATTCCGCGTTTTTGCAGCGTGTTGTGCCCACTGCGGGTTCTCGAGCCAACTTCAAAATCACGGTTCAGGCTGTCAGCTCGGATATGGCCCGAGTAACGGCTGAAGCCCAATATCCCGGCTACAAGTGTTTGAACGCACCGACTCAAGTGCGCTGACTATGGGGCCGCGCCGTTGGCATTCTCGCGACGCCCCGTGCCGCCTACTGTCTCGCGACGAAAGCATCAACGGCACGGCATCGCTATTGGCAGACAAGATTCCGGAGCAGACCCCACCTGACGGCCACATCACCATTGGATGGTCTTCCACGGCATATGTCGACGCCAAGCAGGTCGTGCAAGACATCAACACGCTCTGCAACAGCTCTCCGACATTGGGCCAGCTGCGGTTCCGTCGGCATCACATAACGGCTCTGGAGGCAGCCCAGGGCTGGCCCGATAAGCGATTCGATGAGGTCCATTGGCTCAGGGTTCCTCCCTCCGCCCCTATCCCCTACCTGCAACTATTCGCTCATGCGGATATCGTCCATGTACATCACCTGGAGCCACCAGACGCCGATACCCATCCTCATGCCCGCCACTACCTATGGGGTAATTGGGATGAACTGGCTGCGTTCTGGGCAAGCCTGTATTTAGCTCGAGAAAATCCATGCGTCCCGGGGCTGGACTGGAACAGTTACTCCACATGGTCGCCAGGTCCCGGCCTTGGTCGGGTGGCTAGTTTCTGGGCCACTACTGCGGTCCTCGCCGCGGCCGGGCTGTTGGCGCAAATAAAACCTGCGGATCATGCAGCCACACCCCAGGCCTTGTTGCTAATCGAGGCCAATTTGGATCTCACCGTCGGCGACCTCATAAGCGTTTTGGACCTGCTGGAAACATCAAGCAAGCACCAAGTCATCGCCACCGGATGGCTGTCTCGAGGCTTCTCGGGATGCGGCCTTCGTCTCCTAAGGTTTGGCCCCGGGTGAATGCTAACGCTCTCCAAATGCCACCACGACACAATCTGTCGCCCACTTGGTTAATCCTCCCATCGATCTAGTGAAGGCTTTGCCGAGGCCTCTCACTATCCAAGAACGCCAGGAGACATCATGCGCAGTAAGACTGTCCGCGCCGCAGGCCCGCACTCTGATGACGTTACTCCGCTTACTTTGAAGTGGATCTTCGCTCTGACCCTAGACCTGGGCGGTCACCGCCAGCTGATTGGCGAGCGCAATTTCAATGATGATGCTCTTGCCGCTGAACTGGGAGTGGCGGACCTCGAGGAGCAATTCAAAAATCGGCGCTTCCATTTCGATGATGAGGACGAGGATGACTCGCCCCCGAAGAAAGAAGCCAGCTTCCGTCATAAAGTGCTCGACCGCATGGCTGAAGAGCAAAGTCTCTTCCTTCGCGAGTTCCCCTCCCCCAGCTACCCGGACAACCTGACAGTAAACCTGGGCCAGTTGTCGCAGTTGATCGGCCTGGAAGAAATTGATCGAGCGCTTCTCGGATTTTGCGTACTCCTGCACAGCGATGCGCTCTTGGAGGAGGCAACCGATCAACTCGGCCAGATCGGATTCAACCGCACCTTGCGCGTCCTATCCCACCTGCTTGGGTACCCGCCAGAGGCGATCAGACAGCACCTATCGGCTCATAGCCCACTCGTACGCACAGGGCTTGTTGAGGTGAACATGTCTCGCACCTACCGCTCGGGCCTCATCGACCGGCTAGGTGTTGGCAACAAGGATTTGCTTCACGACTTGCGCTTTCATCAAGGCTCGCCAATAGGCCTATTCCAAAGTGCTTTTCGCAAGGCACCAGAAGGCGAGCTTTGCATCGACGATTATCGGCACCTAGCCCTTCCCCTTTCGATCGCTCGCCCCTATCTCAAACGGGCTATTCAGGACGCCTCGCGCGGCGTCAACGTACTGATCTACGGGCCTCCCGGAACGGGAAAGAGTCAGCTGCCTCGCCTTCTTGCGGAGGAGCTGAAGGCTGAGCTCTACGAGATCGCCTGCACTAATCGTGATGGCGATCCTATCGATGGTCGTGGACGCCTCTGTGCCCTGCGTACAGCTATGGGTATCCTGAATCAGAAGGCGACGATGCTGGTGCTCGACGAGATTGAGGACCTGATCAGCGAGCCCAGCATCTACTCTCCCGACCAGGGCAAACGAAAGGGCTGGATCAACCGTATGCTGGAGGAGAATTTGCTGCCCTGCTTCTGGCTCACCAATAATATTCAAGCCTTGGACAATGCCTACATTCGCCGCTTCGACTTGCTTCTAGAGCTGCAGAACCCTCCGAAAGCCGAGCGTGAGCGGATCATCCGTAATGCGGGAGGAGACCTGGAAGATGCATTGGTCCTACGGATGGCAGGCCATGAAAATCTCACTCCTGCCGTTGCCACGCGGGCTCTACGGGTAGCAGAAAGCCTCCGTGGATTGGCTGATGCTCCCAATCTCAACCATGCGGTCGAGTACATGGTCAACGCCACTTTACAGGCTCAAGGCTTTGACAAGCTCGCACGCACCCAAGACCAGATCCTCCCAGTCTTTTACTCCCCGGAGCAGAGCAACACGGATGTTCCTTTGGAGGGACTTCTGGAAGGCCTATCGCACAATCGCGATGCCAGACTGTGCTTCTACGGGCCACCTGGAACGGGCAAGACGGCATATGGCCATTGGCTGGCCCGAGAAATCGGTCGGCCGCTACTGGTTAAGCGAGTTTCCGATCTTGTTTCGCCCTATCTCGGCATGACCGAGAAGAATCTTGCCCATGCTTTTCAGCAAGCCCGGGATGAGGATGCTGTTCTTCTTCTCGACGAAGTAGACAGCTTCCTCCTGGAACGCAGGCATGCCCAGCACTCTTGGGAGGTCACCGCTGTGAACGAGATGCTCATGCAAATGGATAGCCACCGGGGCTTGCTGATTGCCTCGACCAACCTAATGGAGAATCTTGATCAAGCGGCCCTGAGGCGCTTTGATCTCAAGGTTGGTTTTGGTTACCTGCGCCCGGAGCAGGTCAGTCATTTGTTTCGCCTGCATTTGGAACAGATGGGGCTTAGCGCCCCTAGCCCTGAGCAAGAAGTGAGATTGCGAACCCTCCAACGCCTAACGCCAGGTGACTTCGCCACCCTCGCTCGACGCTCTCGTTTCCGCCCCTTCTCGGATGTGGATGAGTTTTTCCGTGCACTGCAATCGGAGCTAGCACTCAAAGAGGCGCCAGCTCAGCGCCCAATTGGCTTCGTGCATTGAAAGTGTAGCTAGTGGAATAGGCCCCTAACTAGCTCGCCTCTATGCCCTAACATCGTGGCAGGACCGGCGACAACAAAGGACGGATGCGCAGTGCATAAATACTCGATCAAGATTGCTAACACCGGCAAAATTTTCCCTCCCTCGGAGCAATCCGGCAAAGCATGGATTGACGCCCTCGAGAAAGCTCATCGATCCACTCATGGTCAGTGCATGTGCCTGGATGATGACCGCGGACGGCCCGTATCTATCCGACGCCTAGGTGAGAACTTTTACGTAGCCCGCTTTCGTGATACGAGCCACCACCATCACAAGAAATGCCGGTTCTATGCTCCCAGCAACGAGCAGAGCGGAATGCAAGGCTACACCCGGCAAGCCGTTCAGATTCGAGAGGACGGCGATCTGGCTATCCGGCTAGATCGAGCACTGACACCTCCGCGAGCGGGGGCGCCAGAACCTGTGCTAGCGCCCCCACAGGATCGTGCTGCAAGGCAACGCCGTAACACAATGAGCCTGGGCGGCTTGCTCGACCTTCTGTGGACGGAAGCGGAGCTCAATACTTGGCACAGCGACCAACCGAGAAAACTATCGGATCAGGACGTAGGCGGTGCGTTACTCCAACAGGCAAGACGAATCCATGTTGGCCGCAGAACTCTGGACGGCGTCCTATTACTACCCGCACGCAAAGGCGAGGAAGAACATGACCGCAACAAGGAGGTAGTCAGCAGTGCCCGCAGAAGCGGACTGCGATTAGTGGCAATCGGGCCTTTGGCGTACTTCGACCCGGTACGGGACAATG
This sequence comes from Pseudomonas sp. P20, assembly GCF_016463925.1. NCBI lineage: Bacteria > Pseudomonadati > Pseudomonadota > Gammaproteobacteria > Pseudomonadales > Pseudomonadaceae > Pseudomonas > Pseudomonas sp. P20. The sequence goes on along the minus strand of NZ_JAEMVM010000002.1, from coordinate 474,961 downwards.
ACATGCCCTACGTGCGCCTCGGAGCGCCCTTCGGCGTGCCCAAGCTGCAGATAGACGAGGCTACTCGAGTAGCACTCCGGCGTAGCTATGCCGACGAGCTTGGTGCTTGGCAAGACGGGAAGAAGATTTACGCAATCGTTCAGATGGCGCTCTGTCCAAAATCCCCCGGCACGTTCGTAGATACTGCCGACGTCCTGGCTATCAGCCTTTTACGTCTGAGCGAGCGCTTCATTCCACTGGACTCAAGCTACGAAGGAATTTTGGAGAAGCAGCTGGTTAAGGCCGGACGTAGCTTCACAAAGCCGATGAGGTTCGACCACAACGACGCAGTTTTCCCGGACTTCTGGCTGCTGGATATGGAGTGCGACTACCCCATTGAGGTTTTCGGCATGAATACGCCGGAATACCAGCAGCGCAAGGCTGTCAAACGCACTCATTACGCGAACCGCCAGAAGTACCCCAAAGGTTGGTGGTACTGGGACCTATTCGAGCATAAAGAGATTCCGTTGCTACCTTCGCCTGCCTCAGAGCGAGCTTGATTGCTCAAAGCAGGACAAGAGCTAGCAATTGCGCGCGACCATCGTTGAACGAACAGATGGCCAACGTGAGGCGACGCAGCATGGCAAGCCAACCAACCGTAATGGACATCAACCGTTAAGTTATCTTCCCTTAGGCCTCCGTAGGCCGAGAAGAGTGTTTCATCGCCGTATGAATCGCCAAACCTCCTACGACACCTAGCGATGCGTCACCGTGGACGATCTCACTGCCGGGGAAGTGCTTGCGTACAGTCTCCGCGATATAGGGTGCTCGGGACATTCCCCCAGTGAGAAACAGGACTGGAGAGCTTTCGGCAGTCGACTCCTTTACCTGGTGTAAAAGCTTATCGAAAGACCGCACGAAACTTTCGCGTCCATACTCAAGGTCGGATCGCGTCGCAGTCACCGAAAGATCTGCCTCAATGTAGTCGAGCGTCGTCGCGGCTTGTGTGTGTGTGCTGAGGGCCACCTTAAGGGCTTCAACATCACGGTTCAGCCGCACCGTTACTCCATTGCGCTGCAGTGAACGAACACGGCTTAAAAACGGCTCCTGGACTCCCACCAACGGGTTCTGCCGAAAATCCTTCTGCCGGTTGAGATCGCTGACCATTGCAGCATTCACATACACAGGGGCGAGCAAGGAGCAATTGCCTTTTCCGAACGCCGGCATGACAGCCTTGAGTGAGAGACCGACGTCCACATCGCTGCCTCCCTTTCCTATCCCCCACGTCGTCTCGATTTTTGGCTCTTTAGATGAGCCCCCGACTTCTCCGAACGCTATGTCCGTGGTGCCGCCCCCTACATCGACGATGACTGTGCGTCGTTTTACAGACGAGTTGGCGTGATAGGTGATTGCTGCAGCCGCGGGCTCAGCGAGAAAATCTACTGATGTAAATCCTGCCTGCGATGCGGCCTCACGCAGCAAGCTGATAGCTTGTTTGCTTCCGGCTTCCCCCATTGAGCTCCGGAACGTAACGGGGCGCCCAATAGTTGCTTCGGTTACGTCTGCACCTAGCTGCTCAGAAGCGGCCAAACGGATATGACGCAACACGTTCGCAACGATCTGCACGATCGCAACGCGCTGGGGCTCTCCCAGCTTAAAGCCAAGCATGGACTTAGGTGATTGGATTAGCCGACCGGCCTCATAGGCGAAGAACTGCTCAATCGCCTCTTCACCAAAGACAGCAGAGTCATCAATGCTGGTCGTCTGCTCACGGCCAGCAGAAATTTGAGCCTGAACCCAGCGGCGACGAATCTCGCCATACGCAGACTTTCTGAGATCGTCATCGGACCTCAGGGTAGGCTTGTTCAGGGCAAAGATGGCTTGACCTATTTTCGCGATGGCTTCCTCTTCTGAAAGGTATCCATCACGAACCTGCCTGCGGTAATCCACTCGGATCTGGCTAGCCGCTTCTTCATACTTTTTGAGCTTCTGGGTGTAGCTACTCTTTGAGCTGAGGATGCTATTGGCGACCTCCTGCACGTAGAGCGACTCATCGAACTGGCTCATGTCGACTGGCTTTTCAGGAACAAAAACAGCCGTACGAAACTGGCTTTCGCCGCGAAAAAGAATGTGCTGAATGGAGCCATTTATGTAGGCCGCCGCAGCGGTGTAGCTAGTTCCAAAATCGATCCCGATGCGCATTTCAAGCCCTCCATGACTACCTCTTAGCGCGATGGACACACCACGCCCCCGCACAACACAAAGGCTTTATGCCATCACTCAGAGGGGGGATTCCAGCTTGGATTTTGAAGCTACGGCCTGACTATCTGGTCACGGAAGGGTCTTCAGGACAAGGTCTAAGGCTTCTGTCTAAGAGATCCTTCTGAGCGCAATGACGTAGTGTGTTTCTCAACACTGGCTCAGACGTATTTCAGCTGCCCATATGCTGCTCGCAGTGCTCTGGATGTGGCGCCAAAGCTTGCCGAATGCTCGCCGGCTTGGCACAAACCAAGAACTCAGCGCATCCTCGATCGACAACGACGAACCGGCTCATGGGATCCCTGAATCCCGTTTATCGGAACAAGGACGTGATACTCAGAAATAGCCTCATTGGCGCCAGCCTCACATTCTCACCTCGCTTCACTGCTTATCTGACCGAGGACGAGCTCACCCTGAAGCTTGGAGACCAGAACTACTCCTGGCCGCTCGTGGCTATCGCGGAGATTGAGCTGCGGCCCGGCATTGTTTGGGCAGCAGCGCAGATCAAAACGCTCAACGGCGATGACGTTAAGCTCGACGGGATCGAAAAGATCGAGGGTGATCGCTGGCAAGGCGCATTCAAATCTCTGCAGCTCAAATGCCTTGCCACCGCAGGAAAGGAGGCCTTGGCAGACTATGCCAAATGGTCGAAGAGGATTATCAGCCGGCTACCTAACAGCTGGCATCCCTCATGGATGGGGGATCATCTGGCTAGCACCAAACCAACTGCTGAACTCAAATGCGGGCTACCCGTTGAAGCCATTGCTTCACACCCGTTGATAGTGGAGGCCAGCAAGGCATACCCGAGCATTCTACCGACACCTCCCATCAGTCCGGCTCAAGGCCTAAATGCTCACTTGAGCAAGCTCAACGAGACACTCTTTGAGCAGCACAAGTCGCTCTCGCTGTTTGACACTCTGGAAGCCACGCCGCTCACCATGGAGCAGCGGCGGGCTGTCATCTGCTTCGACTCAAAACTGATGCTCGTAGCCGCTGCTGGCTCCGGAAAAACCGCCACGATGGTTGCTAAGGCCGCCTATGCAATCGCCACTGGCATCGCCAAACCCCATGAAATTCTCATGCTAGCGTTTAACACCGATGCAGCTGAAGAACTACAGCAGCGACTGACTAAGCGCCTGGGCCAATACCCAGATGCTGACCAAATTGCGTGCAAGACTTTCCACAGCTTCGGCTTGTCTGTCATCGGTGAAGCAACTGGCTCCAAGCCACGCCCAGCGCCGTGGCTTGAGTCCGGTCAGGACATCGCCAAAGTAGTCGCTCTGATGCACGCGCTGGATCAGTCAGACGCGTCCTTCCACAGCAATCTGATGCTAGTCAGGACAGTTTTCGCACGTCCAATTGGCGCGGCGCCCGGCACAGTCACGTCATCGCAGAGTGACGACGATGAACTGGTTACCTCCCGAGGGGAGAAGGTGAAAAGCCGCGAAGAGCAGCTGATTGCTGACTGGTTGTTCTTCCACTGGGTGGATTACCAGTACGAGGCCCCCTACCCCGTCAATACGGCCGACGCCCAGCACAGCCAATACCACCCGGACTTCTACTATCCACAAATTAAGCTTTTCCATGAGCACTTCGCGTTGGACGCCCACGGCGTTCCGCCGATGGAGTTCAAGGGTTATGCCCAGGGCGTTACCTGGAAGCGCGCGCTACACCAGCAACATGAAACGGATCTGTTCGAGACAACTAGTCATACGCTTCGCACTGGTGAAGGCCTGCCGGCGCTGCAACACGCCTTGGAGAGTCGCGGCGTAATCCTCAAGCCAGATCCGGATCGAATTCCAACAGGCCGTCCGCCGCTAGAGTACGAAGCTCTGGCAAGGATCATTCGCAACCTGATCCAGCACGCCAAAGGCAACCACCTAACGCCGAGCGAGCTCAGTGAGCGAGCTGCTAAAGTCGACCCTATTCGTGGTCCCTTGATCATCCGTCTGTATGAGGGGGTGCTTGAGCGCTGGCAAGCTGAGCTAAAGGCAGCCGGCACAGTCGACTTCGACGACATGATCAACCTCGCCATCGATCATGCTGAATCTGGCCGGTATCGCTCCCCATACAAGCTCGTCATCGCCGACGAGTATCAGGATGCCTCCGCTGCCCGCGCGCGACTTCTTCGCGCGATCACAGTACGGCCAGACACATTTCTCACAGCCGTGGGTGACGACGCCCAGAGCATCAACCGTTTCGCTGGCGCCGATATCAGTGTGATGCGAAATTTCCAGGCGTTCTACGGCTCAGGAACGGTACTGCAGCTGACGCAAACGTTTCGCTGTCCGGAGGATATCTGCAAGATCTCTTCCGACTTCGTACAGCAAAATCCGCTACAGCTAAAAAAGGAGGTTAAGACAACCTCCACTGTGAGCGGAAAGGCGCTCCAGTGCTACGCAGCGCAGAGCAATGATGAGCTGCTGGAGCTCGTCGAAAGCACCCTAACTAGGATCGCGGCAAAACTCAAAACCGTGTGGGATCTGCCGCGTAAACCCACAATCATGCTGCTTGGCCGGTATCGCAGCGATCGGCCATACAACATGCCCGAGCTCAAGCGAATCTGCGGTCCCAATATCGAGATCAACTTCACTACGGTGCACAGCAGTAAGGGCACCGAAGCAGACTACGTTCTTATCTTGAATGTCATCCGCGGCCGCAAAGGCTTTCCTAGCGAGATCGCCGACGACCCTATCCTTCAAGCAGCCATGCCCCTTCCAGAGGAGTTCCCTTTCGCAGAAGAGCGGCGGCTCTTCTACGTTGCGCTCACCAGGGCACGGCGTGGCGTCTTTATCTACACGCTTGAATTTCGCCGCTCTGCATTTCTGGACGAGCTGGCGAAAAAGGGTCAGATCACCATAATCGGCCAGGATGGAGCCGCGGTCTCATCTGAACCTTGCCCCGCGTGCGGCAGCGGATTCCGGAAGCTCAGATCGGGCAGGTATGGAGATTTCTATGGGTGCTCCCGTTATCCAGCTTGCAGATGGACGCAGAACCTCGCTACCCCGCGCTAGGTGAGCTATGACCTCTATATCGATGAGGGCGACTTTACTCCACAACCAATTCAACAACACGTGCTTGAGCTTCATGAGACTATGAAAAATGACGAAGCAGCATACTAGTAGCTACCTGATCTGCCGCCTCGCATTTGAAAGACCAGAAAAACGGCCTCTATCGCACATGATGCCCCTCTTGCAGTCGGAACTCTTCGGCCGCTCAGCCCAAGAACGATCAATCAAGGGGCAACAGCTCACAAGAAGCTGGAACCCGTTATATTCTACTCAAGATCCTTGATCGACTTAACCTGATCCTTATTAACTCGCTGCAGCTTTCCATCCAACTGCTTAAACTCATAAAACCCACTCTTCGAATCATAACGAGGAGTATCTAAAGTCTGGAGCTCCCTCCCATCGTTAAGTACGACTTCAGACGGAGTTGAGCATCCAGCAATCGCGCCAGCGGAAAAAACCAAAACGAGCAAGAACTTCTTCACACTAGATCTCCAAAATCAGCTCATAAAACATAAGACAAATTCCCGCACAAACACAGACTGCAGAAAAATCAATTTCAAACTAGCAATTACCCCAAAAAACAGCAACGTCCCGAAGCACCAAAAACCTGTCCGCTGAGCACCGCTTGGACTACCACTTCCACCCCATACCCAAGCTTCGAAAATGAGAAACGAAAACTGGACAAGCCAATTACTCCCACCACAAGAAATTACATTTAACCGTTTCCTTTGAGAGGATAATTCCGTGGCGGAATCCTTCTTCAGTAATTTAAATAAGGAGCGCATTCGCAAACACCCCTACAGAACCGAAGATATAGCTTTAGCCGATGTTTTAGACTACATCGAGATCCTACACAACCAAACTCGCCGTCACAGCCACTTGGGTGGAGTCAGTCCCGATGACTTGAAGCAGCCGAGTTATGAGGCCTGAAAATGTCTATTGGAATTTTGGTAGTCCAATTCTTCCCTCTCGCTGAACCGCCCACCATCCAGAGCGTCTTGGCTATTCAAAGCCAAGAGCTACTTCATGGATACGCCGCACAAGCATCTCTAGCGTCTCCCCTGGGCTGAGATACCTACAATCATTTTCATCGAGGCACGTAAGCCCAACCAGTGGGCTGAACTCTATACCCACGCTCTGACAGGCTACTAGAAAGACACCTAAGCCCCCACCCATCTCGCCCTCGTCAAGCGCAACGACAAACTCATACATATGCTTGAGGCTTTGAAGAGAGCTCGACAGGTGGGCAAGCACCACTCCTGCGTCATCATGCGAGCCAGAAGATTTCTGGATGCTGATTACAAGCATCTCAATTGCGCTGGCAAGTCCAGCGCGAGGGAACACCTTATTTGTCATGGAGCGCCACCTGATTATCACTACTCACATCAGGTGCTGCATCCGTTTTTTCTTACTGGATCATCCTAGACATGACCCGAGCGTCAGACGGGAAACACGATGTCAAGCCTATCAGTCTCCGATCAGCGCCAACGATAATAAGTAAGCAGAAGCTGGCCAAGTCCTCTGACAAACGAAAGCTTCAGTGCCGGCTACTCCCGAAGCAATGCTGACCATCTCCATAGGTCTTAGTGGCAGCCTTGCACAGGTAGCTGGTTCGGTAGAACAACCTCTCTAACGAGCGCTCATCTGCGGCCCGTCGAGAGAGCCGATACTCAGCCGCTGGAGGAATCCCTACCAGCCCACTGACATCCTCTTCACTTAGCCACAACGCTTGGGCCCATGCTTCCTGGAGGCGATGGAAGATGTTTTGCTCTCGAGAGGTCTTCTTACCTACTTTGAAGTAGGCATCCGCATTGAGAAGGAAGAGCAGGTGATAATGCGGTCGATCTCCCCTCCCCACTTCCCTGACCCAAATGTAACGAACCTTGCTGTCATGAGCGTACCGATTGCGCGCCCGGGCTCTCTGCCGGTCATGCTCGATCTTGGCTTTGAATGACTCCAGGAACTCCCTGATGACTACATTCGTGTAAGCATGCTCAGGCAGCTCACGCGTCAGTGGCAGCCGTAGGTCCACTCTGAAGGCGAATACTCTCGAGTAATGCTCCAGGGCTCTCTCGATCGTGTATTTACAGCGAGAAAGGTACTGCTCAATAAATGGGCCCTTCTTGTCCATAACGGGCAGGCCTTCGAAGGTCCTATCATGGTACAAGTGAAGATTGGTGTTGATTACATGGCGCCGCATGAGGGTACTCCTATGTGAGGTTCACACCCTCTGCACAGGAGGTATTTTTTTACCGCGCACTGGTTAGGTGACCAAGAGGTGATCACAGAGCTGAGGAGTAGTCGGACATTAGCTTTGCACTATGCATGAAGACAGTTAAAGCATATTACCCGCACCGAAAATAGAACCCTCAAGCTTTCCGAGCACAGCTACATCAAAACAGCATAGATGATTGAGTCATTGTAGGAGATTATTGCTCCTACAAAATATCAAACCCATCCTAAGAGCCCACAAGGCTACCGCACATATTACCTAATACCCCCAGATACGTCCTTAACCATTAATCCGCCACAAATAAAATTGAGCCATCCACCTGGCACGAACTAATATTTTCGCCCGTGATATTTTCTCAATCAGCCAGCGTGGACGGCATAAACACCATGACTGGAATCACATCCAGTCATGGTGTTTATGCCTAAGCATTGAATCTAGCCAAGTCATTTTTATGCAGCATTCAATGCCGCATCACGCTCTTCAATTCGCTCCAGCACCCAATCCTGCACCTCTTCTTCGACCCACCCCACGGATCGCCCCCCTAAAGGAACAGGCTTGGGAAACGTGCTTTCGCTGATCAGTTTGTAAATAGTCGATCTAGCCAGACCAGTTGTAGCCATGACCTCTTGCAGCCGAATAATTCTCATGAACGTGCTCCTCATGTTCGTCCAGAGAATTGGCGGGTTCGTTAAAAAATTACTGACTTGGCAAATCGAATACAGTTGCTACGCCTTTTGCCGCCGAGAGGCAGAGTCAAAGCTCAACCAACAGAGGGCCACGCTGGCTTCGAAGTGAAATTTGATAAATATCAATTTTCCGTATGTTTTCTTCGAATCAGCACAAAATACACAACCAGGAATCAACGCAACCCTGCTATTTTCGCTAGGCCTAGCATGAATAGCAGGAAAATCATGAGCGAACTTATCAACGACACACTTAAATTTACGGATCCAGAAGAGCCGAGAAAGCAAGACGAGTGGCCATGCTATCGAGAGCACAGTCTCTTTGAGTCCGCGGTGGAGGAGTCAATCCGACAGCTGGAGGTCCCTAGGGAGATGGCCATGATGTGCGCACTCGGAGCCATGGCTACGGCTTGCCAACGATATGTAGATGTAGAGTTACCCCCAGGAAATAGAGCACCCACATCCCTGATGCTTTTAACAATCGCCGAATCAGGAGAGCGTAAGACCACTACACAGAACTATTTTTCTGGATCAATCGACAAGATAAATGGAAAAGCCATTGAAGCTAATTCTAAAGATCTCCGAGAACATCGTATAAAGCACAAGCTTTGGAAAACGGAGCTGCGTCACCTAGAAAGAATGTACGGCAAGTATGCAAGTGTGGGTGACGATGAAGCTGCTGACGCTGCAACTAAGGACATTGAAGTGCATTTACGACTTGAGCCAGTCCCCACCCCCTCAGGAAAGTTCCTATATGAGGATACGACGCCCCAAGCCTTGGTTCAGTTTCTCTACGAGAACGCAGAGAATGGCTGCCTGCTGACCAGTGAAGCTAACAGTATCTTCAATGGAAAAGCCATGAGTGAGCTCGACAAGCTAAATACTCTTTGGGATGGAGGTACCCTAATTGTAGATCGCCTATCCAGGGCCCCTATTACGCTTAGAGGCGCTCGCCTTACCATGGCGCTTATGGCGCAGCCAAGTGTAATTTCCAATTTCATGGGACGGCGCGGGGAAGAGGCGCGCGGGACTGGATTTCTCGCACGGTTTCTCGTCGCAAAGCCAAAACCCAAAGCTGGCGAGCGCACTAACAGTATGAGATCTGCTGCCCAACCACGTAAGGAGGCCTTCGACAATCGAATTCGTGAGATTTTTGAAACTCCACTTCCAGCCGCCCGACAAACGCTTAAATTTTCAGAACCTGCCAAGAGCCTATGGTTTGAAATCAACAAATACATAGAAGACCAGATGCAAGAAGGCGGCCTATTCCACTACATGAAAGATCACGCATCAAAGCTATTGGAAAACACCAGTCGCATAGCCGCTGTTATGCACGCATTTGAAAGAACTTCGAGTGATGACGTCGATATTGACCTCTTCACCTTGAAGTTTAGCTGGAGATTTGCCCAGGCCTGCTCGGGGCATTTCTCCAAAAATCTGGCTAATGAACCGCAGATCGTCACAGACGCCTGCGAGCTTGCAAACTTCTTGCTGCGGGTATCTCAAGATGACTCTCGCAACAATCACATCTTTGACGAGGGCGCGCCTGGTGCGAATCTGAGAATAAATAGATCAAATCTCCCACCGCATCTGAGAGAGGGATTCAAGACCACCATCACCCTCACTCAAATTAAGCAGCTCGGCCCCTATAGGCTTCGAGGCAGAGCCAATGCAGACCGATTACAAGCTGCTATTGAGCTATTGGGGAAACTCGGGCATCTCATAAAGGAAAAAGGTCGATACAAATTCAAAGAATCAATCATTACGGAAGAGGAACCCATACTACGAAATGGCGAGACCGTCACGATCACGGCACTACCACTATACAAAAACCAAGAATTTTTACTTGATGAGCGAGTGAGCGGACGACCAAGATCTGGACGTTATTGTATTTTTAATAACAAATGAAACCACCCAGAAGCAAGTGGGCCTTAGGGAAGGCCCACAACCTGGAAAGGCTGCGAATTGAAACTTAAAACAATCCCAACCAGCAATTCCCAAGAACTTTGCTACTCCATTTTTCGACGAACAAACCGCGGCGGCTGAGTTCTCCAATACCTCTCGACAAATATCAAGCCAGCGAAGCCACCTATCAGCGCCACACCTCCCCCGACCCCTAGCGCTGTAAATCCGAGCCCAAAACTCCCAGGAACGTGTAAGTTGAATGCAGAATTCAGCCATTGGGGCACGTAAGTGAGGACGCCAAAAGAAATAGCGCCACCGGCTATTGCCCCCAATTGCATAGCGTTCGCATTTTCCTGTTGAGTCGCCCCTGTTATCACCTCTGCCTTACATCCCAAGCAGACAGTCTGCTGAAGCTTTACAAAGGACCGGCAATGCGGGCAGATCCATCCGTCCTCGTCCAACTCCTCATTCGGTAAGGAACGAGGAGTTCCCCGTCCTTCAAGTTCGGCCAGCGCAGCACGTTCAGCGTCCTCTTTCCAGCCCATTAAGCGCAGAACCGTGTAGCGACTGGGATCAACATCAATAAGTCTGGCGCAGTTCTGACAAAGCCATATCCCATTACGGATAGAGGATCGCTCTTCAGATGAAAGAGAGGGATCGTAACGCGGTCCACCAGGTGCAGCAGCTGTGATATGCGCAGCCACGCCGATACGACTTGCCTTATCTGGCTGAAGATTAGGACCGGAAGTAAGGCGCTCGCACCCTTTAGCTGAACACTTGTTCCCAGCACGCTCCTGAAGTGTGCGGATAGTTTCCTTTTTAAACTCATCTCTCGTGCCGACCGAGGCCACAATCACTTCTCCTTCATTGAGCCAATGCCGAAACTGCGCCAAAACCGGAAATCGACAAGCGTAGGGACGTTTCGATTAAAAGCACCCTCCAGGGGGGCGACCCGGAGTTTGCTACCCCACTAGGTGAACAGGTCAGTCATCGTCTGGATGTTGATCGTTAACAGAGATCACGCCAAAGCGCCCCTGATTCGACAATCTCGACGAATCGGCCCGCGGAGAATCCATCAGGAAACAACGAGTCCTGGTCATCTGCGCCAACCTGCCCAACCGGCTGCAGTAGGTGCTTTTCGTCCCGTAAGATGACCTCAAGGGCCTCACGAGAAACGACTCTATACCCATCGATTGACTGCCCATCTAGCTCGATGGAAGTATCGACGATCCAAGCACGCAGATCTCTTTCCAGATGTTCGCCACGGTATCCCAACCTCGATCGTAGGCTTTGGTCCTCCCTCAACGCGCCTGCAACTGCAACGAGCTTACGTCGCAATTGCCACGCGGCCTTACGCAAGGTATTCGATCGATGGAGCCAGACTTCATGAGTTGTCGAGCGGATGTATCCTGACTTGACCTCCAAAAGCAGCAGTACGCCATCCAGCTGACAAATCAGGTCGACCTCACCCGCATCATCGTCCTCAGTTACCGGCGGCCGAAAGCCAACCTCAACGGCGAAGCCACGACGCCTCAAACTCTCAGCTAGCAGGAGCTCTACCTGCCGAGTCTCTGCCTGCATATCGACTCTGCGAGCACCCAATCGCCTTAGATTGTTGAGGGTTGCGGTCAGGTTGTTTTGTTGCGCGACAATCCAAGGGAACTGAAAGCTGTAGCGCCCAATTTTGTAGAAAGGACGCTCATAGAGCCTAGGCACCGGCATTCGAGGCTTCGCCTTCAGTTGCAGCGACAATGACTTTAGGTCGCTGGTCCAAAATTTCAGGATCGACTTGGCCGAATCTGCGCTGCCCTTGGGATGCTCCTCACAGACAGTCCACCCGCTGATCCTTCGAATCTTTTCCTCTTCCTCCGACCAGGTCATTGGAAATCGATTCTCACCCACCTGCATGCCTTTCATAGCTAGTAGTCCCAGCGCATGGGCGACCACGCCGGACCTACGGAAGTATTCTTGGAATGGCTGAATGAATTCCTTCTGAAAGAAAACAGAGGTCAGCTCGCTCGCCAGCAGCACGTGCTGAAGCTGAACCTTGGAACCATCTCCAAGCGAGAGATGCTCTTCGACACCATAGATCGTCTGCAGCTGCAGCTTGCTGCGAAGCGTCTTGATGTAGGCCCATTGGTTCAGCTCGTGATTCTCAGCGGATCCGATCATCTCCCCTGCCATACCGGAGTCGACGAGCTCCTGCACGGCGCGCTTCATCCAGTAGTGCCACAGCAGGTCATGCTTACGCTCAGTTCGCCGCCACCGCTCTGCTCCCTCTTCCGTGGCGTTGTAGAGAACAGACTCACCAGGCGCTAACTGGTACCGGCACTCAGGGTCGTAGCAGAACCAATTGATCGAGCCTTCATAATCGACTCGCTCGTGGGTTGCAGCGACCAGCACAGCCAACGATTCGAGATTGGCACGACACTCTGCCGAGTCTGCTGCCCCTGGTTCCTTGAAGAGAATCGGAGCGAGATGCTGTTTCAGGGAGCGCCCCAACCGTAGCTCATTCAGACGGAAATCTCCCTCCTGGCAGGTTTGGAGCTTCCGTAAAATGATGCGGTTATAGACCTCCCATTGCTGTCCGGAAGGATCGGCCTGAACCTCATCAGTAAACGCCTGATAGGCGAGAACACTGAGGTAAGAGAGCAGCTCAAGCAGCGATAAATGCTTGAGCTGATTTTCGGCCTTGGATATGAGCTCATCGAAAGGCTCTAGCTGCTCTAGCAGGCGCTCGCAGACACCGAAGAAGATCTGCCACCCCTCCTCTTCGAGCGCTGCTCTAAGGCCAGTCCATAGAGGCGAACCTGTACGCTCAAAGAGCTTTGAGTAGCGAATTGCCCACCTGAGCGTCTCAGGGTTTTGGTTAGCCAGATGTACCAGCAGATCGAGACTGATGGCGTTGTCGAAATGGAGTACTCGGCTAAGCGCCAAACTGGCCACTTCGGATCCCTGTACGGCCTGCGGGTCCCACCAGAACGGTGCTGAAGCTAAGCCGATCGCACGATCGAGAGCCGATAGATGCTTGCCTGCAGGTCGCTGATCCAAGAAGTGGTGTAAGCACTCATCGAGAGCACGGCTGCTACCAGTTAACAAAGTCCTTCTGTAGACCGCCAGGTAATGCTGCAGGCATCGATTTCCCTTCTCGCTCACCCACTGCACTCCTATTAGCGCTTTTGGCCTGACAAGAGCCTACTGCATTCAAAACTGAGGCTGCCATTGAAACAGCTCCGCATTTCGCCTGAGCCCTGCCCCTCCAGGGGAAATGCTCATCGTACGAGCCCACTCGAATGTCCAGCGACCAACACGAACACGTCTAGGACCACCTCGAACAACATCTGTTGACTTGAATTTGGAGAGCTGATGCCAGGGATCAGGGTTTTGATTAGCACAGTGCCGAGGCGCACAGAGTTGCTGCACCGGGCAATAGCATCAGTCTGCGCCCACCTTCGTGCGCCACGCCGACGCTCGCGTATCGTCTACTCGCGCGGGACTCACTTGGTCGGTGAATTATCGGCCAGCGCAAGCACGGCCGAAGTCGTCATCGGTATCTGTCTGCACAATCAAGCCGGCAAGCTGCCAAGCGCACTCGACTCTGCCATGAGGCAGCAGATCGTGCAGCAGGGCCGAGGAGTAGTCGTGATCCTCGATGATGGCTCCAGTGATAACTGGCAATCGGCGTTCGAGTCCTTGTTGTCCAATCCGAAACTAATCGTGCTCACAGCGAACTGCGGCAGCGCAGCCAAGGCCCGCAATGCGCTACTGGGATTGGGTGGATGAGCACCTGCCTGCGGCGGCCTGGGACGCGCGGCTGGATGCGGATGACCGTTTTTCCTGCGCGGAGGCGTCAACCGCTATGGCACGCGCCTGCGAGCGGGCCAAGGCGCGTTTTATATTGGGCAGCAATCATCCCGAACTGGGTGGCGAGTCGCAGGCGAGTAGCAGCGGCACAGTCAAAGAGCAGCGCCCACCATACCCGCCTAACAATGCTTGAGTCGCCCTTACAGGCGGAACGACGCCACCACCGAGTGCAGGTCCACCGCCAGGCGCGAGAGATCCTGGCTGGAGGCGCTCGTCTGGCTGGCGCCAGCTGCGGTTTGCGCCGAGAGGTCGCGGATGTTGGTCAGGTTGCGCTCGACCTCGTGGGCCACCGCGGCCTGCTCCTCGGCAGCGCTGGCGATCAGCACGTTCTGCTCATTGATAGCCGCGATGGTGTCGGTGATATCGTCCAGGCAGGCGCTGGCGGCCTCCGCCAGCTGCACGGTGGACTGGGCCAGGGTGGTGCTATCCTGCATGGTCTGCACGGTGCTGGCGGCTTCCTGTTGCAGGGCGCCGACCATCTGCTCAATCTCCTGGGTCGATTGCTGAGTGCGCTGCGCCAGAAGCCGCACCTCATCGGCCACCACGGCGAAGCCACGGCCCTGTTCGCCGGCCCGCGCCGCCTCGATGGCAGCGTTGAGCGCCAGCAGGTTGGTCTGTTCGGCGATGGCGCGGATCACATCCAGCACCTTGCCGACATCCTGCATCTGCCGCGCTAGGAGCTCCACGCGCTCGGCACTGCCGGTCACATCGCTGGCCAGGGCATTGATCGACTGCACCGTCTGCTGCACCTGCTCGCGGCCGTTCTTGGCGGTGCGGTCGGCGTGGCGAGAAGCCTCCAGGGTGTTGGCGGCGTTATGCGCCACGCCATCCACCGCCACGCTCATCTCATTGCAGGCGGTTGCCGCCTGTTCGATTTCCTGGTTCTGCTGCAACAACCCGCGGTTAGAATCGTCGGTCACCGCATGCAACTCTTCCGAGGCCGAGGCCAGTTGCGCCGAGGAATCGGAGATGGTGCTGATGGTCTTGCGCAGGCCCTGTTGCATGCTGCGCAGCGCTTCCAGCAACTGGCTCGCCTCATCGCGGCCCTCCACCTGGATATGCTCGCTGAGGTTGCCCGAGGCCACCGTACGTGCCACCTGCACCGCCTGTGCCAGCGGCCGCACGATGCTGCGCGAGAGCAGCACGGCCAGGCCAATGGCAAGGGCCACAGTGCCAGCCAGGATCAGCCAGACCATAAGCTTCGCGTTCTCATAGGCGGTCTTGCTGGTCATGGCCGCGCTGGTAGCGCCATCGCTGTTCAGCTTCGTTAGTGCTTCCAGGTCGCTGGCGATGCTCGTCGCTCGGCTGCTCATCTGGCCGATCAGGTTGTCGGCCTCCTCTCTCTTGGCGTTTTTCAGCAGCTCCAGCAACTGATTCTGGGTTTCGATGTAGGTCTGCTGGTTAGCCGCGAAGCGCTCGTAGATCTGCTGTTCTTCGGAGTTGGAAATCAACTTGCGGTAGCGCTCCTGGGCCTCAGCCAGGCCGGCCCGTTCCCGCTCGATGCGCGGCAGAGCATCGGCCTCCAGGCGGACCGCCGCGCGCAACGTCGAAATTCGCACGCGCATGGAGGCGCCATTTAGCTCATCCAAGGCGAGAATACTCGGCAGCCAATTGTCATGAACCTCCGCCGAACTCGTGTTCATACGCTGCATCTGTAGCAGCGAGCCACCGCCGACCACCATCAGCAGCAGCACTAGCCCGGTGAAGCCCAGGCTGATACGAGTCGAGACGCGAATGTTTCTGATGGACATAGTAGGTTCCTTCGTAGGTAGAAGTGACTAATTGGCAGTCAAGGAACACAGTAGAAACTCTTTTTTATGAAGTTGACCGGAAAAGTACGCCCGAATAGACCATGGTCTGAGGCCACTAAAGTTGCAGCCTCGGCTGCCGACTGCAGCTATTTCCGAGCGGCTGAAGAGACCGCACTGGACTCTATTAATCCGGAGTTTGCCATGAATGAAGTTTCGAGCGCGGTTGTTGACCGCTTTGACTTGTTGCCATCGATGGCAACCAGCGACCGGGAGAACAAGTCGAGCTGACGACACAGGGCGACAAACTGCCGGCAGACATTGCGAATGGCTGTGCCATTGTCGAGCCAGAAGTCGGCAACGGTTTAAAGTCCGGTGCCAACCGCCCAGTCAATCACCTCAACACGAGGTTGCGCTGGCATTCGCGCTCCAAACGACGGCTGGACTGAATACGGTTGAGGTAATCGTAGATGTAGACCTTCACCACCACCACGGGGGTGATAGAACGGTCGCCCAGTTACGGCAGGGGTGACCCCATCGAACTCCAGGGCCACCAAGTCGAGTTGCTCAACGAAGGCTTCGACGAAGCGAATCGGATATTCTTCGGCGACGAAGTCATCCAGGCATTCGGGAATGCAAGCTGACCTGCGCCCGGCTCACCTCTTCGATGAATCGCTTCATACCCCGCCCCGCGACAATACTCCAGCAACTCTAGGCGAGGGCGACGTTTTCACACAGCCTGGACCAGAAGCCGCCATTGATTAAGCCCCTTATGAGATTCGGTAGTCACGACGAAACTAGGGGCGATTCAGCTGCTAAACAGCCAGTACTGGCCAGGGGACTCTGGCATATTGGCGCACAGCGGTTTTTTGCTGATGAGAGTAAGGCCGTCATCACCAGCGACGATGGCCAGCTCATCCAAGCATCCTCCTCCCTGCTTATCTCTCTGATTTAGGTATTCCAATGCGACAAAGACGTGAACGCACCCAGAAGGAAAACGAGCTGCAATCCGCAATCATCGGCGCTTTGGGGGCTTACTGCCGCGACAAAAGGATCCGCTGCAGCCACCTTGAGTACTTTGCAAACCAACAGGGCGATGGGGTAAATCGAGTTTGCGCGGATTTCCTTGCGACGCTGGATGACTCAACACTCCTGCTCGCCGAAACGAAGGTGCAGGAAGGGGGGGAGCTGATCAGATTTGAGGAGGAGCAATACAAGGAGAATCTGAGCTTCGAAAGATGTGGTTTTCCCATTATCTACGTTTACAACACGGCATCCCTAATGCCGTATTACGAAAAGCCTCAGCCCTACGACTTCCCAGAGATGACACTGGCAGCCACCAACTACTCAGAGCCCTCAATGCTGCCCGACAAATATCCGGCCATGGAACAGCATTACAGCTTGTTGGAGTGGCTAAAGCAGGTGCCAGTTGGAGGAGACAACACGACAAGATTCGCCCGGATTTTCGCCGCTATACGTTCAGAAGGCCTGCTTACTAATGGGCTGATGATGCTGATTTACGGAACAAGCTCCGTGAAGCTTTTGGATCAACCAACCGCCAATGATTTGGATCAGTTAATTGATACGCTAACGATCGGCGCCACCGGTAGGTTCTTAAACCCAAAGCAGCAAAAGCAGTTGGAGCGTTTTCTCGCCGAAGAGGCCAATGCGTTCAACAGCTGGATCAACTTCTCTGACCCTCAAAACGGTACCCAGCCATTGCTCCCTCCAGTGTCTTCATCGTCGCCAGTCACTGATGGACCAGGCCACGGCGCCAGAACGAAGCGAAGCAATAGTGGATACGATGACTTCAAGCTGTAATCAGATGCCCCTGTCCACGAGAATTGGAAAATCGGGGACGCCTTAGGCTTGAGGCTGGGAGCGCCAGCGCCCACTTCTGGCCGGTTCAGGTCACCTGTGAGCTGTTGCAATGGGTCGGCTTCTGTCGGTCGCGACAGGCAGAAACCGGCCATAAGCGGTCATCGGTCATCAACAGTGATGTGGAATTCACTAGACGAACATAGCGCCCATCGTCAGCGTTTGGCTAAACCTGTCGAAGGTGTTGTCTCGGTGCAGTGTTCTCACCTGCCAAAGATAGAATGAGCGCACCGCTCCTTCCGTTGAGGCAACCCCTTCCCGGTAGCTCGTGCCTCGTGAAATGAGTGCTGTACCGCAGTTGCCACCGAACTGCATCGGGCGCGCGACTCCCCAGCCTGTATTCCAATAACAGAGGTCCGCGATGACCTGCTCGTCCACTTTGACCTCCAACTCCCCGCCACAAGGGATGAGTTCAGCCAGGTCGGAGCCAGGTAGCGTTGGAAGGAAAAGCCGCCCCGGATATAGATCGTGCTGAAGATAGCCTAAACGGTCGAGGCCGAGCGGCGCAGCAAGCGGCCAGGCCTTGCACTGCTCATCTATTATCAGTCCGTCAAGATCGGCCGGTGCCAAGAGGGTCGTCGTGCTCAGTGGCTCTGGGGCCACGCTGCGCAGCATCCGCCCGTGGGACCAGAAGCTCGCCAAATGCGCAGCCAATTCCGCATCGGTGGTGGTGCTGCCCGCCGCTTGCGACCATCTGATAATCGAAACCTCAACGCACCGCTCCATTGACATCACGATTGGTGAGCTGAACGCGAGCAGTTCGTCACCCGGCCGCGCTGTATGTATACGGCCAAGCAGGGCTCGTAACGATGTTTCAATCGCCTCTGAATCACCGTCGAAGTCAGTTGTCGCGGGGAACCAAGTCGGGCGCTGAGGTCTCAGCAAAGCTAAGGTCGGATGGACAGGCAATGCCAAAAGTGCCTTTTCTTCCGCCAGTTCCGTTGGCATGCCCCACAAATCCTCGGCAACCGCCAGCGTCCGAAGGTAGGCGGAGATGGCACGAAGGGCCGTCCGTGAGGAGAGCTGTCCGATGAAACCCTCGCCCATGGGCCTTAAGAAGTGCCAGGGGTCTCCTTGGAACGGAGCTTCTGGATAGGCGGCGCGGTTCGACGTCCACTCAAAGGCCATCTGCCGAACGAAAGGCAGCCGAGTATGCTTATCGAGCTCGCGCATAGAAGTGCGGAAAATCCGGGGCAGATCTATGCCTTGCACGCCATCAAAATCCTGGGGGATCTCAAATTCCTCGGGAACCTCCTCCAACTCGCTGTCGTCGCCTTCTCTCAACAGACCAAGGCTTTCTAGTAGCAGGTCCGAAAGGATGGATAACCTCGGGATGCTCCCAGCCAGCTTGGGAGTGGGTGAGTAGTCGTATGCGTGTGCCGCCATCCAGAAGATACACAGGACCTCGACCGCTTCGGCCTCAAGTTTGCGTGAGCTCAGCAGCTGGAGCAACGCGGTCTCGGTTTCAGCTCTCGAGCTCGACTCACCTAGCAGGGCTGCCAGCTCCTGCATGGTCCACCACCGTGTAGACGTCGACGGCCAACCAAGCCGGCCAATGAGTATACGAAGCTCGTCCATCAAGCCTCCGCCCCTGTAGAGCAGATCAACTCAGCCGCCCAGCGAGGCCGCTCCAACGGCAGGGTGCGGGTGTCTTCAATGACGCAATTGACCATCGTCTCCGCAAACTTCACGGCCTCCGCGATTCGCTTTTGTCGTGCGTAGAAGTAGACCATCACTTCTGTGGGCGCCACACGTGGCAGTTCGGGGTCACCGAACATGCCGTAGGTCGTCGCAGCCACGAACTCGTCACAGCGCTGCGGATAGTGTTTGACGACCAAATCGAGTCTACTGAGGGTTTTCTCTTCCTTCTCCGCGAACCCGACCCAAGCCCCGTTTCGGATGTGCGCCTGGACAAGGTACTTCCATGCCGACTTTACGCCACTTAGCTTGCGCCTCGTCTGAAAGACCAGGTCAGACAGTACCAGGACTCCCCTGGGCCAACCCTTTTCTGACAGAAGCAAGCCGTCGAGCGCCGCGAGCAGTCGCATTCCCTGCCCCGCTTTGTCCCAGTGCTGATACCAGTCGCGAAGAAGTCTCGCTTGCTCGTTGTAGCTCGCCGATAGGCTGTCGAGCAGGTCGCCGAATTGTTCCGGCGCAAAGGTCGTGACATCCCCCGTGTAAGGCTTGCTCTCGCTACCGCTGCCGGGATACTCCGATCGCTGCAGCAGGCCAATGTCCCAACCGGCGTGCTCCCGAAGGACTCGAAGTCGCTCCGCAGCGCTTGAGCTGCCTTCCAGTGCAAGTCTACTCAGCACGTCATGGATCGCAGGATGCAGTCCGGTTCGCATTAACGCGTCCAGGGGCCAACCGTCCTTGATGCCTTGCACCACGTACTCCCGCAAACTGTCTTCTGCTTGCGACCAGTCGCCTGTGTGCGTGTGCTCCTCGTACTTAATCACCAGAGCGGACGGCTTCAACTTCGCAAGCAGCCGATCGGCGGCCGTCAGTACATGCCTGGTGCCCTTCCCGTCGGTGTAGTCCAGGACGTGGTGGACCTGCGGCGCAATACGGCCGAGCAATCGGCGAGCGTCGTTCGGCGCGACATCGACCAAGTAGCCGATTGCGTCGACAGTGTTGTTCAGCGTAGGGTCCTTGCGATGCGCATAGCCAGTGGTCAACTCCCACGTCTGCTTGCACAACTCACGAGCGCTGTTGCTCAACCCATGGGCTAGCGCAATGGCACAGAGCTGGAGCGGCGTCTGAAGATGTACGCTGGTTTCATGGCGGATCTCTGCATCAAGCAGGACACGCTGGGACTCGACGAAGGCCGCCGCCGCATCGTCACTCATCCTCGTCAGCAATCCGGCCGCGTACTGAGTTCGGAAGGACTCGCTGTCAAACCAAACGTACTGCCCGGCCGCCTCCATGGTTTCTTTGGTCAGGGCCACATTGTCGAAGTGGTCCAGTAGGACGCTGCCCAGGCGGATGTCGCAGGCAATACGATGCAGCGCGTTCCGGAAGTCTTCGGCTGCAGAGCTCTCGTCATGGCCTTGCCTGAAACGCCTGAACTCCACCGCCTTGAGTAACTTGAACAACTCATGGAAGTCCACCAATTCCCCCCGCCACCAGTGCTGCGCAACCTGTGCCGCAGCCACAGAGAGTGCGTTGAGGAAGTCGGTGATGTTCTTCCGGTCTTCGTAGGCGGGAGCCCGCACGAACTCAAAGGCGGTCTGCCCTTCCGCAGCCATGCACAGGCTCAACTGAACGGCGCTGAAAAACCAGTGGTGCGCGAGCGTCGCGAGATCTTCCTTGCGCTCGTAGTAGCCGCCTTTGAGCCACTCGGTAGGGATAGGTGCGTTCAACGGCTTGGAAGCCCGCATGCTGGCTGCCTCCACGGCAGCGACTAACGGGGTTCGGCCGAGCTCGCTGAAGTCATCGCGCTCTGCGATGCTCACTCCAGCGGTCGCTGCCGCGCGGACGCACGCATCACTGATGAGACTCTTACTCTCACCTGGGGCGAGCGAAGCAGCGGCTGCCATCAAGTCATCCAAATTGCCTTCCTCAACCAGCATCTGGACTCGCGGCAGCCAAACGACCGGCCCGTTCTCGGACACCAGCCGGGCCAGCGCTGTCGGGGTCGATCCGATGGCACCAAGCCGCGCAAATGCGTCGACCAGGAACTGGAACTCATCAGAGCCGGCGCCCGACGAGTACCTGCTGGAGAAACGGCTCACGCCTCTGAATCGACGAAGCGCTTCTTCACCGCACGCCTCGGCGACAACTTGGTCGCCCCGTGCACGCAGGGCCAACCCGAGCGCGGCAAGCCGCAGGATGTCTGCCTCATGCCTGGAAGCCACAGCCTCGCGCACGACGCCCTCCTCTGCGGTCAGGATCAACGTGAACGAGATCAGCCTGGCCGCGTCGTCGTTCTGCATCTGATACTGGCTGCCACCAACCATCCGTGCTTTGAGGTGCTCCAGTCGATAGGCTTCAGCGAACTCGTGGATGTCCAGCGCTGCGACCAGAGCCTCAGACAACAGCGTCTCAAAGAGCGACTCTGGATATCCCTCCTCCAGGCGGAGCATGATCCAGTCGCGGGTGAGGCCGGCGATGAGGTTTTTGGGTTCACCTAGCCTCGCCTGGACCGTCCAAAGCCAGTTCACGCGTAGCGAGGTAGGCGCAGTGGTCTCCAACCAACTTGCCACCGCCGGCATCAGCTCGTTGATGCGGTCGGTGTATCCGGCGGTTGTACGCACGAAGACCGCCAGGCTCTCATGAAAAACCTTCAGGCCAGCTGCTGAAGAATGAAGCAGATGCTCCACTTTCGAGACCTCCGGTTCCGCCGCGCCAACTTTCGCCGCAATCTCTGTGAATGCAGGCTTCGGCCAGAAGAACGAAAAGGCACATACGAGCCGCAATGTGTCCTTTAGGCTTGGGAGGAGGCTTTCCCAAAGCGATGCGTAGTAGAACTTTGCATCCTGACTCAAGTCGCCCTTCAACTGCTCGACATCCCACTTCGACAGGCTGCGACGGGCATGCTCAAGCTCCGCGACGGCATAGATGACATGCAGAGGATGGCCATTGGTCTTTGTGCGAAGCGCGGTTGCAGCCTCCTGCAGGTGCGCTTCCGAACCATCCTCGCCCTCGAATTCAGTCGTAAGCCTGCCCTCCTGAAGCGCCCTGCGCAAATAGGACAGGACTGCGTTCTCAGACATCGCCGGCAGCGTACGCCACTCAGCCTTGGGCGCGAAGGCAAGCAGGTCTGTCGGCAACTGGGCGTCGTCCACAGGTTGAGTGCCGACGAGGAGTACCATGTTGTCCGGGCATGGGATCAGTTGGGAGAACACATCGTCCAGCGGCCGCTTGTCCTCGGCGTTAATACGCCAGACGTGGTCTAGCCCATCCAGGACGAGAACGAACGGCTTGGCCAGTTTTTTGTAGTGAGAGGCACACGCTTCAAGGAGCGAGCGCAGGTCGCCCGCTGGTACCTGAACATCGGGATGAAACCGTTTGACCTGCGCTTCGATGGACTGCTCGACCACATAGCTGTTCACCCGGTCGCGCCCCCGCTCCGTCGTCGAGAGGAAGTAATGATGTCGGACTGTGGGGATGTCCCGTTCCGCGAGCGTGTCGCACAACGCGCTCAGGTAGGTACTCTTTCCACGGCCCGGCGGCCCTGTGAGCACGATCGCACTCCCGGTAGCACCGATGGCGTCACGGACAAACTCCGAATGGAACGTCTCATCAGGCACCTCGTAGCCCAGTGGGACAACGAAGTCCTCAGGCAAAGGCGCCGGTGGCGTCGAGCGCAGGATGGTGCGGACCTGCTCCAGCGTGATCCAACCGTTAGGGGGCGGGAAGTTTTTCCGCGTTGCCCAGTTCAACGCTACGTTCTTGAGGGTGGCAATGCCCTCAGGAGTGCCGTGCTTGCGAAGTCGTGCATCGACCTCTTGCTCCAGCGTGTCGAACCCCTTGTCGCTGTGAAGAATATGCAGTTGGCTGAAGAACGCCTCGCAGCCTTGTTCATCACCAAGTTCCGCAATGACTTGAGAACGCCTGGGCTCGGCAATCTTGGCAAAGGAGATCTTGCCGCATTCCAGGCAAGCTTCGATATCGGCATCCGGCCGCCGGTTGGTCATCAGCGAAAGCACACCAATACGCGTCGATTCCAACGCCTTGAAGGCATCGAACCACTTGCGCAGCATCGACCTCGATCGCGCCGTCTTGCCGGTCTTTTCCAGCATCCAATCCCAACAGAGCGGATGGGAGTTTGGAGCCGGGGTGAACTTGACCTGCTGAAGATCAACCAGGCCATCTGCACGCTCGACAACGATGTCATCCAGCCCCGTCGGCGCGACAGCCTCGTCGTCGCACTCTAACTTTACCCGGGTGTAACGAGCCGGCGCGTCAAGCCAATCGCAGAGGACTCTGAGGCCTTGACGGTTCTGGTAGATGTAACCTGCGGCGGTGATCGCGGTGTTCTTGATGTCTTCAGACATAGGTGACTCACGCTCAGAAGCTGCCAGGACAGCATCGGCTTCTGCTGCGAACCCAGAGACGCAGCTGAAGGCAACAATATGTGGGTTATCCGTTACCGCTGGGAAGCTAGTCCAGTTGTACGGGCTTAACGCCCAATTTCACCCTCAGAAGGCGCGCGATTTAGCCCCTAAGCTTTCTCATATGCTAATACGAGCCCGCGATCTTAGCAGGTGAAGGCCTCGCATCCGATTCGACACCGACAAGGTCGGGGAAATTGTTCAACGGAACATGCAGTCGCACAGAGACACCACGTCGAGTTCTCGACGTTTGCTACGCACTATGCCTGGACAGCGAAGCCAGTGTCTCAAGCGCTAGCTTTAATGCGGACAGCGCTGGACGGCAGCTATTGGCCGGTTTAGGTCATCCACGAACGGCCGCAAAGGGTCGGTAGCAGTCTCTCAGCCAAGACCTTGTCAGCCTAGAGAGACGGGCTTGTTAGCACAGACCCGCCAATTATCCCCGAGCTTCAATCCTGACCCAGTATTCGCTGCGCCTTACTACTCGCACCGGAAGGCTGCGCTCGAGCATCTCCAGAGTCAGGTCACTGTTATCCAGCGGGTATAGCCCGCTGACGCGAACGCCCGCAATGGCAGCATCTAAGCTGACTATTCCGCGGCGATAGGGCTTGATTGCCTCGACGACCCACGCCAGCGGGCGATCATGCGCCGCCAGCCATCCATCCACCCAGGCACTCTCCGATGGCTGCATCGCATCATTGGCCAACAAGCCGTTCTCATTGAAGAGTACGCTGCGGTGCGCCTGAAGATCATGGGTACCGGCATTCCCCAGAGTCAACTGCGCAGGAGTGTCGAGGGTGACCAGGCGCGTCCCTTGCGCTTCCTCGCGCAGCATCAGGCTGCCTCGATGGACCAGCACCTGCCCGTTGCCGGTGGCCAATCGAAAAGCTCCCCGACGGTCCGGCGCGACCCGCAGCAACAGTTCGCCCTGACGCAACCGCACGCCGCGCTGATGCTCTTCGAAACAGGTGGCAACCACGCTGCGCGCGTTCAGATCGATGCGGCTGCCGTCCTCCAGGTTCCAGGAGCGCCGCTCGCCGGTGCCGGTGTAGAGATCGCCGGGCAGCGCCAGCCCTGCGCGTTCCACACGTAGAATCGCGCCTGCGGCGAGTGCCAGGCCGGCAAGCGCCAGGCTGGCGCGCAGGAACTGGCGACGCCCTGACGGCGCCCGCATGGCGCTGAGCAGCTGATCCCCGGAGCGCGATCGCCATGGCGATTCACGCAGCGGCGAGAGCCCCTGGGAAATCTTCTGAAACGCCGCCTCATGCCGCGGCGAAGTACTCAGCCAGTGTTCCAGCGCTCGACGTTCCTGCTCCGTGGTTTCTCCCGATTGCAGGCGCACCATCCATTGAATCGCTTCTTCCACCAGTGGATCGGCAAGGGGCTTGCGGCTCATCCGGCCAACTCCTGGTAGCAGCAACGCAACGCCTCGGCCATCAGTTGGTGCACGCGCCCGAGCGAGAGTCCCAGGCGTTCACCGATCTGGCTGTAGGTCAGGCCGTCGATCTGGCTGTAGACGAATACCGACTTGGCCTGGCGCGACAGGCCATCGAGCATGCGATCGATGGCGAGGAGGCTTTCCACCAGGATCCACTGTTCCTGCGGCGAGGGATGGGTTTCCTCCGGGGTCGTGGCCAACACCTGCAGGTAGGCTTTTTCCAGCTCGCGCCGGCGCCAGCCTTCGTACATCAGACGCTGGGCGATGGTCGTGAGCAGGGCACGGGGTTCGCGGATGGCGCTGGGGTCGGTGTGCGACCAGACCCGCAGGAAGGTTTCCGAGGCGATGTCCTGAGCGCTGTGGGCGCAGCCGGTGCGATAAGACAGGCGAGCACAGAGCCAGGCGTAGTTCTGCTGAAACAGCTGGCCGAATACTTTCTGCTTGAGGGCTTCATGGTCCATATGAATCGAGGCCTTTGGGGACTGCTCACGCCAACGTGTGGTGCGGTAGTGGGCCTGTCGTTGAAAGAGGCGTGCGCCGTGGCGACGCACCCGGGACCTGCGAGGAACCGGTTGGCTATCAATCTGCATGATCCAATCGCCTCAAAGAAGAAATAAAAAATTTCAAGCTGCAGCAATTTCGTTATATGAAATGCGACACGCGGACACACGCCAGCAGGCTCCTCGGAAGGAGCCCGTTGCGCATATTGTCGGCTCTGTAGCAGCCGTCAGATCGCGCCGGCCAGCGTCGCCTGACGTTCCTGCGCGCGTAGCGGACGGACCAGCCATACCACCGCAAGGCTCAGGGCCAGCACGATGCCAGCCAGCACCCATAGCACGTCATGGAAAGCCTGGTCGTAGCCCGCCAGCAACAAGGGTTGCAGACTCTGCAGCAGACCCTCGGGGGCGCCGGCAGGCCCATCGAGGTTTCCCGCCGCGGTGGCATCCAACCAACCCTTCAGGCTGCCGGGCCCTTCAACCAGCGGGGCGATACGAGGCCCCAGTTGCTGGCCGAGGAAGGTCGCCAGCAGCGAGCCGTAGAGCGCTACCGCCACCGCCTCGCTGCCCAGCCGGAAGGTATTGAGCAGGCCAGCCGCCATGCCTGCCTGCTGCTCCGGGACTGTCTTCAGCGCCAGGCCGTCGACCAGACCCGCGGACAGCCCCATGCCGATCCCGACCAGCAACAGCGGCACCGCCAGATGGGCGAGCAGCGCACCCGGCTGACTGAGCAGGGCCAGAGAAACCAGCCCGGCTAGGAGCGCCAGCAGGCTTGCCTTGAGGATCCCCACCGCTGAGACGCCTCGACCGACCCATTTGCCCGCCAGGATCGGACAAACCAGCATCGGCGCGGTGAGCAGCAGCATGGCCAGGCCCGCGTGGGTAGGCGCCAGGCGCAAGACTCCGGACAGGTAGCTGGGCAGGTACGTCAGCAGGGTGACGAAGCCGAAGGATGCAGCAACCGTCACCAGGGCGAGACCGACGAAGGGGGCATTGGCCAGCAGCGAGAGATCAAGCATCGGCTGCACATGTCGCCTCTCCTGCCAGGTGAACAGGCCAAGCAGGCCCGCAGCCGCCAGCACCAGCAAGCCGATGCCCTGGCTTTGCCAGCCCCACTGCGAGCCCTGGACGATAGCGCTCATCAATGCCAGCAGCGCCAGGATGAACAGGCCGGCGCCGAGCACGTCAAACCGCTGCCCGCCGGGGCGAGCGACATCCTTGGGTATCAACGGACTGCCCAGCAGCACCAGGCCCAGCGTCACGGTATGGGCAGCGAAAATGGCTCTCCAGCCGACGCTGTCCAGCAGCAGACCGGAAATGGTCGGCCCCAGGCTCACGCCTAACCCCGCCACCGTGCCGAACAGGGCAAAGGCACGCAGCCGCGCCGGACCCTCGAAGTAAGTGGAGAGAATCGCGATACCGCAGGAGAAGATCGCTGCCGCCCCGATTCCCGCCAGCGCCCGAGCGAGGTCCAGTACCCAGGCCTGGAACGCCAGCACCGAGAACAGCGATGCCAGGACGTACAGGCCGACGCCGATGACGAAGCAACGGCGGCGCCCCAGGCGGTCAGCCAGCGCTCCCCAGGTCAGGGTGAAGCAGGCGAAGGCGAGGTTGAAGGCGTTGACCACCCATTGAAGACCAGTCAGCGGCGCCGACAGATCGCTGCCGATCGCCGGCAGCGCCAGCGCCGTGCCGGATATCGAACTGGGCACGACGAAAATCGCCAGCAGAATTACGCCCAGAAGGGCTTTGTCGATCAGTGCTTTGCTCATGCTAGCTCCCGTCGAGGTCAGTGAGTGGCGGACCAGCGCACCGGCAGGTGCTGTGGACGTCGCAGGATGACGCCGTGCACCCACGGCAGCTCTTGGGCGGGCACCGCCAGGCGCAGACGCGGCAGCCGCTCGACCAGCACCTGAAGGACGGTGGTGATCTCGAGGCGAGCCAGCGCTGCACCCATGCAGTTGTGCATGCCGTAACCGAACTGCAGGTGGCGCGGCCCCTGGCGATCCAGACGGATCACCAATGGGTCGGCGAAAGCCTCAGGATCGCGGTTGGCAGCGAAGGCATCGGCATAGATGGCGCTGCCGGCGGGGATCACGCCCCACGGCCCGTCGATGTCCTCGCCGGCCAGGCGCGGGAAGGTGGAAATGGTGCCCAGCGGAATCAGCCGGAGCAGCTCTTCCACCGCCGTGGGGATCAGCGCCGGGTTGTCGACCAGCGACTGCCACAGGCCGGGCGCGGCGAGCAGCGTATAGAGCACCTTGGTCAGGACGGTGAGGATGTTCTGGTCGCCGCCCACCAGTACGCCAATGAGGATTCCCACGAGTTCCTTGTCATTGAGCGGCGGCTCGCTGTCCCCGCGCCCCGCGACCAGACGCTGGATCAGGCCGCCGGGCAGGGATGGCCGCACGCCGGTGACCAGGTCCGTGAGGTAGCCATAGACCTCCCAGAACTGCCGCAGCAGTTCCGGAACGTCCTCGTCGGAGGCGATCTGCATGGTGTGGCTCAGGGGCCGGTAATAGGCGCGGTCAGCCAGATCGATACCCAGCAGGCGGCAGTCCACCGTCGCGGGTATTTCATCCAGCACCAGCCCGAACAGATCGGCCCCCTCGCCCGCCCGTGCCAGCTCGTCCAAGCGCTGATGGGTGACACTCGCCACGAGCTCACCCAGTTCGGCCACACCCGCCGGGCTGAAGTCCTTGGCTATCACCTTGCGCAGGCGGCTGTGGAAGGGCGCGTCATTGTTGAGGAGCATTTCCGGGGGCGTGATGGTTGGCAGGAAGCTGGCACCGTCCTCGGCGTTGCACGGGCTGCGGATCGCTCGTGCGTCGGTGAGTATCTGCTGGACGTGCTCGTAGCGCGTCAGGTGATAGGCCAGGTGCCCGCTGGGCAGGACGATTCGCGGCAGCCCCGCAGAGGGCTCGGCAACGCGGTACTGCGCAGCCGCGTCGAGGTTGGGGATCTGCGACACCAGCACGGGGGGACGTGTGTGAAGGGCTATGGTCATGATGCAAGTGCCTCCTGCGGCGCGCGCAAAGGTATGCCCGTCAAGGCCTCAAGAGCGCTGAGCGCACCGGGGTTGTCGCGGAAGTGCAGTGTCTGCCAGCCGAGCGCGGCGGCCGCTTCGATATTCTCGGCGACGTCGTCGATCAGCAGGTTCTGCGCGGGAGCGAATCCTGCGCGCCGGGCAGCGATGTCGAAGAAGAGCGCGTCCGGTTTGCGGCAGCGCTCGCGGGAAGAATCGACGATCAGATCCACCACCGTGTCGAGCCCCACCAACTCACGCCAGTAAGGTTCCCACTCGACCACATTGTTGGTGAGGATGCCGACCCGGTAACCCGCCGCCTTGAGTTGCAACGCCGCCTCGCGCATCGCGGGATTGGGCTCGACACCACTGAACCACTGCTGGCCGAACTGCTCCAGACGTGCCCGGGAGAGGTCCAGGGAAGGATCGTTGCGGCGCAGCGCCTCGGCCAATCGCGCGCCCCACTCGACCTCGCTCAGCACGGCGTTCTCGATGGGCGCCAGCATCGGCAGTCCCAGATCGTCGGCGACATCCTGCATGGCTTGCTGCAGGGCCGCCGGTGCGATGCCGGTCTTGCGCTGGTACTGGGTGAAGAGTTCCGGAATCGGCGGCGAGAGCACGCCGCCGAAATCGAACCAGACGAACTTGGGTGCGCTCATCTCAGGCCACCTCTTCGCGCAGCGGCACGGCGCTGACTTCCTGGGGGAGCGCCGAGGCGATCGGCACCAGGTGAACTTCCGCACGAGCGATCACCTGTCCGCCCTGCACCACCTCCACCGGCAACGACAGGGTCTGCCCGTCCTCCTGTAGCCGGAGGTCGGCCGAGCGCACCCGATAGCGGGTCTCCAGGCCGAACTCGCCAAAGCGGGTGAAGGCAACCTTGCACTGCGACAGCAGCAACGCATCGGCCTCGATGGAGCGATAACGACGTGCCGCGACCAGCGCTACCTGGCGGAAGCCTTCGAGCAGCAGCATGCCGGGGATGTGATCCAGCGGGTGGTCGAAGATCGCCGGGTTGTCGCGGTCGACGATCAGGCTCGCGGAGAATCCGTCCTCCTGTTCGTCCAGGTCGCGCCCCAGCACCACGTTGGTCAGCCAGTGCCGCCCTACCCGCCGCGGGGCCAGCGGTTCGGGGCGCTGTACCCGTGGGTCCGCATCGGCGGGAACGCTTGCCAGGCCCCGGGCGCGCAACTTGTCCCAGCTGGCCGAAGGCATCCAGCGGATGCTCATGCGCTCGTGGCGCGCGGCGACCTGGCCATCAATCAGCAGTTGCATGTCCAGGGTCACACCTGACAGCACGGTGTCGCGCCAGTAGTGGTCGACCACCTGCACGTCGATCAGCGCCGAGGCGGGCCTGCTGCCGATCCGCAGCAGATCGCGACGAACCAGGCGGGTATCGCTGTCGACATAGAGGAACTTGTCCTGCGGACTTACGCCGAGGAAGGCGTGGGAGATATAGATCGAGGCCTGACGGAATACTTCGAGCAATAACAGCATGTCGTAGTGCTCGCCACCGTGAGAGTGCTCGCTGAAATAGCTATGGGTGCGCGGAAGCTGCGCGGCGCACTGGAAGCTCACATCGTCGAAACGTGTGGCACCGGTCAGGAACACTTCGCTGACTGCGGCGCGATGCACCATGCTGCGCGGTACGGTGTTCTCGTAATGAGAGACATCGGACATGTCGGGATCTCCTTCATAGACGGTTGCAGGCACTTTCAAAAATTGCACTTCACAACAACGCGGCTTCATGCCGTTCTCATCCCAGTGAGCAACTGCCAGCGCAATTTTTCAGTCCTGCCTTAGATCGTTTGCTTTGCCGCTTATGGCGATGCGAAATCCGCCCGGATTTTTCCGCAGGTCCTGTGCCAGAGCCCTCGCCGCTAATAAGGAGGGGGCAGCCGGTCATTTCCCGAAAAGTTTGGAGAGGCTGCAAAAACGGTCTAACGACCGACTGAAAATCCCCCCGCCAAATCACTCAACGGCAGCAGAAACCCAAAACGGCACGACGCGGCGCAAGCACAGACCGCTCGGCCGACTCATCTGCAGGCCATGGAGCGATTTGAATGCTGGACAAGGGGATCATCCGGAGGGGAATTGGCGCATGCACGGTGGCCTTCGCCAGTGCGCTGGTGGCAGGCGGCGCATGGGCGCAGGAGGGAACACCCGCCGCACAGGAACGCGTCACGCAGTTCAACCTCGAGGCGGGACCGCTGGCCGACACACTGCTGGATATTTCACGGCTGACCGGGCAGCCGATCTCCTTCGACCAGGCACTGGTACAGGGTTACAACAGTCCTGCCATTCGCGGCGCCTTGAGCCGCGACCAGGCACTCAATGCCGCGCTCCAGGGCAGCGGCCTGGACTTCTCGCGCATCGCCGGTGGTGCGGTCCTGGTGCATCGTCGGGATGTACCGCAAGCGAGCGTTCCGGCCGCGGTTGCGCCGCAGCTCAAGACCGTCACCGTCATCGGCAGCCGTCGCACCGACCTGGCGGCGCTGGACGCACCAGCCCCGGTGGACATTCTCACCGCCCAACACATCCAGGCGGTCGGTAGCACCAACCTCGCGAAGGTCCTGGAAACCCTGGTGCCTTCGGTCAATTTTCCGCAGATCAACGGCACTGACGGCGTCTCTTCGCAACGCCCGGCCACCCTGCGCGGGCTCGCTGCCGACCAGGTCCTGGTACTGGTCAACGGCAAGCGACGCCATGCCTCGGCCTTCGTGAACACCAAGGCGACCCTGGGCCGCGGCTCACAATCGGTGGACCTGTCGACCATCCAGGTGAGTTCCATCGAGCGAATCGAAGTTCTGCGCGATGGCGCCTCGGCGCAGTACGGCTCGGACGCCATCGCCGGGGTGATCAACATCGTGTTGCGCCAGGACGACCACGGCGGCGACCTGCAGGGCAGCGTCGGCCAGTACAGTAAGGGTGACGGCTTCACCCGAAGCGTCAGCGGCCTGAAGGGGTTCAGCCTGCCGGGCGACGGTTTTCTCACGCTCAGCGCCGAGGGCTCCCGGCAGGAACGCACCTCCGTCGGCGGTAGCGACAGCCGTCGGTTCTACCCCGCCGGCGATCCGCGCGAGGCCAGCGCCGACCGGGACTGGCGCTACGGATCGCCGGGGCTGGGTGACTTCAAGATCGGCGCCAACTCCGGCTTCTCGCTCAACGATCAGGTCGAGGCTTACGGTTTCGCCACTTACCAGGACCGTACCACCCACTCCCAGGCGTTGTTCCGCCGTCCGGTGGACGCCAACAACCTGCCCGCCGTCTACCCCGATGGATTCCTGCCGCTGCTGGATGTTCGCTCACGCGATGGTGCCGCCACCGCAGGGCTGAAGTTCGATGACGACACGCTGGGCAACTTCGACCTCAGCGCTACCTACGGACAGAACCGTATTCAGTACAACGTCGGGGACAGCCTCAACGCCAGCTTCGGCACCGCAAGCCCGCACGACTTCGACGCCGGCACCCTGGTCAACGAGCAGACCAACGTTTCGCTCGACCACGTGAAGAACTTCAGCGTCGGCTACGCCGAGCAGCCGCTGGTGTTTTCCAGCGGCCTGACGTGGCGCAAGGAAGAGTACGAAGTCATCGCCGGCGAGCCGGCCTCCTGGCAACACGGCGGTGCCAATGCCAAGGCCGCCGGCGCTCAGGGGTTCCCGGGGATTCAGGACAGCGACGAGGGCCGCTACTCCCGCCATGTATTCGGGGGTTATCTGGGCCTGGAGCAACAGCTTACGGACCAGCTGCAACTGGGCGTCGCCGGGCGCACCGAGCACTACGACGATTTCGGCACCACCACCACGGGCAAGTTCTCCGCACGCTTCGACTTCACTCCCCGCGTCGCCGTGCGCGGCACGCTCAGCAGCGGGTTCCGGGCTCCGACTCTGGGGCAGATCGGTACCTCGGCGACCACCACCGACTTCCACCCGGGTGATCCGATTGCCTACCAGGTCGGCACCATCAGCGTGGACCGCCCAGTCACCCGCGCCCTGGGGGCGACCGATCTCAAGCCCGAGAAGTCCACCAACCTGTCGCTGGGCCTGGTCCTGCGGCCGGTGGATAACGCTTCGCTGACGCTCGATGCCTACGCCATTCGCATCAAGGACCGCATCGCACTGTCGGAGACCCTCAGCGGCCCGCAGGTCCGCAGCATCCTGAACGCCGCAGGCTACGGCTCCTACACCGGAGTCAGCTTCTTCACCAATGCGCTGGACACCAAGACCCATGGTCTTGATCTCAACGGCAACTACCGCTTCGACCTGCCCAACGCCGCCACCCTGACCTTCAACGGAGGACTGAACTGGAGCAAGACCCAGGTCACCCACGTCAAGGCAAACCCCGCTGAACTGAGCGGAACCGGCGTAGTGCTTATCAACCGCGAGGCGCTCAGCTACGTCGAGAGCGCCAGCCCGGAGAGCAAGCTCGTCCTTGCGCTGGATTACCGCCAGGGTGCATGGCAGCTGGAGACCAGCGCCATCCGCTACGGCAAGTACACCCTGAACTCTAACAACGGCGAGCAATACGACCAGACTTTCGGCGCCCAATGGGTGGCCAATGCCAGCCTGGCCTACAACCTCACCTCGGCGCTCAAGCTCAGCGTCGGCGGCAACAACATCTTCGATTCCTACCCCGACAAGTTACTGACCAGCAACCGTTCCGCCGGCGGGGTCGTGATGTACCCGAACATCGCCCCCGCCGGCGCCGAAGGCGCCTTCTACTACGTGAAAGCCGATTACGCCTTCTGATCGCACCCGCCAGCCAAGGAGCCCCCAATGAGCACTACTCCCATCGACCCGATCGCCCTCTTCCAGCAGTTCGAACAGGACGTCGCGACATCGCTGCGCCTGCTCCTCGACAGCCAGGCACTGCGTCCCGGCGCCGCCGGCAACCTGAGCCTGCGCCTGCCCGGCCAGGAGCGCCTGCTGATCGCCGCCTTCAACGGTGATCAGCCAGGCTCCGCGCTGGCGCTGGACTTTGACCTGAGCAATGCCCAGGGAACCCCCAGCGATAACCTGCGCGAAGTGGCGGCCCTGCATGTGGCCATCTACCGCGAACGACCGCGCGCGACGGCAGTCATCCATACCCACTCGCCGTTCCTGTCGGCATTCGCCATCGCCCGCCGCCCGCTGCCGGCCCACACCAACGCCCTGCTGTTCGGCATCGAGGAAGACCAGGCAATCCCCGTCACCGAATGGGGCCCGCGCTATGCCAGCGAACCCGTGGTCGCCGCGCTGCGCGAGCACCCCTGGACACCCGCCGTACTGTTGGCCAACCACGGTCCGTTCGCCTGGACGGAGGGTGGCGTGCTGGCCGCCACGCGCCTGCTGGTCAACCTGGAAGAATCCGCGTACCTGAGCTTCCTCGCCGAGCAGCTGGGTGGAGCGCGCACCTTCCCCGCTGGCGCGGCAAAGCAGGTTCGCCAGGGTTGGAACAACCAATGAAAACGCAGGCGTGGGTCGCGTCCTGCCTGCCGCGCACTGCGCTGGCCGGCAGTCTTGCACTGCTGGCCGGCCAGGTATCGGGCGAGCCGCTGCTGGAGCGGGCCATCGAACGCGGCACGCTCAACGTCTGCACCGCCGACGAATTCCCTCCGTTCAAACGCTACGACAGCCACGGCCAGGCCAGCGGCCTGATCTACGACCTGATCGTCGACCTGCAGCACCGCCTCAGTACCCGGACCGGGCAGCCGTTGAAGCTGGAGCTGGTGCAGGTCACGCCGCTCAATCGCCTGCTGTTCCTCAACCAGGGACGCTGCGAGTTGCTGGTGACTTCACTGCTGGACACCCCGGCGCGACGACGCGAAGTGGACTTCGCGGCCCCCGGCTACTACAGCTCCGCAGCCACTGTCTTCGCTGCGAAGCACACATCCATCGACAGCTGGGAAGGCCTGCGAGGCAAGACCCTGTGTGCACCGCTGACCAGTGTCTGGGTACGCCCCTACGAGGCGCGCTACGGCATCGAGTTCATTTCGTTCAGTGGTTTGCCGGAGATGCGCAAGGCACTTCTAGACGGCCGCTGCGTGGGCGCCCTGGGTGATGACGTGCTGTACCGCGCGCTGGCAGGCGAGCCGCAATGGCAGGACTTCGAAGTGAAGCTACCCGGGCAGGACCCGGCCCCCTGGGGTATCGCCCTTCGCAAGGACCAACCGCAGCTTCGGGACAGTGTCGGCGCCATCGTCCGCGACTGGCACGCCTCCGGTTACCTGATCGACCTCGAGCACCGCTACGGGCTGCCCGCCAACCCGTGGCTGGCCGAGCAGCACCAGCGCTTCGCCACGGCCAGCGTGCGGAGCGAGCCATGATCGAAAGCCTCAGCTTCTGGTTGGGAAACCCCGAGTGGCTGTACGCCCTGGACGATCCGCTGGATCGCCATCGCTACCTGCTGGGCTTCGCACACACCTTGATTCTGGCCGCTGGCAGCGCCCTCCTCGCCTTGTTCCTCGGCCTGGCTGGCGCCCTCCTGCATAGCTCGCGCGGACGACCTGTGCGCCTGCTGGTCGATGCCTACGTCGAAACGATGCGTAACTCGCCGCTGCTGGTGCAGCTGTTCCTGCTCTATTTCGGGGTGGGATCCCTCATGCCTCAGGACGCCGGCGGACAGCCGCTGCTGGGCCGCACGGGCTGGGCGATCATCGCCATCGGGCTGCATTACGGTGCCTATCAGGTGGAGGCACTGCGCAGCGCACTGATCTCGGTTCCCGCAACCACCCTGGAAGCCGCAAGAGCGCTGGGCCTGAGCGAGCGTGATGTACGTCTTCACGTGCTCCTGCCGCAGGCGCTGCGCCTGGCGTTGCCTGAGCTGGGAAACGTAACGGTTCAGGTCGTGAAGGCTACCGCGGTGGCCTATGCGATTGCCGTGCCGGAGCTTCTCTACGCCTCCAATCGCATCTGGGCCGATAACGGCAACATCGCGCAGATGATGCCCGTGCTGCTGATCAGCTACTTGCTGCTGGTGCTGGTCGTGACAGCACTCCAGCGCTGGTTCGAACACCGCCTGCGGATTCCGGGCGAGGTGGGCGCATGAAGACACTGCTTGTCACCTATCGCCCCGCCTCCCGAGCCCATTGGCATCGCCTCGCCATTGCACTGCCGTTGATCCTGGCCACTGGCTTGC
Organism: Pseudomonas sp. P20; assembly: GCF_016463925.1. Classification (NCBI taxonomy): domain Bacteria; kingdom Pseudomonadati; phylum Pseudomonadota; class Gammaproteobacteria; order Pseudomonadales; family Pseudomonadaceae; genus Pseudomonas; species Pseudomonas sp. P20. Next base: position 439,269 of record NZ_JAEMVM010000002.1, on the reverse strand, counting down.
TCATCTGGTACTACCGCGATCCGCTACAGCTGCTCGTGCAATGGACTCCGCTGCTGCTTGGCGGCGCCGCGATGAACCTGCTCATGGGCGTGGTCGCCATGCTGCTGGCCAGCCTGGTCGGATGCGTGCTGGGCATACTGCAGCTGGCGCCTGGCATCGGCGGTCGGCTGGCGGCGTTGATCGTGCGCGGGCTACGCAGCCTGCCCTGGCTGGTGGTGATGTTCTACACCGCCTACCTGCTGCCCTATGAGCTGCACATCGCAGGTCGCTGGCTACAACTGCCCGACTGGCTCAAGGCCAGCGCCGGCCTCGCATTGCCGGCCTGCGGTTACGTCGCTGAGTTCGTTCGCGGCGCCCTGCTGGGTATCCCCGCCAACCAGTGGGACGCCGCCGCCGCGCTGTCGCTGAGCCGGTTCCAGCGGCTGCGCTGGGTGATCCTGCCGCAGGCTGTGCGTTGCCTTCTCGCGCCAGCCATGAACCTGTTCTGCACCCTGCTGATGGCCACTTCGCTGGCCAACCTGCTGGGCGTGGAGGAGCTGCTCACCCGCCTGCAGATGCTGCTCAACAGCCAGACCCGACCGGACCTGCTGCTGCCGGCATACCTCTATGCCTTCCTGGCCTTTTTCATCTGCGTGTATCCCCTTTCCCGCTATGCACGCCGCCTGGAGCGGCGCTGGAGCCAACCACGATGAACGATGTCCGGATCACTGTCCGCGATCTCCACAAACGCTTTGCCGACCACTGGGTGCTGCAGGGCATTTCCTTCCAGGTGCGTCGCGCTGAGATCGCCTGCCTCATCGGCCCGTCCGGCTCGGGCAAGTCGACCCTGCTGCGAACCCTCAACGGTCTTGCCTCGTTCGACTCCGGCAGCATCAATGTCTGTGGCCTCGCAGTGGGTCGCGGCGCCGATCCGCGTCAGCTGCGACGCCACGTGGGCATGGTGTTCCAGAGCTACAACCTGTTCCCGCACCTGAGCGTGCTGCAGAACATCACGCTGGCGCCGATTCGCGTCCATGGAGAGGCACCGGCAAGCGCCCAGGCGCGGGCCCGCGACCTGCTCGCCCAGGTCAACCTGCACGGCAAGGAGCACGCCTATCCGGCGCAACTCTCCGGCGGCCAACAGCAGCGCGTGGCCATCGCCCGAAGCCTGGCGATGCGCCCGCAGGTCATGCTGTTCGACGAGGTGACGGCGGCACTGGATCCGGAAACCGTCGGCGAGGTCCAGGCGACCATCCGCTCCGTGGCGGACAGCGGCATGACCTGTCTGATCGTCACCCACGAGATGCGTTTCGCCCGACAGATAGCCGATACGATCTATTTCACCGACGGCGGCCGGATCGTCGAGCAGGGTCCACCGGAACACCTGCTCCACAGCCCCAGCGATCCGCGAACCCAACGCTTTCTCGAGCGGGTGCTCTGACATGTCCGGACCTCAGCGCCAGGAGTGGCGGCCCGACACCCTGCTCACCCATTTGGGCCGCGATCCGGCCAGCCACGAAGGCACGGTGAATACACCGGTGTACCGTGCCTCGACCTTCCTCTGGGACTCTCCCGAGGTGCTCGAGGATTACCGGCATCACGGTCAGGAGCCGGACTATCGCGGTCACCTCTACGGCCGCAATGGCAACCCCACCACCGCGGCGTTCGAGGACGCGGTCGCGGAGCTGGAAGGTGGCTTTCGCGGGCTGATCATGCCATCGGGGCTCGCAGCCATCGTCGGCGCGGTACTGGCGGTTGCGCGCAGCGGCGAGCACGTGCTGGTGACCGCCAACTGTTATTGGCATGCACGGCAGGTCTTCGACAGCCTGCTGCCGCGCTACGGCATTTCGGTGACCTACTTCGATCCCATGATCGGCGAGGAAATCGCCGGGCTCATCGGCTCGACCACCCGAGCCCTCTATCTGGAAGCACCCGGCTCCAATACCTTCGAGGTGCAGGACGTGCCGGGGCTGGCGGGCATCGCCCACGCCCACGGGCTGGCCGTGCTGCTGGACAATACCTGGGCCACGCCGCTGTTCTTCCGACCTTTCGAGCATGGCGTGGACATTTCCATCCACGCCGCCACCAAGTACCTGGTGGGACATTCCGACGCCATGCTCGGGGTGATAGTGACCACTCGCGACTGGTTCGTGCCGGTACGCAACCTGGTGCGCGAGATGGGTTACATCGCCAGCGCCGACGACGCCTTCCTGGGCCTACGCGGTCTGCGCACCCTGGGAGTGCGTCTGCGCCAGCACGAGCGCTCGGCGCTCGCCATGGCACGCTGGCTGGCCACTCGTCCCGAAGTGCAGCGGGTGCTTCACCCGGCGCTGCCGGGGCATCCCGGCCATGAGTTCTGGAAGCGCGACTTTCGCGGTGCCTCCGGACTCTTCGGCATCGTGCTCGCCGCCCAGCCGCAGGACCGCGTGGATGCCTTCCTGGCCCGCCTGCAGCTGTTCGCCCAGGGAGCCAGCTGGGGCGGCTACGAGAGCCTGATCCGCCAGCAATCCCCGCGCAGCAGCACAGCCACGGAGCACCTGTTGCGCCTCCATGTCGGCCTCGAAGACCTGGATGATCTGCTGGCCGACCTGGAACAGGCGCTGCCCCTTCTTCACCCGCATGAAGCCGCCTCGACCCCCAACGCAACAGACGGACAACCGGCCTGACGCTTTCCCTTTGCCTTCACAGGAGTTGTCCATGAGTCAATCGCCCACCATTGAAACCCTCTACAGCCTCTGCCCCCTGCCGATCGCCTCGAATGTGGCGGTCGAGTTCGGCTGGCTCGACGAAGAATTGCAGCGCGCCGGCGCTCGCCCGCGGTATCTGCGTTCGCTCCCGGAAAATCAGGGCTGGCTGGGTCACTTCCGCCATCATCACGACAACCTGATTCGCGACGGCGGCGCGGTGCCTCCGCTGTGGGCCCGAGCGGACCTGGCCGACACCCTGCTGGTGGCAACGACCGCCAGCCAGCGTCCTGGCCAGATTCTGGTGCGCGCCGGGGCCGGCCTGCGCCGAGTGGCGCAGTTGGCCGGCAGACGCATCGGCGTGGCCGCCAGTACGAACCCCGAACGCATCGACGTGGCCAACGCAGTGGCCGAACAGACCTTGCAATACAGCCTGGAACTGGCCGGGCTCGAGCGCGGCGAGGTGGAAATCGTGCGCTTCGAGCAGGATGACCCCACGCACCTTCGCCCCGCCGAACGCCCGGCCGGCCTCTGGGCCCAGCTGCGGGAGCACCACAGCGGCGAACAGGCCGCACGCGCGCTCGCTGACGGCACCGTCGATGCCCTGGTGGTGCAACCCTGGCAGGCGGCCGGGCTGACCCGCGACGGCCGATTCACCGCCATTGAAGATCTCGACCGTTACCCGGACTGGACCTTGAAGAACATCAACGGCCCGCACGTCACTGTCGTCAACCGGCGCTTCGCCGAAGAGCACCCGCGGATCGTCGTGGCCTTTCTCAAGGCAGCCATTCGCGCAGGGCGCTGGATCAATGCCAATCCTCAGGCGGCTGCCGAGCTCTTCCCACGCTTCAGCGTGCTGGGTAATGCCGCGCTGGCGCGCCAGTGGCTGGCAGGGCAGAACCTGGTGCCCCAGTTGAGCCCACACAACCTCGCCGCCCTGGAATTGAAGAAGGATTTCCTGCGCCAACGCGGCTACCTGCAGAACGATTTCAGCGTCAGCGAATGGGCTGACGGCAGGTTCCTCGCAGAAGCCGCACGCGAGCTCGGCGAACACATTCCCCGGTCCTGACCCCAGAAAAAACCTCGTCGCATCCGGCCAGTCTCGCTGAGCCGGACGGCTTCTTACTGCCCAAGGAAAGCTAAGGCCGATCAATGAAAGCTCAGGCGATTAAACGGAAGTTACCAGCCCCCTGCTCCCTGCTCAGGGGTGTGCTTCTCTGCGGATTACCCTTGGCTGCAGCGCACGCCGAGGATGGCGATGCGCGGCTGGAAAAGGTCGAGGTGGTCGGAGCGCGCGTGACCGAAGCGAGCCTGGCTACCGGCGTCGACCACATCACCAGTACGCAGTCCATTTCCCACCAGGCCTTGCTTTCTGCCCCCGCGGGGACATCCGGCCTGAAGATGCTCGAGTCGCTGGCCGGCTTCAACGTGCAGGTGAACGATCCCCTGGGGCTCTACGAGTTCGGTAATTCGGTGTTCGTCCGCGCGTTCAACTTCCAGCAGATCGGCTTCTCCATCGACGGAGTGCCGCTGGGGCGCAGCGACCAGTTCGGCGGCAGCCCCATCTATCGCTACATGGACAACGAGAACACCGAGCGAGTGACAGCCTCCACTGGCGCCGGCGACGTCTCCCAGCCAGGCTACGCATCGCTGGGCCCCTACGTCGACTATCAAACCCTGATGCCCGCGACCGAGGCCGGCATCAGCACCTCCTACAGCCTCGGCAGCGATGCCCTGCGGCGTAGCTTCGTGAAGCTCGAAAGCGGAGAACACGAGGGATTGTCGGCGTACGTCTCGCGCTCCAAGATCGATGGCGACCTTTGGCGGGGGCCCGGGACCATCGATCGCGAGCATGTCGAAACCAAGGTCCGATATCGCTTTGGCGCAGGTCACGAGCTAAGCCTGCGCAGCATCTACAACGACTTCTATGACTACGATTCGCCCTATGTCACCCTGGCCCAGTACCAGGGCTCGGCCGCGGACCCCTTCGGCCGCTCCGGGCGGGACTTTGCCTATATCGACTACCTGCCGCCCTTGCCACAGATAACTCCCGGCGTCCCCTACAGCAACACCGCTTACAACCAGTACTACAAGCAGGCGATCAACCAGCGACGCGACAACCTGACCACCCTACGCGGGAGTTTCGCCCTGACGCCGGACCTGCGCAGCGTTACCAGCCTCTACTACGAGGGAAAGCGCGGATACGGGGTATCGCCAGAAGCCTACGCGACCTCCGCCAAACTGCACAACGCGGAGGCCGGCAGCGTACCGGGGTTGTACGCGCCGCTTGGTGTGCAATATGGATTGTCGAAAATCAGCGGCCACCGCTACGGGCTTTCCCAGGCGCTGCAGTGGCAGCTTGGCGATCACTTCCTGGAGGCGGGCGCCTGGGTCGAGAAGGACGTGTTCAACCGCCTGCAGGCGCGCTACAACCTCACGGACGGCAGCCCCGCCGGGCAGCCGCTGCTGGATCAGCCCGTCCACCTGCAGGGCGACTTCACCTCCACCCGTGATTCCCTGCAGCTCGACCTGAAGGACACCTGGTCGCTGCTCGACGATCGCCTTCGCCTGCAGTACGGCTTCAAGCGCCTGGACCTGGACTACGAAATGGCGGGCTATCGCAACGCCGGCGATTACATTGCCGGTCGCCAGCCGCGTCTGTCGACCTCGTGGAATGACGACTTCCTGCCACAGGCGGGGCTGGTCTACGACCTGGATGGGCGTTCCCAGCTATTCGCCTCCTACTCGGAGAACATGGCCCTGCCCAGGGGCGCCGACGATGTCTACCGAGCCGCCAGCCCGAATGTCCCGGCACCGGAAGCCGAGCGGTCGAAGAACTACGAAGTCGGGTATCGCTTCAATCGACCGACCCTGAACGCCTCGCTGGCGCTCTACAGGACGGAGTTCGACAATCGCTTGCAGGCCTTCGCGGCTCCAGTTCCCGGCAGCAGCCAGGCGGAGACCTACTACCAGAACGTCGGGCGGGCCGTGGCATACGGCAGCGAGCTCAGCGGCCAATGGAAGCCACCGATTCCCGGCCAGGGGCTGGTCATCAACGGCAACGTCACCTACAACGTCGCCCACTTCAAGGATGACGCCGGCGGCCTGAAGCTCAGCGGCCACTCCCTCCCCGACAGCCCGCGCTGGCTTGCTCAGGCCGGCGCGACCTACGAGTTCTCGCCGTGGGCGGTGGGCAATCTCACCGCGCGCTACATCGACTCGCGGTACAGCAACTTCACCAACACCGAGTCGATCGGCGGCTACACGCTGTACAGCGCCTATCTCGATTTCGGCGGGAAACAGTGGGCGGGCGGGCCGTTGAAGAGCGTCAAGCTGCGTTTCAACGTCGACAACCTTTTCGACAAGAACTACCTCGGATTCATCCTCACCAGTCCTGACGGTCCGGCGCTGTTCCGGCCAGGGCCGCCCCGCAGTTTCCAGACCACCCTCAGCGCGGAGTTCTGACATGCAGAATTTCCTTCGTCTGATCGTTGTCGCTCTGCTGCTCAACGGTTCCGCGCCTGGTGCCCAGGCGCAGGAGGAGGTCTCGGCGCAGACGCTCGCCTTGCACCAGCGACTTCTGGTGCTGGACAGCCACCTGGACACCCCCATCCAGCTCTCCCGACCCGGCTGGAACATCCTGCAACGCCACAGCACGCTCGGCGACGGCAGCCAGGTCGACCTGCCCCGCATGCAGGAAGGCGGACTCGATGGCGGCTTCTGGGCGATCTACACCCCTCAGGGCGCAAGGACCGATGAGGGGCGCGCCCAAGCGAGTGCCTACGGCCTGGCAACGCTTACCCGGATTCATGATCTGGTCGAGCGGCATCCCGCTGAATTCGGACTGGCCAGGACCTCCGCGCAGGCCCGCGCGATTGCCGAACAGGGCCAGCGCGTGGTTTTCATCAGCATGGAGAACGCCGACCCGCTCAGCTCGGACCCCGCGCTGCTATGCACCTACTATCGGGGAGGATTGCGAATGCTCGGGCTGGTGCATTTCGCCAATAACGACCTGGCCGACTCGGCAACCGCCCTGCCCCAATGGCGTGGCCTCAGCCCCAGGGGGCGAGAGCTGGCTCAGCGGGCCGCACAGCTTGGCTTGCTGCTGGATGTCTCGCACGCCTCTGACGCTGTCTTCGACCAGTTGCTGGAGCTGTCCCCCGCCCCGCTGATCGCTTCCCACTCCAGCAGTCGCGCGGTCAATCGCCATCCGCGCAACCTCGATGATGAAAGGCTTCGCCGCCTGGCGGCCAAGGGTGGAGTCGTTCAAGTAAACACCTACAGCGACTACCTCATCCCACTGAAGGCAGAACCGGAGCGCGAACGTGCCCGCCTGCAGTTCTACGCGCGCTATCGCAACATGGCTGCCCTGAGCCCTGAGCAGGTTCAGCAACTTTACGCCGACATCCGCGAGGTGGATCGCAAGTACCAGCATCCGCGTGCGGATTTCGAGGTGTTCATGAAGCACCTGCTGCACATCCTCCAGGTGGTCGGACCGGAGCACGTCGGCATAGGCGCCGACTGGGATGGTGGCGGCGGTGTCACAGGCCTCGAGGACGTCAGTCAATTGCCAAGGATTACCCAGCGGCTTGTGGACGCGGGCTACTCAGAACAGGATCTCGCCAACATATGGGGCGGCAATCTGCTTCGCGTCCTCGACCAGGCGCAAAGGGCCGCGAATCCAGCAGCAGTAGAAAATTGTGCAGGCGGTTAGTGATCGTACGGGGGCACGGAGATGGCTGAAAGCCAGGAGCGGTCAACTAGGTGGAGAGCCACGTGGAATGAGTGTCGCCTCGATTTCAAATCTACTCAGCAACGCGGCGCCATCCGAAACGCCAAGTAGTTCATCGATCGCTGCGATTTTCCGGATCGCGTGGTCGAGCTGATAGTCGGCGTTTCTGTATGCAGCCTCCGCCTCGTTGTGGAGGGCATAGGCCATATGTGCCGCAACACGAACGCACATTGGAGCATCTGCTTCGCCGCCCAAATAATCAGCAAGCAGCGTCCTGATCTCAAACAATGCGAGGGCGAGTAGCCTGGTCTGGTCAGTCTGCATAGAAGATCCCGCTCATTGAAACGATTGTGCGCAACGAATTTCGAAAGGAGGTACAAACTCGTAGACAGGCAGAAGCTAATGGCCGCTATGGGTCGGTAGCAGCCCCTGCGCAAAGCAACGTTTCCGCGCTGCCGATTGCCCATAGTCCCTCGCAACAGTCATCTTGAGTAGTTCCGGCAGATTGGCATGATCGGAATTAGAACTGGCGCGATGCGCTAGTGCCGCGGTGCCAAGCGCCCCTTAGCATCTCCCTACCCCATTGGTTTGAACCTAAAGCAGGAGATGTCATGGAATCCCGGACTGCATTGATTACCGGAGCCTCGAGCGGTATCGGACTGGAACTGGCGCGCATCCATGCAGGCAAGGGCGGCGATGTCGTGCTGGTGGCGCGTTCGCGCGACAAGCTGGAGGCCATAGAGCGAGAACTCCAGGCACAACACGGCGTGAAAACTTATGTCATCGCGGAAGATCTGGCCGATCCCGGCGCAGCGGATCGCATCTTCCGCGCCACTGAGTCCCTGGGATTAGCCATCGATGTCCTGATCAACAACGCAGGCTTCGGCGGGCACGGAAAGTTCGTCGAACGCGACCTGCGCGCTGACGAGGCCATGATGCAGGTGAACATGACGACCCTTACTTCGCTGACGCATCATTACCTCAAGGGCATGATTACGCGCAGGCGCGGGCGCATCCTGAATGTCTCATCGACCGCATCGTTCATGCCCGGCCCGCTGCAGGCGGTGTACTACGCAACCAAGGCCTACGTCACCTCGTTCACCCAGGCCATCGCCGAGGAGGTAAGGGAATACGGCGTGACGGCCACGGTATTGTGTCCGGGTGCGGTAGCAACCGGGTTCGTCGCGGCGGGTGACCTCCAGGGCGTCGATGTCTGGAAGAATGCCAGGACGGCGGAGTCCGTGGCGCAGTGCGGATACAAGGCGATGGAACGAGGTGAGCTGGTAGCCTTCAACGAATGCAAGTTGCGGCTCATGCTCGACTGGATCGTTCCTCTGTTGCCTCGTAGAACGGTGCTCAAAGTGTCGCGTCAGGCGATGGAGAAGACATCCTGAGCCAGGCTCGGGTGCCGGACGCTCAAGCCGGCCCGCTGATCTGCCGCCCAGATCTCCCAGTGCCCGCCAGCAACCCGACTCCAAGGGACATCTCGACCATGAAGCAAGCCAGGCATTTTGCCGTGCATCCCGGATGGAAACTGATTGCCGCCGATCTGGGAATAGCCGCCGGAGATCTGCTGACCCTGGCCGAGCTACCCGCCGACCTGTTCAGCCGCAAGGATGCAACGTTATCCCCGCCTGAATATTTCCGGCTTTTTGTTGGCCTCGAACAGTTGGTCGGCGAATCGCAGCTGCCTCTGCGTCTTGGCGGCGCCATTTCGGTAGAGGCTTTCGATCCGTCTCTTTTCGCCTGCCTGTGCAGCCCGAATCTCAATATCGCCCTCACTCGGCTTGCCCAATACAAGCGACTTTGCGGCCCCCTGGCGCTGGACGTCTACGTTCGCGACACGCACACGGAGGTCTTCATCGAATGCTACGGTTATGACCGCCCGCTGCCGCGTAGCCTCTGCGCCATGGAGCTGGTATTCCTCACCCACCTGGCGCGTCTTGCCACGCGGCAGAACATCGTTCCAATAGAGGCGGAGCTGGTGGCGCTACCGGGGCAGTCTCAGCCTTGCGAAGAGTTCCTCGGGTGTCGTCTGGAGCGAGGCAGGCGAAACCGAATTCGCTTCTCGGCAGAGGATGCGACCCGCCCGTTTCTCACGGAGAACGTCTCCATGTGGCAGTTCTTCGAGCCGGAACTGCAGACGAGGCTGTCGATGTTGGAGAGCGGAGCCAGCACGCGCGAACGGGTGCGCAGTGCACTGCTGGACATGTTGCCCAGCGGCCGGAGCAGCATCCAGGATATCTCCGAGCGTCTGGCGATGAGCAAACGCTCACTGCAACGCCACCTGGCGGACGAGGCCCTGAGCTACCAGGAGGTGCTGGATGACACTCGGGCAAGCCTGGCCCGCCACTACCTCTCCCGCTCGACCATTTCTCCAGGAGAAATCTCCTTTCTCATTGGCTTCCAGGATGCCAATTCATTCCTGCGGGCCTTCAAGTCCTGGACGGGCATGACTCCCGGGGAATACCGAAACCAGCACTACCATTAAAAGCAACAGCGCGGTGTCTGTTTCGGCTCGCTTGGGGACGCCTGGTTCAGCGGGACAACTAACGGCCAAAAGCGGTCATCTGGTGTCTGCAAAATCCGTGGCGATTCACCCGCTCGTTCGAATACGACTAAGAGATCCAAGCCAAGTCAGATCATGTTCTGATATCAGACTTCACTTATCTGAGCCCAAATCGAGCAAAGATCTCACTCAAAAAAATCTCAGTCCTACATCACTGCAATGACATACCACCAGGAGACTTCCCGACCATGTCATTGCATTGCCCTCGCTGCCGCTCGCTCAGGATCGCATCTGCAAATCCCGCCATGAAGTTCGGCATCATTGCCGGAACTCTCTGTGGCGCGGCTCGTGGCGCCTCAGCTGCGCTAGCAGCGAGTCGAGTCAGCTTAGCCAGCCCCCATGTCAGCCAGCTAAGCATCTCTCTCGGATCATTATCCGGTGCCATCCTCGGAGCTCTGGCCGGCGCCATCAGTGGCTGCACATTCGGCGCCCAAGTCGGTGAGCAGCTCGATCGCTATGCGCTAGCCAACAACATCTGCCTGACCTGCGGTATTCGCTTCAACCTACCGATCTGATCGGCCGCCTCTTCCCAATTCAACCCTCTTAATCCTCCCGCCGGTGCTGCACATGACGCAGCGCTTTATGCCGGCTATTGCCCAAAGGAAACTCATCATGGCTCATCTTGTAGAAAGCATGGCTTATGTCGGCGCAACTCCCTGGCACGGTCTGGGTAACCGCTTATCTCAGCGACAACCGCTGGAGGTCTGGCAGCGTGAAGCTGGAATGGACTGGCAGATCCAGGAAAGCCCCGTTCACTTCAAATCAGACGCCGCTGGCCACCTCGGCAGCATCCACTCCTTCCCTGAGCAGAAGGTGCTCTATCGCTCCGACACCAAAGCGCCACTCTCGGTCGTCTCTCAACGCTACCAAGTCGTGCAACCGCGAGAGGTGCTGGAGTTCTACCGGGACCTCACACAAGTCTCCGGCTACGAGCTTGAAACCGCCGGCGTGCTCAAAGGCGGTCGTAAGTTTTGGGCACTGGCTCGCACCGGACAGAACACCTCGCTGAAGGGCAACGACCTGGTTAACGGTTATCTGCTGTTGGCTACGTCCTGCGACGGGACTCTGGCTACCACTGCAACTCCGACAACTGTGCGGGTCGTGTGCAACAACACCCTCACCATCGCCGTCGACGGCGCCACCCGAGCGATCAAAGTCCCGCACAGCACCCGCTTCGACGCTCAGGCTGTGAAGAAGCAACTGGGCATCGCAGTCTCGCAATGGGACGAGTTCATGTATCGCATGCGCATCCTGGCCGATCGCAAAGTGCGGTCGAACGAGGCACTGAACTACTTCATGGGGGTGATGTGCGACACGTCCCTCAGCAGCGAAATTCCAGAAAAGCTGGTCAACGAGCGCGCCATGCGCAAAGTGCAGAGCTTGTATGAAGGCCGCGGACGTGGCTCGCAGCTGGAGGCAGCGAACGGCACTGCATGGGGACTGTTAAATGCAGTTACTGAGTACGTTGATCACGAGCGCCGCGCTCGCAGCAATGAGTACCGCATGGACTCAGCGTGGTTTGGTCAGGGTGCGGTGATCAAGCAGAAGGCGTTGGATGCTGCTCTGGCGCTTGCAGCCTGACTAAGTAGATACGGCCAGAAAAAGCGATGACTCCGATCCCGGGTTCAGCGCTTTTTCTTTGGAGGCTTCAGCCTGGTAGCTAATCGTTCGATTGTCTCTAGCAACAACTGGCGATCCTCTGCCGCCAACGGCTCCAACAAATCATGGATGCGTCCTGCTTGCTCGACTGCACGAGGGCTCGCCTCGGTCAGTAGCTCCGACAATTCGCATTCGAAGATGGTAGCGAACTCAATAAGGCGCTCAATGTTGGGCTTTCTCAGCCCGCGCTCAATCCGAGATACCGCCTCATTGCCTATACCGAGCAGCTCAGCGACATCATCCTGAGTCAACCCCTTCCGCTTTCTGTGCCTCGCAATCGCCTGCCCTGTTAGCACTGCTAGTCGTTGCAAGTCTTCATCGTTATTCATAGCCCCTCCACTCACCCCGAATGGTTGGACAACACCCCATTTGACAGGAAGAGCCAGAAAGACCGAACATCAACCAACTTGGCCTATTTTACCCCCAATGAGGGCACATTCATGCGTGGAACAGGAGGCTTGGAAGAACGGCCGGATTGCAGAGAGAGTTGCCCCCGGACACACGCCATCAACAACAAATCATTGAACTAGCCGTAAGCGAGGGGCTGGCGCTTGGCCTGACGGTTTCGACGAAAAGAATTCGTCTGGCGGGCGACAAGCCATCTCTCCCACAACAGATCCATCCAGCAGGGAAAATTCAGAGAGGGAAACCCATGAAAATCGCAGTACTCGTAGCCATGCTTTTGGCTACAGCAGCAACGGCCACTCAAGCAGCTAACAACGTCATGCCCTGTTCGAAGCCGTGGAACCTGAAAAACTCGCCATTTGACGGTCTATTCACTGCCGCGGAGGGGCCGGCCAGCACATGCTTGCCGCTCGATGCTCCTAAAGTCGCTCGCCTCGTCATGCCCAATGGTGAGGTGCGGTTCGTCTCTGGCTTCAAGCCGGTCACCTGTGGTGATGATGGAATCTGCGCCTTGGGCAAGGATTTCTATGGCAGCGCGCCCAAGGGGAACTATGTCGTCGCGGCAGGTTGGTACATGGGAGTCGACACGGCCGGCAACCCGGTTTCCTATGCCAATGGCACGGGCCCCGGCTTCAACGGGAAACGTCAGACCGCCAACTCTCTAGGCAAGCGAGAGCCTGGTGAAAAATTCCATGCCGTCTGCCCTATCAACGACAGCGACTACTGCACCGTCGATACGGCCTTGGGCCTTGTCACTGTGAAACTGGCCAGCCTGCCAGTTATTGGCATTCCGGCCGTCAACGAAGCGGATGTGGCAGCCAAAGGAGGGAACTGCGACTCCCTGCCCATGTGCTACGACAAGAACGGCCATCAGATCGGCGTGAATGCCGACATGCTCCCTAAGAAATAACCCCCTAAATCCCCCAAAGCACTGTGGAAGCCAGCTTCTGCAGCGAGCTCGCTCACCCTAAGGAAATGTCATGAGCACCAGTTTTGATAACGCCCAATCCACCGGCATCGACTCGACCGGCAAGCAATGGCACTACGAACAAAACGGAGAACGCAAAGGCGGCTTCGATCAGCAGCAAATCATCGACCTGATTCGCAGTGGAACGCTGACCCACGGCTCGATGGTTTGGAAAAAAGGCATGACCGCATGGGCCAAGATCGAGCAAACCGAGCTTCGCCAGCACCTGGACGAGTTTGGGCCGCCGCCCCTCACCGGCTCCGGCGTGAACAACAAGATTGCCTGGCTGATCGCCTTCGCTCCGATCATTGGCTACCTACTGGAGTCTTTTATCGCTGGCCTGTTCGGCGCGAATGAAGCGCAGTGGGAACGAGCCATGTCGGAGAACCGCTATTGGTACGTCACCCTCGCGTTGAACATCGCCTTGTCGGTGCTCGACTCCAAACGACTCAAGCAAGCCGGCTATGACGTCAGCCGCTTCAAAGGCTGGGTATTCGTGGTCCCGGTCTATCTGTATCAGCGATCCAAGCTGCTGAACCAGAACCTCGCCTACTTCATCACCTGGATCGTCTGCTTCTTCATCAGCATTGGTGCTCATCAGGGCTAAGCCTTACGCGCCAAATTCCACTCCCAAAGCACGCCCGGCCGGTGAAAACCCGCCGGGCTTTTTTATGCCCGGAGGCTCATATGGCCCATGTCTATTTCACCCCCAGTGAAGAACCCCCACGCCCTGCCCTGCGCCTGGTTAGCACCAAGGATTTGTCTCGCGATGACTGGCTTGCTGTTCGCAAACGCGGAATTGGAAGCTCGGATGCAGCGGCTGCCGTAGGTCTCAACCCCTACAAATCGCAACTGGAATTGTGGTTGGAGAAAACAGGGCGTGACTCTGGCTTGCCCAAGAGCGATGTGAACGATGAGGAAAGTCCGACCTACTGGGGCAACATCCTCGAGTCGATCGTCGCGAGACACTACACCCAACGCACCGGCAATCGCGTACGCCGTATCAATGCCGTACTGCAGCATTCCGACGCCAACCTCGACTGGATGTTGGCCAACGTTGATCGCGAAGTTATCGGCGCGGAGGACGTGCAGATCCTCGAGTGCAAAACCGCCGGCATCAATGGAGCGCGCCTCTGGAAAGAAGGCGTACCGGTCTATGTGCAACTGCAGGTGATGCACCAGCTGGCGGTCACAGGGAAGCAGGCGGCAGATGTCGCCGTGCTGCTCGGCGGGCAGCACTTGGAGATTCACCGTATCGAGCGCGATGACGAACTCATCCATTGGCTGATCGAATTGGAGAAGGAGTTCTGGGGCTACGTTCAACGTGACACCCCACCACCAGCAGATGGGTCAGAGTCAGCGGACCGTGCTCTGCGCTTCCTGTACCCCCAGGATCAGGGGCGCACGCTGGACTTCTCTGAGGATGTCGCTCTGTCAGCCGCGTTCGAAGAGTTGAAATCTGTACGCGCCACCCTCGAGCGGCAGAGCAAACGCGAGGCGGAGCTGAAGCAGCAACTGCAGCAAGCCATGGGAGATGCAAGTCGAGCAGTCTTCGCTAACGGCACGGTGTCCTGGCGCAAGGCCAAAGACAGCGTAACGCTCGATGTATCCCAACTGCTTAAAGAGAAGCCCTACCTACTCGCACGCTACCCCACCACGAAAATCGGCAGCCGCCGGTTCCTGATTCTCTGAGCTCGATTCCCCCATTGGCCCCCCTGGTGCTTTCCGCGCCAGGGTGGCCTTTTTTATTCCCCCACTGGAGAACCACCAATGCTCAAAGGCTTGGCCATTACCCCGCCGGTGCTCGGGCGGATTTCCATCGGTAAGGTCGTCGAGAAAAACGGCAAGCGCCTGCCGGAAAAGGACGATCAATTCACCATCACCTCGCAGATCCAGGTGCGCGACAACTGGCTAATGCACCCCATCGACGAGGAGCTTCGCAAAGCTCAAGGCGGCAAAATTCGAAGCATTCCGGTTCGTCTGCTGTTCAACGCCCCTGATCTCAACTTTCGTGCCGAGTACTGCCTGTTCGATAGGCAGACGGGCCGCCCCTTGTGCGTCGGTAATGGAGAGAGCTGTAAACGTCGCAGCAAAGAGGGAATTGACTCTCTCCCCTGCCCTTCGCCCGACGGCTGCCCACTAGCCATAGGAGGAGCCTGTAAGCCGTATGGTCGACTCAATGTAGCCATAGGCGATGAGGACACGCTGGGCAGCTTCGTATTCCGTACAACCGGCTTCAACAGCATCCGTACGTTGGCAGCGCGCCTGCAGTATCTCCAGGCTATTTCTGGGGATCGCTTGGCCTGCCTTCCATTGGAGTTGCACGTGCGAGGCAAGTCCACGCAGCAGAGCCATGGGCTGCCAATCTTCTACGTCGATATCACCGTGCGTAGTGGCATGTCGATGGATCAGGCCCTGCAGCATGCTCGAGAAATCGAAGAGGCACGAAAGCAGTCTGGATTTGACCAGAACGCTCTGGACGCAGCGGCGCGATTGGGCTTCGCCAACGGCGCCTTCGAGGAGAGCGAAGAAGAAGGAGAAGCCATAGTGGAAGAACTCTTTCCTGAACCTCCAAACACCACGACCACATCGCCGACTACTGCAGACGCACTTGCTAACGACTGCACGCGCCCCACGCTAACGGCACGACTTCGCGATCGTGCCAAGGCGAGCAGTCAACAACTCACTGATTAACGAATACAGGAACTGGACCCGGCTTAGAGCCGGCCCTCACGTTCAGGAGTACGAACCATGCTTAGCCTCACCCGCAGCGTCGGCAAAACGATCCGAATTGGCGATGACATCGAGATCGTCATTCTTCGCATCAGAGGTAACCAGGTGCGCGTCGGAGTCTCCGCACCGCCCCACATCACGGTGCATCGAGAGGAGGTCTATCAACGTATCCACGCAGATAAGCAGCAAGACACTTCACCGGCCGCCTTTTAAGAGTCCTGCCATGGGGCTGCTGAAATTTCTAGGTCTGCTGTTTATGCTGGTCAGCATCTTCGCCGGCAGCGCAGCTGTAGTGGCACTGATGATTCTTGCCGTGCGCTACTGGCCGTTAATGCTAGTCATCGTAATGACTCTCGCTGTGTTTCAGCTTGCGTCCAAGCGCACGCGCGCTGCTCGGCGTTAGATCGTCATAAGTAGGAGCCCGATGGGCTCCTACTTAATTTTATTTTTTGATCGACAGACAGCTTCCGGCCATGAGCAGTCATTTGCTGCCAACGGAGTCACTCTAGGCTCCTGCCTCGCTAGCATCAGTATCGTGGCCTGCCCCCGATTGTTTACGTTTGACAGCCATGGAGAGTGGGGGTAATTTCTCAGCTCGCATGGCTGACCCCATGTCCATAGGCCACCTATGGGAATCAAACAGTCGTAAAAGCGAACAAGCTGTACATCAGAGTAAATGAGGCACATTCCCAAATGGGCAAAGTGACTTTGTTTAGTGGCCTGACAATGTCCAAAAGCCCCAATTTTGGAGAACGTGCTCATGAACACGAAATCAGCAAACCTGCAAGAATTTACCCTGACAATCCTAGGGGAAAATCACCCTCCGATTCGCCAGAAGGTCTTTGACAGTAAAGACTTCATCTTGCCCGGCACTCGGGTTGGCGTTGAAAACCGTGAACCTAAAAGCCGTAAAGAGAAGATGGACGCCTGGGTTCAGGCCCCACTGTCTGAGCGGCAAATTGAGATCACGGGAATGATGGGGAAGCCGAACCCGTTCCACCATCTTTCCAAGGCGGTTGATACCTCCCAGCTCACGCTTTCGATTCCTCACCAGGGCATCAAGATCAAGGTCGAAGACTTCCGCGAGGAAGCTCTGAAGGCTGCTCCTGAAGGAACGAAGATAGGCGTAGCTTTCGACACCTACGCAAAATCGCAATACGACCGCTCTTATTCTGATCTGGTCAGCGATGCTCGCAACAAGGTGATCGCCCGGTTCAAGGCCGCATTCGCGGAGAACCTTGATCACGACCCGATGAGCGATGAGTACCACACAGACAAGGATATTTTCCTGCACCATCCTGTCTGGGCGCCTCAAAGCTCAATTAAGGAATACAAGTCGCTCGCGAAGCAAGGTCATGTGTACTCCCAATACCTGGCCGGTGTATTCCTTGCATCGAGCGCTGGTGGCTACAAGGCTGAGTGTGTTGAGTACCTGCTGATGGCGTACGAAAACAAGCAGCCCGAAGCTATGCGTGTACTCGCTGAGTTCCTGCATTTCAAAAACGACTACTACGGTGCTACGCAGTGTGCGCTTCTGTCTATTGACGGCGGCGATGACTACTCGAAGGAAATCGTTCGTGAAGTGCTGGGCAATGCCTCTCACCAGGTGATGCAGACGAGTCGTGGTGTAGCACCACTCAGCTTTGTGATCATCGAGACACTCCGTGCAAACGGATTCGACTCGATCCTGAGAGAGCATTTCACCGAGTTCAATCCTGATCCACAGTCTGAAATTCGTATTCCTGGTTTTCTCAAAGGGGGCCGGTCATGAGCGGCGTTCAAATGTGGGATAGCAACAGCTCTGACAAAGAGCAGGAAGAGTTTGAGTGCCTCGACTGCGGGTGCACCACATCCGAGGCTGATTTCGAGTCAGTCGACGATGAGCTAAATCCGCAACGTCCCCGCTGCCCTGACTGTCAGAGCTCGCTCCGGATCTCCCGCGCAACGTGCGACTGTGGTGAGCCGGCGACTCATGAGGTTGAGTCAGGGTTCGTTTGCGACGATTGCCATGACCACTATGTCAGCGGGTACATGCGGGACTAATGCTTAGGGGTGTGGGGCGTGCATAATTGCTCGCACGCTCCCACATGCCAATGATACTTCGAGCATTCGACTGTCCAGCTCACTGTATAAGCGGCCACCGTCCGCTTTCGGCTGTGGATTCAACCGGTGAACGCAACACACTGAACCTTGCATGAGCAGGAGGAGTGTTGCAGATGAAGCAAAGACCTCGGATCTACTACACCGAAAGCCAGAAGGCGTTGATGTGGGATCGTTGGAAAGCAGGTGATTCGCTCCAGCAGATTGCGCAGCTATTCGACCGAAACCATTCCTCGATCCAAGGGATTCTTGCGGAGACAGGCGGCATCCGCCCAATCGCGCGACGACGTTCCAGGTTGGCGCTAACACTGGTTGAACGCGAGGAGATTTCGAGAGCACTTGCCGTTGGCCAGTCGATTCGGCATATCGCGATGCGTCTGGAGCGAGCCCCATCCACCATCAGCCGTGAGATCAACCGTAACGGTGGTTGCCGAAGCTACCGCGCCAACCAGGCTGATCAGGCGGCATGGGACAGGGCTCGTCGCCCAAAGCTTTGCAAGCTTGTCCAGTCCCCAAAGTTGGCGCAGCTTGTTGCGGAGAAGCTTCAGAACCAGTGGTCGCCCGAGCAGATTGCTGGGTGGTTGAAGCGTACTTACCCGGACGTGGCCTACCAGGTGTCGCACGAGACCATCTACCGCAGCCTATTCATCCAGGCCCGTGGCGCATTGAAGAAAGAATTACTGGAGTATCTGCGCCGTAGTCGTTATACGCCGGTCACGTCATCACACCCAGAAAACCGGTAACCATGGCCGTATCAGCGATACGACTTCCATCAGCGAGCGGCCGGCCATCGTTGAAGATCGTGCAGTACCAGGACACTGGGAAGGCGATTTGTTGTGCGGCAGCAAGAACAGTCAGATCGCCACGCTGGTTGAGCGCCACAGCCGCTATGTGATGCTGGTGAAAGTGAATGGAAAGGACACCGAGACAGTGGTGAATGCACTGATCGAGAATGCTCAGCGATTGCCTCAGGAGCTCTACCAATCCCTGACCTGGGATCGAGGCAAGGAGATGGCTGCTCACAAGCGATTCACTCTGGCGACGGATATCCAGGTCTACTTTTGTCATCCACAGAATCCTTGGCAGCGCGGGACAAATGAAAACACCAACGGCCTGCTACGGCAGTACTTCCCGAAGGGCACTGATCTCTGCTGTACTCGCAGGACGCGCTGGACAAAGTCGCTCGGCAGTTGAACGAGCGACCCAGAAAAACCTTGGGGTACTCAACTCCCGCCGAGTGTTTTAACCAGGCTGTTGCGTCGATCGGTTGAATCCACAGCTGTGGACGGACGCTGGTGGCAGGCCGCTATCGGCCGAGGCTGTGTAAAAACGCTCGAGCAATTTTGAGGTTCACGTTGCTACGTGAAATCTGAAGAAATTTTCCCAGTTGGCTCGCCCTGAACTCGCAAGAAAACGCGAAATTTGCTCGTTTTCTGAGCAGCTATCGTTTTCGAGAACGTTTTTACACAGGCTGGGCTGTTTGGAGCCGGTCACGATCGGTTTAACCCACAATCCATTGCAGCCGTTCGTGGGTGGCCTAAGTCGGACAGGAGCGGACGTTTAGATCAAGAAAAATAAACCTTTCCCCATTTTTCTGTCCCAATTTTTCCCCAATATTTCAGGTATCTAGGGGTGGAAAAGCTCTATGGTGCTGGTGCAGGCTCAGATCGGCGTTATATATGAGGGCTGGGTGTATTAGATTCATTTCTGGAAATCGCGACTCTTTCATGTATCGGTAGAACAGAACCGAAAACAGAGGGTCATTTGCAGATCTTTCTCTCAGATCCGCAAAACGTTTGTTGCGCTCTTCAAGTGCATCAGCACACTCTGAGTCGATCTGTTGCTGAACTTCGCAATTACCAACTGGTTTTGGTAGCACAACAGGTGTCCAGTGAAAGGTTTCTGCAAGAGTTTTTTTGTATGCCCTTGCGTAAGCTTTTCGTACATATCATCGTGAAACTTTCTCTCCTCAGGAGAAAGACTCATGATGCGTATTTCTGACTCGATTTTGCTAACCATGGCGCCGAGAAAGATCTGCTCATGGCTAATTGAATTCCTAAAATCTGAAGTGGCAGTCTTCTTCAAGCTTGCGTCACTGATGCTCTGAGCGAAACTCGATACGCCATTTGTGAGGTCATTGAGGTAGTGCGATACAGGTTTTCGTCTAGAAATAGGCTTTGAGCTTGGGGGGGCTACCGCCGTGGCGGGCGCGAAAGCAAAGTCCTTGACCCGCCGGATAGCTTCGGATGAGTTATTGAAAACTACACTTGCCGGTATCCGTAGAACACTATAGCCATTGGCCGCAGAGTATTCATCTCGGATACGATCGCGCTCAATCTGCTCGGGGGATGAGTGATATGTTGCACCATCAATCTCGACGATGTACTTGTTGTTCAGTAAGAAATCAAATCGATACTTTCCAAACTTGAACTGAATTTGCATGGATAGTCTTGGAGAGACTAGAACTCCTTTTTTCGGATAAAAATTGAACTCCTTAACCATTGTCTTTAGAAATTTCTCTTCGGCCGGAGACTCGCAGCCTTTGAGGAATAGATCGAGCCAGTCGCTGTCCTCAGATGTCGCGTCGGCCCATGTTCGGGGTGGCGGTACGCTTTCCATCTTGGGTGATCTGAAGTTTACGAAAATTTCCCACGCAAGTATAAGTGTGAGGAGCAAGACGTATGGAAATATGAAGCATAGTGGCAATGTAACGGCCAGTAACCCAAGTCTAATCCATAGTTTATTTTCAGAGTTTCCATTCATGCAGAGCATCCATGCTATTGTTAAAGTTCTTAGTGGCCGGCCCGGGGTATGTTCGGGGCTTGCAAGAATTTCTGCCCGACTTTCGATTAGCTAAATTTTCACTAGAGAATATCACATATTAAGCTATCTCGCTAATAGATGTCGTTGAATCAATTATTAATGACTTCGAAAAAATAGATAATAATGGCAGGAGAATCAATAACTACTGGCTCAACGTGCTTAGTTCGATCTTCTCGCAGCCTACGAAGTGAGGTGTCGCGCCATCGAGGCATTGGCCGGCACCATCTGTAGAACCAACTCGGGCATCAGCGTCAACACCGCCCAAGCGGCGAATATCACGGCCCTCGTTCAGGCCATACAAAATGCGGGCAACAATAAGAACTTCAGCGCAGACTTCAACGGCGCGCAGTTGACAGCAGATAACCTGCAGCAAGCGCTGACTGCAGCGGGGACTAAGACCAAGATCAGTGTTAACACTGCTCAAGCAGTGAACATCAATACCATGCTTCAACTTCTCTCTATTGCCGGGGCTAGCAAACTCTTCAGCGCCACATTCAACGGCGCGCAATTAACGGCAAACAACCTTCAACAAGCCGTCAGCAAAGCTGGGGCGAACACGACGATCATTGTCGCAAGCGCTCAAAGCGCCCCCATCGCTACTCTGCTGGATGTCATCGGAACTGCGGGCTAATGCCCCTTCGCAGGTACTCACTGAGTACCTGCGCTCTCCATCAATTCATTCGAGTACGGATTTCAACCAATCTGCCATCGACAAAGCGCAGGTATTGATATGCCCCATTGCTGGGGCCATATACCCAATTCTCAATTGTTGCAGCGCCTTTTGCTACGTAACCATTAGCGTCGACAGCAGGGCCCACAACCTGACGCTGCGCTGGCTGACCACACTTTCTAATCACATCAACTATCAATTCGCCTTCGCTTATCAAATTACTTCCGCAACGCATTGTGGCTGCTTGAGTAGATGTCGCAGCAAAAGTAAGCAAGCCAAACAACAAACCAGTGCAAGATTCCCTAAACCTCATAACGTACTCCTTGAGACATAATCCGCCAGAAAATCGGCACGCCTTAAGACTACCACATCATTGCACCCGAGCGTCATTACACACGTCAACATTGGCACACGTCTCGGTAATGGCTACTGACGAGTATAAGAAGGGAGCCATTGGTCGTTAAAGGCTCCGTCAAATTACTTGAGGTGAGTTGATCCAGACAGCGGAGCACTTCCACGGAAACCGGCGTTCTGCTCGCTCCATTCGTCGTGTTCATTGCCTGGTTCATTTATCGCAGCACCTACTGAGCGGTAGTCCGCT
This sequence comes from Pseudomonas sp. P20, assembly GCF_016463925.1. Lineage (NCBI taxonomy): Bacteria > Pseudomonadati > Pseudomonadota > Gammaproteobacteria > Pseudomonadales > Pseudomonadaceae > Pseudomonas > Pseudomonas sp. P20. The sequence goes on along the minus strand of NZ_JAEMVM010000002.1, from coordinate 417,347 downwards.
ATGGTAGCTGCCGCTGGAGCGAACCACCTGCTTTCCAGCGATCCCACATCAGCGCCTTCTGGCTTTCGGTGTAATAGATCCGAGATCTTTGTTTCATCTGCAACACTCCCCCCTGCTTACACAGGGCTCAGCGTGTTGCGTTCGCGAATTGCTATTTGTGCTGACCCGCATTTTTGCCGGCACCCTAGCAGTTGTAGCGCTGGTGATTCTGGCGGCGCGTTTTGGGCCACTGATGTTGGTCATCGTGCTAACACTCGCCATAATTCATTATAAATCTAGGCGGGCGCACGACTCCCAGCATTAATCGTCATAAGCAGGGGCCCGCTGGGCTCCTGCTGCATTTTTATTCTTTGCTAATTGACACGTACGAATGGCCACCAACACAACAAAACTCTTTCTCCGCATGCCTTTCCTATAAAAAGCCACACGCAATACAACCAAAATCCGACACCCACCCGAGCAACTTAATAAGAAAAACTACTTCCCCTCGCCACCGGCCAGCTCGCAAAACTTCATATAGTCAACTATCTGCACTTCCTTACCACTTACCCGAATCAATCCCAACTGCTGCAGCTTCGTAAAAGATCGAGAGACCGTTTCCATGGCCACCCCCAAATAATTCCCAATTTCTCCACGAGACATACTTAAACGAAGTGTATGCGCATAATACCCTCGAGCTCGAAATCTAGCAGACAAACTCAGCAAGAAGGTTGCGATTCGCTCCTCAGAAGACTTCTTAGACAAAAGCAGCATCATTTGTTGGTCTTCCCGAATTTCCCGACTCATAACCCGCATCAATTGACGCCGCAACTGAGGGATCGCCTCAGCCAATTCATCCAGTCGTCCGAAAGGTATTTCGCAAACGGATGTAGGTTCGAGCGCCTGAGCAGACATTGGATATTCTCCGCAATCCACTCCAGCCCAACCGAGAATCTCACCTGGCGATTGAAAACCTGTTATCTTCTCCACACCAGTGTCTGTAATACAGTAATTCTTTATCATGCCTGTGCGAATCACGAATATCGACCTAAACTCTTCGCCTTGACGAAACAAGAACTCCCCTCGCTCTAACGGCCTACTACGCCTGACCATTTCATCGAGAATATCAATCTCACTGAGAGATAACGAAGACGGCAAACAATGGCTTGCCAAAGCACAGCTACCACAGTGAATCTGGCGCCGCACAATTTGCCGATGAACTCCATCCATAAAGTCAGTCTCAGAATCAATTTTTCGCGTCAAGCACAATCACATCACGACCCAGAAACAACACTCCGAAAGATTTCCTTCTTCAGTTTAAATAATTCATCACCAAGCGATGCCCCAATAGAGCCTCGAACCTGGACACCGAAACAGAACCCAATGCAGCAGCGCGATGAAAAACAACACCAGATAGAAAGAAAATCAGATAAACGCTAATAGTCGAAGCAGTAAACGCCAGAGCTAATGGTCGCGAGCAAGAACTCAACAAGCAATGTCCCCGGACACCTCTAGGTGTGTCCGCAGACACCTCGGACTGCAGCAGGCTGTCGCGCAAATATCTAACGCAAACTTCAAAAGCCCGTCTGACACCCAAATACGAAAACAAAATATTATCGGCAAGGAGCCTGTGCTTACCTAAAGGCAGGAAAGCCAGCCTAGAGAAAAATCCTTAAACCAAACGCCCTAGGGCTCATCTAGAGCCAGCGTTTGCATGCCTAATGGAAGCTACTCACCGCCATGAATACCAACAGCTCAGCCGTCCTTTCGATGTCGAAAGGGCAGTGCGCCAAGTAGTACTCGGCTTAGCGTTGCGGCAGGGCATGAGGAACAAGCTCGGCATGCAAACTTCGTCGGATCACTGATCCTCAGGGACAAGAGCCCAAACAGCTCCTGCCCCAGGGGGGGCATCTCATTTTTGCCTAAGACAATCAAACTAAAGCTTGGGTAAACCAAGTTGGGGTGCCAGAATTGGCGCCACCGGTATCGACAGCCATGGTGCCGCCCCACCCGGAGCTGGATTCAAGAGTGGACCTTCAAGATGCAATCCTAGCGCTGCTGCTTGCTGCGAAAATTCACGGCACCGATAGCGCCATAAAGGCCACCGCAAAGCGGTGCGCCAAGCAACTTCCTCGCAGCAAGCGCGACATACTCTTCAATATTGCGACCAGCTCTGCTCCATTGAAGCTGGTCCACCAGATCGCCGCGAATCTCGACTAGGCCATACCCCTAGGCATCCTCGAACGGATGAGAGGAACAGCACAGACTAATCAAGTCTAACGGCGCCATGGCCTCGCAGAGACGATGCAGTTAGCAGCAACTAGTATCCCGCCACGCAGGCATTGATTGCTGCCGGCAAAGCTACAAGCTTTTTCCCGGTACTCACCTGACGCTCCAGCGGCACTAACCTCTCTTCCTTAGAGATTCGATTAGCATTCGCGCTGTCTGTCACAGAGGGGGTGAACCCTACCGCCTTCATTTGAACTAGCGCTTGCCTGTCCTTATCGACCGTCTGCTTAAGCTTTTTTTCAGCTTCAGCCATGTCGTTGTAAGCCTGGTGTTGCTGATCCAACACTCCCTTGAAGTCAGCAGCCTTCACAGGCTCGCTCTGGATGGTCTGCAACCGAGTGATGAGGCTTTCTTTCACTTTTAATGTCGCCTGCACAATTGTTGCCGGCAGCTCGCTAGCGGGCTGCTGCGTTTCCGCACTGCCTTGCTGAATCATTCCCCACTCCACCTCATCGTTATTGGTGGTAGACACATGACTCAGCATGCACTCTAGAGCCTTTCGTGCTCCGACATAGGAGGCACTCTGGATGTTGTATTTGTAGCGTTCACGGGCCGCCAGCCCGAGGATCGACATACCCGCGCCAGTATTCATCAGGCCGGTCTGGTCAGCCACCGCCCCACCTACGGCTGCAATAGTCCCCACTGTGGTGAAATCACCGCTGCCCCAGTCTCTCTTACTGCTGTCAGTGCTGTGCTTGTTGATGAGTACTCGCAATCCTTCCGCATTTTCCGAAGCAAGCGACAGCTGTTCAAATTTTGCTGGGTTTGGCGCCAGCTGCGGGGGCGGATAATTGACAATATCGTCCGGCGGGACGGGCCAACTATCTTCCATCAGCGACCTTGTACAGCCACCTAGAAATGGCATCAGTAACGCGAGCAGTATCGGAAAGACAGTTCGGCGATCCATAGGTCCTCCATGACATGCGAAGTGGTAATCGCTCGAAAATAGACCAACCGGCCATGCTGTCAACGCGCCATCCCACCTAATCCCAAACAACTGCTCTGTGCGGATTTGGCTGAACCAGTACCAGCGAGCAATTTTACGTTTAGGACGACCACTACCGACCTAGAGAGGTGAGTACACAGGCTCGTTCGCGCAGGATTTTTGGGGACTGAAGTAGGGTGTCGGCGATTTGCTATACCTGACCGGGCGCCCGGCTCAAGCATTGAAGGGACACCACAGACAGCCTGTTGCACTGGAGAAACACATCTTGGCGCTCAACGAAACCCGCAACCCCGCCCTCATCAAAATCCTCGGTCTTGTGATGCAAGACTTGCAAGAAGACTCAGGACCCACGCCCCTCCCACCTGACCTTGTTGGATCGGACCAACCATCGCTGAATAACGACCTGTTACCAGACGAAGTTGCGGCAGGTTCCAATGTTGGAGCGCTAGGCACGCGGTCGCCCACGGCTGAAGAAAGTGCCATCGGCAAGCAGGTGCTGGATGGTGCCCCCTCAGCGTGCACTCCCTTCGAAGTGGCGAGCTACTTTTGGGCCGTTGGCCAAGGATATTTCGGTGAAGATCGAAAGCCGTATGCATCAGCCTGGCCATCTCGCTGGAACCCGGTAATCGTCGAGTTCTTCAAGGCAACGCAAACCAAGCCCGACGGCGATACGACCTCGTGGTGTGCAGCCTTCGTCAATTACTGCCTCATGCGGGCCGCCAACGGCCGCACGCTGCCTACTGACTCAGCGCCTCCAACTAATAGCGCCAGAGCGCTGTCATTCAAAAACTGGAGCAAGCCGACGACCTCACCCGAGCCTGGTGACATAGTCGTGTTCGATAACATCACCGATGGCGAAGGCGGAAAAGGTCACGTTGCCTTTTTCTTGGCTGATCAGGGCGACCACGTACTGGTGCTCGGCGGCAATCAGCGTGATGGGACTCCCCCTCGATCTACAATCTGCCGTAAGGCCTACACCAAAAACGGCTCGATCCTGAAAGTAGTCAGCTACCGCACTGATTCGCAGCTGCACCCATAAGCGATCTGTGCATAGCTAGCCAACCGGCTCCATACCAGAAGGGGGAAGCAAGCCCCCTTCTGGAACCCGCAAATCCATACCCGCGGCTTGGAGCCCAGCATGTCCCTCCTCGCCTGGCTCAGTCGGAAACCCGCTGAGCCACTGTCAGAGGCTTCTCCGCAATATTTCCACTTAGAAACGATGGATCGCCGAATTTACAGTGCAGCTGACTCCAGCCTGCGTGGCATTCAGCTAACAATTCGGAAATATCCTTGGAGACGCCCGGAGGGAAATAAAAAAGGCCGCTTTCGCGGCCTTTTTTATTAATTCTGTAACCAAGACTCTACAACGTCATTGCCAAACTCTGCCTTCCAAGCTTTCAGCACCTTATGGTTCCCGCCTTTGGTCTCAACAATCTCTCCGCTATTCGGATTCTTGTAGACCTTGACGGCACGAGCCTTGCGCTGAGAGCTGGCTCCTCGGGCCTGCAGCTTGCCACCAACGGGGCGAGAGTCAGGATCCAAGATAGATACGATATCGCGCAGGTTCTTGTCGTACTCCTTCATGAGAGACTTGAGCTCTTCCTCAAACTTGATCTCACGCTTGAGGCCGGCGTCGTTCTTGAAGGACTCGAGGTAGGCAAGTTGTTCTTGAAGTGCCTTTTCCGCAGCACGAAACTCAGCAAGTTTAGAAATTTTATTTTCCTTTAGAATTCAGCCGGACATCGTAAGGACACAATAACCCGAAAATAAACTGTCAGCAAGCTACATCCGATGAACATTACTCAGGAAAGGCCTGCTTCACAATCAGGAGAAAAGTTATGTGTGCTTGCCTTCGTCAAATTTCCAATGGGCACGAAGTAAAAATCTATACCTAACCCACCTAGACAAATAATCCCCTAGAATTTAACAAGTAGAACCGCCGTTCTGCGTTACGACAGCTCCACCCTAGCTAGACACACCTTCTACTGGTCTGTCCCGGTCTGATTGGACACTGACTTAAGGTGGACAATGCCCACCGCAAGGAGTGTTCATGCCCCAGCCCAGACGACGTATTCCCGAGTCCTTCAAACGCGAGGCGGTAAACCAGGTGCTTCCTGGTACGCCGCGTCGCCATGTATCGCTTTCATTAGCGACCTTCTTGGCGGTCGAAGCCTCGAATAGGAAGTCCCCCATCGACGGTATGAGCCTGACATTTGGCCTCGCCCGGATAGATATTTGAATGTCAATGTCCGGGCATACCCTAATGTCAACGTCTAGCTCGACGTCATGAGCACCCGCTAAACGTCATTAGAAGTCCTATCTATCCACAGGTCTATTGCTGCCTCGACAGCGGCTGAAGGCAAGTACTCCTGTTCCAATCGCCCCTTTTTTTGCCCTAATAGGTGCGAGTAAAGTTCCTTTTCCTCACTGCAAAGTCCGGACGGAGGGTATACCTGAGCCGTTACGGGCTCTTCGACTGCGGACCCTGGGGCGTATAACTCATACACATCTCTTGACATGAGAAGAGCAGAAATATCGGGACAAAGCACTCGGACACTACTGAGCATTAGAAAGCCCCAGCTATCTATGTCCCCCCAATAAGCTAGCTGCTTCTCCCGTAACCAGGACGCCGCCATCCACTGCAGATCGAGGCCACATCCAAGAACCGCGACGGCGTCATCAAGAGCAGGTAGTTGATGAAGGCACTTTTCGTTCTCAACGACAATGAGCCGAGAACCAGGAAGCCGAGACTCTTTTAGCTGAGCTGTTGTGAGCCGGAGCTTCTTGAATGGAAGTAGCCCATCGCACAAAGGCGCCACAAGGACCCAATGCTCATTTTCTTCAAGAGCCCCAAGGAACGTGTTTAGCCCCATCTCCGAAGGCTCACCTTGAAAACGCTCATCCAGCAGTCGCGTAAGCAGTCCAGCGTTCCGCTCGAAGAACTTCGTGTCCACCCCATGCTCGGCCAACAAGCGCAGGGGCCGCCCCATGGCGCATCCTGGCTGGAGACGCAGGGCCAAATCTGCAGCAGCAATGACCTCCTCTGGCTTTTTCTTTAGCCAGAGGCTGCGCTGAGTAACAAGCAGCGCTCTGAAAGCCACATCTACGCTCTCAACGATATGCTCAAGGTCTGCATATTCCCTACAAACCGCGGCATCCATTGTTGCAGCGATCCATTCCGATGGAGTGCGTAGACACCACTGAGAAGGAAGAAGGATTGGTTCAGCGCCAGCGCGATAGCTGACTGGCTCCCAATCCACCAACCCGATTGCCACTTTCTTCCACGACTCAGCATGGCGTTGCACAGCGCCAGGGTTCTGCGAAAACTCTCTGGCGCTTGGAACCCCTATTCGCATGCAGAGCGGCCACTCACTTAGGCCAAGAAGCCGCTTGCTACGTGTCTCTGCCTGATACCACTGACGAGCTAGCTTTCGGCTGATCTCAAGTGGTGGCTTCACTCTGCACCTTCATTCGCTGCTGATAGTGCTCATCCAAGGCTTCCCAGCTGAGCGAAACCAAACTGGAATCCATACCTCTTCGGTGCACCACGATCGCCGATCGAGTGTGGTGGCGCAGCAGCCGCATTTCCTTGTTTGGAGTGATGAAGATGGCATGCAAACCGAACTCCCGGAGAGCCCCGATGATTCGAGCCGCGACGGCATGAGAGCTTCGGGAGAAAGCTTCATCCAGGATGATGGAGCCAAAGAGTGGCCTGCTACTGCCATCTGGGCACAGGGCATAGCTCAGCGATGCCGTTAGGACATGAGAGGCGATGATTTCTTTCTCGCCACCACTCCCACCTTGTGAGCCCGTCCGGGTTTCAATTGTGTTGCCTGTATTCCGATCGATCACCGAGACCGCGAACTCCAACCGGAAGCGAGGATCCAGTAGTGTGCGAGCGGCCTGAGTCCGATTTCGCTCACAAGCCTCGCGCAGAATATCCACGAGCTCCCGAAGGGCCTTGTAGTGACTCTCCCCTTCGTCATCAATGAACCTCGCCGAGTTGAGGGCACGTTGCGCACGCTGCAACGCACGAATGCTGTCGTGCGACACCTTGTTTGCGATCAGCCTCAGATACCGCCCCGCCTGGAAGTCGACCCGGCACATCGTACTGTTCAGATCGTCCAGTCGCTCCTCAATTAGCGCTACCTGCTGCTCGATGTAGCTCAACAATTGAGTGACACCATCGTCGGAGGAGCGGTTCAGGTAGTCCCGGAATCGCTTCAGCTTCTCTGGCAAGGCCTCTTCAGTGAGCACCCTCAACCGATCCAGGTATTTGTGCACGTCATCGAGCTCTCGCCCTGCGTCTACCAGAGCCCCAGTGTCCTCTTTCAGCGCATCCGACATTTTCTTTGCGAGCTCGGTTTGAAGCTTACTGAGCCTGTCCTTGAGGCCGCTGATCTCACCCTGCAGACTCCGAGTGAACTGCAGCTCAAGTTCGCCAATCTCTGCCAAATACTTCGGAGCGACCTCTGGAAAGTACCTAATCGCTAGCTCACGCTCCTGGTCGCTCATACCCACTTCCGACCGGCTAAACGCTTTGCGCGTACTCGTTGCCGCGTGCTCGAAGCGGGTATCTACCAGAGCTTTCTTTGCGATCGCCTGTTGATGCTGCTTGTCTAGTGTGCCGACCAGCTCCGCCGCCTGGTCTGCGGCCTGCTTTGCTGCCGCAAGATCAGTATCGGGTTGGAGCAATTCCTGGATCCCCTGATTCAGCTCGTCGAGCTGCTTCTGCGCTCCCGGTAGGTCAATGTCCGCAAAATCGACATGGCTGATTTGCTCGAAAGCCCGAATCTGGCCTTCAAGCAAGCTAACCGCAGCTAAAGCATTTTTGAGCTCTTGAGCAGCTTGCGCTTGTCGCTCAGTGACTTCCTGAATTTGACTAGCCAACTGGGCCAAACGGTCGCGGTTGTCGAAGCCCGTGAGCCAGTCATCCTCTAATCGCAATTGATCCTGCTTGTCGTAGAAGCGGGCCTTACCCGACATGAGGCCTTCAGCAGTCATCGCATGAGGAGTAGATCTCAGCACCTCTGGGCTGTCGACGCAGTGCCGGTCATTCTCAGCAAGAAGTGCCTTAAGTGCCTCGCGGTAGGGATGATCCTTGTATGTGAGTTTTCGAGTAAAGCCATCCGGCATGAAGACTGCTGGTGACTCAGGGTGCTTCACCTCCAGCAAGCGGACATGCAGTCGGTTATGCCGGTTATTGATCCAACGAAGGGCATGCTCGATGGACTGCGGCGGTACCAAAATCCGTAGGCGGTGGCCACCAATTGCCCGCTCGACGGCCCCTCTCCAACGATGCTCTTCGCTTTTGACCTGGACGAGCTCTGCTACAAACGGCAGTGCGCTGTCGTCAAGGCCGAGCTCCGCGGCTAAATCAGAGCGAAGGCTTTGGAAATCCGGACGCAAATTTGAGCCCGGTCGGCGCTCAACCTCTTGCCGCTCAGTTTTAAGCCTCGCGAGTAAACTCGACTGCTCACTCTCTGCGACGCCCAGTTGGAAGGACGTCAGTTTGGCTTGCTCTAGGTCTGACCTCAGAGCGACAAGGCGCGACTCTGCCGTAGCCTGGTTCTCTTGCAATACCAACGAATCGAGATCATCTGAAAGACCAAGATTCCGAGCCAGCGACTGATACTGCTTTGAGTCGATCGCACGCTTCGAAGCAATTTTGCTCCAATCATTCACGCGGGCTCTCAGCTGATCAATGTTGGTGCCGCCTTTCAGCAGATAGAGCTGTCGCAACTCATCAGTGCGCTGCCTTTGCGCCTCGAGCAGCTCGTGGGCAGATGCCACCTCCGCCTCGGCCTGCCGACTCTCAATCCGCAACCGTTCCGTTTCCGCCAGCCACAAACGGTGCCCCTGCTCCGCATACCAAACAGGTACAAGTCGCTCTAAGGCTGCCTTCTCGCTTGCCTGGCTTTCCAACGATTGGTAGCGCGACCACAGTTCAGCTATGGGCTCCAACGTACGCTGCTGTCGGCGCGCAACATCCAATTCACGATGGATTTCAGTGAGATCATCAAAGCTGTCAGCCACCTCTGCAGCACGATCAAAGGCCGCACGATCATCCAGCACCAGCTCACGAAAAATCTCGTCAATGCTATTGAGCTGCTTCAGTCCTGAGGCTCGATTCAGGAGGTTGAATGCGTTCTCTCCAACCTCAAAGAAATCACGTAGCCGGGCGAGGTACTGCTTCTTGCTTTGGTACGTCCAGATCCCCGCTTCCGAGCTCCCCATCTTATTCAGAGCAGCCATCCCGCCCTCGTGCTGAACGCTCAACCAGTGTTCAAGCGTATGGTCAGGAGAGGTGCTGAATATCCAGAGCTTCTTCATGTCTGCGGCAGATGAACTAGTGCCCTCGAACCAGAGCAACGCACCAAGCCGAACCATCCCAGACTCACGGTTGAGCGTCGCGGAGATTCCTGTAACCGTCTTGCCAGAACGAGCGATGTGGGACTGCCCAGCACTCCCGTCTCCTGGACCGGTGACACCACGAACATACGAGGCAAGATCCCTGTCGCTGTCGTGACCACCGGTGGATGCCAGGTTGTACCGCGGACTCGCGCAGATGAGGGTCATAAGCGCATCGACGAGGGTAGTCTTGCCGCTCCCTGTCGGGCCAATGACAGCTGTCCCAGCACCGTCAATCGGCGCCCGATGCAGCCCTTGAAAGCCGCCCCAGTTAAACATCTCAACTGAGGTGAGAACGAAGGTTTCGCTATCCCGCCACAAAGCTTCCTGCTTCACTCTTCGACCTCCATGGCCGCGTCAATGGGGTCACTTTCCAGTCGCTGTTGGTCCTGAATCCAAGCTAGCAGAGCCTGCAGGTTCTCAGGGTTCGCCAAGTGGGCAATGATCGGGCGAATGATGATGTTGTCATGCGCATCCGGAGTGGACACCAAACCATGTCCTTTCAACTGATCGAGTAGCGTGAGAACGCGGTTGCGCTCTTTTGCATCGCTACCCAAATCGCCAAGGTAGACCTGTAGCTGCGGGATCAAATCGTCCACAGCGACCTGGGCAACAGTCGTCCCGATACCACTTTCCTGCTCTGACACAATGAAGTGCTGACGCAGTATCGCGATGAGGAGGGATTGCTCGAGGTTCAGGCGCTGCCTTCGCACGAGTGGGTGTGACCACTCATCTGGCTCAGCGCGTACGTCCTGTCGGACTGTCACAAAGGCAAGCCCTCTTATCTCGTCGATACTGACGCCCAGATCGAGGGGCTCAAGGACGCTCGCAATTTCAGCGACATGAGTGACGGCTAAGCGATAGAGGTTGGGTTTATGACTGTCCTCCAGCAACCCGTACTTAAGAAGCTCCTGCACGGTCTCTCTAATGCGACCATGAGTACGACCACTATCGTCGGATGGCTCGTGAGGCTGAGGGGGCGCCGCTTGTTCTGACTCATCAGCAGGCAGCTCTGCCGGCCGCTGATCATCCCCTGCCGAATTTGCCAACTGATCGAAAATTCCCGCCATGCTCACAACTCCCAATCAATATCCTTGAGTGCAACGCTATCCATACCGACGAGAGGAAGATGGAACCGCCAACGCTGCTGGTCTGAGTCAACCAACTCCACGCTCTCAGCCTCATCCTCGTACACATGGAGACCCGCCTCACGGGCCATCCCTAACCAAAGAGAAAATGTCTCCAGGTCATGTGTAGGCGGCAGCAAAGCTGCTAGTTCTCCAAGGCTTAACGGCCTTCCCTGTTGAGCCAAGACCGACAGGGTTTCGCGGATGAGCGCATTTCGATCCAACCCATCAAATGCATCCCAAAAGTCCGCATCGATTTCGTCTAACCCAGCTGAAACAACATCTAGATTCAGCTCTGCATCCGCGCCCGTACTGACGTCTTTAAACCGCAGGCGCTCAACAGACGGGATGCCCGAGATCGGAATCCCGATAGGAGGCAGTGGCACAGCTTTTCGACGCTGGCTTTGGCGCTGCCAATCCAACCCCAGCGCAGCATTGAAAATGTCGTGGAGCAGTTGGCCAACGCGATGGTGCTCAAGGGCAAGCCCGGTCTTCATGAAACCTTTGACGTCCCTCTCGCTGCGCGCTCTTGCCTGGAGCACTGACTGAGACTCTTGGACCAGTCGCAGGACTAGCCACCGCATTTCTTTCTGCTGGCTACGCTGGAGCGCTTTGGAAGCAGCAGGATGCCGAAGAATCGTTCGGACCCGCGCACGCATATCGTCCAGTTCAATGGACTGTCGGAGCTGCTGCTGGAAGCTATCGAACACCCGCCCTTCAGGTGTGCTCAATAGCGAGTCTTGTCCATCGAGCAGCAGATCGACTATGTCGCCACGGTGGTACTGCTCGCTAATGATGGATTGGCGAAGCGCTCTATCTGCGTCGCGCCAAGAGTCCTCGACCCTCCTGAAATCAGCGCGCAGGCTGGTCGCCAGGCTGTATACCTCTCGAATTCCCTCGATAGCCTGGGCCTCATCAAGAACGACAATGTGGCCTGCTTCAACTTGCTTCAGCTCAAGCTCGAGATCGTGAATTCGACGACGTAGGCTGGCGATGCGGCCAGCAGGGCTGGGGTTCAGGTTGGTCTCGAGATTCTCGATTTCGCGCTGTACGACAGACAAACGCGACGCCGTAGACGTCATCATTCGGCTGTCTAGCGACTCTACAAACTGAATTGCGACCTCTAGAGCATCGGTTGCATAAACTCTGCCTTCACGCTCGACGATCAATCGCCGCTTGATCCATTCCCGCAACTCGCGCCCCGCCTGGAGCTGGACGTTGTCAGCATCGATCTCGAATAGCTCTTGGCTTGCATAGCTGGACAACAGCTCTGACAAGCCTTGCAGCGCATCCTCTACAACGATTCCATCGTTGGCCCTTTCGAATAGAGTGCGGAGACAGCTAAGGACCAGAGGCGCTCTTCGGGAGGCCAGAAGCAGCCAAGCCGGATGCTGGCTACGAGAGGAAACATAACGTTCGGTAAGGTGCTGAGTACTCTCTTCCATGTAAGTCTCTCGGCCGAATCAACTACCACTCGAAATGACACCTGCTATCTGGCGTCCGAGCCTCGAACTGAACCTCGTCGCTACCCACAGCTCCCGCACAAGCGGTTCTTGCTATGACGAGCCAAGAAAGTTCTCCTTGATGCCCGGTTCTCCAATCACGTTCAAACTGTTGCCACTGCGAATACGCTTGTCTTCCGCTTAGCTGGCTTTTTTGGTGCGGCGGCGTTGAGGAACATCACCACCTCAAGTGCTCGGATCGGGGACTCACATCGACCAGCGCCATTCTGAGACTAGCCGTTCACGCCCATCTGGCATCGGAGCCTAGCCGGCGTGGAATGCGCACCGTCAAACACCCTGACCACTCATTTCTCAGCTCGACTACCCAGTTGAACGAGATGACTGTGCAAGGTCTCACTCTACCACCTTGCTACGCCCAATAATGGCGTCTCAGAATCCGGCCATCAATGAATATAGGTTTGACATTTATCAAACAAAATCGAAATTTCCTGGCCGACAGCCCCTCCCCTCTATTGCATTAACAAGGTAAAAGCTATGGGCCTACAGCAACAGAAGAATGGCGCTCCTCTGGAAGGACACCTCGGGCCTGAAAAGCATTAAACTCCGAGCCAGTGCGCCCCACTACTTAACTGATTCTCAAGCCCAATCTCAGAGCCTCGCGCACTCACCCTCTGTGTAGACTGGCAATCCAACTTGGTCAGCAGACATGAAAACTGTAGATACTGTTTCAGCCGCTTTAAGGGAATATATTTCAAACGCTGAAGAGCATGAGTTCCTCAGAGATCATGACGCCAGATTCGAAAAAATAAGAACTTCGGTAAATAAAAAATCAGCCGACCTGCGTCCTCCACTTAACGTAATATCTAAACGCCTTTACAAGATAGCCGACCACTCCTTTTACTGCCTAGAGCTTTTTCAATACAAGTACTATTTACTAGCAAAGGGAATACTTCACGCCCTAGAAAGCAATAACCCACTGTCACTGGCAAACAATTGCCGTTCACTACTAGAGCAGATAGCCACGCTAAATTATTGCATGCAAGCCGTCGAAGAGATGATCAACAACCTGAAGGACCAAGGCACGCTAGATAAAATCAACAATATAATTTTAAAAGCAGAGACGACCCTAAAGAGAACCTATGCTGGCCAAGGAAGTAAAAAGGGTATCCCTAAAGAAGAGGAAGCCATCCATGTAAGCTCCTCAATAAAAGAACTGCAGAAGAAAATCAACGACGCAGAAAGCGCGTATGACTATCTATGCGAATTCGTCCACCCAAATCATGGAAACAACCTACTGATTTCCAGCGGAGTGATAGGAAAGGGAATTATAGGGAGCCGCGGAAATTCAGACGAAGCCATAAAGAGGATCGCATCTATCAGCTACAATCTCTTGGATTTTAGCCGAAACGTGAACAGTATCGCTTACCCTTACCTTACTTGGCAGACGCACCACTATGTAGAAATCTGCCTCCAAAAAGGAGCAAAAATCACCAACGTCTTTTCAACTAAAAGGCCAATCCCTCAAGGCGACGGACGCTCAAAAGAAACCGCGTTCTTCTTTAAAAATGCGAGAACAAGCCAAGAAGCAACAAATTTAAGCTACCAATATCTCATTGAAACCGGGCACAGCATCGACCTTCAAAAAAAGATAATTGGAGGCATCGAAAAGGAAAACGGAAAACTATACATTTATGACAACTGGAAAACCAATTCCGGCACAATCTGGTTCAAAATCCCAGGACACGAGGGCATTTAACAAATCTCCCATTAAAACTCATCACCATAGAGTCCATCACTTCCCAGCGCCAACTCGAAAAATCTTTATTCTCTCTGACGATGCTGTATCGAGCCATAAGGCGCCAGATTCAACTCCCGTTCATAGCGACAACAAGAAAATTTGCACCAGCACGAAAATCATATAACTCAGTCAGCATGATGCGATGGATCATGCTGACTGAGTTAGGATGCAAACCATGTTCTATGGCGAATAAGCCCACACACCACGACTACTATTCAACAGGAATCGATGGGTCGTCGAATTCAACATTATCAACCCTAGCCCTCAGCGCAAACTCAAGATCCTTCGCCTGTTGTGACCAATTTATATTCGCGGCCGACTTACTGCCATGAGCGCTGAGTTTACCAAGCCCCCTAAGAGTCCACGGAAGAAAATTCGCTATTACACCGTTAACAAACGACACGAAATCTTCGAACATTGTCTCTACAGTTTCCGGCATCGCCTTCGAGGTCTTCTTACGCAGCCCTTCAAATATCAGGCGTAGACTTTTCCTCAACAGCAGACCTTCCAATACCTCTTCGATATTGCTAGCTTTAACAACATTCCTATGATTATCCCTCTCGAATATCATCTGCAACGTCGTATTTGACTGCTCTGGCACCGAACTAAACCGCCTCAAAATCTCGCTATAGAGCCCCGCGCCGACCTCAAAGGATTGTTCGGAAAGAAACTCCATCATTAACCTGCATGTCCCAGGCGAGAACCCACTTAGGTTGGCCGCCCGACCAAAATCTGTAAGCCTTATCGGACTATTAACAACTGCCATTGCTCCGCCTGGCTGCTGATCATCCAGAATTGATTGTGCAGTCTCAGACAAGATTCTTTTTACGTTCTGTTTGCCATCGGTCTGCCCCGCATAAGACGCGTTAGTCAATTCCGATACTATATCTTCGGAATTGGGATGCTCTGCAATACACGCAAGCAGCTGCGCGCTAATGGTTGCCTCTAAGAAACTCTTCCCCTCAGGTGGATTTTCACGCCAATTCCCTCCCATGGTCGACGCTAGAGGCGATGATGCAAACATGACTTCCTCCAAGCGCTGTTTGATATTTCGCCTATTCTGAAGGGAAGGAGGCCCCATTAGGTTTTCGAAGAGAATTGTATCGCCTTCGGAAAACGCACCTGCCCTACCGCAACGACCCGCAATGTTGCGAAATATCATCGACTTCATATCCGTCCCGGTATCGCGCATGCTAGTAAGCCAGTGAGCGACAATGGTCCACCGGAACGGAAGATCTGCGCCTTCAGCGAGCGTAGTTGTAGCGCAAACCACCGACAACACACGCTCGCGAGTCAATTTTTCTATATCGCGCCGCACATCGAAAGGCAATGATGCGTTGTGGTACGAGACTCCACGCTTAAGACACTCAACGAGAAAGTCTAAATAGGGGTAGCGTTCAAGAATGCTAGCAGCAATCCCCGCCACTTCGTCATCCTCGACTTCCTCGCGACCGGCTAGCAATTCTCGAGCGAGTAATCGTGTGTCAACCTTTCTTGGGCAGACGATCAGACCTGGCGAACCCAGTCGACTCAAAAGATCTCGTGCTATCGCACCGACGTTGGCAGCTGCGCTCTTCTCGTTAGGTTTGGGGAATTGAGCTGGTGTAATTTTTCCCGGCAGGTTGATTCTAATAGGCTCAGAGATCTCTGACGTTGGCCTCTCTTCCGCAGGGCGGAGTGTATCTGTCCCATGAATCCAATACATGTCCCCATTCGCGCGGCACATAGCCAATCGACGAGCAGTAGGCCTCCACCCGATTTGGTGTAGATCCTGTGCTGTCACACCAAGCCAAGCGCAAACCGCCTCTGGCTCTGTCAACACAGCCGAGAGCCCAATAATACGCAGCTTTGAATTAGTCCGCTGTAGGAGTCGAATCCGTGAAATAAGACCCTCCACGCGCGCACCCCTGGCCCCATTTTCTAAAATATGAATCTCATCGAAGATTACAGTTCGAAGCCGGTCAATATCTTCTCCAGCACGAAGCCAACCGTCAAACCTTTCTGGAGTAGCAACAATAACCTCGCCCTCAGCGAAACTACTAACAGCCTCGGATTGAAATCCGCCAAACATCGGGATAACAGGGAAAATTTCGCGAAGACGATTCTCGAGCGAGCTTCTAACTTGCTCCCCTACGGCAACGTACGGAGCCACATAGACACACAAGCCATTATCAGCCAAATCGGCAGCGATGCATGCTTCAGCAATAAAAGTTTTGCCTGTGCTCGTCGGCAGAGTTAATAGTGTATTACGTCTATGCTTAGCAATCCGCTCTTTACTCAGAAGAATATGCTGCGGTGGCAGCAGAGTTACCATGCCACTTTTAATAGTATTTCTGACGAACCCATACGGAATTTCTGATGCAGCATCTAGCAGATTAATAGTCGCTAATCGTTTGGCTTGGTAAGCGGCCATCCGCCCTCCAAGCAATAATGCACCCTCCGCGAGGGTTCCAGCCATGGATACTTGAGAAAATATTCTGAGCGCGGATGCGAATGCTTCGGCGCGAGCTGACACGGAGCTGTGGTAGAAAGTTCGTTTCCAGAAGCGTCGAAACCTCTTGAACTCAGCCTCATTTGAGCCATTTATCTCGTCCGACTCATATCTAACATCGTAACTAGAGGGTTCGCAAATGGCTGCAACCATGCGAAAAACCTGACTCTTCCTGATATAGCTCGGATCGACATCAGCCAGTACAGCACGAGCACTTGGAAAATTACCGTGCATAGCAAAAGCGAGTGCAGCATAAAACGAAAGATCGTTTAGATCTTCATCAATCGATAGATTCTCGTCACCTAGCAGGTCGTCAAAATCATCGTCCACGGGACGTTTTTTAGCCTGCCGTAAGTGCTGTGCCGTTGACTGCAAAATCCGAGCTGCAGCTACCAAAGGTCTCGCTTTGCTTTCATCATCAAGAGCCTCAAGTGTCTCTTCGTCCACGCGGATTTGAAACGCATTAATGCACTTCAAAGCAGTCGCTACATCAACCGGATCCTCGGTTGGAAACGTTGGTTCGACTCCCCTAGCCTTTGCCGCGGAGGAGGCAGCGCTGTCGAGAAATCTGACAGACTCAGGGAGCTCGCTCATGGCATAGTACTTCCGTTATTGGAAAGATGAACAAGGCAGTTAATGAGGTTATCTATTGCGATACTCCAAGGCTCAATAGTTTTCGCCCCCCATCCTTGTTTCTTAATCTTCTCGGCGACAGCATCCAATGCGGTAATCGCCGCAGAGTCTCCTACTGTGCGATCATGCACTAAGGTTGGTAAAAGCCGAATGCCTTTACAGTCCTTCGCTTGAGGTAAGAAAAGCCTACTCACTCGTTCAAGCTCGTCTTCCTCAAACTCATGCACAACCATCAGGTAGCCCATCAGCCAGTTGTGCCTTTGGCCTAAGGACCCTGCGACGGCCGCTTTGCCTAGTAGCTTTTTGTAGTCCTTAACGAGCTCATTAGCATAGGTAAGACGGGGAGCGCCAGTAGTCTTAACTTCCATTATGTAAAGACGATCCTTACTCTCGTCCCCCCCTGGATCTAAATGGACGATGGTAATATCCAGCCCAGTCGGAGCACCATCTTGATGGGGAGTCAGTGCCCCCATAAGTGCGAGCGTATACCCATTTTTCTTACCAGATAACCCACTAGCATGCGCGACTCTAGCCGACAGAAACTCGCCGAGATTTCCCTTTCGGCCGGTGGTTAGAGTGTCTTTCGTGATTTTCGCCGGCCATTCTTTTGTGACTTTATCAAGCTCGGCATATATCCATTTGTAAAATGCTGAGCAATCGGGATTTCCCCGAATAAGCTGTATCGGCCATCCATTAGACGATGGCGAGGAAATCTTTGTAAAAGCCTTTGGCATCACACTCCCTGTCCAGCACATGGCCGTTGCAATTTGGGCAAGGCCTTCTGCCACTATCATAACGCGATAGCTGTGGTTTTTTTACTAGCCAATGCGAGAATTCACCTCATGACACTCGGGAGTTTCTCAATGCCCTATACAGACACGCCAAACGCTTCGCCACCTCCGCTACACGTGGACCACGATCGCTCACTCGTCTGGCTGTTTCGAGTTTGACCTCTTCGGGGCCACGCTAGTTGCTCATGGCAGCTTCTGATGAACCTCATTATGAGGCTCGGAGGTGTCTACGAAATTAGGGGCGATTCAGGCCTTTCAGCTATCCACCCTAATAATCTAAAGCTAACCAGCGCTAAAAAAAGATTCAACAAGCAAAGCGCCTTCCCTAGACAACTTATACTCAAGTGAATTTCTATTATTGTTTCTCATGAAGCGCGCACTAGATATATATTGCCGACACTCAAGAAGCCCGCGTTCCAGCAGATCCGGAAAATAACTAGCCGGAGAACACTGGAGCCATATACCCAAGCCACTAGGCCGCACCCACCCTCCATTAGAGTAAAGTACCTGAAGAATCCTCACCTGATCCTCACTGAGCCCTTCCATTACACCCCTTGAAACCTCACAGCCATCCAAATTAAAGTAGAAATCATGGGACTATAAAAATGCAATCTCAATGAAGAATCTTCGCCCCATCAAAACTCATGCCATTTGCCCAATAGTTCTACGGAACCGCCAAAGCGCCGAGAGGAAAAAGAGCAGCCCAATAGCAAATATAAGTACGAATTGCCCCCAGACTATCGAGATCCCTGCCCCACGAAACAGAACGGCCTGGGCCAACGAGACAAAGTGCGTTGTTGGGGCCAACAGCATGATATTCTGAACTAATGCAGGCATGCTCTCCCTAGGTGTCGTCCCTCCCGACAATATTTGCAACGGAATTAGTATTATTATAACCAACAGCCCCAACTGTGGCATCGACCGCGCGACAGTCCCTAAAAATACCCCCATTGAAGTGGTAGCAAAAAGATGTATAGCTGCGCCTATCAAAAATAGCCAAACCGAACCATTGAGTGGAACGCCAATCCAAGAATGCACGACTAGCAGCAAAGAAATAGCCGCAGCTATTAGAACCACAAGTCCCATAGACCAAATTTTTGCCAGCATGATCTCAAACGCGGTCAACGGCATTACCAATAGATGCTCAACAGTTCCATGCTCACGTTCCCGAATAAGCGCAGCCCCCGTGAGAATTATGGATAGCATGGTAATTTGGTTTACCACTTCCATAACCGCACCAAACCACGTCTGAGTTAAATTAGGGTTGAACTCCGCCCGCACAGCCAGCCTTGCCGACATCGACGGATCACCACGATATCGATTGATGAATTCCCTAACCTCGGTATCAACAATGTTCTGTATGTACCCGGCTCCAGAGAAGGCTTGAACCGTCTGAGTCGCATCAACATTCAACTGAATCTTCGGGTTTCGCCGAGCAAGTACATCTCGCTGGAAATCAGGAGGAATATCAAGCGTAAAGCTATACAGCTCTGTATCCATCCCGCGATCCATTTCAGCCTGATTAATTTCGGAGGGAGTCCGAAAATAAGGAATTTGGAAGGACCTGATTATCTGCTTAGACAATTGAGATTGATCCTCATCGACTACAGCAATAGATGCATTATGCAGAGTCTCAGGAACCCCTGTTGCGGAGCTGTACACTCCAAAAGAAAAAGCCCAGGCAATAAGGATCAACATCGCATAGTCTCGACCTAGACTACGAAACTCCTTAACACCAAGATTAAAGATATTTGCAATCTTCTTCATGGCTCAATCTTCCTGTTTCTTCAGGAAGTACACACTAAGCAAAGTCAGCACCACTGCCATCACCACCAGAGGTAAGTAGTAAACCCATAGCTCGGCGAACCCCAATGCCTTGGAGAAGGCGCCACGACTAATAATCAGGAAGTGCGAGGTCGGGTATAGCCTGCCAATTAGGGCAGCGACACCCTCTAACGAGGACACAGGGTGTATCAGACCGGCAAACTGGATGGCCGGGATCATAGTAGCGATGGCGGTGCCAAATACTGCGGCGATCTGGCTCTTCATGAAAGTCGAGAGCAGCAGGCCCAGTCCCGTGCTGGTCACCACGTAGAGGAAAGCGCCGACCAGCAGCGCAAGGAAACTACCCTTGAGCGGCACCTGGAACAGCAGCACAGCCATGGCCAGCATCAGCACGAAGTTGATCATGCCCATGCCGATATAAGGCAGTTGCTTGCCGAGGAGAAATTCCAGGCGCGTCACCGGCGTGACGTAGAGATTGGTGATCGAGCCCAGCTCCTTCTCGCGCACCACGCCCAGGGCAGTGAGCATCGCCGGGATCATGATCAGCAGCAGAGGAATCACTGCAGGAACCATGGCTTTAAGGCTTTCTACGTCCGGGTTATAGCGATAGCGCACCTCAGTACTAGCCACCGAACTAGCTTCGGCATTGCCACTCTCACGCGCTAATTCAGCCAAGTAACTTGAATGCAGCCACTGAATGTAACCCTGGACTGTCGTGGCCCGGGTGGGCATGGCTCCATCAATCCAGACTCCAATAATCGGGGCATTACCCCGCTTAAAGTCACGACCGAAGTTCGGTGGAATTTCTAGCGCTAAACTCAACTCCCCACTACGTAAACGCTGATCGAGTTCATCGGGGGTTTCGATAGGCGAATGCTCGATGAAGTAACGTGAGCCTGCAATATTGAGAGCATAGTTTTGACTAGTGGTAGTTTGATCGCGGTCGAGTACAGCAAAGGAAAGATTCTCTACGTCTACGTTGATGCCGTATCCGATGATGAACATCAGTAGCGCGGTACCCAATAGCGCCAGAGTCAGGCGGATCGGGTCACGGCGCAGCTCCATCGCCTCGCGGCGCGCGTAGCTGAACAGACGCAGCCAGTTGAAGCGGTCGCTACCCTTGTATCTGGTTGGTTCAGCTGACTTTTCTGGTGCGGGCGAGGTTTCGACTACCGGCGCGCTGCCGGCCGCCTCTTCCAAGTAGGCGATGAAAGTGGCTTCCAGCGTCGGCAGGCCGCGCTTGTCGATCAGGCCCTGCGGGGTATCGCTGTCGAGCACCTTGCCGGCGTGCATCAACGAGATACGGTCACAGCGTCTGGCCTCGTTCATGAAGTGGGTGGAGATGAAAATGGTCACACCGTCGTTGCGCGACAGCTCCACCATTAGTGCCCAGAAGCCGTCGCGGGCCACCGGGTCGACGCCCGAGGTCGGCTCGTCGAGGATGAGAATTTCCGGCTTGTGGATTACTGCTACAGCCAACGACAGGCGCTGGCGAATGCCCAGCGGCAGGCTGTCGGGCAGTTCGCCGCGGACCTTGCCGAGGTCGAAGCGCTCGAGCATCTCCTCAACCCGTGGGCCGATCTCGTCGGCCGGCAGATGGAAAAGCTTGGCGTGCAGTTCGAGGTTCTGCAGCACCGTCAGCTCGGCATACAGCGAGAAGGCCTGGGACATGTAGCCAACCCGTCGGCGAGTCTCCATGTCATTGGCGTCCACTGGCTGGCCGAACAGCGCGCAGCTGCCCTCGCTGGCCGGCAGCAGTCCGGTGAGCATCTTCATGGTGGTGGACTTACCGCAGCCGTTTGAGCCGAGGAAACCGAAGATCTCCCCGCGCTCGATGCGGAAGCTCACATGATCCACAGCGACGAAATCGCCGAAGCGGCAGGTAAGCCCCTCGGCCTCGATGGCGATCTGCGGCGCACCCTCGCTCCGCTCGCGCGGCGGGATCACTAGCTCGTGGTGGCCGGCGCGCTTGCGCTCCGGCAGTAGCGCGACGAAGGCAGCCTCCAGGCTTTGCGTCGCCGTGCGCTCGCGCAGCTCGGCCGGCGTGCCAGTCGCGAGTACCTTACCGTCGTCCATCGCCACCAGGATGTCGAAGCGCTCGGCCTCCTCCATGTAGGCGGTAGCCACCAGCACGCTCATGCCCTGGCGGTCGGCACGGATGCGCCCGATCAACTCCCAGAACTGGTTGCGCGACAGCGGGTCGACGCCGGTAGTGGGTTCGTCGAGGATCAGCAGATCGGGGTCGTGGATCAACGCGCAGCACAGCCCAAGCTTCTGCTTCATACCCCCGGAGAGCTTGCCCGCCGGGCGCTCGGCGAAGGGCGCAAGCCCGGTGCTCTGCAGCAGGTCGGCGATGCGCCGCTCGCGCTCGGCCTTGTCATGGCCGAACAGGCGACCGAAAAAGTCGACGTTCTCGAACACCGAGAGCGTCGGGTAGAGATTCTTGCCCAGGCCCTGGGGCATGTAGGCGATGCGCGGACACACCGCACGACGGTGGCGGACGTCGCGCATGTCGCCGCCAAGAACCTGGATTTCACCCTCCTGCATCTTCCGCGCACCAGCGATCAGCGCCAGCAGGCTGGACTTGCCGACGCCATCCGGACCGATCAGTCCAACCATGCGGTTGGCCGGGATGTCCAGACTGATGCCCTCCACCGCGTGAGACTTTCCATAGCGCAGCGAAACGCCAGCCAGACTGGCTACCGTCTGTGCATCAATCATTGTGGGACCTTGATCTGCAGAAAGGCGGGCCACTCAGCCTGCGGGGCGAGACGCAAGTAAGCCATGCCCGGTACGCCGGTCTTCACGTAAGTGACGTATTTCTCCAGCAGCGCCGGATCGAGGCGCGCCTTGACGCGGAACATCAGCTTCTCGCGCTCGTTAGCAGTCTCCACGGTCTTGGGGGTGAATTGCGCAACGCTGGCCACGTAGGACACCTTGGCCGGAATCACGTACTGCGGTAACGCGTCGATCACCAAGCGCACTTCCTGGCCGAGCTCGACCTTGCCGGCCTGGCCCGAGGGAAGAAAGAAGGTCATGTAGACGTCGGCCAAGTCGACCATATCCAGCAACTTGCCGCCGGCGGCCAGCACTTCGCCCGGCTGCGCGACGCGATACTGCACACGGCCGCTGCGCGGCGCCTTGAGCAGGCTGTCGTCAATGTCCGCCTGCAGCCGAACAGTGCTGGCGGTAGCCGCTTCGATGGCTGATTGCGCCTCGATCACCTGGGAGCGCGCGGCGGCGATGCCGGCCTGAGCCGAAACCACCTGCGAGCGCGAAGCCGCCAACGCAGCCTGGGCGCTCTGCATCACGGCGCGATCATCATCGAGTTGCTGTTGTGGCAGGGCGTTGCGCTTGACCAGCTGCTCGGTACGACTGAAGCGTTTCTCTGCGGCTGTGAGTTCAGCCTGACGCTGCGCCACCACGGCCTCCGCGGTGGCCTTCTCACTCGTCCGCTGGGCAACCAAAGACTCGGCGGTGGACTTCGCATTCTGCGCCCGACGCACCTCGGCTTGAGCCTGGGCCAACTGAGCTTCGAGAACCTGAGTATCCATGCGCGCGACCACTTCGCCGCTTTTGACGAAGTCGCCCTCATCAACGTTGATTGACGCGACTCGACCAGGCAGTTTGGTAGCTACATCTACCTCGGTAGCCTCTATTCGCCCGTTGGCAGCAGCAAACTCTCTACCAATAGCACTAGGCCTAAGCATTACCCAAACAAGAGCAACAACCGCTATGCAGACTAGAAGTAAGCCGACACGGGGCAGCCATTTTTTACCCAATTTCATCTCTTGCCCCAAACCAAATCAAAAAACAAACGAAACATGCAATCGCCCCTACAGAATTAATTTATAAAAACAATCTAATTATCAAAAATACAAACTACAACACCCTCCGAAGACCGGCCGAAATCAATCGACTCATTGCCACACAAATTAAAATCACTAGACACAGAGCCGCTAGTCAGCTCTATTGCCGCACAAGAGCTAATCAAGTCATCAACACGCCAGCAACGTCCCCTGACACCAAAAAAAATGTCCGCAGACGCCCGACGAAGGTATCTATGGACATACTGAGAGCATCCAGATATCTATACACAACCCGCACAGGAAGAATCATCCACCCAAAACAGGAGCACCGAGTGGTGAGTAGGATAAGTGCCGGACTAGCTGCTCAACTGGTGAATTTCCTTGCCAGTCAAAATCTCGACACAGTGCGACTCTGCAAAGAGTCCGGAATCATCATCGACGAATTAAGATCACCGAGTAAGTTTATTTCAAGATCCAGCGTACTTCGACTAATGGAGCTAGCAGAAATTGAGAGCGGCAACCCAGACATTGGACTGAAGGCGTACCAGCACCTTCTTCCAGGCGCTTTTCAATTAGTAGGATATGCAATGATATCCAGCGCCAATTTAAAAGACGCACTATTGGCATTAGTGCGTTTTTCTACCCTTCTCGGAAACGGCTTTACCGTCAACCTCACACAAGAAGAAGATGGCATACGCCTGTGGTACGCTGACAATACAGAAGATAGAATTAAGAAATCCCGAGTCTTTAATGACGTATTACTATCATCAACTCTTGGACTATGCCGCTGGATGACTGGAGGAAAACTTCCTGCAGCACGAGAAATTGAATTTATGTACCCTACCCCGCTAGATATTTCAGAGCACCAGCGGATTTTTGACTGTCCCTTACGCTTCGGCAAAAATCGAAACAGCATCCTATTTGATCAAGATGCACTGTCTATCCCCCTAAGCACTGCCAATGAAGCACTCGCACTACTCCACGGCAACCTAGCTGAACATCAAAAATACTCCTTAAATAATGGATATTACAGCGAGCGCACACGAGCCCTGTTCATCAAACGCCTCGGGAGCCTCCCCTGCGATATGGGCTCCGTAGCAAAAGAATTGAACATCAGCACTCGCCTCTTACAACGCGAACTTACAAAAGAGGGAAAAAGCTTCAAAGAGATTTTTAACAGCACTCGAAAAAAACTAGCCGAGCACTACTTAAAAAACTATCCATCCTACTCACTGGAGCACATATGCATACTGCTTGGATTTAAAGAAATCAGCAGTTTTCACAAGGCTTGTCTACGTTGGTTCGGCACTCCACCCGGGAGCTTTAGGAGCACCAACGCGGGGACTCACCTACCTGGAGAGCTCAGTAAAACACTCGCCCCTAAAGCAACCCCTGACCGCCCTTTTGTGAAAGAGCCGTGAGAAATCCATTAAGCCATTCATGCCGACTACGAAGCCCTTCCACGGTAATATGAGAATATGGGCAATCGAAAATTGTCAAACCAGACACACCTGACTCATACCCGACATCAAAAGGCTTTCTGACCTCTAACCCAGAACAATCCTCAAGATCATAATTAACTAGCATAGAACCACCTCAAGCATCTCTAGCGCAGTTAGCCAGCACACGCCTGCCACAGAAAAACTCAAACCATGCCGACCAACAACTCCGTCACGTTCCTTTCGCAGATCAATCATGAGCCAATAACATATCGCCCTGACCATGCTGAAAATTGCACTTCAGCCATATACTGCATAGCGCTAGCAATTTATTAAACGTCCTCACACCACCAAGAATTGTCCGCAATTACAATTTTTGGTTACCGACATTTTGTTGCGCCCCTGAACCCGTAGAGAGGTATTCAAGATACTCTTACTGGCACAGCCGCCGGTGAGCACGGCGCCTCTCCGAATTCGGCCAGGAGTGGCAGGGAGCAGCCGACCAACCCTGACTACCCTGGAGGCCGACCGCATAAAGCTTATTCAACGAAAACTGGCTTTATTGTCGAACGTAGCGGCCAGGCGCATGTTCAAGCGGGGGGTATTCGGCATTGCCCAGCATAGTGATGGCAGGCTTGCGTGGGCCGGCATAGCCGGTCAACCAGGCGAACCAGTCCCCCCACCAACTGCCGGAATGCTGCTGAGCTCCCTGCAGCCAGTCGTCAGCTACCGGCGCTATGTGTTCATTGACCCAGTAATGGCGCTTGTTCCTATCTGGCGGGTTGATCACCCCGGCGATGTGGCCGGAGGCGCCGAGGACAAACCGCTTTGAACCTCCCAGCAATTCCGTGCTGGCATAGGCGCTTCTCCAGGGCACGATGTGGTCGTCATGGGTTCCCAAGATGTAGGCTGGTGCGTCTATGGCCCGCAGATCCAACTTGACGCCGCACAGATCCAACTCCCCCGATTTGAGGTCGTTCTGCAGGTAGGTGTGGCGCAGATACCAGCAATACAGGGGCCCCGGCAGATTGGTGCTGTCGTTGTTCCAGAACAGTAGATCCAGAGCCAGCGGCTTCTGCCCCTTGAGATATTTGTCTACGTTGTAGTTCCACCACAGCTCGTTGGGCCGCAGCAGGGAGAAGGTATTGCCCATGTCCTCACCGCGGAACAGGCCACATTTGCCACCATGGCCACCGATGGTGCGCTCACGGTAGGCCACCAGTTGCTCATCGACGAAGACGCTGATCGGCCCGGTATCAAGGTAGTCAAGAAAAGTGGCGAATAGACTCAGGCTGGCAATGTCCTGGTCGCCACGCGCTGCCAGCACCGCTAGAGCGCAACTCAGCATGGTGCCGCCGATGCAGAAACCCAAACAGTTCAGGTGGCGCTCACCACTGATGGCCCGGGTAGTGCGCAGGGCGCTGATCACTCCGTCCTGGATGATCTGCTCCCAGGTGATGTCGGCCTGTTCCTGAGTGAAGTTGCGCCAGGACATCAGAAAAACTTGATGGCCTCGCTCCAGTAGATGGCGGATTAGAGAGTTTTCGGGCCCGAGGTCAAGGATGTAGTACTTGTTGATCGCCGGCGGGACGATGAATATCGGCCGCTGGTATTGCGTTTCGCTGAGCGGCGAATACTGGATCAGCTGGAACATAGGGGTTTCCAGTACCACGGCACCAGGGGTGGTGGCCAGATTCACGCCGACTTCGAAATCGCCCAAGTCACATTGGCGCAACTTGCCTTCCTGCAGGTCACTGGCAAGATGCAACAGGCCACTTAGTAGGCTGGCGCCCTGGGTTTCCACTAGGCGTTGCAGGGCATCAGGGTTGCTCAGCAGAAAGTTACTTGGGGCGCTTGCGGCAATCGCTTGCTCGATCAAGTAACGCAAGCGCTGGCGGGGCTTCTGCTCATCGATGGGGAGAAGCTCCAACAGTTTCAGCAGGAAACCGGAATTCAGCAGGTAAAAGGCAGCCAGGGAACCGAACAGCGGTTCGCTCCAGTTGCCACTGGCGAAGCGACGATCGCTGAATGCGAACGGCTGGCAGCTCAGCAATTGCTGGCCAAGTTCGGCCCACTGTTGTTGGTAGTCCGCCTGCAGTTGCTCCAACGCCTCGACAGGTACGTCGAACCACTGGCTTTGGTCGTGCCCGCTGAACCAAGTATTTTGCGCAACGTATAAGCGCAGTTGCTGCAGGACGAAGCTGGCGATGAAGGGCGCCTGACCCGACCAGTAGTGAGCAAAGGTGTGTCCGTTGTCCATGGCGTCTCCAGGAATATGAAAACAAAAGCCGCGCCCGGTGAGAGGCGCGGTGCGATCATGTCGAGACGTAACCGCACGGCCAGCCTGGCGGTGCGGGTGCAGGGGGGCACGTCCGGCAGAGTCGCGAAAGCGTCACTCAGCGCTCGATGGCCAGCGCCACGCCCTGGCCGCCACCGATACACAGGGTAGCGAGGCCTTTTTTCGCGTCGCGCCTGAGCATTTCATGCAGCAGGCTGACCAGTACGCGGCAACCGGAGGCGCCAATGGGGTGGCCGAGGGCGATGGCGCCGCCGTTGACGTTAACCCTGCCAGCATCCCAGCCCAGCTCCTGACCCACGGCCAGGGCCTGGGCCGCGAAGGCTTCATTGGCCTCGATCAGATCCAGCTCGGCCAGACTCCAGCCCGCCTTATCCAGGCAGCTGCGGGTGGCCGACACCGGTCCGATACCCATGATCGCCGGGTCGACGCCGGCATTGGCGTAGGCGGCGATCTTCGCCAACACTGGCAGACCAAGCGCTGCGGCCTTTGCCGCACTCATCAGCAGTACCGCGGCGGCGCCGTCGTTGAGACTGGAAGCGTTGCCGGCGGTAACGCTGCCGTCGTTCTTGAAGGCCGGTTTCAGCTTGCCCAGCGACTCGGCGGTGGTGCCGGCGCGTGGCTGTTCGTCGGTGTCGAAGCTCAGCGCCTCGCCCTTGCGCTGCGGAATGCTCACCGGGACGATCTCGTCGCGGAAGCGACCGGTCTCGATGGCGGCCACGGCTTTCTGCTGCGAGGCGGCGGCGAATTCGTCCTGGGCTTCGCGGCTGATGCCGTACTTGTCTACCAGGTTTTCGGCAGTGATCCCCATGTGGTAGTCGTTGAATGCGTCCCACAGGCCGTCGACGATCATGCTGTCGACCAGCTGCGCGTGGCCCATGCGCAGGCCGGCGCGGACCTTGGGCAGGACATAGGACGACAGGCTCATGTTCTCCATGCCACCGGCAATCACCACCTCGGCATCGCCACAGCGGATGGCCTGGGCGCCCAGGTGCAGGGCTTTCAGGCCGGAGCCACAGACCTTGTTCAGGGTCATCGCCGGTACGGCGTGTGGCAGGCCGGCGATGACCGCTGCTTGGCGAGCGGTATTCTGCCCAGCACCGGCGGTGAGTACGTGGCCGAGTATCACTTCATCCACCTGACTGCTATCCAGAGCGGTCTGTTCGAGCAGGCGGCGGATCACCGTGGCGCCCAGTTCAACGGCGGGAGTGCCGGCCAGGCTCCCCTGGAAAGCGCCGATGGCGGTGCGAGTGGCGGCGACGATAACGACTTCGATCATCTGGAACACCTCATGTCATGGCTGAGCGAGGGCGCGAATGGCGCATCACTGCATGTTCATGCCGCCATTCACCGAGAAGTCGGCGCCGGTGGCATAGGCAGACTGATCGGAGGCCAGCCAGGCCACGATCGAGGCGATCTCCTCGGGCTGGCCGAGACGGCCCACAGGAATGCCAGTAATCATGTCTTCGAGGATGTCCGGGCGAATCGCCGCGGTCATGTCGGTCTTGATGTAGCCAGGGGAAACCGTATTGACGGTCACGCCCTTGCCACTCACCTCGCGGGCCAAGGCCATGCTGAAGCCATGAATGCCAGCCTTGGCCGCGGAGTAGTTGGTCTGCCCGAACTGGCCTCGCTGGCCATTGATTGAGGAGATGTTGATGACGCGTCCCCAGCCCTTGGCCAACATGCCCTCGATGACCTGCTTGGTTGTGTTGAACAGGCCGGTGAGATTGGTATCGATCACCGCCTTCCAGTTTTCTGGGGACATCTTGCGGAAGGTGCCGTCGCGGGTGATGCCAGCATTGTTGACCAATACATCGATCGGGCCGACAGTCTCGTGCACCATGTCGAAGGCCTGGCGGGTGCTATCCCAGTCGGTGATGTCGCAGTCGATGCAGTGGAAGTGAAAGCCCGCCTCGAGTTGCGTGGCAATCCAGGAAGCCTTGCGGCTGGAGTAGGGATTACAGCCCACCACCACGGTGAAGCCATCCCGATGCAGGCGCTGGCTGATCGCCGTACCGATACCGCCCATACCACCGGTGACCAGTGCTATACGTGCCGCATTGCTCGCAGTACCCATTAACCATTCCTCGTTAATTAAGACCTTGGAACAGCGGGCAAGTCTCTGGCGCTTTGCGGATGTGAACAATGTCCCCGGGTTACGCCGGGTTGTCCTCGCACACCAGTCCTGGCGCGCTTTGAGCTCTATCTAACGAAGCATTGACTGGAGTCAATTAGAATTGACTTGCGGACATCTAGGTCGCGCATTTCAAAGTGTGCCATTGCTCTTCGAGAAACAGCGGAGGGGTATTTGCCGGATCAGTTCCAACTATGTCGGGATGCTGGTGGATATGCTGCCGGCAGAGGGCCTGTATGAGGTGCTCTTGCGTCGTGAGGCTTGAGTCGATATTTGCTTGCTGACACGGACGGATGTGCTGCTCACCCGCGCAAGCGCCTACCCCACTATTAGCTCCATGCTCTACCACATCCAGGCCACAGGATTAGGAGCAATGCGTGGCGGCGTATCAAGTAACTGGCGACCGGCCCACCGATACAGCAGTCCGCCATCAGACCCACGGTGTTACTGGCGGCATCCAAATCCATGAGTTTGCCGACGCCCAATAGTTCGGCAAACAGTGGCGCTCAGACTAGAGCGCCAAGTTAAATATGGAGCGCATGGATTTGCATGAAGGCACCTTGAATCAACCGAGGATGTTCAGGCCGCCATCAACGAAGTGGACTCCGCCAGTCTGACCTTGGCTAGCGTTGCTAACCAGCCAGGCACACAGGCCGCCGACTTCCTCCAAAGTGACTAGGCGGCGTAAAGGGGCGCGATTGGTCGAGGTTTCCAACAAGTGATCGAAGTCCTTTAGCCCGGATGCCGCCCGAGTCGGCATGGGGCCGGGGGAAATGGCATGCACGCGGATGTTGCGCGGCCCCAGTTCGGTGGCCAGGTAGCGCACGCTAGATTCCAGAGCGGCCTTGACCGGCCCCATCAGGGCATAGCCTTCGATCGTCTCCTGGGCGCCCAAGTAACTCATGGTCACCAGACTGCCGCCGCGGGGCATCAGCGGCTCGGCCAGGCGCGCCATGCGAATGAAAGAGTGACAGGAAATATCAATGGCCTGCAGGAAGCCGGTGCTGGAACTGTCCAGTAGGCGTCCGCGGATTTCCTCCTTGGGCGCGCTAGCCAGGCAGTGAACGACGAAGTCCAGCGATCCCCATTGCTCTGCGAGGCGCTCGAACAGAGCGTCCAGCTCGCCGGTCTGGGTTACATCCAGGGGCATGCTCACAGTGGCATGCACCTGTTGCGCCAGGGGTTCAACATGCACCCTAGCTTTGTCATTCAGCCAGGTGACAGCCAGCTCTGCTCCCATTTCATGCAACGCCTGAGCACAGCCCCAGGCGATCGAATGCGGGTTGGCGATGCCGACCACCAGGCCGCGCTTACCGGCTAGGGACAGGCTTTCCTTGATGCTCATAAGTGCTGATCCTGATACAGACGCCAGGCATGGCGAGCAATGATGCTCTCTTCGTCGGTAGGGATGACCCACACAGCCCGCGTGCTGGCGGTACTGGATATGCGCTCGGCGTTGCGTTGGTTCGCCGCGTCATCGATGCGCAGCCCAAAGAGTGGCGCGAGATGCTGCAGCACCTGGGCACGCAGCGCGGCATCCTTTTCACCGATACCGGCGGTGAATACCAGCGCGTCCAGCCCACCCAGGCACGTGGCGAGCCGACCGATTTCCTGGGCGATCCGGTAGGCATAGAAGTCGATGGCCAGGGCTGCGCGAGGGTCGTCGCTGGCGCGCAGTTTGCGCATGTCACTGCTAACCCCGGAAATGCCGAGCAAGCCAGATTGTCGATACAGCAGCGTCTCCAGATCCCGAACCTGTATGCCCTGATCCAACAGGTACAGCAGTACGCCGGGATCCAGGGCACCACAGCGGCTGCCCATGGGTAGGCCGTCGAGGGCGCTGAAACCTGTGGTGACCTCGACGCTGCGGCCGGCCTCGATCGCGCACAGGCTGGAACCATTGCCCAGATGGGCGATGACCAGCTTGCCGGTGGCGAGCTCTGGGGCTCTGTCGATCAGGCGCTGACTGACATATTCAAAGGACAAGCCATGGAAGCCGTAGCGGCGAACACCCTGTTCGTACAGCGCGTAGGGCAAGCCGAAGAGCTGGCTCATTTCACTGCGCCCGGAATGGAACGCGGTATCGAAACAGGCGACCTGAGGTAGGTGCGCATTGTGCTCGAGCGCTGCCTGGATAGCCGCCAGATTGTGCGGTTGATGCAGTGGCGCCAGGGGTTCCAGCGTCCTCAGGCGCGCCAGTGTTGCAATATCCACGCGCACCGGGGCGCTGAAATCCATCCCACCATGCACCACTCGATGGCCGATCAGCGCCGGTGGGCGATTCTGTAGACCTTCCTTCAGTGCGCTGTAGACCTGCTGGAAAGCCGCTTTCATGTCGGCAACATGCTCCGGCGCAAAGGCTACGTCCTTCACCACTGTTCCATCGGCCATGACTATCTGGAGGCGCGGCACCACGCCAATGCCGTCCAGCTTGCCGCGCGCCAGCAAACGTGGCTGCTCCTCGCCTTGGCGGCCGGCGAACAGACCAGTCTTGATGCTCGACGAGCCCGCATTGACGGTGACGATCAGTTCGTCTTGAGCGGGGCTCATGAGGGCACACCTAGTTGGGTGCGCCGCGCTTTGGCGAGCAGCACGGCCAGCCCACTACTGGCGATGCGCGCCCGGGGGCTGTCGGCACGGCTGGTGAAAATGATCGGTACGCGGGCACCGAGGACAATGCCGGCCGCCTCGGCACCGGCAAGATAGATCAGTTGCTTGGCGAGGATGTTGCCCGCCTCCATGTCAGGTACCAGTAAGATGTCCGGATCGCCGGCGACGTCTGAATGAATGCCCTTGACCCGCGCAGCGTCGGCGTTGATCGCGTTGTCGAAGGCCAGTGGCCCGTCGAGCAGCGCGCCATCGATCTGTCCACGCAGGGACATGACCACAAGTGCGGCAGCTTCCAGGGTCGAGGGCAGCTTGGCCGTGACAGTTTCAACCGCCGACAGCAGCGCTACCTTAGGCCGGTCGATGCCGAGGGCGTGCAGCATCTGGATCGCATTGCGGCAGATGTCGGCCTTGTCCTCCAGGCCGGGAAAGATGTTTACCGCCGCGTCGGTGACGAACAGCGTTTTGTGATAGCTGGGCACGCTCATGGCGAAGACATGACTGAGGCGCCGTTCTGTGCGTAGACCGCTTTCACGATCGGCCACGGCATGCAGCAGTTCATCGCTGTGCAGGCTGCCTTTCATCAGCAGCTCGCCACGGCCTTCGCGGATCAGGGCGACGCCACGCTCGGCGGCAGCGTGGCTGTGTGGCACGTCCTCCACGGTCAGCCCGTCGATATCCAGGCCAGCCTCGCTGGCGGTTGCCGCGATCTTGTGGCGCGGGCCTACCAGAATCGGGGCTATCAGCCCGGCCTGGGTGGCCTCCAGCGCTCCTCGCAGCGCATTCGCCTCGCAAGGATGTACGACGATGGTGGGCAGCGGGCCAATTTCGGCGCAGCGGTTCAGTAACTCCTGGTAGTGATCCTGGCTCATTCGGCGCTGCCTCCCTTGTCCTGGCTCGCGGGATCAGGGGCCGGCGCAGACCGGGCCGCCTTGGCGCGCCCCGTTTTTTTCACCGAGGTCACGGGGCTCTTGCTCCTGGGCTCCACAGGGGACGAGCTGGTTTCGATCTGCGCTTCGGCAGGCTGGGCAGCGTTTCTCTTCCTTGGCCGCGTACTGGCCTTGGGTGCCTGGGCATCTGCCTCGGGCAGGTGCAGCGTTAACGGGGCTTGTTCTGGCTCGCTGTCCGCAGCGATGACTGGCACTGGTGGTTGTGCGAAGGTCGGAAGTGGGTGTTCAAGCAGGTCGTGCAAACGGCGCCAGAGCTCGCCCACCGCGCCCTCAGCGTAGAGTAGCTCGGGCACGAGGTGCACGGCGGCTGCCAGCACTGCCTCACGCTGCCTGGCCTCGGGGAGCAGACATGGCAATGTATTCAGACCCTCCTCGGGGAGGGCGAAGACCAGAAGATCCTGCAGACGGACACTGTCACGCACGGCGAGTGGGTCAATGCCTAGTTGTTGCGAGAGCGCGCGGGCCTGCTGGGCAAGTTGTTCAATACGCTCCTTGCCGAACCTGCCACTTGCATGCGCGAGTAGGCAGAGAATGCGAATGAGCGCCTCCTGTTCCCCGCCGCGGAGAAGCGAGTCGTGCAGATGCTCGACCAGAGCCTTATCACGCTGCTCGACGTAGCTCTGCTGCGAGTGTGGTGCCTGGCCGCCAGTCAAGGTGCTCAGACCACCATAGAAACCATGGAAGAGCATCTCCTGGGCCGCGTCGCGGACGTCACGATAGCCATCGAGCAGAGTCTCGACCGTGCTGGAGAATGCCTCTTGCCAGGCAAACAGGGGATTATCGGGTGATGCTGGGCGGCGATTGACGCGCGTCAGGGCCGCATGGCCTGCCAGCCACCAAAGGGTTGGATTGAGACTGCTCCAGACAACTTGCTGCTGGTGAAACGGATGGCTCTTGCGCAAGCATTCGGCGAGTGGTTCGTTGATCGCTCTGTGCATCCAGGGGCGGACTAGCCAGTCGTAGAGAGTGCTGTTGAATCCGGAGACACGGTCGACCAGGGCGAATTCAAGTTCGTCGCTAAGGTCATCCTCATCTTGGCAGAGAATGTCGGCTATGCGCCGGGATTCGAAATGCACCTGATACGCCTGGTCATCACTGGCGGATGCTGGCAGGTCGTCGATCACCAGTTCGTACAGTCCCGGCGAC
The DNA here is from genome assembly GCF_016463925.1 of Pseudomonas sp. P20. NCBI lineage: Bacteria > Pseudomonadati > Pseudomonadota > Gammaproteobacteria > Pseudomonadales > Pseudomonadaceae > Pseudomonas > Pseudomonas sp. P20. The sequence goes on along the minus strand of NZ_JAEMVM010000002.1, from coordinate 383,250 downwards.
AGCATGGTGATGGCATCGATAGCGCCGAGCAGTTCCCTATGCTCACGACGGGCTACCTTACCGGAGACGAAGATACCCAAGTGGCCGATGCTGGCATGCTGCAGGTAAACAATGGTGCGTCCGGCGTTGCGCAGCGCTAAGTCGCTGGGATAGACGTCGGCTATCCAGTTCAGTGCTTGCTGCGGTGGGGTGATGTTGTCGCCATATGAGCAGAACACCACCACGGGCGCCTCAATGCGCTTCAAGTCGATGCTGCTGCTCCTGCGCCCAGAACCGCCAGCCAGGCGGTTGCCGATGAACAGGTCATCGACGATCACCTCGATCTCCTCGCTGTTGAGCAGGGTTGGACTGCCCCACCAGCGCTCGAAATCGAGAAAGCGAGGGGTTTCCCTATCGACGTTGCTGAACAGCTTGTAGTACTTGCTCCAGTAGGTGTTGGCCGGATTCAAGCTCTCGAAGTTGCTGACCAGCCAGGTGCCATCGAAACGGCCATTGCCCAAGTCACTGCCCAAGCGGGTCATCCAGGCACCGCCGAGTAGGCCGCCAGCGTAGCGCATCGGGTTGCGCCCGTTGACTCCGGCCCAGTAGGACAGCGGCGCACCGTTGACGATCACCAGACCTGGCAGCTCCGGACGCGCGGCAGCCAGCCCCATCAGTGCCCAGCCGGCCTGGCAGTTACCGATCACCACTGGCTTCCCGGCCTCCGGATGGCGCGCGCTGACCGTTTCGATGTAGCGAGCCTCGGCCTCGGCGATGTCGATCAAGGTCTGGCCGGGTGCGGGTGCATGGCTGAAAGCGATGAAATACGTCGGGTGCCCAGCGCGCAAGCTTTCGCCGATTTCAGAATCCTGCTTGAAGCCGCCGATGCCGGCGCCGTGACCGCCGCGTGGGTCGATAACGATGACCGGCTGCCGCGTGGTATCGCTCGGCTGGTCATCCCGTGGAACGATGTGCAGCAGGGAGTAGTTGACCGGGTGGGGCAGATCACGGCCGTCGATCAGCACCTCATAGGGAAACTTGAGCAGTAGGGGATAGCCGGCACGCTCGTGGGCAAGGGTATTGTCGCCACGCTGGCGCAGTGCATCCCAGAACAGCAGGCCGCGCTGTCCGAAGTCGACCAGATATTCCCAGCAGTCGCCTGCGCTGGGGACACGCAGGCGACCTTCTCTCAGTGGCGCAAGCAGAGTCTCATGGCGTTGACCAAAGGCATCGAGCAGGAGCTTCCCGTGCAGCTGCTGTAGGCGTCCGAGGTGTTCGAACAGATTATGGAATGAGGAAAAACTTTCTTCTCGCTTTGCAAAAAAACTTTCCTGGCTCATGAGCGTTTCCTATAGCAGGGACGTGGGCAAAGCCCTCGTTCGATCCTCTCCATGAAGAGGAGCCATGGCTTTCAGGCCAAGTTTTATAGCGAATCGCTTCGACTTGAGCAAAGTTTTTTTGCGGCGCACAAAAGCGCTTGCGATCTCTCTTTGTGCAGTGCAACATTTTGCTAGCGCAGCGGCTCCATCATGGATGGTTTTCGCGTGCTAGGCCGCAAGCGGCCTTCCCCATTGCCAGGAGACCCGACCATGTCTTTTTTTGATTCGGAAAAACTGCAAAGCGCACAGAAAGCCAACCTTGACCTGCTGCAGCAGATCAGTGGCAAAGTATTCGAGAGCGTCGAGCAGCTCAGTCAGTTGCAATTCAAGGCGCTACGCGCATCCAGCAGTGAGCAGTTCGACAGCCTACGCAAGCTGCTGTCGGTGCGTGACCCGCAGGCCTTCGCCGAGGCGCAGGCGTCCTTCACTCAGCCAGCTGCTCAGGCAGAGCGCCTGCTGGAGTTCAATCGAGAGGTGTATGACCTGGTCTCCAGCACTCAGGCGGATATCGCCAAGCTTGCCGAACGCCAAGTCGAGGCCGGCGCCAAGCATGTGCGGGAACTGGTGGACGTCATCGCCAAGAACGCCCCGGCGGGCGCAGAGCCGGCGGTAGCCGTCCTCAAGTCGGCACTGGAAAGCGCCGGCAGTGTCTATGAAAGCGCACAGAAAGCGGCCAAACAGGCAGCCGAGATCGCCGAGAACGGCATCGCGGCTGCCGCTTCCGCGGCAGGTCAGGCCACCCGTGAAGCCAGCAAGACTGCGGGCGGGCGCAAGTAAGACAAGGCAACTGCACCAAGGGCGGTGATGGCCTTCATTGGTCATCACCGCCTTTTTTCTTCTGCCCAGAATTGCCGGGCGGAATGCCACCGAACAATCCGAACAAGTTCTGGGTGCCCAGATAGAGCTTCTTCGACTGCTCGACATACTGGCTCATCAGATCCTGCATGACAGGCACCTGCTTGTGCATAAAGTCACTCCAGGCCTGAGAGGATTGCACCCCTGTCTGCGTCTGGATGTCGATCACGGTCTGGATGCTCTTCTCCAGATAGTTGCCGAGCATGCCCTGGAACGGGCCGTAGAAGCGAATGATGCCCTTGAGCATGTCGCTAGAGAAGATCGGCTCGCCGTCGCTTTCCGCCTCCTGAATAACCTGCAGCAAGATACTTCGAGTCAGGTCTTCGCCACTCTTCGCGTCTACTACCTGGAACGGCACTTCATCGATGACCAGTCGACGGATGTCGGCAAGGGTGACATGGGCACTGGTGTGGGTGTCGTATAGGCGGCGATTGGTGTATTTCTTGATCAGGCGTGGAGCACTGCGGTCGTCTTCGGGCATGCAAGGCGTCTCTTCATGAAATGGGCTATGTCAGTTGGCAGCACTATCTTAGGCCTTTCTCATAGATATCCCCACCGACGCCAGCAGCGGGATAGCCATCCCACAGGGATTCCTATCGCAGATCTAGAAGCACGGCATCAAGGGCCGCGAGGCCTCGGTGGGAAACCTCGACCTGCTGCAGACCAACCACGACGAGCTGGCCTTCACCCTCGACAATTCGGCGGCCGATGCACGGAAGGGCGAGACTGATACCGGCTTCAAGTTATCGCCGAAGAAGCTGCACGCCATCATCGGCACCTCCCCAAAACTACACCCAGATCGTCGCGAGCAAGGAATCGAGAATCGGCTCCTGGCCGACCTCAAGGATAAGCTCATCCCCATCAGCGCCGAGGGGCTGCACAGTAGACCCCGGCCCGATCGACCTGCCGACTGCCACCGCCCGAGCCGTGCCGTGCCCCTCTTGCGACAGCCTCAACGCGCTGCTGGAAGTAGAAATGGGCAGGCCCAAGGCGCACATCGGGGCGCCGCTCGACTCACTGCCCCCCTACCCTGCCACCTAGAGCATGACCCAGCACCAACGCCTGACCGAGCGAACCCTGCGCCAGCGACTGCATGCTGATTCGGGGTAGCGTTTTGGTCAGGAAGCGCAGCGCACCTCACCTCACCTGTGTTTGAACGTACCGGCTCACCATCAAAAGAAGAGAGATAGCAGGCCATATTCTCGGGTGGGGCAAAAAGTGGGGCAAAATTCAGGAGCAGTACAAAAGCATCAGGCATAAAAAAATCCAGTCACCGCTAAGTGACTGGATTTTCTAGGGATTTTTGGTCGGGACGGAGTGATTCGAACACTCGACCCCTTGCACCCCATGCAAGTGCGCTACCAGGCTGCGCTACGCCCCGACTGTACTTCCGAGCTCAGTGGCTGTGCTTCCGAAGTGAGCCGCACTATATACTAAGCTTCTGATAAGTGGAAGTTTTTTTTGCTTCCGTCACTTCTTCAGGACCAGCAGGACTTCTTCCAGCTCGGCGATCATCTGGCGGATGAGCTGCTTGTACTGGGTGACGTCGTCCTTGGCCTCGTCGCCGGAGAGGCGCTGGCGCGCCCCGCCGATGGTGAAGCCCTGGTCGTAGAGGAGCGCGCGGATCTGGCGGATCATCAGCACGTCCTGGCGCTGATAATAGCGGCGATTTCCGCGGCGCTTCACCGGGTTGAGCTGCGGGAACTCCTGCTCCCAGTAGCGCAGCACGTGGGGCTTGACCGCGCACAAGTCGCTGACTTCGCCGATGGTGAAGTAGCGCTTGCCGGGAATCGGTGGCAGCTCGTCGTTATGACTTGGTTCCAGCATATGCCTCAACCCTGGCCTTCAGTTTCTGCCCTGGACGAAAGGTGACAACGCGGCGGGCCGTGATCGGGATTTCTTCGCCGGTCTTCGGGTTGCGTCCGGGGCGCTGGCGCTTGTCGCGCAGGTCGAAGTTGCCGAAACCGGACAACTTGACCTGCTCGTTATGCTCCAGCGCCTGGCGGATCTCTTCGAAGAACAGCTCCACCAACTCCTTGGCTTCCCGTTTGTTCAGGCCCAGCTCTTCGTACAGACGTTCCGCAATTTCAGCTTTCGTCAGAGCCCCCATACGCTATTTCCTTAACGTGGCATTGAACCTTTCTTCCAACGACGTGACGATGTTCTGCGTCGTGCTATTGACTTCATCGTCATTAAGAGTGCGCGATGGATGCTGCCAGGTCAAGCCGACGGCAAGGCTTTTTCTATGCGGATCAATGCCTTTACCGTGATACACATCAAACAGCCTGAGGTCCGTCAGCCATTCGCCGGCCGCCGCACGGATTTGTGTCAGGATGTCTTGTGCCGGCACGTCCTGATCCACCAGCAGCGCCAGGTCGCGGCGCACTTCGGGGAAGCGCGACAGCTCGCGGAACTTCGGCAGGTGGCCGTCGACCACTTCGGCCAGCAGCAGCTCGAAGAGGAACACCGGCTGCTCGAGGTCGAGTTTCTTCGCCAATTCCGGATGCAGCGCCCCCAGGTAGCCGACCAGCCGCCCTTCCCGCTCGATGCGTGCGGTCTGCCCCGGGTGCAGCGCCGGGTGCTCGCCGGGCACGAAGCTGAAGTCGCCGAGGGCACCAGCACTGGCCAGCACTGCCTCGACATCGGCCTTGGCGTCGAAGAAGTCCACGCCGTCACGACCATTGGCCCAGCCTTCCGGCAGGCGCTTGCCGCAGATGGCGCCGGCGAGCATGGCTTCCTGCTTCAGGCCTTCCAGTTGACCGACGAAGCGCAGGCCACTTTCAAACAGGCGGACCCGCGACTGCTGGCGGTTGAGGTTGTGCTGCAGCGCCTTGACCAAGCCCGGCCAGAGGCTGGAACGCATCGCCGCCATGTCGGCGGAGATCGGGTTGGCCAGGGTCAGCGGCTGGGTGCCCGGATCGAACAGTTCGAACAGGGCCGGATCGATGAAGCTGAAGGTGATCGCTTCCTGGTAGCCGCGGGCGACCAGCAGGCGACGCAGCAGCGGCAGCGCAGCGCGCGCTTCCGGCTTGTTGTTCGGCGCCAGGCGCGCCTGCGGGTAGCGCACCGGCATGCGGTTGTAGCCGTAGAGACGGGCCAGCTCCTCGATCAGGTCGACTTCCAGGGAAATGTCGAAGCGATGGCTCGGTACGCCGACCGACCACTGCCCTTCCCCGTCGGCTACCACCGTCAGCTCCAGGGCTTGCAGCAGGCGCACGATCTCGGCGGCGTCCAGCGGCATGCCGAGCATCTGGGTCACGCGCTCGGCGCGCAGGGTGATCGGCGCGACCTTCGGCAGGTGCGCTTCGCTGACCTGCTCGACGATCGGCCCCGGCTCGCCGCCGACGATGTCGAGGATCAGGCGCGTCGCGCGCTCCATGGCCTTGCGCGCCAGCTGGCTGTCGACGCCGCGCTCGAAGCGATGCGAGGAGTCGGTGTGCAGGCCATAGGAGCGGGCCTTGCCGGCCAGGGCGATGGTGTCGAAGAACGCGGCTTCGAGGAACAGGTCGCGAGTGCTGTCGCTGACGCCGCTGTGCTCGCCGCCCATCACCCCGGCGATGGCCAGGGCGCGCTGGTGGTCGGCGATCACCAGGGTGTCGGCGCGCAGGGTGATTTCCTGGCCGTCGAGCAGGACCAGCTTCTCGCCGTCCTCGGCCATGCGCACGCGCACGCCGCCGTTGATCTCGGCAAGGTCGAAGGCATGCATCGGCTGGCCCAATTCGATCATCACGTAGTTGGTGACGTCGACCACCGGATCGATACTGCGAATGTCGGAACGGCGCAGGCGCTCGACCATCCACAACGGGGTCGGCCGGCTCAGGTCGACTTTGCGGATCACCCGGCCGAGGTAGCGCGGGCAGGCGGCCGGCGCGGCGAGTTCGACCGGACGGGTCTCGTCGTGCTGCGCGGCGACCGCGTCCACCGCCACCGGCGCCAGCGGGACGTCGTAGATAGCGCTGACTTCGCGGGCCAGGCCGGCGAGCGACAGGCAGTCACCGCGGTTCGGGGTCAGGCCGACCTCGATGGTGTAGTCGTCCAGCTCCAGGTAGGTGCGGACATCCTGGCCGACCGGCGCGTCGGCCGGCAGCTCGAGCAGACCGGCGTTCTCTTCGCTGATCTGCAATTCCTTGGCCGAGCAGAGCATGCCGAAGGACTCGACGCCGCGCAGCTTGGCTTTCTTGATCTTGAAGTCGCCCGGCAGTTCGGCGCCGATCATGGCGAAGGGAATCTTCAGGCCCGCGCGTACGTTGGGCGCACCGCAGACGACCTGGAAGGTCTCGCTGCCGTTGCTGACCTGGCAGACGCGCAGCTTGTCGGCGTCCGGATGCTGTTCGGTCGAGAGCACCTCGCCGACCACCACGCCGCTGAAGGCGCCGGCGACCGGCAGGTCGGCGTCGACCTCGAGGCCGACCATGGACAGGCGAGCGACCAGCTCGTCATGGGAAACCTGCGGATTTGCCCAGCTCCGCAGCCACTTTTCACTGAATTTCATCCTGTTCTCCTAAGGAATCCGGTTGCGTTCTGGCCTAGCGGAATTGTCCGAGGAAGCGCAGATCGTTATCGAAGAACAGACGCAGGTCGTTCACCCCGTAGCGCAGCATGGCCAGGCGCTCGGCGCCCATGCCGAAGGCGAAGCCCTGGAATTTCTCGGGATCGATGTTGGACATGCGCAGCACGTTCGGGTGCACCATGCCGCAACCCATGACTTCCAGCCAGCCGGTCTGCTTGCACACGCGGCAGCCGTTGCCGCTGCAGATCACGCACTGGATGTCCACTTCGGCCGAGGGCTCGGTGAAGGGGAAGAAGGACGGACGGAAGCGCACTTCGAGCTGCTTCTCGAAGAAGGCGCGGAGGAATTCCTCGATGGTGCCCTTGAGGTCGGCGAAGCTGACGCCCTCGTCCACCAGCAGGCCTTCCACCTGGTGGAACATCGGCGAGTGGGTCAGGTCGGAGTCGCAGCGGTAGACGCGCCCCGGGCAGACAATGCGGATCGGCGGCTGCTGGGACTCCATGGTCCGCACCTGCACCGGTGAGGTGTGGGTACGCAGCAGCATGTTCGCATTGAAATAGAAAGTATCGTGCATGGCACGCGCCGGGTGGTGGCCCGGAATATTGAGCGCCTCGAAGTTGTGGTAGTCGTCTTCGACTTCCGGGCCTTCGGCGACTTCGTAGCCGATGCGGCTGAAGCACTGCTCGATGCGCTCCAGCGTGCGGGTGACCGGATGCAGGCCGCCGCTCAGCTGGCCACGACCAGGCAGGGTGACGTCGATGCGCTCCGCGGCCAGCCGGGCGGCCAGCGCGGCCCCTTCCAGCTCGGTCTTACGCGCGTTCAGCGCATCCTGGACCTTTTCCTTGGCCACGTTGATCAGCGCGCCGACCTTCGGCCGCTCTTCGGCCGGCAGGTCGCCCAGGGTCTTCATCACCTGGGTCAGTTCGCCTTTCTTGCCGAGGTAGTGAACCCGGATCTGCTCCAGGGCATTGACGTCTTCGGTGTGTCGCACAGCCTCCAATGCTTGAGAGACCAGCGCATCCAGGTTTTCCATGTATGGACTCCAGATACAAAATAGGGGAAGAGCGGTAAGGCTCTTCCCCTATCGGTGACGTTACGTCCGGACCGAAGTCCGGTGATTGTCGTAGGGCTTAAGCCAAGCTTGCCTTCGCTTTCTCGACAATCGCGGTAAACGCCGCTTTTTCGTTCACTGCCAGATCGGCCAGGACCTTACGGTCGATCTCGATGGCCGCCTTTTTCAGGCCGGCGATCAGGCGGCTGTAGGACAGACCGTTCTGACGAGCACCAGCGTTGATACGGGCGATCCACAGTGCGCGGAACTGACGCTTGCGCTGACGACGGTCACGGTAGGCGTATTGGCCAGCCTTGATCACCGCCTGCTTGGCAACGCGGAACACGCGCGAGCGTGCACCGTAGTAGCCCTTGGCGAGCTTCAGAATTTTCTTGTGACGACGACGGGCGATAACGCCACGCTTAACACGAGCCATGAATTAATCCTCTACCTTAATAATCAGCGCAGACGCAGGGAGCGTTCTACGCGCGCAACGTCAGACTTGTTCAGCATCGAGGTGCCGCGCAGTTGACGCTTACGCTTGGTGGTCATCTTGGTCAGGATGTGGCTCTTGAAGGCGTGCTTGTGCTTGAGGCCACCAGCAGTCTTCTTGAAGCGCTTGGCCGCGCCACTTTTGGTCTTCATCTTTGGCATGTTCGGATACTCCGCATTGAGTGATTACGCATAACCGCAAGGCCTGCCAGTGCCCTGGTGGTTACTTTTTCTTCTTGGGAGCGATGACCATCATCAGCTGGCGTCCTTCCAGCTTAGGATGCTGCTCGACGGTGCCGTACTCCACGAGGTCGGCTTCGACCCGCTTCAACAGCTCCATCCCCAGCTCCTGGTGAGCCATCTCACGGCCGCGGAATCGCAGGGATACCTTGGCCTTGTCCCCTTCACTAAGGAAACGTACCAGGTTGCGTAGTTTTACCTGGTAATCCCCTTCTTCCGTCCCTGGACGAAACTTGATTTCTTTGACCTGCGCCTGCTTCTGGTTCTTCTTGGCGACCGCAGCCTGCTTCTTCTTCTCGAACAGGTGCTTGCCGTAGTCCATGATGCGGCAGACAGGAGGCACCGCGTCGGCCGAAATCTCAACCAGGTCCAGCTTCGCCTCTTCGGCTAGGCGGATCGCCTCATCGATCGAAACAACACCAACCTGCTGGCCATCAGCTCCAATCAACCGTACCTCACGAGCCGAGATGTTCTCGTTGATCGGGGGTTTCGGTTGAGCTCGCTTATCCTGTCTCATTTCACGCTTAATAATGATTACTCCGAGTCTTGGCGACCACGCCGGGAAACCGCCTGTGCCAACAGCTCAGCGAACTGGGTGACGGGCATGGAGCCCAGGTCTTCCCCTTCGCGCGTACGCACCGCGACGGCCTTCGATTCAACTTCCCGATCTCCAATAACCAAGAGATAGGGAACCTTGAGCAAAGTATGCTCGCGGATTTTAAAGCCGATCTTCTCGTTTCTCAAGTCGGACTTGGCACGGAATCCGCTTTCCCCGAGGATCCGCACCACCTCGGCGGCGAAATCGGCCTGCTTGTCGGTGATGTTCATCACCACCGCCTGGGTCGGCGCCAGCCAGGCCGGGAAGGCTCCGGCGTAGTGCTCGATGAGCATGCCGATGAAGCGCTCGAAGGACCCGAGGATCGCGCGGTGCAGCATCACCGGGCGCTTGCGGTTGTTGTCCTCGGCGATGTAGCTGGCGTCCAGGCGCTCCGGCAGGTTCGGGTCGTACTGCAGGGTGCCGCACTGCCAGTTACGGCCGAGGCAGTCCTTCAGGGTGAACTCGATCTTCGGCCCGTAGAACGCGCCCTCGCCCGGCTGGTACTCCCAGGCCAGGCCGGATTCGTTCAGCGCATCGGCCAGCGCGCCTTCGGCGCGATCCCACAGCTCGTCGGAACCGACGCGCTTGGCCGGACGGGTCGACAGCTTCATGGCGATGTCGGTGAAACCGAAGTCGCGGTAAACCTGCAAGGTCAGCTTGATGAAATCGGCCGCTTCCTTCTTCACCTGCTCTTCGGTGCAGAAGATATGCGCGTCGTCCTGGGTAAAGCCGCGTACGCGCATGATCCCGTGCAGCGCGCCGGACGGCTCGTTGCGGTGGCAGGCGCCGAACTCGGCGAGGCGCAGCGGCAGGTCGCGGTAGGACTTCAGGCCCTGGTTGAAGATCTGCACGTGGCACGGGCAGTTCATCGGCTTGACCGCGTAGTCGCGGCTTTCCGAGGAGGTGGTGAACATGTTCTCGGCGTAGTTCGACCAGTGGCCCGAACGCTCCCAGAGGATGCGGTCGACCACCTGCGGGGTACGCACTTCGACATAGCCATGGTCGCGCTGGACCTTGCGCATGTACTGCTCGAGCACCTGGTAGACGCTCCAGCCATTCGGGTGCCAGAACACCATGCCCGGCGCTTCTTCCTGCAGGTGGAACAGGTCGAGCTGCTTGCCGATGCGGCGATGGTCGCGCTTCTCGGCCTCTTCGATGCGCTGGATGTAGGCCGCCAGTTGCTTCTTGTCGGCCCAGGCGGTGCCGTAGATGCGTTGCAACTGCTCGTTCTTCGAGTCGCCGCGCCAGTAGGCGCCGGAAATCTTGGTCAGCTGGAACGCCTTGAGGAAGCGGGTGTTCGGCACGTGCGGGCCGCGGCACATGTCCACGTACTCCTCATGGAAGTACAGGCCCATGGCCTTCTCGTCCGGCATGTCGTCGATCAGGCGCAGCTTGTAGTCTTCGCCACGGGACTTGAACAGCTCGATGACCTCGGCGCGCGGGGTCATCTTCTTGATCACGTCGTAGTCCTTGTCGATCAGCTCGCGCATGCGCTGCTGGATCGCCGCCATGTCCTCGGGGGTGAAGGGGCGCTCGAAGAAGATGTCGTAGTAGAAGCCTTCCTCGATCACCGGGCCGATGACCATCTTCGCGGTCGGATAGAGCTGCTTGACCGCATGGCCGACCAGGTGGGCGCAGGAGTGGCGGATGATCTCCAGTCCTTCCTCGTCCTTGGGCGTGATGATCTGCAGGGTCGCGTCGCGATCGATGGTGTCGCAGGCGTCGACCAGGCGGCCGTCGACCTTGCCGGCGAGGGTCGCCTTGGCCAGGCCCGCGCCGATGGATTGGGCCACCTCGGCCACGGAGACCGGGTGATCGAAGGAACGTTGACTGCCGTCGGGAAGAGTAATGATGGGCATGGCGCCTCCTCTCCTAGTGGTGACCCCTACCAAAGGCCACGTGGGTTGGGATGTGCCAGTAAGCGTCGCCCGCCGGGCCGGCCTGCCTCACAGTGGCAGGCGCCTTGCGGCACCCCTGCGCCGAAGCGCGCGGACGGAGATCACTGGGAATGGATACTGACGAAAAACGCCGGAGCTGATCCGGCGCGAAGCGCCCATGATAAAGCATCCGCGGCGAGCTGACGAGCGGTCAGTTCGCCCGGCCTCGCTTCAGGACGTTTCCACGTCCGGCGCAACGCCATCGACGCGCGCCAGGAACTCCAGTACCGACCGGTTGAAAGCCGCCGGACGGGTGGCATTGAGGCCATGGGACGCGCCCTGGATGCGTTGCAGCTCGGCGCGCGGCAGGGCCGCCGCCAGCGCCTCGGCGGTGGCCGGGAATGGCAGCGGGCTGCGTTCGCCATTGAGGATCAGGCTCGGCAGGTCGATCGAGCGCAGTTCCGTCAGCGCCAGCGCCGGCGGCTGGTCGGCCACCTGCCCGACCAGGGTCATGGCGTTGTCCAGGGTCATTCGGCGGAACGTCGCCGACGAGCGTTTCCATACCCCGGCGCCGCTCACCGTATCGACGAACAGTTCCAGTCCCCGTTCCGCCTCGCCGCCACGGATCAATTCGAGCGCCTGGCGCCGGAACTGGTTGCGTTCCAATGGTTCCTCGGGCGCAGGCAGGCCGGCGTGGGCGTAGACCTCGGCGGCATAGTCGCCGCCGGGATCGGCCAGGCTCAGCGAACGCAGGGCGTCCGGAGCGGCCAGCGCCAGGCGCAACGCCAGGTTGCCGCCACGGGAATGGCCGAGCAGGTGTACCGGCTCGCCGAGCCGCTCGACCAGCGCCAGCAGGTCGGCGACGTGGCGGGCGCTGGTGAAGTCCGCGCCCTGCCCGTCCCAGCGCTCGGGGTAGTAGTGACGCAGGCTCGGCACGATCAGCCGGTGGCGCTCGCCGAGGCTGCGCAACTGCCATTGCCAGTAGCGGTAGTCGCACAGCGAACCGTGGACCAGTAGCACCGGCGTGCCCTCGCCCAGGTCCTGATAGACCAGTTGATACCCATCCACCTCGAACGAGGCGAGTTCGCCACTCATGCACGCAACCCTTTCGGTTTCTTTTTCGACTCAGCGCGACGAACGGTGAGCGGGCCCACAGCCCGATGCACGGCATCGCCTGGAAAAGATGGATGTTAACGGCCTGAGGTCACGCCCCGTAATGACAAATAGGTCTAGGGCCGTCTCGCCCGCTGGACTAGGCTGTAAGTTCCCCTGCGGAGGTGACGCCGATGAATACGCCGATCTTCTACGAGCTATTCCGCAACCACCCGCTGCATGCCCCGTCCGCCCGGACCCTGGCGAGCATGCTGGCCCTCGGCCTGGCACTGGCCGGGGTATGGGCCCTGCTGCTGGGCTGGGGCATCGGCCTGGGCATCGACAACTTCGCCATGTACTTCGGCTGGACCGCCCTGCTCATGACCATCCTCCTGGTCGCGCTGTTCCTCGGCGCCACGCTGTTGCGCATGGAAGCCATCTGGCTGGCTTTCCTGCTCGCCCTGCCCCTGCTGACCAGCCTGACCGGCTGCCTGGCCCTGGTCGGTGCCGGCCCCGAATGACCGCGTTTCAGACCATGGTCGAAGACCGATTGCAGTAATTCCCCTTCCCGCAGGGTCTATCCTTGGGTAAGAGGAGGACGAACCATGACTCCCGAATCCTTCGTCACATTGCTGATCGTCGCCTGGCTGGGCCTCGCCGGCGTCACCCTGTGGGCCTTCCTGCGCGTGCCGCGTCGGCGCGCACGCCTGCAACGCAAGGCACGGCAAGCCGAAAACCGGCATCCCGCACGGCCGCCACAGCCTCTTCCGCAGCGCAGCTGAAGCCGCCATGCCGACCGGTCACGGCAGGAAGGCGTGCTGGGAAACCCCCAGCAACAGATAGGCCGCCAGCACGGTGAACGCGAGAAAACCCACGACGTAACGCAGCATCCCGACTCCTGTCAGTCATTTCATCCCTGATACTGACCCGAACGACCTTGCATCGTTCTGCGCCAGCCTGCCGAAGCGCCGAACGGGCAGGCCAGCCCTGGCCTTCCCTTCCGACACGAGCGGGGGCCGGTCGATCCTCGCCCAGCCCCCTCGAAGCTTCACTCTAGCACTCTCGCCCACCCTGCCGGAGGTCTCCGCCAGGATTCCGGACGAACCGTTCAGCCCGCCATGTAGCTCGGCAGGCCGCGCTCCTGCAGACGACGCAGGGTGCCGACCACATCCACCGGCAGGCTCCCCGCCTCCAGGGCCAGGTCACGGCGCACGGCGTTGATGAACCAGTACATGCGCTTCTCGTCGGCCAACTGGGCGGCGGACACCACGCGACGGGTCACGATCTCTTCGCCGTTGCGCAGGGTCAGGAGGGCGCCGCCGTCCGGACGCATCTGGGTGGATACGGCAAAGGTGGCCTGGAAGGCATCGAACAGCATCTTGATGGACTTTTCCATGATCGTTTATCCCCTCTTGCATGAAAACCGACCGCGAACTTCAGCGCAGCCGCAACACGGGGAAAGGTGGCAGCTTTCATGCCAGCCACATGGAAAATTAAAACCATTCAAAATCAATAACTTGTGAAAATACTCAGCGAAGCGGTCCGTGCAAACTGCAAGATCGTGCGAAATGCATCATGCGATTTGCCAGCAGGCTCAGTCGGAAAACAGCGGCCGGCCCCGCGCATCGAAGCCGCGCACCCGGTACAGCGCCGCTTCCGCCAGCGACAGCGCGGCCGCCGGACTCTCGCACGGCGGCTGGCCCGGCAGCACCAGCCATTCGGTGCGTCCGTCGTCGATGCTGGTTATCTCGATCTCGGCCAGATAGCCACTGTCCTCGCGCAACCAGGTGGCGCGCAGTTCGAACTCGCCAAAACGCCTGCCGGACACCCGCCAGCCTCCCTTCGGAAAAGTCGTCGCAGTGTAACCAGGCCGGGCGTCGATCAGCCAGCCAGGTCGGCCAGCGCCTCGCGCTCCTCTTCGCGCAGGGTCAGGACCCGGCAACCCCGCTCGGTGACCAGCACGGTGTGCTCGTACTGGGCCGACAGGCGGCGGTCGCGGGTGGTCACGGTCCAGCCGTCCTTGTGCAGCCTCACCGCGTGGCCGCCCTGGTTGATCATCGGTTCGATGGTGAAGGTCATCCCGGCCTTCAGCCGCGCACCCGCGCCAGCGCGACCGAAGTGCAGGACCTGCGGCGCCTCGTGCATCTTGCGGCCGATGCCGTGCCCGCAGTATTCGCGGACCACCGAATAACCGTTGGCTTCGGCGTGACTCTGGATGGCATGCCCGATATCGCCGAGGGTGGCGTCCGGGCGCACCACGCGGATCGCCCGGTACAGGCATTCGCGGGTGACGTCGAGCAGCTTCTGCGCCTGGCGGTCGATGGCGCCGACCCGGTACATCTTGCTGCTGTCGCCGAAATAGCCGTCCTTGATCACCGTGACGTCGACGTTGACGATATCGCCGTCGCGGAGGATCTGCTGCGCCGACGGCCAGCCATGGCAGACCACCTCGTTGACCGAGGTGTTCACCGTGAACGGATAGCCGTACTGCCCCTTGCTGCCGGGAATCGCCGCGAGGGTGTCGACGATGTAGCGCTCGCAGAAGCGGTCGATCTCTGCCGTGCTGATGCCTGGCCGCACCACCTCGTCGAGGGCTTCGAGGACTTTCGCGGTGAGCGCGCCGGCCACGCTCATGCGCTGGATTTCCTCCGCGCTCTTGATCATCCCGAGATCCTCGCCGCGTCCTGCTCGCGGCGGTCGCTTTCGCGCGCTTCGTCCATCAATTGGCGTAGCACCTGCGCATAGGTCAGGCCGGGATTGGCTTCGATCAGCATGCCGATGCGCATCCAGTGCTCGGCCTGGGCATTGATCGAGCGCGACATGGCCTTGCAGGCGATGCGCGCCTCTTCGTGCAATTGCTCGGAAATCTTCACCAGGCCCACACTACACCTCGACTACAAAACATATACGGAACGTATACTAACCATCGCATGGACGCGGCGCAAACGGGAAGGTCCGCCCCTCGCCTGGCCATGGACTGGCCACGATTGGCATCTCCTGCAAAATCAGTAACATGCGGATTTTTTTGGAAGTTGCCGCATGCTTTCCCGTTTGTTTGTAGGCCTTTTCGCCCTCCTCCTCGCCAGCGCCGGCCAGGCCAACGCCCCGCGCACGTTCTCCGAAGCGAAGAAAATCGGCTGGAAGCTCTACGCCCGGCAATCCGTGGAGTTCTACTGCGGCTGTCGCTACTCGGGAAATCGTGTCGACCTCGCCAGTTGCGGCTACCAGCCGAGGAAGAACGCCAACCGCGCGCGGCGCATCGAGTGGGAACACATCGTCCCGGCCTGGGTGATCGGTCACCAGCGACGCTGCTGGCAGAACGGCGGGCGGAGCAACTGCGCGAGGCACGACAGCACCTACCAGCGCGCCGAGGCCGACCTGCACAACCTGGTGCCGAGCATCGGCGAGGTCAACGGCGACCGCAGCAACTTCGGCTTCGGCTGGCTGCCGCAGAAACCCCAGCAATACGGTGCCTGCCCGATGGTGGTGGACTTCAAGGCGCGCAAGGCGATGCCACGCCCGCAGATTCGCGGGATGATCGCCCGCACCTACTTCTACATGAGCGACCGCTACGGCCTGCGCCTGTCGAAGCAGGATCGCCAGCTCTACAACGCCTGGCACAAGCAGTACCCGCCACAGACCTGGGAGCGCCAGCGCAACCACATGGTCGGCTGCGTGATGGGCTGGGGTAATCCCTATGTCGGCCCGGTGGACCTGGCGACCTGCAGCAACCTATCCTCGCGTCGACGCTGACCTCCGCCGGAGTAGCCCATGATCTTCCGCACCCTCGCCCTGCTGCCGCTCTGCGCCGCCCTGGCGTTCGCCGCCGACGCCGGGGAGCGCCGCTTCGACTGCACGGTGGTGGCGATACACGACGACGCCAGCCTGGGCTGCCGCCTGCCCGGCGCGAACAAGGCGCTGCGCATCCAGCTCGACGCCGTCGAGCTACCGGCCGCCGAGCCCTGGCGTCGGCGCGCCCGGGAAGCCCTGGAAGACATGCTGCTCGGCAAATCGGCGACCATCCGCGAGCAAGGCCGCGACGCGCGCTTCCGCATCCTCGGGGCGGCCTGGGTGACCCCGGCCGACTGCCCCACCTGCGGACATACCCTGGATGCCGGGCTGGCCCTGCTGACCATTGGCCTGGCCAGTTGGCGCGACGCGCCGGACAGCGGCCAGACGGCCGAGGCGCGCGGCCAGTACCGGTTCGCCGAGGAAGAAGCGCGGGCGCGCAAGGCTGGCCAGTGGCGACCGCGCGACGCCGCTCCTAGAGATGAATCTCCGCGAACTTGATGCCCAGCCCGCGCAGCTCCTTGACCGCGTCGTCGAGCCGGCGGAACGACATCACCTCGTCGCTCTCGTCGACCAGGAAATAGCTGCGCCCGCCGTCCTTCTTGAAGAACACGATCCATTCCCTGGCCAGGGTGGGATTGGCGATGATGTGGGTCGCCGAGATCTTCCCTGCCGCCTGCCTGTCCCGAACCTTCTCGCGCTTCATTGCCTTCCCGTCAGCTGTGTGGAAAGGCGGAATTATCGCATCATCGGTTCCCGCGGCGAAAAAACTCAACGTGCCGCCATCGCCATTTCCATGCCCGGCACGGCCAGTTCCCGGCGGATACTGCGGATCAGCCATTCGGTCTCCGGCGGCGCGCTGAGCTGCGGCGAGGGTATGGTGCGAGCCACGTAGCGGCCGTCGGCGGCCTGCAACTGCAACAACAGCGCGCCGTCGTGGCGGCTCTTGCTGGACAACTGGAACTCGGGAAAGGCAGCGGCGATTTTCTTCAGGTCGACAGACATGGTGCGCTCCATTTCTGAGAAGTTGGACGGAGGCCCGCCGCGCGGCGGGCAGGCGCAGTCTGGCTAACGGATGCGACCGAATGATGACGCCGTCGACGAACCAATTCGCCCGCCGTGGCGTCCCAGAAAGGACGCGACGAATTTCACTCAACGGAAAACGCCTGGCGGCAAGCGGCCATCGGTGGTCGATCGTCATCGGCACGCACACAGCAAGGAGATGGAATGTTCCGTACGGCTTATCGGGAAATAGGCCTGTTCGGCCTGGTCAAGCGCACCGTGAACGAGTTCCTCGAGGACGACATGCCGACCTACGCCTCGGCCCTCGCCTACCAGATGCTGTTCTCGCTGTTTCCGTTCCTGCTGGTGCTGATCACCCTCGTAGGCTACCTGCACCTGCCGGAGTTCTTCGCCTGGCTGCGCGAGCAGGCGGCGTTGCTGCTGCCGCCCGAGGCGATGGATCAGGTCAACCCGGTGATCGACCAGTTGCAGCAGCAGAAAGGCGGCCTGCTGTCCATCGGTATCGCGGTGGCGCTGTGGACCTCCTCGGCGGGCATCCGCTCGATGATGATCGCGCTCAACGCGGCCTACGACGTGAAGGAGAGCCGCCCGGTATGGAAGCGCTTCTCCCTGTCGATCCTCTACACCCTCGGCATCGCCCTGTTGTTGCTGGTGGCGGCCGGCCTGATGGTCACCGGGCCGCAGGTGATCGCCTGGATCGCCGGCCTGGTCGGCCTGGAACAGTACCTGGTGACGCTCTGGACCTGGCTGCGCTGGCCTCTTGCGGTGTTCCTGCTGATGCTCGCGGTGGCGCTGTTCTACTACCTGGTGCCGGATGTCGAGCAGCGTTTCCGCTTCATCACTCCAGGCTCGGTGCTCTCGGTGATCGCCTGGATCGCCGCGTCCCTCGCCTACGGCTTCTACGTGAAGAACTTCGCCAACTACAACGCCATGTACGGCAGCATCGGGGCGATCATCATCCTCCTGCTGTACTTCTACCTGTCGGCGGCAGTGGTGCTGTTCGGCGCCGAGCTGAACGCGGTGATCGAACACCATTCGGAAGACGGCAAGGACCCTGGCGAACGCGAACTTCCGGACAACGACGACCCCGAACTCAAGGCTTGAGCAGGGCGTCGGCCTCGCTGACGCTGGCCTTGCCGGTGGCGCGCCGGTACAGACACAGCTCGCGGCCCTGGCGGCCCTGCATGTGCGGCTGCGGATAGCGGCCCTGCAGGAGCAGCGCCGAATAGCCCACCTCATCGTCGAAGGGCAGTACCTGCCCCACCGCGCGTACCTGGCGCAAGCCGCTGGCTTTCAGGCAGGCGGCACGCACCATGGCGTCGTGCGCCTGCCACGCCTCGGCCGTGGAAGCCCAGGCCGGCGCCGAACCGAGCAGCAGGCAGACCAGCGATCCCGCAACCACCCTCGACATTGCGCACCTCGCATCGCCGGAAACAGGCAGGAAAAGAGAAGCCCCCGGGACCACAGCGGCAACTAAAGGCCCCGGGGGCGATGAGGCGGCAGTTACACCTCGCAGCAATGGACATTGCCCCGCGAAAAATAGTTCTACGCTCGCCGACGAAGCGCTCAGCCGGCCCAGCCCAGCACCAGCGCAGCCAGGGCCAGGTAGCGGAGCGTCTTGGCCAGGCCGACGATCAGCAGGAAACTCCAGCAGGGCTCACGCATGATGCCGGCCACCAGCGTCAGCGGATCGCCGATGACCGGCACCCAACTGAGCAGCAGGGTCCAGCGGCCGTAGCGGCGATAGTGTCGCTGCGCCCTGAGCAACTGCACCTCGCCCACGGGAAACCAGCGGCGACCGCGGAAATGCTCGAGGTAGCGACCCAGCCACCAGTTGACCCAGGAACCCAGCACATTGCCGACGATGGCCAGCGCCAGCAGCCACGCGACCGACTGGCCGCCGCGCAGCAGCAAGGCGGCCAGCACGGTTTCCGACTGCAACGGCAGCAGGGTCGCCGAACCGAACGCCGAGAGGAACAGCCCGGCGTACGCGGCCCAGTCAGTCAACACCGAACGCTCCCAGCGCCATTCGCATCCCCACTCCAATCCGAAAAAAACTGACCTGGGACAGCCGTCCCGAGGCCGGCGAAGCATACCCTGGCAGGCAAGGGCATTTCCCCGGTTATCCGAAAAGGAGGCAGGCCATGTTCATTCCCGGCCATCTGCATCTCGCCTCGGCCAGCGAAGTCGACCGCCAGGCATTCGATATCCACCTGCGCTACCGGGTCCTGGAGGCCGAGGCCCGCCCGGTGGCCGTACACTTCGACATGGAAGGCCGGATCGACGGCCAGCCTTTCAGCGAAAGCTTCGAACTGCCGCGCGACGCCGCCGTGCATTTCGCCAGCCGTGCCAGTCGCCTGGCCCGGCGCCACGGCCTGCGCTTGCGGCAGGGACCGATCGTGCGCCAGCGCCGCGAGTACGACGCTATGTTCGACGACCTGCGCCGACGCCTGAAACTCAAGAGCGGCGAAGCGATCGACCTCGACCGCTACCTGCGCGGCGAGGCCGGGGCATCCTGAAACGGCTCTCCCGCATGCTACGGAAGCCCCCGACGCAGGCCATGCCGTGCAACTTTCAGCGAAGCGGGCGACTCCATACCTAGGTAACCATCCTCGTCAAGGAGACCGACATGACTCTGAAAACCCGCTCCGCTCGCGCCAAGCAGGCTATCCAGGACCAGGCCATGGCCGAACTGCAGGACCTGATCGCCGAGGTGGACCAGTTGATGAGCGGCACCGGCAGCCTGGCCGGCAAGGAGGGCGCGAACCTGCGTGAACAGATCAATTCCGTGCTGCATCGTGGTCGCGACGCCATCGAGCGCACCCGCCGCGGCGTGGTGCAACGCAGCCAGGCGGCCGCCGAAGCGACCGAGGAATACGTCGAGGACCATCCCTGGCAGACCATCGCCGTATCGGCCGGCGCCGGCTTCCTCCTCGGCCTGCTGGTGGGCCGCCGCTAGGGCGTTTCCGCAGGCAACAGAAAGCCCGCGCTCGGCGGGCTTTTCGGCAAGGCAAGGGCCTTGGCTCAGGCGGAGATCGCCGCCTCCAGCGGCCAACTCAGTTCCCAGGTTCCCTTCAAGGCTTCCGCCTCGTCACGGCTGGTGAAGGGGCCGGCCCACATGGCGCCGTCCACCATCAGGATCCAACAGGCCAGCAATCCCTTGCTGCGCAGCGATTCGGGAACGGACGTCCCCACCAGCACGGCGACTTCGATTCTGGACATAGGCTGACTCCGGTTATCATTAGCTTGCTAATAATAAGCGCCCGCCCCTTCGCCATGAAGCACGCCGCGCACAACAGTCTTTTTCATCTGCGACAAAATTACCCACCCCCGGCTCCCACGGCGGCCCTGCCGTCCCGCCGGCTATAGTGGAAAAACAGCGAATCCAGGAGGAACCGTCATGGACACCAGCCCGCACACCTTTTCCAACCTGTTCCGCCAGTTGGGGCTCCCCGCTGGGCGGGACGACATCGTCGCCTTTCTCGCCCGGCACCACCTCGAGGAGGGCACGGCGCTGCCCGATGCGCCATTCTGGAACCCTGCCCAGGCCAGCTTCCTGCGCGAGGCCCTGGCCGAGGACTCCGACTGGGCCGAACAGGTCGATGAACTGGCCTTGCAACTGACCCGCTGAAAAAACGCAAACTGATGCGCTGACGGCTCTATCGTGCGGAACTTGCTATGAGTTGGCGGGGAATTTCAAGTCACCGGCATCGATAGCCACTATCAGTCCAAAGCATTTTTCCCCAGCGGAGCGGCGTGAGATCGTAGCGGCGTCGGGAGAACCCCAAGTCCCCGACGCTCCTTTGAAGACCATCGCCCTCCCCCGCAGATGGTCTTTTTTTTGCCCGCGATTCGGCCGTGCCCCGACCGGCTGGCCCAGGACATGGAACATTCCGTTACGTCCCCCACTGAACTTTTCACCCGTGCCTCGGTGTCTTACCCTGCTCGCGTTACCACGTAAGGAGAACCTCAAGGACATGAAAGCACTACTGATCGCCGCCGGCGTTGCCGCTCTTTCCAGCACCGCCATGGCCGCCAAACTGGATGAAAAGGTTCCCTACCCGAAGGCAGATGCCGGCTTCACCCGCCAGGTCATCCACCTGCCGAAACAGGACGCGGAAGACGCATTCAAGGTCGAGATCATCGCCGGCAAGACCCTCGAGGCCGACTGCAACCAGCAGCGCCTGGGCGGCGAGCTGGAAGAACACACCCTGGAAGGCTGGGGCTACTCCTACTACCGCCTGGACAAGGTCAGCGGGCCGATGAGCACGATGATGGCCTGCCCCGGCCAGAAGAAGGAGCAGCGTTTCATCCCGGTGGTCGGCGAAGGCTTCCTGCTGCGCTACAACAGCAAGCTGCCGATCGTGGTCTATGCGCCGAAGGACGTGGAGGTCCGCTATCGGATCTGGTCGGCGTCCGAAAAGGTCGAGAAAGCGGTCAGCGAATAAACGCCGCGCATGAAAAAGCCGCCCACGGGCGGCTTTTTTCGTTGCGCCGGCGTCAGCCCGGCACCAGGCCGATGTTCAGGCCGGAGTCCACGGTGATCCGGTAATGCGTGGTCTGCCCGTTCTGCACATGCACCACCTGCTTGGGCGCCTCGCCGCGGCAGATCCCATCGCCCTGCACGGATACCACCCGCAGCCCCGCCGGAAGACGGAAACGCGCGCTCTCGCCGGCCTGGATCTCGGCGGCCAGGCGGCTATCGATGATCAAGCGGGTATTGCAGACGCTGCCGAGAAACTCGCGGTCCCGGGAAACCACCAGGAAGGCGTCGCCGTCGTCACGGAACTGGTAGTTGTACAAACGCTCCTTCGGTACCTGGTCCGTCTCGTCGAGCGAGGGCGTCGATGTCGAACAACCCGCCAGCAAGACGGTCCCCAGTAGCATCCCCAAAATCCGCATAGTGACCCCAATCCGTTCATCGAAATGCCGCACCCCATCCTCGCCGGGGCAGACCTTCATGGCTTGCGGTCGTACTTCCTCCCTGAACCGGCACCACAGCGCACGTCCGTCTAAGGTAGGCGATTTGCCCCGGCCAAGGCGAGCGCGAATGGCGCTGAAGAAAAAAAATCCTCAGACGGAGGCCGCCTCGCCGGCCGGCAACGCGGAAGTCGGGAGGCCGAACAGGCGATCGAAGGCCCAGTTGAAGAGGAAGGTGTAGCACGGGATCAGGACGATCAGCGCCAGGTCCAGCCAGAACGCCTCCAGCAGGGAAATCCCCATCCACCAGGCGATCAGCGGGATCAGGTAGACCACCAGGGTCAACTGGAAGCCGATGGCGTGCGCCACCCGCCGCGCAATGCTGCGTCCGCGCACGGCCTGGCGCCGCTCCCAGAACTCGAACAGGCAGTTGTAGATGAAGTTCCAGGTCACCGCGACGGTGGTGATCACCACCGCCAGGGGGCCGGTGGTAGTGGGCGTGGAACCGGCGAGCAGGGCCAGCCCCAGGGTCGAGATACTCATCCCGATCAATTCGTAGGCGGTCACGTAGACCAATTTGCGCTTGATGCCTTGCACGTGGACCTCTTGGGCGTGATAGCGGAAAGGCGGGCAAGGTTGGATCAATTTTCTTGACAGAAAAAGTCAGCAGCTTTCAGATCTGCTGATAGGAGAATTGCCATGAACTTTTCCAGCGATACCATCGAGCTGTTCCTCGCCGTCCTCGACCGCGGCTCCTTTTCCGGCGCCGCCCGTGCCTTGGGTCGAGTGCCTTCGGCGGTGAGCATGGGCATCGCCAACCTGGAGGCGGAACTGGGTTTCGCCCTTTTCGAGCGAACCCACCGCGAAGCCCGTCCTACGGCGCTGGCCAGGGCCCTGGCACCGCAAGCGCGGATGATCGCCGAGCAGCTCGCCCAGTTGCAGGTGCATGCGCTGGAACTCTCCCAGGGATTGGAAAGCCGCCTGTCGCTCGGCGTGGTTGCGGACATCGACAGCGGGCGGCTGTTCGGCGCCCTCCGCACCCTTTCCGAGCGCTACCCGCTGCTCGATGTCGAGGTGCTCAGCGCGGCGCAGGACGATGCCCTCGCCCTGCTCCATGGGGGCCGCATCAGCCTGTGCTTCGGATTCGCCGGCATCAGCGTGAACCCGCAGGAGCGCTTCCAGTATGTCGGCGCGGAATCGCTGGTCGCGACCATCTCGCCGCGCCATCCCGCCCTGCAGAAGCCGGGGCAGGCGCTGTACCTGGAAGAGCTGGTGAACGTGCGGCAGATCCTGGTGGCCAGTTGCGACCTGCCGTTGGCCGACACCCGTCCGCTGATTGCCGGCGCCTGCTGGCGCACCGACAGCCTGGGCACGGCGCTGGAAATGGTCGAGGCGGGGATCGGCTGGGGCAATTTCCCGTTGTCCCGGGTCGCGCCGCTGCTGGCAACGGGAAGGCTGGTACGCCTGGACTTCAGGAATACCAAGAACGAGCTGAAACTGCCTGTCCACGCTATCTGGCTGAAAAACCAGCCATTGCGCAAGGCCGCCCAGGAACTGGTTGGCATGCTGGCCACCCGTCCCGATTGAAGCGTTATGCAATGCACTTCACAGAAAAAACGAGACCCGTCACGCGAATCGCCGCACAAGCCGGCTCCCCGGCCTCCAGTACTTGATCTCGATCAAGCGCAGCGCCAGCCATAGGCAGATGATCGTTCTGCGGCCATCCTCCGTTTGCGGCCGTAGAGCTCCGGACACTTCATGCTAGGGGGGCCGGAGCTCTTCCCTCTTCCTCGCGGCTCAGGAACAGGTCCTGGCCGCATCGATGAAGGCCCCGCGGGTGACCCAGGGCTGCTGGTCATGGATTCGCACCAGGCTGCCACCCCTCGCCGGCTGCACCTCCAGCCACTGACCGGCGTCCGCCAGGCGATAGCCGCGGCCTTCCTCCACCAGCGCCACGCCCGGCGCCTGGCGTTGCCACTTGGGCAAGACGCACATCGCGTAATCGTAGGGAGCCTTGCTGGTGCTGGCGGCCAGCGCCGGGGCGTTCGAAGCGGGAGGCGAGGCACAGGCGGACAGGGCCAGGGCGGCGAATACAGCGATAAGAATCTTCATGTCACGTCCCTCTTTGTCGATCCGTTCACGATTCGACGGTATCACCGCCCAAAGCGAGAACTGCAGCGACTTCGCGGCATGGTACTTATCGATAAGGTTGATATTGCAGGCGCATGACGAAGCGATCCGGCAACGCCCGATTCAGAGCCTATGGAAGGGGCTCTCCTTGCACTTTGGTTATTAGCAAATGACTCGAAGCTTTCTTGGATCGAACAATGTTCTGGTATTGTTGCGCCGCCAACGGGAGAAACAAGAAACCAGAACCGCCACGCACGGTAAATGGGACAAATGACTCCCGTGCACTTCGAACCTTGCGCTTCCTTCAATTTCAGCGCACATCAAGCCAACAACCAGGAACAATAAGATGTTGAAGAAAAGGATTTGCCTGCTGGCACTGGGCATCGCGACTGCAAGCCAGGCGATGGCCAATGACCAAGAAGCAGCAAAGGGGTTTGTCGAGGACAGCCACCTCGATCTGTTCTTCCGCAATGGCTACATCAGCCGTGACTACAAACATGGCCGGCAGGACAAGGCCGAATGGGGCCAGGCCGCCACTGCCACCTTCACCTCCGGCTTCACCCAGGGGACGGTGGGCGTCGGTGTCGACGCGTTCGGCCTGTACGCGGTACGCCTGGACGGCGGCAAGGGTCGTAGCGGCGCCGCCGGTATCGATTTCTTCAAGCAGGGCGACAGCGGCTCCGCGGCGGACGATCTGTCCAAGGGCGGCGCGGCGGTGAAGTTCCGCATCTCCAACACCGTGCTCAAGTACGGCGACCAGATGCCCAGCCTGCCGGTGCTCAGCTACGACAACTCGCGCCTGCTCCCGGAAAGCTACAGCGGCACCCTGATCACCTCCAAGGAGATCGAGGGCCTGGAGCTGAACGCCGGTCGCTTCACCGCGGAATCCCGCAAGAGCGCCGAAGGGCGCGACAGCGGCGGCCTGAAGAGCATCAACGTGTTCGGCGGCAAGTACGCCTTCACCGATCACTTCAACGCCTCGTTGTACGCTTCCGACGTCGAGGACGTACTGAAGAAGCAGTACATCAACCTGAACTACACCATCCCGCTGCAGGCCGACCAGTCGCTGAACTTCGACTTCAACGGCTATCGCACCAAGCTGGACAGCGACTTCGCCGACCAGAACTTCAACGGTAACCGCGACAACAAGATCTGGAGCCTGGCGGCGTCCTACACCATCGACGCCCACACCTTCATGATCGCCCACCAGCGCAACACCGGCGACACCGGCTACAACTACGGCTGGTACCAGAACGCCGGCGGCATCGGCGACGGCGGCACCACCATCTGGCTGGCCAACTCCTACTGGTCGGACTTCAACGCCGAGGACGAGCGTTCCTGGCAGGTCAGCTACGCCCTGGACTTCGCCAAGTACGGCGTGCCCGGCCTGACCTACCGCGTAGCCTACGTGCGCGGCGACAACATCAAGACCGCCGAGACCAGCAACGGCAAGGAGCGCGAGATCTTCAACCAGGTCCAATACGTGGTGCAGAGCGGTCCGGCCAAGGACCTCACCCTGCGTCTGCGCAGCTCGTTCCTGCGTGTCTCCAACGACGCCCGCTCGTACAACGACGACGGCAACGAAATCCGTGCCTTCGTCGAGTACCCGTTCAGCGTGTTCTGATCGAACCTGCGAGCGCGACGAGAACCCCGGGCCAGTCCCGGGGTTTTCTTTTTTGCGTTTCGTGCGCCAGTTCAACCTTATCGGGTAGAGCCGTACAGCTTCGGAAAGCCAGTGATAGCATTCGCTCTCGCTTGCCATTGCTTATCGATATCGACAATGCCGTTCCGGAAACACCTTCTGCTCCCCCTCCTCGGTCTTGCCCTGCTGCTCGGCGGTTGCGGCCCTAGCGTCAGCTACTCCTACATTCCGCCGACCAGCGATGCCGGCCTGCACTGCGTGAGCCAGTGCAATGCCGAGAAGCGCCAGTGCAAGACCCTCGCCAAGCTGCAGCAGCGCCAGGACGAGGCGCTCTACCAGGCGCAGAGCACGGCCTACAACTACTGCATGCAGAACAGCGACAAGAAGAAGCGCAAGTCCTGCCCCTACCCGCAGCGCAACTTCGATTTCGGCGACGACTGCCAGGACGAGTACCGCAGTTGCTACCAGTCCTGCGGCGGCACCATCCGCCGCATCGTCCACCAGGACTGAGGCGCGACGTCCGGCAGGCATCCCGGACGTGCGGCAATACCGTCAGGCGAAGACGAAGTACTTGCGCACCGTCTCCACTACCTCCCAGGTACCACGCAGGCCCGGCTCGATGACGAACACGTCGCCCGCCCTCAGGTGCACCGGCTGCTCGCCTTCCGGGGTGATGATGCAGTAGCCGTCGAGGAAGTGGCAGAACTCCCAGCGTTCGTAGTTCACCTCCCACTTGCCCGGCGTGCAGATCCAGGTGCCCATCAGCTTGCTGCCGTCCGCCGAGGCGTATGCGTTGAGGTTGACGGTATGCGGATCGCCGTCGATCCGCTTCCACTTGGTGGCGTCCAGCACGGGTACGGGACAGGTATCGCGCAGTACGGTGATGAAATCTGACATGGTCGCTCCAGGAAGGCAGTGGATGAATGCCTCACCATAGGGCCACGCGCGGGGTGCCGGTTGTCTGGGTTCGACATCCGCCTAGCTGAAAGCGCTAGGCGGCCCGGGCACTCAGCGACGCCTGCCATTCAGCGCTGCCAGCAGGTCGCAGACCATGATCAGCAGCAGCATGGGTACGGCGAACGGAAAGAACGCCAGCGCCGCGTATTCGTAGGCCTGGCCCGTCCACCACAGGCAAAGGCTGGCGACCGCCACGAGCAGGAAGCTGGCGGCGACGATGAACTTGCACAAGCGCGAGGCGAACCTGAGCGTATCGTCCACGACGAATCTCCTTCGGCGACTCCCCCGCAGTCTGCCGAAACCGCTCTGTCCCGGCGGTGACGCAAGAATGACGATTCGGACAGAATTGTTACGCCTGCCGCAAAACTTCATTCCACTTTGTTAGCTGGCTAATCAAATTCCCCCTTGATATCGTCTTTTTCGCCAGATCCCCAAGGCCTGGCAAATGTCCCTTGTACAGGCCATTACCAACCCTCCCCCCGCTTGGTAATGGCCTTTTTTTCCCTTCTGCCGTAGTCCATGGAGATCGCATGCCACGCATTGTCCTGGTCCTGGGTGTGCTGCTGGTCAGCGCCTGCGCACAGCCTGTCACGCCGGACTCGATAGTCGAGGAATCGTTTTCCCGCAGCGCCAGCGAACGCCAGCTGGAAGAGCTGAACCGCCAGGGCCTTCCCTACGAGCAGTACCGGCTGCGCCGCCAGCGCATTCTCGGCCGCTGATCCCGGCACCGCGCCTAGCGCTTCTTCGGCACCACCGCCCGCACCGCCTCGCAGACGACCAGCCCGACCATCAGCGGGATCAGCAGCGGCAGGATCGACATCGAGAGGTTTTCCGCTCCCGAGCTGAGGAGAAACGGAAACTGGCTGAGGAAGGCGACCATCGCCAGGCTGAGCAGGATCAGCAGGCCGTAGAGGCATGACGCCAATTTCAGAGCTTTTTCCATGACCGGGTAGAAAGTGAAGGATTCGGAAGAAAATCTACCCGCCCCGCTCCCCCGGTATGGCGAGAAGCAAGATTTTTTCAGATTCGGGTGCCCCGAAAAGACGCGAACCCGACCGACCGATCACCCCTCCATGCCCGTCGCGACAACCCGATCGGTCGGGTCCGGACTTGCAACATACCGCCGTGCCGATATCACGTCGCCTACCGGAACAAGGAGTTGTTCTTTTCGACGAACGTCCTCGCCTCCCGCTATCGCCCGCCCATCGCGACCTCGTATGCTCGCCGGGCGATGCCTCATGCCAGCAACCCTCACCCACAAGGGAGCAACACGATGAGCAACCTGCCTGCGATCATCCTGGTCCACGGCTTCTGGGGCGGCGCCGCCCACTGGAGCAAGGTCATTCTCGAACTGAAACGCCTCGGCCACGACAACCTGCATGCCGTCGAACTACCGTTGACCTCGCTGGCGGACGATGCCGAGCGGACGCGCAAGATGATCGCGCAGCAACAGGGGCCGGTCCTGCTGGTCGGACACTCCTATGGCGGCGCGGTGATCACCGAGGCCGGCAACCAGCCGAATGTGGTCGGGCTGGTCTATATCGCCGCCTTCGCCCCCGACAGCGGCGAAAGTCCCGGTGGCATCACCCAGGAGCACTTGCCCCTGGCCGCAGCGAACCTGGCGCCGGACAGCGATGGCTATCTCTGGGTGAAGGCGGACAGGTTCCACGAAAGCTTCTGCCAGGATCTCGCTGCGGACGAAGGGCTGGTCATGAGCATCACCCAGAAGGCTCCGCTGGCCAGCACTTTTGGCGATGCCATCGGCAGCCCGGCCTGGAAGAGCAAGCCCTCCTGGTACCAGATTTCCAGCGCCGATCGCATGATTGCGCCGGAGAACCAGGAGCGGATGGCCGCGCGGATCGCACCGAGGAAGATCGTCACCCTCGATGCCAGCCACGCGTCACTGGCCTCGCGAGCGAAGGAAGTAGCGGCGCTGATCGACGAGGCCGCCGTGGCCACCGCCCACTAGCGCCGCGCAGGACGCGGCAGCAGGCCTGGCCTGCTGCCGCGGCGGGCTCAGAGGCCGAGGGCGGACAGGTCGAGGCGGCCGTCGGCCATGGGCGGACACCAGAAGTAGCTGCCGCTGATCGGCCGGGTGAAACGGAACAGGCCATCGAGCACCCCATCTTCCACGCCGATCATCCGTAGCCACTGGACCTCGAAGGCCTCGAACGAGCGGCCGAAGGCGGCGAACAACAGCCCCGCGCGGTGCTCGTCGGACCAGGGCGCGCCGCGCCGCAGGAGGAACGCGGCGGGCTCGAAGCTTTCCTGCTCGGTGCGCTTAACGTGGGCGTAGGCCGGCGCGTCTTCCAGTTCTTCATCGTCGGACTTGCGGCGGCCGATGATGTTGTCCATCTCCTCGCCGGGGATCGCCTGCATCCGGTCGAAGTCATGCAGCCACTGCTGGACAGCAACGAAACTGCCGCCATCCAGGCCCGCACCGCGCCCGGAGACCAGCGCGGCCTCGAGCGCCGCATCGCCCTTGGGGTTCTCGGTGCCGTCCTTGTAGCCGGACAGGTCGCGGTCCTCGCCGTAGAGGAACGCATCCACCGCGCCGGTCCGCTGGAAGGCCGGCGCCAGCGACCGTTCCAGCGCGTGCGAGCGCAGCGTCACCTCGCCGCGATCCTCGCCGCGCAGCCAGCACCACAGCGCGGAGGGCGTGGACGGCAGGTCGATGCCGGGCGCGGCGAGCACCGGATAGTCCTTCATGCCCTCGACGGTCTTGCCGAGGCTGAGCATCAGCGAATGGCCGATACCCACCACCAGCTGGTAACCATCGGTGGCCGCGGCCAGGCTGGCCAAGGTCGCGGCCACCTGCTCGGGTTGGGAAATGCTGAAAAACAGGTAGCGACCCACCACCGGAATCGGGGTGAGAATGCCTGGCTGAGCCGCGCTCATGTTGCCTCCATCTATCATCAGGCCGTGCGCCGCTCGTGGCGATGCACCTTCGATCTCGTTCTGGTTCGAGCAATGCTCGGTTTCGGAGCGCAGCGGCGGGCGACGCCAAGCGAAGCGGCTCCGAAATACCCGCGCATCCTAAACCGGTGCAACGCCAGAGACCACTCGAAGACGAGGGAAAAGCGCGAAGCCGGACCTGCGTCGCTCAGAACTCCATCGGCATGAGACCGACCACCAGGCCGGCGACGGCAAGGGCAAACACCAGCAGGGCCTTGGCGAGTTCGAGATGATGGGCGTTCATGGGCTTACCTGTCGGAGGGAAAGCCTGACGCTAGACGCCGAACATTGCAGTTGTGCAATCAGTCCCGGTCCGCTTGCGGCGAAACCGCTCCGCTCGCCGAAAGCAGGCCCAGCGCATGCTCCAGCGCCGCATCCAGGACCTTGTCGCGCGCCACCTCGCTCGCCTGGGCACGCGCGAGAAGCACCGCGCCGACCGACAGGCAGGTGAGCACCCAGGCCCGGTTCTCGTCGCCCATCAGTTCGGCCAGCCGCCGTTGCCGTTGTTCCAGGGCGCGTTCGAAGGTTTCCCGCACCTCGGGCCCTGCCCGGCCCACCTCGGCGGCCAGCGCCGGAATCGGGCAGCCCATGTCGGCATGCTGCGCATGACCGCGACTGAGGTAGAGACGGGTGGCGCCGGCCAGTTGCTCCAGGCTGTCCAGCGGAAAGGCATCGTGCTGGGCGCTCAGCTCGCGCTGCAGGATCGCTTCGAGCAACTCCGCCTTGCTGGAGAATTGCGAGTAGAACGCTCCGGTGGTAAGACCAGCCGCCTTCATCAAGGTGTCCAGGCCGGTGCTGGCGAAGCCCTGGCGCTTCACCAGCGGAGCGGCCTTGCTCAACAACAGGGCGCGGGTGGCCTGTTTCTGTTCCGGTTTGTAGCGCATGCTGACTATCCGTTGGTTGGGGAGACGATGTCGTCACATTGGATAATGATCTTTATATAACGCTCGTTATCCAATGAGGAAGCCGCAATGACTCTAGCACCGCGACACCTGCGCATAGAACAACGAGGACGCGTCCTGCAAGTCCTGCTCGACAATCCCCCGGCGAACTTCCTCACCACGGCGGTGATGCAGGAGCTGGCCGACCTGCTGGAAGACCTTGAGCAACGCCAGGACATCGGCGCCGTCATCCTTTCCGGAGCGGCGGACGGGGTCTTCCTGACCCACTTCGACGTCGACGAGATCGAGCGCGCCGTCGCCCCCATCACCTTTTCCATGCCGGCCTGGCTGACACGCCTGCTGCTGGAAAGCGAAAGCCTCCTGCGCCACTTGCCTGGGGCGAGGAAGCTGCTGCGGCGCACCCTGCTGGCAGGCGTCGCCGACATGAACCTGTTCCATGAGGTCACCGCGCACATGCGCCGCATGGACAAGGTGTTCATCGCCGCGATCAACGGCCTGGCCCTGGGTGGCGGCTGCGAGCTGGCGCTGGCCTGCGACCTGCGCCTGATGGCCGAGGACGACCAGGTGGAACGCTTCCTCGGCCAGCCGGAAGTACTCATCGGCCTGATACCGGGAGGCGGCGGCACCCAGATGCTGGCGCGCAGCCTGGGCGTAGCCAGGGCCCTGGAGCTGTGCCTGGAAGGGCAACTGCTGGAGCCGCGCCAGGCCCTTGCGCTGGGCCTGGTCAACGGGCTGGCGCCAGCGGAGGAGCTACTGGAAGCCGCCGACGCGCTGGCGCAACGCCTGTCCCGGCGCTCACCGCAAGCGGTGCGCCTGATCAAGCGTTCGATCTACCAGGCGGCTTCCCGCGACTGGACGGAGGGCATGGCCAGCGAAAAGGCCGGTTTCCTCTCCGCCGCCTCCCAGGGCAATACCCGCCGCGCCATGCGCGAATACATCGAACGGGTGCGCACCATCGTCCGGGAAGAGCGCCCTTTCCGCCGTGCGGATTTTGACGACCTGACCGAAGGCAACGCCATCGACATGGCCTACAGGTGATCTGCATGACTGCCTCCTCTTCCCCGGTTTCCGCCACGCCTTGGCTGACCCTGAGCATTCGCCTGATGGCCGGCGGCTTCCTGCTGTTCTTCGGCCTGGCCCTGGCCACGCTGCTCCTGCGGCTCGACCAGTCGCTGCTCGACTCCGACGCCGGGCGCCTGCTGCTCCGCCTGGTTCGCTGGGGCGACCAGCAAGGCGGCGGACAGCACTATGAGCTGATGATCTCGACGATCTACCTGGTCTGGGGCGCATTCCTCTGGCGCGCCGCCAGCCAGCCCTTCCGCCACCGGCTGTTCATCGACTTCACCGTGGCAGCCAATGCCGCGCACTTCGGCCTGATGTTCCTGCAGGGACTGTTGATGCCCGGCGAACACATCCACCTGGCCGGCGATGTCCTGCTGGGCTGGGCCTCGCTGCTGCCGCTGATGCTGTTCTGGATACCGCAACGCAAGCGGGCAACCCCTTCGCTCGCCGTCGAGCGGAGATGACGACAGTGGAACGGCCCCCAAAGGGGCCTAGCAGTTCGAACAGGCTCCTCTTGATGCCGTTGCGGACTGGCCTATGCTCACGGTGTGTGCGAACCCCAAGGGTATTTCCCGACCAGCTCCCCCGCGGTCGGGATTTTTTTTGCCTGTCGCTCAGCGCTTCGGGTCGAAGGGCGAATAGCCCCGCCGGCGCAGGCTCGCCAGGGGCGCGAACAGCGGCTCCGGCAGATCGGCCCAATCGAACCAGGCCCAGCCGTCGCACTTGTCCGGCTCCATGAGGCGCGCCTCGGCATCCTCCGCGCAACCGGCCAGGATGAACGCGGTGAGGTAGTGGCGCCCCTCGAAGACGTCATTGCTGAACGGGCCGTGGCGCAGTTCGCTCAGCGCCAGGCCGGTCTCTTCCAGGGCTTCGCGCAGGGCGCAGTCCTCCACCGCCTCGCCGAACTCGAGATGGCCGCCGGGCGCCGACCAGCAGCCAGCGCCATGACTGCCCTTGCGGCGCCCCAGCAACACCTTGCCGTCCCGCAAGATCAGGACGCCCACGCCTACCTGCGGTGCCGGCATCGTCGTACTCCTGCTTCGGGATCAGAGATGGAGCGTACCGCTCATGTACAACGCCGCCTTGCCGGAGATGACCACCCGCTCGCCGCGCACGTCGCATTCCAGGCGCCCCTTGCGCGCCCCGCCCTGCTCGGCGCTCAGCCGGGTCTTGCCCAGGCGCTGCGCCCAGTACGGCGCCAGGGAGGTATGCGCGGAACCGGTCACCGGGTCTTCGTTGACGCCGACGTTGGGCCCGAACCAGCGCGAGACGAAATCGAAGCGCTGGCTGCGCGCGGTCACCGCCACCCCACGGCACGGCAAGCCCTTCAGCCGGGCGAAGTCAGGCGCCAGGGCGGCGATCGTCTTTTCGTCGTCGACCACCACGAGGTAATCGTCGGTCTTCAGCACTTCCGCCTCGGCAATACCCAGCGCCTCCAGCAGTCCGTCCGGTGTCGCGCAAGGCTCCGGACGCTTGGCCGGGAAGTCCATCGCCAGCGAGTCGCCCTCGCGCCGCACGCTCAGCTCACCGCTACGGGTAGCGAAACGCAGTACCGGGGAAGCGTCGTCGAGCTTGTGGATCAGTACCCAGGCCGTCGCCAGGGTCGCATGACCGCACAGGTCCACCTCGACCTGCGGCGTGAACCAGCGCAATCGATAGTCGCCGTCGCGGCCGACGACAAAGGCGGTTTCCGAAAGATTGTTCTCTTCCGCGATGGCCTGCAGACGCTCGTCGTCCAGCCAGGCATCGAGGGGGCAGACCGCCGCCGGATTGCCCTGGAAGGGACTGTCGGCGAATGCGTCTACCTGGAAGATCGTCAGTTCCATGTTCCGGACTCCTGTATCGATGGGCTGCGCACCTTAGCAGCCGGACCGAGACCAGGACAATGCCGCGCCCCGCGCAGGCGCCTCGCTCAGATCTGACGGATATCCAGCAGCGCCCAGACCTGGTAACCCTGGCGCTTGGCTTCCTTCTCCGCTTCCAGTTGCGCGGTGACCTTGCTGATGGAGCGCGAGCGATGTTCGAAACGCAGCGGCAATCCCGCCCCGCCCTTGCGCACGCTCAGTTCGACGATGGTGTAGCGGACCGGCTGGCTGGCCTCGGTCCGGACCTTTTTCGGTCGCGTTTCGGCAAGGCCCAGCGCCTTGCGCATCTGTTCTTCAGAGTAGATTTCCTGCACGCATTCACCCAGATTGAATAAAACCCACAAATCCTATTGGTTCGCGACCCCACTTGCCAGGATAGTCGGCGAAGCGGGTCACACATCGACGCGAAAATCGCGCCTACCAGATCCGGCAGCTTCATCGAAACCGCCGCCGACATAAGCTGTGGGCGCTGTACATCCCTGGATCCTTTCCCGGCCTGCTCCACGCGGCCGGGATTTTTTTTGCCCTCTTCACCCTTGCGCCGACTGCGGACGCCAGGCTGGCCTTCAGCCTGTCCGGCAGCTATACCGAAAGTCTCCACCGTGATCAGGATCCAGTATGCTCGCCTGCCCCCTCCCTCCCGACGAAGCCCTGCGCCAGCAGGCCCTGGACGACATGGCGCTGGTCGACACCCCCGCCGAACACTACCTGGACGCCCTGGTGGAACTGGCGCGGGAAACCTTCGGGGTGAAGACCGTGCTGATCAGTCTGATCGACCACGACCGCCAATGGTTCAAGGCCCGTATCGGCCTGGATGCCGAACAGACGCCGCGCGACCTGTCCTTCTGCGGCCACGCCATCCTGGCCAGCGAACCGCTGATGGTGACGGACGCCTCCAGGGATCCGCGTTTTCACGACAATCCGCTGGTCACCGGGCCGCCCTTCATCCGCTTCTACGCCGGCGAGCCCCTGCACGCCAGCAATGGCCAGGCCATCGGCACACTCTGCCTGATCGACCCGAGCCCGCGGCTGCTGGATCTCCGGGAAGGACGCCAGCTCAATCGACTGTCGATCCTGGCCGAAGGATATCTCCAGCTACGCAGCCTCACCGAGCACACCCGCTTCCTGCGCCAGGAGATCGACCGGGAGCAGCGCAAGTCACTGCTCGACCCCCTCACCCAATTGTGGAACCGGGCCGGCTTCCACGCGCTGCACCAGCATGAACTGGAGTTGGCGCGGGCCAGCGACCAGCGCATCGGCATCATCTACAGCGATATCGACCATTTCAAACGTATCAACGACACCCTGGGGCACCGGGCCGGCGACAGCGTCCTCCGCGAGGCGGCTTCGCGACTGCGCGCGGCGCTGCGGCCGGAAGATCTCCTGGCGCGTTTCGGCGGCGAGGAGTTCGTGGCGATGGTCCGGGTCCGCGAGACCACGGAACTGACCATGATCGCCAATCGCATCCGCGAACTGATGGAAGCGACCCCGATCGACTGTGCCGGCACGTCCGTGCCGGTGACCATCAGTGCCGGCTGTACCCTGGCCGGCAGCGGCGAAGAACCGGAACAGGCACTCGCCCGGGCGGATGCCGCGCTGTACGACGCCAAGCGTGCCGGACGCAACCGGGTGGTCAGCGTCTGACCAGGGCTAGTCCTCCAGCCCTGCGCAATCGGCGCAGATAGAGAAACCCTCGCTATCGACTGGCACCTGGACCGCGTCGCAATATTCGCAGGAACGTCGCCTGCCGGTTCCGCAGGCATCGGGCTCGTCGAGCGCGCCGAACGTATCTTCGTCACGCTCGTCCTCGAGGTAATCGTTATCCAGCAGGTGATCGTGTTCGGGTTCGTGAATATCGTCTTCGTCGCTCATCTTCGACTGCCTGCCGGCTGCGTGAGGCGGTCTTATAAAGGCAGCGACAGCGCCCGTCAACGGCTCAACCCAGGTACAGACGCAGTTGCAGCCGGATTCGCTCCGGCTCGCCGTCGATCGGCGCAGGGCGACTGTCGAATCGCTGGGCGCCCTGGACCATGTAGAACGCTTAGGCATGCAAATCGGCTCCTCCCCCTGCCTCATTGCACTAGAATCGCCCGGCGCAGCGCCTGCGCCCTCAAGCCTCTTTCGTAGAAAACACCATGAGCAAACTGCAACATATCGGCCTGTTCCTGTTCGTTCTTCTCTCTGCCGGCCTGGCGCTCGGCTACCGAGTCGACTGCCCGGACGGCAGCCATGTCGAGACCTACCTGCTTCGCGGCCTGGGCGCGCGCCTCCTCGGCAACGATCTCTGCGAGCAGGCAGCGCCCTGACGCCGGGCGTTCCCGGATCCGACGGCGCCCGCCTATCGAGCCGGCAAGCCTCCGCCAACGCCAAGCCTTGCCGAAGCGATGGGCCACCAGCGCTAACCGGCCAGTTGCAACCAGAGCGAAAACACGCCCAGCGCACACCAGAAGCCGGCGAACAGGAACGGCACGCGTCGCGAGAACAGCAAGGTTTTCTCGAAGCTGCCGCGGTTGACCTCGCGTTCGCTGAACAATGGCGAATCATCGTAGGCCAGGCCGATCTCCGGATCGCTGTGCAACAGGCAGGACTGCTTGAACTGCCAGTGGCAGATGATCTCCGAGGATGCCTGGATGCCCGGCCAGGCATGCAGGGAATTGACGATCCCGAGCAGTGCCAGGAGCGCCGGCACCACCAGGGTGAACAGCTCGCCCCAGGCCGGGTTCAGGTTGGCCATCGACGAGGCATAGGCGATGACCAGGAACGACTGCGCCGTCAGGTAGGCGTTGGTCCGACTGGATAGCTGGCCCGTCTCGTAGTGGATTTCCCGCCGGTAGAAGTCCAGCCGCTCCTTGGGTGAACAGAAGATCCGGACATCGGATTCTTGCGACAACGGCCCTCCGGGCATGATCAACCTGGACACAAGCACGACACCTCGAACGAGTGGATGGGCTTGTTTGGAAAGAACCGATCCACGCCGGTTCGGAATCTCCGACGACCGTTCCCCGCGCCGGTAACGATTTCCGCCACCGCCCCGCTGGCCATGGAACTCAACGGAGCCCTGGCCGCCGCACGCCTGCGCAAGGTAAAAAGGGCGATCCTCCCGGATCGCCCTCCTGCATCAGAACAACGCCCCCAGGTAAGCCGCCGCGCCGCCGCCGAACTGTGCACCGACGTTGACCCCGGCCATCAACAGGGCGCCACGGAACGATTGCAGTAATTGCCGCGACATGCTGGCGCCCAGCGCGGCGGTCAATGGCGAGGCGCTCGCCAGCGCCACCGCCGCCAGCAGCTTGGGATCGAGGCCGAAGAGAATCGCCGTGCCCGAACCGCCGGCGATGACTCCCGCGCCGAGTTCGACGTACATGCAGGGCCCGGTGAAGTCGCCGCGGGACAGGTCGCGCCCCACCAGGCCGTCCGCGACCAAGACGGTTCCGGTGCTCGGCAACGCCTCCAGCGCACCGGCCCCGCCAACGCTCTTGCCCTTGACATTGAGGTTGACCTTGCCGAAGCGCGGCAGGCGCATGCCCAGTCCGATCCCGCCGCCCACCCCGCCATAGCGGAAGGACACGTTCTCACCCTCCGGCGAGAGCAACGTGATGGAGCCGCCGCTACCCGCCAGGAAGGCCACGGTCATGCCTCCGCCACTGGCCGTCACGTAGCGCCAGCGACTCTCGTTGAGGGGCAAGGGAATGGGAAGTTGCGACATGACTTCAATGTCCTTTTGAGGTCGGCTGGGAAGAACGCAGGCCCAGCAATCCCCTGAACCCGACAATACCGAAGAGTGCGCCGAAGCCGCAGAGGAAAGCGCTGGTTCCCCAGAGCGCGCCGGCATCGTCGACTATCGCGCTGGCCGCCGGCCGCCCAGCCTCGTAGAGGACGCGAACCGACTCGCCCACCTGGTAGCCGAAGATGAAGCCGCCCTGGGGATAGGAAATCCGCTCGCCGGAAACGCTGGTGAAATCGATCTGCGGATGCGAACCGCCGGCATTCAAGGCGCTGACCGTCCCCTGGGCTTCCTGCGCAGTACGCAGGAAATGGTACCGATCGACGGTCTTGAAACCGCCGGCGAGCAGGAGACCGAGTCCGAGCAGGGAAAAAAGGGAAGCGTGAAGAAGTCCGCCGATACGCGAACCGGAAGAGGACGTCATGAGCCTTGTCGCCTGAATCATCCGTGAAGGCGCTAGGGTCGGAAAAGACCGCCCCCGCTGTCAATAGCGGCTATGCGATGAAGCGCGAGCCCAGGCGAGCACGGGCCGAGCGGCCTTTTTCGGGGCGCAAACGAAAAAAGGCGACCCTTTCGGATCGCCTTTCTTGCCCCGCCAGCAGCGCGGGATTTGTTTGGTAGGCACGATTGGATTCGAACCAACGACCCCCACCATGTCAAGGTGGTGCTCTAACCAACTGAGCTACGTGCCTGCTGATGGCGCGCATTCTACAGACCCCAAAAACACCGTCAAGCTTTTTTTTCGCTAACTCTCTGAAAAAGTGGAATTTTTATTTTCAGGGGGTCCGTTGAAAATTTTGCACGGAGGCTAGCCGGCCGATTTCGACTCGGGTAGCATCCGGGCATCCGTAAAAAATAAAAAACAGAGGTGCAAGATGCCGCACACCCCCTACCCCTCCTCCTATTACGCCGCGTCGGCCAATCCCGCGCCGCCCCGCCCGGAACTCCAGGGCGAGGTCGAAAC
The DNA here is from genome assembly GCF_016463925.1 of Pseudomonas sp. P20. Classification (NCBI taxonomy): domain Bacteria; kingdom Pseudomonadati; phylum Pseudomonadota; class Gammaproteobacteria; order Pseudomonadales; family Pseudomonadaceae; genus Pseudomonas; species Pseudomonas sp. P20. The sequence continues at coordinate 345,244 of NZ_JAEMVM010000002.1, read as the reverse complement.
CGACGTCTGCGTGATCGGTGCCGGCTATACCGGCCTCTCCACCGCCCTGTTCCTGTTGGAGAATGGTTTCAAGGTCACCGTACTGGAAGCCGCCAAGGTCGGCTTCGGCGCTTCCGGGCGCAACGGCGGCCAGATCGTCAACAGCTACAGCCGCGACATCGACGTGATCGAGCGCACCGTCGGCAAGCGCGAAGCGCAGTTGCTCGGCGAGATGGCCTTCGAAGGCGGGCGCATCATCCGCGAGCGCGTGGCCCGCTACGGTATCCAATGCGACCTGAAGGACGGCGGGGTGTTCGCCGCCTTCACCGAGAAGCAGATGGATCACCTGCGCGCGCAGAAACAGTTGTGGGAACGCTACGGCCACAACCAGTTGGAGATCATGGACGCCAAGCGCATCCGCGAGGTGGTGGCGACCGACAACTATATAGGTGGCATGCTTGACATGAGCGGCGGCCACATCCATCCGCTGAACCTCGCCCTCGGCGAAGCGGCGGCGGTGGAGTCGCTCGGCGGCAGAATCTACGAGCAGAGCCCGGCGACCCGCATCGAGCGCGGCGCCAGCCCGGTGGTGCATACCCCGCAAGGCAAGGTGAAGGCGAAGTTCATCGTGGTCGCCGGTAACGCCTACCTCAACGGCCTGGTCCCGGAACTGGCGGCCAAGTCGATGCCCTGCGGCACCCAGGTGATCACCACCGAGCCGCTGAACGAGGAACTGGCCCACAGCCTGCTGCCGCAGGACTACTGCGTGGAAGACTGCAATTACCTGCTCGACTACTATCGCCTCTCCGGCGACAAGCGCCTGATCTATGGTGGCGGCGTGATCTATGGCGCTCGCGATCCGGCGGACATCGAGGCGATCATCCGGCCGAAGATGCTCAAGACCTTCCCGCAACTGAAGGACGTGAAGATCGACTTCGCCTGGACCGGCAACTTCCTGCTGACCCTCTCGCGCCTGCCCCAGGTCGGCCGCATCGGCGACAACATCTACTATTCCCAGGGTTGCAGCGGCCACGGCGTGACCTACACCCACGTCGCCGGCAAGGTCCTGGCCGAAGCCCTGCGCGGCCAGGCCGAGCGCTTCGACGCTTTCGCCGGCCTGCCGCACTACCCCTTCCCCGGCGGCAAGCTGTTCCGCGTACCGTTCACCGCCATCGGCGCCTGGTACTACAGCCTGCGCGACAAGCTCGGGGTCTAGTCCGCGTCGACAGAACGGCACCCCGGGGTGCCGTTTTTTCCATCCGCTCCTCAACCTTCGCTACGGATCTGCGCATGACTGATCAGGGCGAAGATCAGGCTACCGCCGACGATGTTGCCGCCCAGGGTAGGCAGGGCGAACTTCAGCAGGAACTCGGTCCAGCCGATTTCCCCGGCGAACGCCAGGTAGCCTACCTCCGCCGAGCCCACCACGATGTGGGTGAAGCTGCCCAGCGCCATCAGGTAGGTGACCATCGCGATGATCCAGATCTTCGCGCCCTCCGCCGCCGGGATCAGCCAGACCATGGTGGCGATCATCCAGCCGGAAACGATGCCCTTGGCGAACATTTGCGCCAGGTCGTTGTGCATCACCTCGCGGCCGATCTCAAGGAACGCCGCGTCGGCCGCTTCATTGAATATCGGCAGATGCAGCACCGCCCAGGCGAACAGCAGCGTACCGACGATATTGCCGAACAGCACCACGCTCCAGAGACGCAACAGTTGCCAGGCCTTTTCCAGGGTCGGCTCGGTCATCACCGGCAACACGGCGGTCAGGGTGTTTTCGGTGAACAGTTGCTGGCGGGCGAGGATCACTGCCAGGAAGCCCATGGGATAGCCGAAGCTGCTGACGATGATCGCCCACTCCTGCTCGGGCAAGGCAGCGCGGAACAGGCCCATGCCCATCAACGAGAGGCCGATGGTCAGCCCCGCGGCCACCGCCGACCACCAGAGTGCCGCCAGCGTGCGCTGCAACTCGTGTTCGCCCTGGACGCGAATCACCTCGTGCAGGACAGCGGCGCGCGGTGGCTGCTTGTCGTCGATCTCCCGCCGCTCGTTGGCGGTCAGCGCCGTGGCCGAACGTCCGTCGGCCGGTTTCTCTTTCCGCTCCTCGCCGCGCGCACGCGGCTTGCGCGCGCCCTCCGCCGCATGCCCCTGGCGCTTGCCCGCCGCACCGCCCTTGGCCGGTTGCCGGGGGGTGGGGGGCGAAGTCCGCTTGTCGTTGGCCATGTTCTGCACCTGAGTGGGGTCCTCCCAGGTATAGAGCCGTCTCGCTGGAACGGGGTTCCGACAACCTTCGGCTCGGCCGCCTCAGCGGGGCGGGGCGCCAACGGGACAGGCCGGCAGCTCGGCGCACCGCGCCACGGGTGCGACGGCCTGCGGCAAGGCCGCAGCGAAGCGGGCTTCCCCAGGCTGCAATGCCCGCGCGCAGGCCTGCGCCTGGCGCGCCGGCGCCGCGCAACCGCGTTCCGCCAGCAACTGGGACAGGTTGAACCAACCCGCGGCGAAATCCACGCGACGCTCGACGCTGGTGAGCATGGCCTGTTCGGCAGCGGCGGAATCGCCTGCGGCGTAGCGACTGTTGCCCAGGGCAAACCAGGCGAAGGCGTCCTCAGGCCAGCGTCGCACGGCTTCTTCGTAGGCGCGCCGGGCAACCTTGGGGTGGCCGGTTTCCTCGCTGTCACTGGCGGCCTTGAGCCACGGGACCGCTGCTGCCGTGGCCGGCAGGCGGTCACCCGGCAGGGTCAGCACCGCCCAGCGCCCCGAACGCTTCCAGGTCGACTCGAAGCTGGTGAAGTCGGTAACCCAGCGCCGGGTGATGCCCGAGCGCAGCACCAGTTCGCGGCGCTCCCGATCGAAACCGACCACCACCGCGAAGTGCCAGCGCGGCCACCAGGAGAAAGCCTGGTTCTGTAACACCAGCACCGGGTTGCCCGCCGCGACCTCCTCGAGCACGCTCTCCAGTCCGCCTTGCAGCGGATAGACCAGCATGCCGTGGCGGCGCGCCGCGGCGACCATCTCCAATTGCAGGCTACCCTCGCGACCGGGAATGAACACCTCGTCCTTCAATTGCCCCGGCGTCAACGCCAGGCCGCGCTGGCCAAGCATCGTGGCCAGCGCGGCGGGACCGCACTGGTAGGCTTCCTGGGGGAAGAACGGCACTTCGCGCAGCTCCACCCGTGCGGGCAGCGCCGCGCTTTCCGGCGGCAGTCTCGGCGGCTGCGCGCAGCCGCCGAGCATTGCGGAGACCAGCAGTGCCCCTGCCAGCCGCCTCACCGATTGATGCATTTGATGAAGCTGAAGATATCCGTGGCGCAAAGCATGTCGGTGATGATGAAGATCACCAGGAACAACACGATGATGCCGATGATGCCGCCCGCCGGCGCCTGGTCCAGCTGCTGGTTGAACTGCGCCAGCTCGGCGTTGGTCAGGCTGTTGATGCGACTCGCCACCTGGTCGCGGGGCACGCCCATGGCCTCCAGCTTCTTCTGGACGCCCTGGTCGTCGAGCATCTTCAGCAGTTGCTGGCGATCGAGGTTGTGCTGTTGTTGCTGCATGACTTCCGCAGTACCGATCATCGCTGCCTGGGCGAGCGGAACCTCGGCAAAGGTGAGCAGGTGCAGCGCTGCCAGGACGGCAGCGACACGGCGGATGCTTGTTGTTGTTCTCATGGGAATGACCTCTGCGTGAAACCCGGCTATTAGTCCTGGAAGGCGAGGCTTGGTTCCGCAACGCCCACCTTTCCTGAGTATCGTCCCGATCGCCGTTTTCCGCCGCCTCGGCGCCGATGCCCGCCCCTCTGGCGAGACGACGACCCGCCGCCCCCAGGCGACGAAACGGCGTCCGCCTTTATGCAATTCGCATATACTCCGGCTCGCCGCGAGAAAACCGGAGCATGCGCGATCTCGGCGACATCGACGCATATCCCCGCCGCAGCCTCGTACACGGCGTCGAAACCGCGCGCCGCCCCGGACGACAGAGCCTCCGGCACGGCGAAAACTAAGGATTCCTGAGCTTCCATCTTGTCCAGATTTGCCCAACCTTGAGCGAGCGGGCCAACGGGACGGGAGTTGTATGGATGCTAGGTACCCGGCTAAAAGCCGCAAGAATCAGAGCGGGATACTCGCAGAAACAGTTGGGCATGCTGGTGGGAATGGACGAGTTTTCCGCCAGCGCACGGATGAACCAATACGAACGCGAACGGCACTCCCCCAACATGCGGACTTCCGAACAGCTGGCCATGGTCCTCCAGGTCCCCATGGCCTACCTCTATTGCCCCGAGGACGAGCTGGCCGAGCTCATCCTCAAGGTGTCCAGCCTGACACCCGAGTTCAAGAAAGAGCTGACGCGTTTCATCGAACAGTTGCTCGCGGCCCAGGGATCAACCAGCCGCCAGCCTGTACGCACAAGGAGTGAACTGTGAACAAAAGCTTGGATTCAGACTCGATAACCACCGCCATAATGGCCCTGCGTCGCCTACGCGACACGCACCCGGAGCAGTACCGGGAGCTGCTGCCGTTGTGCGCCTCGGGGCTGGTGGAGACCCTGGTCGGACAGAGCGACGGGGACGACCGCAGGAAGGCCGAGACGCAGAGCGAGACCATCGCCCGCTGGACCTGGCTGCAGTTGCTCGGCTGGGCCCAGAACAACAGCCTCAGCCAGCAGCAGATCGAAAGCCTCTACAGCATCGTCGAAGGCATCCGCAGTTGCCGGCCGCTGATGCAGGAGCGCGCCCGTCTCCTGCAACTGGCGCGAGGCTGAGGCCCCGGCGCGGCTAGAGGCCGTACCGGGTTGCCTGGAGATGAGCGAACATGCCACCCTCGGCCGGGATGACGACACCCCATAGCCGGCGCGAGGCGTCAGCGAAGCCAGCTGGACGAACCAGGGCTTTGAGGTGGCATCGGCGAACTTCTTGAACTGCCAGGCCGGTCCGCCCATATAGGTGGGGCTGCCGTAGACGATGGCATCGGCTTCGACGAGCCGAGCAACTTCGTCCAGTTCTTCAAGCGCGAGGACGGCCAGGTGCGCCGAAGCCTTCCGCCGCGAACAGCATGGCGGCCGAACGCCAGCCTTGCCGCAGCGCACAGAGCGCACGTGACCTGGCGCCCGCAGCGCTCCGGCCTGATTCGCAGTTTCGTCACGCCGGCGCGCGGCCTGGCGCAAATGTGAACGGTTGCCGCCACGCTGGGAGAGGCTTCTTCCTAGACTCCGCGCCACGTTCACTCAGAGGAGAAACAACGTGGCCAAGACATGGATCTACGCAGCCTCGGCCGCCGCCATCGGCGGTGCGCTGATCGGCGGCTGGCTGCTCGACCCGGCTCCGCCCGAGGCATCGCCGCAGGCCCGCCAGTCCCCCGCCGCCCAGGCAGCCGCCGCCCCGACAGCGGCGCTCGCGGCGCCGGCGGCGGACGCTACCCGCATGCTCGCCCCGCCCCCCGTCACGACGCCCGCGCCACGCGAGCGGGTGACGCTCTGGCAAGGCGAACTGCGCAGCCGCGAAGGCGCCCAGGGCATTCCCGAATACCTGGCGCAGGTCGAACCCGCCCTGCTCGACACGCTGGCGCTCGGCCAGGTGCTGGAAATGAGCCTGCCGGGTCGCGAGCGGCCCTTGCAGGCACGCCTCGCCAGCACCCATAACAGCGCCGGCCTGCCGGTCTGGCGCGGCGGCCTGGTGGACGGCGACGAGGCGGAAAGCCTGACCGTGGTGCGCGGCAGCCTGGAAACCCACATCAATGTCGCCACCCTCGACGGCAGCTACTCGATCATCGTCGACAACCGCAGCGGCAAGACCCGGGTGATCGACGAGAACGACATCGCCGCGCGTAGCGACCCGCATGGCGATCATGTCGACGCGCCGCTCGCCGAGCTGCCACCGATGCCGCCGCCCGCCCAGGGCTGAGCCCACCTTCCCAGCATGTTTCCCCAGCGGTGCCCTCGGGGCGCCATGGCTTCCTATTGTCCGAACACAGGCAACCCATGAAGAAATCCCTGCTCTGCTCCACCCTAGCCCTGGCGGTAGCCTCTGCCGCCCAGGCCGCGCCGAAGACCGTCGACATCATGGTCCTCTACACCCCCGCGGCGACCCAGACCGCAAATGGCCGCGACATCGATGCGCGGATCGCCAGCTACATCGAGTTCGCCAACACCGCCTACGAGAAGAGCGGCGTCAACCTGCGCCTGCGTCTGGTGCACAAGCAGCGCCTGGACTGGGCCGACTACCCGACGGTGACCGGCACCAACCTCGATCGCTTCATGCGCGACCCGCAGGTGCAGCGCCTGCGCGAGCAGTACGGCGCCGACCTGGTCAGCCTGGTCAACCGCTCGCAGAACAGCGGCAACGGCTACATCACCTGCGGCATCGGCTACATGGGCTCGGGCGATAAGAACAGCGGGCGCTTCCACGGCAACGCCAAGGACATTGCCTACAACCTCACCGGGGTCGACTGCGGGCTCAACACCTTCGCCCATGAAGCCGGCCACAACATGGGCCTGCGCCACTCCTACGAGCAGGACCTGGAGTCCAGCTACTACGATCCGCGCTACGCCCACAGCGGCACCTACGAATGGAGCCGAGGCTACGGCGTGCAGGGGCGCTTCGCCACCGTGATGGCCTACCCGCATGCCTTCGGCACCAACAAGCAGGCACCGTTCTTCGCCAACCCGCGCCTGGTCAACGCCGAATGCGCCAACCAGCCCTGCGGCCGCGAAGAACACGCCGACGCCGTACGCGCGCTGAACAGCATGGCCACGCAGATCGCCGACTTTCGCCCGACCAAGGTACCCGGCACGCTCAACCCGGGCTCCGGCGGCGACACGCCGACCCCGCCGGACCTGCCATGGTGCACGAAAGCCAAGCTCGGCGGCCTGCTCGGCGATGGCGAGTTCGCCAGCATGGAAGGCTGGCGCGCATGGTCCGGCAACGCCCAGCTGAGCCTGGTGAACGTCGCCAAGGGCTGCCGCGACAATGCCTTGCTGGTCGACGTGCGTGGCTTCGATCTGCTGGTCCGCCCCATTGCCCCCCTGCGCGCCGGCAGCGGCTACCGGCTGAGCGGCAAGGTCATGCTCAAGGCCGCCAATACCCGTGAAACCGTGCGCATGGCGCTGCTCAGCGAACGCGCCGATGGCGCCCTGGCCTACAACCCGGCGCAGAGCGTCGAACTGTCGGTCAGCGGCAACGAGTTCAGTCGCCTGGAGAAGACCTTCGACTACCGTCCCGCCGCCGACCAGCGCAACCTCTACGTGGCGGTCTGGAGCGACAGCGGCGCCAGCCTGCTGGTCGACGAGATGAACCTGCAGGAAGCCCAGGCCGCGCCGCCGAGCGTACCGCCGGCGCCGAAACGCATCGCCTACGACTTCGAGAGCGGCATCGGCGGCTGGAGCGGCGTGCATGCCAGCGCCCGCGCCACGCGCGTCGCCAGCGCCGGGCGGCTGGCCCTGGAAGCCTACCAGCGGCGCTACGCCGGCACCGGCGCGAGCACCAGCCTGCTGGGCAACCTGGAAGCAGGCCGGACCTACGCGTTCAGCGCGGACGTACGGGTCGGCGACGGTCGCGGCTCGCAGGCCATGACCTATGCCTACCTCTACCTGGAAAGCCAGGGTCGGCCCGGCGAATACCTGCCCCTGGGCTACAAGGTGGTCGAGAATGGCCGCTGGGCCAGCCTGCGCGGCCAGGTGCAATTGCCGAAGGGGCCGATCAAGCGTGCTGAACTGATGATCCTCAGCGGTAACCAGCAGGAGTCGATGTTCATCGACAACGTCCAGTTGCTGCAGAAGTAGGACGCTTCCCCTCCGTGCCCCCGGCAGGCACGGGGGGATTTTGCGGAGCGCTCCAGGCTGGATGCAGCGATCATGAAATTATCGTTTTACGATAATTTATTATTAAACTATGATCACTCCAATTTCCCTCGTTTCCGAGGGGCCTGCCCACCTTCCCAGGAGTACCCCCGATGACAAGCGACCGCCTGGCCGGCTACAGCCGCCTGATGGCTACCCTGACCCTGCTGTTGATCGCCGGCATGCTGCTGCTCAACGCCGCGTGCTGGATCTTCCCCGACCTCGCCAGCGAGCACGGCCTCGGCTTCGCCCTCACCGCCACCGGTGTCGCCGGCGACCTCGGCGTTGTGGCGCAGGACATGCCGCTCTGGCAGGCCCTCGGCGGCATCCTCCTGTCGAGCCTGCCGCTGCTGGTCCTGGCCAGCGGACTGCAGGCGCTGCGAAGGCTGTTCCAGCACTACGGGCGCGGCGAGTATTTCTGCGAAGACGCCGCGGCGCTGCTCGGCAAGGTCGGCCTGTGCCTGGCTTGCTGGGTGCTGGCGAACTTCCTGCTGGAACCGCTGCTGACGGTCTGGGTCACCTTCCTCCAACCCCAGGGACAACGCATCGCCAGTCTCAGCTTCGGTTCGGCGGAACTGGTCAGCCTGTTCGCCGCCGCCTCGGTGATGGTGATCGCGCGCATCCAGCGCAAGGCCGCCCTGCTCGCCGAGGAAAACCGCCAGTTCGTCTGAGGTCCGCCATGCCCATCGAAATCAGGCTGGACGTCATGCTCGCCCTGCGCAAGGCCAGGTCCAAGGACCTGGCCCAGGCCATCGGTATCACCGAACAAAACCTGTCGCTGCTCAAGCAGGGCAAGGTAAAGGGCATTCGCCTCGCTACCCTGGAGGCCATCTGCGCCTACCTGGCGTGCCAGCCGGGAAACCTGCTGGAGTACCTGCCCGGTCCGACCGAGGAGTGACAGCCGGGCGCTTATGCGCTCGAGCGAGGGGGAGCGCACCAAAGGGTATTTAGGCCAAGCCCCCTTTCGCCGCTACAGTCGCGGTTCATCCACCAGACATGGGCGAGGCCGGGCATGGCGAAATCCTCCGAACGATTCGAATCCCTGCGCCGGGATATCGACGCACTGGCCCGCCGGCTCGACGTGCCGTCGGTGCTGATCATGCGTTCCCTGCCCCGGCACATGCGCGTCGAGGCCTCCGCCGGACGCCTGGAGGACACCTACCCGATCGGCGCCGAAGGCCGCAAGAGCGTCCATGAAGACGGCGCCAAACCCCTCTACTGCGAACGCGTGGTCGACCGCGACGCCCCGTTGCACGTGCGCGACTCGCGCCAGGAGACGGAATGGGCCGGCAACGAGGATGAAGTCGAGTTCGGCCTGAGCAACTACCTTGGCTATCCGGTTCATGCGCCCGACGGCACCCCGTACGGCACCGTCTGCGTACTCGACAGCCGACCGCGCGACTATTCGGCCGAGGAACGGGCCCTGCTGGAAGAATTGCGGCGCAAGGTCGAGGCGCTGCTGGCGGAAACCGTCTCATGACCTAAGGTCAATCGGATACCGCGGCGCACAACCGCACCGCCTCCGCCCACCAGACGAGGACCTTCCGTGCACGCCAGCCGCCTGCCCCGCCTCTTGCCGTTCGCCCTCGCCTTCCTGCTTTCGCCCCCCGCCTTCGCTGCCGACACGCCAGCCGCCGAGCTGCTGCGCCAGGCCGAAGCCGAACGCCCGGCCTACCTCGACACGCTCCGACAACTGGTCGCGGTGGACAGCGGTACCGGCCAGGCCGAAGGCCTCGGCCAGTTGTCCGCGCTGCTCGCCGAACGCCTGCAGGCGCTCGGCGCGCAAGTCCGCAGCGCACCGGCGACGCCCTCGGCCGGCGACAACCTGGTGGCCACCCTCGATGGCACCGGCAGCAAGCGCTTCCTGCTGATGATTCACTACGACACCGTGTTCGCCGCCGGCAGCGCGGCGAAGCGTCCGTTCCGCGAGGACGCGGAGCGCGCCTACGGACCCGGCGTGGCCGACGCCAAGGGCGGCGTGGCAATGGTGCTGCATGCCCTGGCGCTGCTCAGGCAGCAAGGCTTCAGGGACTACGGACGGATCACCGTGCTGTTCAATCCCGACGAGGAAACCGGCTCCGCCGGCTCGAAGCAACTGATCGCCGAGCTGGCCCGGCAGCAGGACTACGTCTTCTCCTACGAGCCGCCGGACCGGGACGCAGTGACGGTAGCCACCAATGGCATCGACGGCCTGCTGCTCGAGGTGAAGGGTCGCTCGTCCCATGCCGGCTCGGCACCCGAGCAAGGCCGCAACGCCATTCTCGAACTGTCGCACCAGTTGCTGCGTCTCAAGGACCTCGGCGATCCGGCGAAAGGCACCACGCTGAACTGGACCCTCGCCAGGGGCGGCGAGAAGCGCAACATCATTCCCGCCGAGGCTTCGGCGGAAGCCGACATGCGCTACTCGGACCCGGCCGAGAGCGAGCGGGTACTGGCCGACGCCCGGAAGCTGACCGGCGAACGCCTGATCGCCGATACCGAAGTCAATCTGCGTCTCGACAAGGGTCGTCCGCCCCTGGTGAAGAACCCCGCCTCGCAGCGCCTGGCGGAAACCGCGCAGACGCTCTACGGCCGAATCGGCAAGCGCATCGAGCCGATCGCCATGCGCTTCGGCACGGACGCCGGCTACGCCTACGTGCCCGGCAGCGACAAGCCGGCGGTGCTGGAAACCCTCGGCGTGGTCGGCGCCGGCCTGCACAGCGAGGCGGAATACCTCGAACTGTCGAGCATCGCCCCGCGCCTGTACCTGACGGTGGCGCTGATCCGCGAGCTGTCCGCCGACTAGCGCCGACGCCCGCAGCCAGCCTCAGGTGCGGAAGCGACCAAGCACCACGCGCAAGCCAGCCATGTGCTCCTTGACCCTCTGGTTGGCCGAGAGCACGGCGGCGGTCCCTTCGTGGGCCTGCTCGGAGAGTCCGGAGACGTTAGTGATGTTGCGGTCGATGTCCTGGGCCACCTGGCTCTGTTCCTCGGCGGCGGTCGCGATCTGCTGGTTGAGGCCGTCCAGCTCTTCCACCGTGGCGACGATGCGCCCCAGCGCCTGGGCCGCGCTGTCGGCCTCGGCGAGGTTGCTCTGGGCATGGCTGGCGCTACCGCGCATGGCGGCTACCGCATCGTTGGCGCCGTCCTGCAACTGCTCGATCAGCCCCTGGATCTCCTGGGTCGACTGCTGGGTACGGTTGGCCAGCGAACGCACCTCGTCCGCCACCACGGCGAAGCCGCGCCCGGCCTCCCCGGCCCGCGCCGCCTCGATGGCGGCATTGAGCGCCAGCAGGTTGGTCTGCTCGGCGATGCTGCTGATCACCGTAAGCACCTGGCCGACGCTGCCGGCGTGCTGGTGCAGGGTGTTCAGCGCCAGGGCGGTCTGTTCCAGTTCCTCCGCCAAGGCACCGGTCTGGCTGCTGGCGTGCTCCACCAGACGGCGTCCCTCGTGGGCCAGGGCCGCGGCGTCGCGGGTGGAATGCGCTGCATGGTTGGCGTGGCGGGCGACCTCGGCCACGGTGGCGCTCATCTCGTTCATCGCGGTGGCCACCTGGTCCAGGTCCTGGTGCTGGCGCGCCACCTGGTCGCCGGCGCCGAGTGCCTGCTCCAGGGCCTCGGCCACGTCCTTGTCGGTTTCTGCCGCGCTGCGCTTGACGTTCGCCAGCAAACCGCTGACGTCCTGGCGCATCCGCTCGTAGCCAGCGACGATGCGGCCGATCTCGTTGTCCGCATGGCCCGCCGCCAGGGCATGGGTGAAGTTCGCCGCGCCGACCTCGGTCAGCGCCACTTCCAACCCACGCAACTGCCGCATCAGCGGCGCCAGGCCGAACTGCCGGCCAAGCACCACCAGCACCAGGATCGCCAACAGGCAACCGAAGGCGATCCACATCTGGGTGTGCTGGACACTGTCGGCGCGCGCGCTCATCAGCGAGACCAGGTTGTTCAGCTCGCCCAACAGCTCGGTGGAATACTGCGAGAAGCCGCGCAGATCGACCTGACTGGCAGGCTGTGCCACCTGGTCGAGCATGGCCCGGTAGCGGCCCCAGATCTGCGCCACCTTCTGCCGCTGGGCGGCGATCTCCGGCGCGCCCATCCGGCTCACGTTGCGCTCGGCATTGCCCGCATCCAGATCGGCGGCCGAGCGTTCGTACTGGGCGATGGTCGCGGCCAGGGCCTTTGGGTCGCCGGCGCCGAGTCGCAATTGCAGCGCCTCGCGGGCCATCTTCTGGCTGAGCATGCGCTGCGCGCCGGCCACGTTGATGGTTTCCGGCGAGATCGACATGCTCAGGTACAACGCCACCGAGGCGCAGGCGGCCAGGCCGAACATCAGTGCATAGGACAGCAGGAACTGGGCGTTCAGGGTCTTCAACCCGAGCCCCCGTAGAATCCGATCGAACACCCTGGCGACGCTTTCGTTCATTGGTTTTTCCCCACTGGACTACAGAAACCGATAACCACCCCATCGGCCCGTCGCGCCTGGGCTTGAATCGGCACTTCGCCGACTCCATCCCCGAGCGCCTCCCTCTCCAGGGCGTGGCCCCCGGCGGACAAGGCCTGAAGACAGTTTGCCGCTGCGGCATCGGGACGCGCCCTGTAAACTCTGGCAGGTACCCGGCACGCCGCGCCGGAGACGTCATGGAACCCAACCCGCAAGGACGCCCGCGTGATCCCCGTCGCCCCTATTCCCCTGATCGTCCCGCTCATCTACCTGTCGTCGTTCGTCGCCGGCATCTGGCTGCTGGTCTGGCTATCGCTCCTGGCCTTCAGCCCGCGCGCGCGCCAGCGCTTGCGCCGCCGCTGGCCGAGCCGCGGCCTGCTGATGCTGCTCCTGCTGATCCCGTTGGGACTGCGCGCCTGGCTGGAGATCGGTCTCTGGCAGTACGAGCGCGAACGTGCACGCGAGGAAGCCGCGCACAGCGCCGTGCTCGAGCGCCCTACCCGCCTCGGAGGCATCGAGATGCCTGCCGGCACCCGGCTGAAGCTGGAACTCAAGCACCAGCCGGAAAGCTTCCGAGAAGCCGAATTCCCCACCCCGGTGACGATCCGCGGCGTCGCCACCCGCCACCTGCAACGCTGGCTGCAGAGCGAGCAGGACAACCCGCAGGACCCATGGAAAACCACCGGCGTCCATCCCACTTCGCTGCGCCTGCGTGGCGAGGGAGTCGCCGAGATCGAAGGCTGGCGTTGCGACGCCAGCCAGGAAATCGCCTTCGCCAGCGAGCGCGACGGGCGTCCCGCCGCCTTCGAAGGCTGTAGCCTGGCGACCGGCAACCGCGCCGACGACATCGACTTCCCCGCCGGTGCGCGATTGTTCGCCAGCGATGGCATGGTCTACACCGACGGCTACCGCGACGCCGAGCGCTGGCGGGTAATGCCGGAAACCGGGCAACGGGTGTCGGTGCGCGGCATCGCGCTGAGCGGCGGCGCCCTGGCCTTCGACCGCGACCGCCGCCTGTACGGCCTCGGCGGTACGGTCCTCGCCGAGGCCTTGCAACTGGGCGCCTGGCACTACCCGGCAGGCACCGAGGTCAGCCTTTCACCCCGCGCCGCCTGGCGCGCGCAACATCCGCACGCCTGGCTGTTCAGTCCTACCCGCGAAGCCGCTTCGCATGCCTCCGGCGAGCGCCTGGAACACGGCGTCTCGCTGTTGCAGACGCTGGACGGCCAGGAACTTGAGCGCCTCGACAACCGCGCGGCAGGGGTCATCGACTTCATCGAACTGGAGATCGGCGACGAACGCTGAACCTGCGCCGCGCGGTTATCTGAGGCTCAGCCAGCAGCGCGGCGGGAAGGGCAATCAGGAAATGGACGAGGCGCATGGACCCTCCGTGGCCATCACTGCGGTATGGCTAGGCATTTTCCCGATCCTGCGGGAAAAGCGATGCCGCTTCGCTTGCCGCACAGCGAAACAAGGCTAGCCTTATCAATGTGACTTTCTCCTATGGTGGTCACCAAAGCCCCGGAGGCCGCTCATCCCTCCGGGGCTTTCCCCCCGCCTGCTGCCTCTCCCCTCCTTGATACAGCAGCCCATCGCAGTTCAACGAGGAAACCCGATGAAACTCAGCATTGTCGCCCTGGGCCTGTTGTCCATGGCAGGGGTGCTCATCTGCACCTATCTGATCCTGAAATCGCTCAGCGCCATCTGATATCGCTCGTGCACGAAGCTGTGGATCGCCCATGGGCAGATCCAGCAGTCCGCGCGTAGGATGGGCAGGCCCGCTTCCTGCCCATTTTCCGCCAGGAAAAGAGAGGAATTCCTTTCCGAGATTTCCACAGAGGTCATGGATGAAAAAAAGCCCCCTGCTGATACTGAGCGTACTCCTCGCCGCGTGCGGCCCCGACAAGCTGATTTCCGACCTGCCGTCGCCGAACGGGCAATACCACGTCGAGGTTCGGAAATGCCCGGAGAAAGGTTCGATCACCTGGGGCGAAGAAATACAGGTCTCCCTCCTCGAAACCGGGAAATCGGAAAAGTGCCATGCAGTCGTGCGGTCGCTGGCGCAATTCGACCTGCGCGCATCCGCGGACCAATTGCAACTGGAGTGGCTGTCCGATACGGAACTCAGGGCCTGGCACCCTAGCTTCGAGCCCGGGAACCAACCGAACGGCTCGCGCCTGAAGCACGATGCGCCGGTGAAGATGGTCTTTGCGCCGAAGCGCTGAGCCGCTCGAAAAGCTGTCCTGGCATACCGACCATACGCCACGACAGTCGGAGGCAAGCCAAATAAAAGGTTTACGCGTCATTTCAGGACCCAGGTGCTTCCATTGCTCCATAGCTCGGCATACTGCCCATTGATCAAGGTCAGGCTGCTTCCTGTGTTGGTGTAGCTACCGTAGGTACTGCCCGTGATTCCTCCAGCCAGTGCCGTGACGTTGATGCTGCCGCTCGAACCATTCCTGATCCTGAAGACACAGCCCGAGGCAAGAGCGGCCTCCGGCAGTACGAATCCTCCGCTCCCCGTCAACTCGACCATTTGTCCGACATAATCCGTTCCTGCGATTGCTGAGGACGAGGACAAGGACACCATCGGCAGCTCGCTCCACCCTACGCCTCCTTGTACTTTCGTACGTAACGGCAAAACAGCAGGATAGCCATGTCGGTTGACGTAGACATTCCTCACCTTGGCGATTGTAGGAGCCGCCGCTATTCCCATGGTCCACACGGGTCGAATGAGCTGTTGGTTATCGTCGAAGACGGTCAGCCCATCCACTTCGAAATTGCCCTTTGGTTCAATCACTTCCATGGAGTCAGAAGAGTCCTGCCAGACTCCGCATCGATTTATGTTTCCCGTGGCCACGCCGAAGTTCACATTTCTTATCGTGACATCCCTGATGAGTACCGGCGCGTTTCTGGCGCTCCAGTTGCGGAAACGCATAGCGCTGCCAAAAGGCTCGTCGACAACTATGCCAACCAGTTGGATCAGACCCGACATAGTGTTTTTCGGAGAGAGGCCCCCTCCATATATGAAACCCACTCCGCCATTCTTCGCCCCGTATTGAGTAGCCGAACCGTCTCGTCGGGACTGGAATCCGGAGACCCTGACGGAGACAGGGGAGTCCGTATTCGGGATGGTGAACTGGAGTCCGTTCCCAGCATTGCCCTCGCTCGAACAACCGATCAGGTTGATATCTTCGATGAAGTAACCGCTTCCTTCATTGGGCTCTATGTTGAAGGCCGCCCAGGGTCCATTGGCTGATGCACCAAGTCCATTGGTATTCGTGTTAGTCGCTCGGCAATTCAGCAGCGTCGCGCGCCTGGCATTGATGACCGAAAAGCCATTGCGTCCATTGAAGTTGCAAAGGACTCGGTCGATGCGTACGTCTTCGCTTGGTCGCCCCGCATCGCCGGTAACGGCCAATCCATCACCGGAGAACGCGTTGATTGTCAGGTCCTGGACCAGGACTTTTTTCGAGCCATAGATGAAAAGTCCATATCGACCTTCGCCGCTGCGTGCCTCGTTCTTCTGTCCATTGATCTGCATTCCATTGCCGAAGATGAACACATTGCTCTGTCCGGCCATGCTGATGAACGGCTGGACATCCATCGTCACCGTACCGGGCTCCTGGAGAATGACAGTCCGGCTGGTTCCGGCGATGATCTGGTCCGAACCGATAACCAATGGACCGGAGCGAACGGTCGCCGGGGGAAACATGGCCGTGTAACCGATGTGGGCCGCAGAGCCTTCGTTCGAACGGGTTTGTTGCAGAAGCTTTTGCGCTGGCGCGGTAGCGAGTTCCCCCGGCAGCCAGCCGAACCATTCGAGGCGAATACCATGGCCTTCGATTTTGCGGACAAAGCAGCCAAAGGCGGACGGCTCAGTTTCCCCCGAGCCATCCAGATAGCCAGCCAACCCCGTCTGGGCAGTGTACGCAGGAACAGTGGGGCTGATGATAGTCCCGCCGTTGTGGCGATTCCGCGCAACCGCCCCATCCCAGTAGAACCTGCCACCACCAGTGGTAATACCGGGTCTGTGGCCTTGAACGATGTACTCATGGGTGTAGCTTTGCGGAACATCTGGAAGATCGGCCAGGCTGGCTAAAACCATTGCCGATCTGCCTATAAGTGATGCGCCCTTTACGAGGTCGGTTTCGTCAATCAACGCATTCCATCGCTCATCGCTAGGGTCTCCTACTGTGGCCCCCACCATGGAACCGGTCGTGTCGTAGCTCATGCTTCCTCCTGAAAAATCCGTTTCGCACTTCACCGGGAAAAGGGCAGCCGCAATCGCCATGCTCCCTTGTCAGCAGCCCATGATATGACCGGGATCGTGACAAAGCCCCACCGCCCCAAGTCCTCTGAGCCCCATCGCACCGTGACATCAACTTCCGTCCCAATCTCGGCATCATTCCTGCGAAAACGAAGCTACGCTACACGGTTTACTGGCGGGGCCGGCTGAACGTCCACCCATTGAAATGGACAACGCACTCATTGCCCCCAGGAAAATGATGAAACGGCCCTCATGGCTTGTCGCTCTGCGGGTTGAGGGGAAGTACATCGGGCTAGACGCTGGCAAGGACATAACAAAGCGGCGCCATCCACAGCGCCAGGTTGATCGTCCATTGCAGCGCTCTTTCGCGAGCGCTTCCCAGCTTTCGCTGCTGGAGCACGAATGCCAACGCAGTGGAATGCAGCAACAGGGCGCAGGCAGGAAAGCGCTCGCGACCGCGAGGCTGAGCCCCAGGCTGATGCGGCTATACCACTTCATCGATACCCTCCCGACGCGCCTTCCGGACCTACGCCGATCGTCCCGGAAAACGGCCCGATCCGCCTCGCTTCACCCTGCTTCAGTCAGAGCGGCTCAGGGCTTCCGGGGCTCGTTGCCGAGCAGACGATCGAGTTCGCCCATGACGCGATCGCTCTTGGCCTCTTCGAGCTTGCGCCGGGCCTCGGCGAGATTGGCCTGGGCGCGCTCCATCTCGACCATGCCGACGGCGGTGATCACCGCCTGCAATGGCACGCCCCTGCCGGTGGAGCGCATGCCGTTGCGTTCGCGTTGCTGCGGCGCGCAGATGAACTGGAGGACAGCCTCATGGCTTTCGTTGGGCAGCGGGGTCCAGCCCTTGGCGAAGGTGAACTGGAGGTTCGTGGGTTGCCCGTTGTTGGAGAAGGTCTTGGCGTTGACCACCTTCACCTCTCGCGTATCGCAGCGGTACTGGTGCGCGCTGAGCAGATGGAAAGAGTCGAACAGCATGGCGATCTGCACCTGCCAGGCGTTTTCCATACCCGGCACCGGTGCCAGCGAATCGGCATCGGCCAGGAACACGTCAAGCTCGGCAGGGTCATCGCCCTTGTGTACCACCCACCAGTCTTCGGCCCAGGCATGGCCGGATGCGGCCAGCAGCGCGGAGCACAGCCAAGTCACGGCACTGCGGGAAACCTTGCGATAGACGTTCATGTCACCTTCCTTTGTGGGGAAACGCTTCCCTGCCGATCGTGGATAGGGGCGGCACCCGGCGCCCCTGAGCGAACACCCGCTATTTCAATGACAGCGGCACGCCCCAGACCGGGTCTTCCATGCCCTGCTTGCGCAGCGGTGTGATCTGCAGGGGCTGGAGCCTGGACAGCAGTTGCCGGTGCTTGTCGCTCAGGGCCCGCTGGGCGATCAAGGACTGGCTGAAGTCCATCGGCGCCGGCCAGGTGTAGACGGTCAGGTTTTCCAATGGGCATTCGATCTTCTTCGGATCGATCGCCCGGCACTTCGACTGCTGGTACTTGTAGCCGGGGGTCTTGAGGTGCATGCGCGGGGCCAGCAGCAATTGCCCGCCCTGCACGCTGAAGCTGGCCAGCGCCTTGTCGACCGGCAGGCGTGCCTGGATCTTGATCGAAGGTACGTCGCGGGAGTCGGTCTGCTGGTAATAGCCGGCCTGGGAGCCCTGGGTCGTCTGCGTATATTGCTGCTCGCCCCAGCTCACGCAGGCGCCCGAGGCCACATGCACGGCGGTGCAGACCTTCTCGGTCTTGATCTCGCTGCCATAGGTGGCATCTTTCCAGACTTCTTCCCGGTAGTACTCGCGATACAGCTCGGGGGACAGGTACGCGGTGCCGTTGGCGCCATGGCCCGAACCGGGCGGACCGCTGCGGGCGCCGACCTGGTCGAGCAAGCCATGGATCTGGTAGTCGTCGCCGCCGGTCAGCAGGTACTTGCCGGGCGGCAGGATATGCACCTCGAAGGCCTTGAACAGATAGGTCTCGTCGGGCTTCCGCTGCAGCGCGTTGGTCTGGAACTTGCGGCCGAAGGTCACCTTCGGGTCCTTCTCGTACTCCCAGATCGCCGTTGGCGTCCACTGGGTCATGGTCAGGGCATCGCTCAGGGACTTGTGCGGCATCACGTCGGCCACCAGTACCACGACCATGTTCCCCTTCAGCGCCTGGTCCACCAGGTCCAGCATCTGCGCGTTGCGCGGATCGTCCATGCTGCCATAGGCGCCCGAATCGAGTTCCGACACGCAACCGGAAAGGCAAAGCAGCAAGGCGGCGGAAAGGGCAAAACGCGGGCGGGGCAGTCTCATGCATCGATCCTTGATAGAGGCTGGTGCGGGTCGTCGGACGGCCCATCTTACTGGCCCCAGCCTGGATCGCAATATTTCAAATGAACTAGGTCGGCAGGGGCACACCGGCAGGGCCAGGAGCTGCCACGGCCCGCCGGCCCTCGTTGGTTCGGCTCCTCCCGATCAGACTGCCCACAACCGGCTGCAGACCTTCAGGCGTCGGAATCGGCGCCGCCTGGCATGCCCCTCCTCGGGAAACGAGACTGAATCGCCCTGCCCGGCCGGCATCACTCAGGAAGAATGGTGATTCCGCGTGCCCTGAGACTGCGCCGGTCTTTTCGGAGAGTTTCCAGCAACCGGTCCCTTGTCTCCCGGACGTGCGATTCGACCATCCCCGCGGCGCGTTCGATATCGCATGCCCTCAAGGCGGCGATGATGGCGCGATGCTCGGCCCAGCCGTGATGTTCCGGTTGGCTCTCCAACCATCTGACACGCTGGAGGCGCGTCAGGGCCTCGCCGAGCCCCCGACTGATGAATTCATTGCGGGCCAAACCGGCAATCCAAAGGTGGAATTGGCGTCCGGCAGACTCGGTCTCTTCTGCCGAGGCATTTATCGGCACCGCATCCAGTATGGCCTCCCCCTCCCGGAGATAGCTTTCTTCCGCCTCTTTTCCACCGAGGCGAACTGCCGTTACCTCAAGCATCTCCCGGTATACGAACAATTGTTCTATTTCCTGAAGATCGATGGGCGGCACCAGCCATCCCCGGCCCTCCCTCGCAACGAGACCTTCAGCCTCAAGACGAACCAGTGCCGTGCGGATAGAGCTTCGCGAGGCCCCTGTCTGCCCTTCGAGCCAGCGCTCCGTCAGGCGCTCTCCAGGGCCGATCTCCATATCCAGAATCAAGCGGCGCAGCCGCTCTTCAGCCTGCTGAATGACCGTCATTAGGTGCCTCCGATTGACAGATCCATTGGCCAACGTCAATGTATACCAAATTGGTATACCAAATTGACTGTGTGGTATCGAGTGTCTCTGATCGGAGTCTGCTGATGCAAGGCAACATGAACGAACCCGCTATCGACTGCTGGCAACGCAACCTCGCCGTGTGCTTGTTCGGAGCCTTCACCACCGTCTTCGCCATGACACTTATCCTGCCGTTCCTCCCGGTCTACATAGGTCAACTCGGGGTATCGGGCCACGCTGCAATCGTGCAGTGGTCGGGTATCGCCTACGCCGCCACTTTCGTCACCGCCGGGTTGGTAGCACCGCTTTGGGGGATGCTTGGCGACCGCTACGGTCGCAAGCCCATGCTGGTCCGAGCCAGCCTGGGAATGGCGATCACCATGTTGCTGATGGGGCTGGCCTCCGATATCTGGCAATTCATCGGCTTGCGCTTGTTGGCGGGAATCGCCGGCGGGTACTCGTCGGGGGCAACGATCCTGGTCGCGGTGCAAGCTCCGAAATCCCGTTCGGCATGGGCATTGGGTCTTCTTTCCTCGGGCGTGATGGCCGGCAATCTGTTAGGGCCGCTGGTTGGCGGCTTCCTGCCTCCTCTGATCGGCATACGAGCCACATTCTGGGGCGCCAGTGGATTGATCTTCATTGCGTTTGTCTTCACGACCTTCATGTTGCGCGAGACTGCACGCCCCTCCGTCCCCGCCGTCGAAGAACCTCCCAAGGTCGGTTGGTCGAATATGCCCAACAAGGCGGTGATCCTCGCCATGCTGGCGACAGGCCTGCTGCTGATGATTGCCAACATGTCGGTCGAACCGATTATCACCGTCTATATCGAAACGCTGCTCGAGGACTCGAGGCGGGTGACGTCTGTGGCGGGTCTGGCCATGTCGGCGGCAGCGCTCGGAAGCATCATCTCCGCGACCTATCTGGGTAAGGTGGCCGACCGGATTGGCTACGGCGTCATCATGATAGCCGCGCTGAGCGTCGCGGCCGTCCTGCTGATTCCCCAGGCTTTCGTATATGCAGGGTGGCAACTCATCGCCCTGCGCTTCCTGATGGGCATGGCGCTTGGCGGCCTGCTTCCGTGCATGGCCGCTGTAATCCGCCATAGCGTCCCGGAGCGATTCGTCGGCTCGGCAATGGGCTGGTCGCTATCCGCGCAATTCGCCGGCCAGGTAATCGGGCCGGTAATCGGAGGGTTCGTCGGTGGCCAGTTCGGGATGCGCAGCGTTTTCCTGGTAACCAGCCTGTTGATGCTGGCAGGGGCGCTATTCAACTGGCGAGCCCTTGGGCACTCCACCCGCTAGACGGTTTTCCACCACCCAGAGGTCGTCATGACTGAGCTCGTGCTTGAATCTCCCTTTAATTCCGCCCTGCTGCTGATGGATTTCCAGGAATTCGTGCTGAACAACTTCGTGCCCGCACCTCGCGCAGCCGAGGTAGTGGCCCGCACCTCCAGATTTCTTTCCAGGGTACGGCAAACCGATATGCTTGTAGTTCATGTAACGGTGGGCTGCCCGCCCGATGGTCCGCCAATGGACAGGCGCAACAGGCTATTCCGCGAGCTACGTGAAAGTGGCTTGATCGAACCGGGAAGCCCCGGGTTGGCGATCACCGCCGCCTTGCAGCCGATCGAAAGCGAACCGGTCATTACGAAGAGTCGCGTCGGCGCCTTCACGGGTACGGAACTGGACGAGCTTCTCTGGGCGCATGATATTGAAACATTGCTCATCGCTGGAGCCACTACCTCAGGCGTAGTGCTGACGACGGTTCGCCAGGCGTTCGATCTGGACTACCAGTTGGTTGTGCTCAGAGACGGCTGTGTCGATGGCGATGCAGAGTTGCATGACTACCTCATGGCCAGAGTCATTTCCGACCACGCCACGATCACCGAAATCGATGAAGTGGCGAAAACTCTACGCATGTAGAGTGCGCCAGCCATACAGAAGCAACGGTCGTTCCCGAGTACCGCCGCCCAGACCCTTGGCAACTTCCCTCGCTCGATCCCACCTCCGATAAAAGCATCGGCGATGTGCTCGGCGACTCCTCGGGGCTATCGAAGCTGACCATCAGTAGCGTCAAGGCCACTCACCGGGAACGCTCCTTTGGGCTGGAACCCACCTCCCTGCCAAAAGGCTTTCAAGATCCGGGAGCTCGATACTATCGTCGAGCGCATGTAGAGAGGCCCAGTGGAGGGTAACGACTATCTCCTCGGGTCTGGCAACCATTTTGCCTGGCAGCGCCCCAGAAAATGGCGATCGAGTCCATCCCCACGAAAGATGTACCAGGGGCGGAGATTCTGGTCAGTGACTGAAAAACGGTGGCGGCCCAGGTCGAGAGGCTGATGGAGACATCATCCGAATCGAAGTACTGTGACAGCCTACGAGCCGTGCTGGAAAGCCTCGGGTTATCGGACACCGACGCTGGGCGGGTGGAACTGCTCATTGCCGACGATATGGCAAAGGCCCCATCCCTGATAAAATCCCTCGCCCTGCTCCGCTCCCCCTACCGAAGTCCCGATGCGCCCAGAACCGACCAACGCCCCCGCCGCCCTCTCACGCCGCTTCTCCGTTGCGCCGATGATGGACTGGACCGATCGCCACTGCCGCTTCTTCCTGCGCCAGCTGTCCCGTCACACCTTGCTCTACACCGAGATGGTCACCACCGGCGCGTTGCTGCACGGCGATCGCCAGCGCTTCCTCCGCTACGACGAATGCGAGCACCCACTGGCGCTGCAACTGGGCGGCAGTGTGCCGGCGGAATTGGCGGCCTGCGCGCGGCTGGCGGAAGAGGCCGGCTACGACGAGGTCAACCTCAACGTCGGCTGCCCCAGCGACCGGGTCCAGCACAACATGATCGGCGCCTGCTTGATGGGGCATCCGGCGCTGGTGGCTGACTGCGTGAAGGCGATGCTGGATGCGGTGGAGATAGCGGTGACGGTGAAGCACCGCATCGGTATCAACGGGCGCGACAGCTATGCCGAGCTCTGCGATTTCGTCGGCCAGGTGCGCGAGGCCGGCTGCCGGAGCTTCACCGTGCATGCGCGGATCGCCATCCTCGAAGGGCTCTCGCCCAAGGAGAACCGCGAGGTGCCGCCGCTGCGCTACGAGGTCGCGGCGCAATTGAAGAAGGACTTCCCGGACCTGGAGATCGTCCTCAACGGCGGCATCAAGACCCTCGAGGCCTGCCGCGAGCACCTGCAGACCTTCGACGGCGTGATGCTCGGTCGCGAGGCCTACCACAACCCCTACCTGCTGGCCGCGGTGGACAGCCAGTTGTTCGGCAGCGAAGCGCCGCCGCTCAGTCGCAGCGAGGCCTTGCTCCGTCTGCGTCCGTACATCGAGCGACACCAGGCCGAAGGCGGCGCGATGCATCACGTGACCCGCCATATCCTCGGCCTGGCCCAGGGCTTCCCCGGCTCCCGGCGATTCCGCCAGTTGCTCTCGGTGGACGTGCACAAGGCCGCCGATCCGCTGCGGGTTTTCGACCAGGCGCTGGAACTTCTGGCGGGGCGATAGCTCCCATTGAGCCGCGCCTGCGGCTCGGGTAAGGTCGGGGAATTCTTCTTCCCAAGAACCCACCTGACAAGACCTCGCCATGACTTCGAAGCTGGAACAACTCAAGCAATACACCACGGTGGTCGCCGACACCGGCGACTTCGATGCCATTGCCCGCCTGAAGCCGGTGGACGCCACCACCAACCCGTCGCTGCTGCTCAAGGCCGCCGCCCTGCCGCGCTACGCCGAGCACCTTCGACAGGCTACCGCAGGTAGCGGCGGCGACGCCGGACTGGCTTGCGACCGCTTCGCCGTGGCAGTCGGCAAGGACATCCTCGGAGTCATTCCCGGACGTATTTCCACCGAAGTCGACGCGCGCCTGTCGTTCGACAGCGAGGCCACCCTCGCCCGCGCCCACCGCCTGATCGAGCTGTACGACGAACAGGGCATCGACCGCGAGCGGGTTCTGATCAAGATCGCCTCCACCTGGGAAGGAATCCGCGCCGCCGAGATTCTGGAACGCGAGGGCATCCAGACCAACCTGACCCTGCTGTTCTCCTTCGCCCAGGCGGTGGCCTGCGCCGACGCCGGGGTGTTCCTCATCTCTCCGTTCGTCGGGCGCATCTACGACTGGTACAAGAAGAGCGAGAACCGCGACTACGCCGGCGCCGAGGATCCCGGCGTGCAGTCGGTCTCGCGCATCTATCGCTACTACAAGGCCAACGGCTACAAGACGGTGGTGATGGGCGCCAGCTTCCGCAATCTCGGCCAGATCGAGCAACTGGCCGGCTGCGACCGCCTGACCATCAGTCCCGACCTGCTGCAACAACTGGCTGACGCCCAGGGCGAGCTGCCGCGCCTGCTGCTGCCGGGCGAAGGCGAGCCGCGCCAGGTGCTCGACGAGAGCGCTTTCCGTTGGCAGATGAACGAGGACGCCATGGCCACCGAAAAGCTGGCCGAAGGCATCCGCCTGTTCGCACGCGACCAGGAAAAGCTCGAATACCAGTTGGCGACCCGCCACTGATCGCCGCTGCCGGCGGGACGCGCATGCAGGGCGTCCCGTTCCGGCGCAGCGGAGGATTCAGCAGGAATTCGGGAAGGGATCGACCGGTTAATGGCGCTCCAGGGCGCTGACCAGGTCGTGGAAGGCTTCGCGGTTGGATTCGTTGAGGCCCATCAGGATGCGGTGCGCCTCCAGGACCTTGTCGCGCACCACATCTTCCGACTGGTCCTGCGGCGGCAGGTCGGACAGGCATTCCGGGCACGGAATCGGACGATCGACGATATTGAACACCTGATCGAAGCCCATCGACTGCAACAGACGGGTAATGTCCGGATTGGTGGTCACCAGCGTGGGCAACAGGCCGATTTTCTGCCGCGACAGGATGGACAGCTTGGCCAGCAGGCCGAGCGTGGTGCTATCGATGCTCTGGGTTTCCGTAAGATCGATGATGATCGCCGAGAAATTCAGCGCAGCGAAGATCTTTTCGATGGTGGAATCCAGGGCCGAGCACAGGGTGAGGCGGACCTCACCGACGAATTTCAGAACGAAGGAGCCGTTCTGTTCGGCAAACTGGATTTTACCGGTACTCATGCAAGGTTCCTGCTCAACACCAGCAAGGCGATATCATCCGGCATCTCCGCCAGGTTGGCCAGCCCGAAGACCTGGCGCAGCCCGTCGAGGGTGCCTCCGGCGGCTGCCACCTGCTCCGGTAGCAAAGCCTCTTTCTCCTTCAGCGTAGCTCCTGGCAGCACATCGAGGATGCCATCGGAAAACAGCGACAGGCTGAAGGAAGGGGGCAACTCCATGACCCGGTCGTCATAGCTCGCATCGTCGAACAGGCCCACCGGCAGGCCACGGCCTTCCAGGTAGCTCGCCTGCCCGTCGACGAACAGTACCGGGAGCGGCAGGTGGCCGCCGATGCTGTAGGTCAGGCAGTTCTTCTCCAGGTCGATGACCCCGCCGAGCATGGTCACGTGCTTGCCCAACTTGGTGTTGATCAGGCCGCGGTTGATGTGCGCCAGCACCTCGGACGGCTTGAACTCCGGGAGCGTGCCGTTGCGCCTCGACTCATAGAGCAGGCGCGTGGTCATGAACTTCAGCAGCACCGTGACGAAGGCCGAGGAAGCGCCATGGCCGGAAACGTCGGCCAGGTAGAACGCCACGCGTCGCTCGTCGACCCGGAAGTAGTCGACGAAGTCGCCGGAGAGATACAGCGACGGAATGATCCGGTGGGAAAACTCCAGCCCCTCGATGCTCCACGGCGTCACCGGAAGCATGTTCATCTGCACCTGGCGGCCGGCGTTCTGGTCTTCCTGGAGCAGGTTCAGGCTGGCCTGCAATTCGCGGTTGGCGGCTTCCAGCTTGTCGCGGTAGCGCTGGTTCTCGACCCGCAGGTAGGCGCGATCCAGGGCCCGGCGCACCGAATGCTCGAGCACCGCGAGGTCTTCCAGGGGCTTGATCAGGTAGTCGGCGGCGCCCAGGCGCAAGGCTTCCACCGCATCGCTCATCACGCCGGCTCCGGAAAGTACGATGATCGGCGTTTCCGAAGCGGTCTGGCGGATGCGGCGGATCAGTTCGAGGCCGTCGATCTGCGGCATGCGCAAATCGCAAATGACCAGGTCCGGCTGTTCGCTTTCGAAGATCTGCAGGCCCTGCAGACCGTTGAGGGCCTGCAACACCTTGAAGTTGCTGTCTTCCAAGTAGGCGGCGAGGCTTTCGCGCACCACCTCGTCGTCATCGATGATCAGCAGCGTGGCACTGACTTTATGCATGGGTCATCCAGGCAAACGGCGCCGGAAACAGTGGGTCCTAGGCGCTTATTGTAAGTGACAACAGCGCGGCTACGGGGTTCGACAAGGCGCAGACGGTACTCCCATCCGTTGAGCAGTTCAAGCCGTTGACCTTTGCCGGAAAATCCGCCTTTGTCCGTCCGATCCCGTCCGCACGGTATAAACTTTGACGATAATCGCCAGGATTGCCAGTCGCCCTCCCATCGCCCCGACCATGAGGATCAGCCCATGCAGCCCATCGAGCACAACTACAGCGAGAAGCGCGACTTCATCCGCATGAAGCTCGACACCCCGGTCACCATCCGCTGCGAAGGCCGCGAGTCGGTGGCCCTGTGCCGGGACCTGTCCGCCAGCGGGCTGCTGCTGGAAGCGCAAAGCGAACTGGCTCCGGGCGACCACCTGCGGGTGAGCATCCCGTCCACCCACGAGACGCTCACCGGCCTGGAACTGGAAGCCCGCGTGGTGCGCTGCGAACGCCTCGGCCCGGGTCGGCATAGCCTGGGGCTGAGCATCGTCGCGATCCACTGAAACGACGAAAGGCGACTCAAGGGCCGCCTTTCCAGGTGTCGCACGAAGCGGGTCGACTTAGAAGTCGTCCTCCACCTCGCCGTCCTTGACCTTGAACTCGCGGTTCTGCAGGTAGGCGTTGCGGATGAAGATGTACTTGTCGCCGCTGATCAGTTTTTCCGACTTCAGCAGGTTGGCACGGGTGTCGACGGTATTGATGCCGAACATCACGTTGCGCGCGCGTACGTCGTCCATGTAGTGGTAGGGACTGACATAGATGTCCGGGATCTTCGCCGGGGCATCGCGCAGCGTGCTCGGGCCGAGGAACGGCAGCATCACGTACGGGCCGCTGCCGACGCCCCAATAACCCAGGGTCTGGCCGAAGTCCTCATCGTTGCGCTGCAGGCCCATCGGGGTCGCCACGTCGATCAAGCCGGCCAGGCCGAAGGTGCTGTTGAACAGCAGGCGGCTGGTGTCCACGCCGGCATTGTGGAACTTGGCCTGCAACAGGTTGTTGGCCAGGTTCTTCACGTCGCCGAGGTTGTTGAAGAAGTTGTGCACGCCGTCCTGAACGAAGTTCGGGGTGACCTTCTGGTAACCCTGGGCCAGCGGTTTCAGCGCATAGGTGTCCAGGGTGTCGTTGAAGGTGAAGATGGGACGGTTGATGCTTTCCCAAGGGTCTTCTTCACTGGCCGCCAGGGACAGCGTGGGTGCCAATGCGAGGCTGGCGCAAGCCAGGATTCGGGCACTACGTTCGATCCAGTTCACGCCGCGGGCGCGCATTGCTGTATCTCCTTTGCATGACTAGTCTTGGCCGCCAGCGCGGCTTCAGCGTGCGCGCAGTATATAGGCTCGCATCGATTTTGAGACTAGAAGAGTTACGAGATGGCTGACAGACAATTGCTACACACGGCCCATATCCCGGTGCGCTGGGGCGACATGGACAGCTACGGGCACGTCAACAACACCCTTTATTTCCAGTACCTGGAAGAGGCCCGGGTGGCCTGGTTCGAAACCCTCGGCATCGACCTGGAAGGCGCTGCCGAGGGGCCGGTCGTGCTGCAAAGCCTGCACACCTACCTGAAGCCGGTGGTGCATCCGGCCACCGTGGTGGTGGAACTGTACGCCGGCAAGCTGGGCACCAGCAGCCTGGTACTGGAACATCGCCTGCACACCCTGGAAGATCCGCAAGGCACCTATGGCGAAGGCCACTGCAAGCTGGTCTGGGTGCGCCACGCGGAAAACCGTTCGACGCCCGTGCCGGACAGCATACGCGCCGCGATCGCCTGACTCAGGCGCCCGGATAGGCCGCGTCGAGCACGATCTCCAGAGCGTCCGGACGCCAGAACTCCTGGTCGAACTCGACCACCCTCTGCCCCTCCGCGTAACTCAGTCGCTCCAGGTACAGCGCCGGCGAACCCGGCGCCAGTTGCAGCGGCTCGGCCTGGGCCGCGTTCAGCGCGGTCGGGTGCATCGCCAGTTGGCAGCGCGTCGGCTGCAGGCCGAAACGCTCGCGCAGCAGGCTCATCAGCGAAGTATCGAGGTCGTGGTCCAGCAGGCCTGGGCACCACCCGGCATCCAGGGCGATCAGTTCGATCAGCACCGGACGCTCGTCCACCCAGCGGCGCCGTTGCAGGAAATACACCGGCGCGCTGTCCTCCAGCCCCATCCGCTTGGCCAGCCAGGCGCCGGCTGCACGCCGCTCGGCGTGCAGCGTCTCGGTACGCGGCTGGCGTCCCTGGGCGCTGACGTATTCCATGAAGCCGGTGGTACGGGTCGGGTTGTAGCGGATCCGCGGCGGCGCGACGAACCAGCCGCGGCGGTTCTCGCGATAGACCAGGCCTTCGGTTTCCAATTGCTGCAGGGCTTCGCGAAGGGTGATGCGGGTACACAGGAAGCGCTCGGCCAACTCCCGCTCGGAGGGAAGTTTCACTTGCAGCACACCCTGGGCGATATCCGCGGCGAGCTGGTCGCGGATGCGCAGGTACTGACGAGATTGATCGACCGGCATGACGGCCTCGCTGATTCAGACCGGCCGATTATAACGGCAGCCCGTCGGCCTATCGCCACTGCCACGAAAACGTCACGGCGGCGTCACAAAACCCCTCTAGGCTGGCCTAGACCATTTGCCAGACGCCTTTCGCATGCCCAGCTCCGACCAACTCCCGCGCTTCACCGCCCTGCTCTTCGGACTCTCCGGCGGCCTGGTGGATTTCGGCGCCCGGACCCTGTCCCTGGCGCTGCTGCGCAGCCATCCGCATAGCCCTGCCGAACACCTCCGCGACGCCAGTCTGCTGCCCTTCGCCGAGGCACAAAGCTTCCTGTTGCAGCGCAAGCCGAACAAGAACGAGCGCCAGCGCCTGGAGCAGGCCCTCGACGAAGCCGCCGAGGAACAGGCCGAAGCCATCGCCGGTGCCGTGGCCCTGCTGGAGAGCCTGGACGAACAACGGATTCCCTACGCCTGGCAGGACGAGCTACCGGAATCGGTCTGCCAGCGCCTTGCCGCGCCGCTCGGCCGAGCGGACGCCCTGATCCCCCTCGCCGGCGCGCGCCCCTGGCCGGCCCCCGATGGCTGCTGGCAGGCCCTCGCCCGGCTGGGCATCGAGCGCCTCGACGGCTGCGTGCTGGTCAGCGCCCAACCGCGTCAACTCCAGGCCGGACTCAATGCCGGGCTATGGACCATCGGCCTGGCCGCCAGCGGGCCGTCGTGCGGCCTCTCGCCAGCCGACTGGGACGCTCTCGGACATACCGAGCGCGACCGCTTGCGCGCCGACGCCACCCTGGAACTGTACCGCCTGGGCGTGCATTCCGTGATCGATCACCTGGGCGAGCTGCAACCCTGCCTGCACGACCTCGCCGTCCGCCGCCTGAAAGGAGAAAAACCATGAGCCGCGCCCGTCACCGCTTTCTCGACGAACTGGCCGAACGCTTCGCCAGCCATGGCGCCGAGCCCTATGGCGAGGCAGTCAGCCAGGCCGAGCACGCGCTGCAGTGTGCGACCCTGGCCGAGCGCGCCGGTTGCTCGGACAGCCTTGTAGTCGCCGCCCTGCTGCACGATATCGGCCACCTCTACGAAGACCCGGCGCAGATCGACGAGGAGGACCTGCGCCACGAGGAATTCGGCGCACGCCTGCTGCGCGAGCTGTTCCCAGAGTCGGTCTGGCAGCCGGTGCGCCTGCACGTATCGGCCAAGCGCTTTCTCTGCGCGGTGGACCCGAGCTACCACGCCAGCCTGTCGCCGGCCTCCCGGCACAGCCTGGTGCTGCAAGGCGGGCCGTTCGACGAGCGTGCCGCCGCGGCCTACATCAAGGCGCCCTATGCCCAGGACGGCCTGACCCTGCGCCGCCTCGACGACCTGGCCAAGGACCCGGCCATGCGCACCCCCGAACTGACGCACTTCTTCCCGCTGCTGGAACGCCTGCTGCGGATTGATCCGGATCGCGCACATCTGCGCCCGACAGGTTAATCTGTTCGGCATGGACGGACCTTTCGGCGCCCGCCGGAGGTCCACCGAAGACTTGTACGTCGAGGGAAATACCATGCCGAAAGAGAGTCTGCTGCGCGAACTGTCCGCCCTGCGCGAGCAACTGGAGCAACAACCGCCGCTGAACGAAGAGCAGCGCGCCGAACTGGAACTCCTGATCAGGGACATCGAACTGAAACTGGCCAACGAGGACGCCCTCAACGAAGGCAGCCTGGTCGATGGGGTCAACCTCGCCGTCGAGCGCTTCGAGGTCAGCCACCCGACCCTCGCCGGCACGCTCCGCTCCATCGTGCAGAGCCTGGCCAACATGGGTATCTGAACGACTTGCCGAAATGAAAAGCCCCGGCATGGCCGGGGCTTTTTCGTATCCGCGTGTTGCGAGGCGTTACTGGCGCACCAGGCGTCGGTTGTCCGGTGCGACCTCCGCCAGGCTGCGGTAGGGATTGATATCCAGGCCGCCACGGCGTACGTAGCGCGCGTAGACGCTGAGCGCCTGCGGCTGCAACAGGCGCTGCAGGTCGAGGAAGATGCGTTCGACGCACTGTTCGTGGAAGTCCTGGTGCTGGCGGAAGGAAACCAGGTAGGCCAGCAGGCTGGCCGGGTCCAGCGCCGGGCCCCGGTAGTCGACCACCAGGGTGCCCCAGTCGGGCTGGCCGGTGACCGGGCAGTTGGACTTGAGCAGGTGGCTGTAGAGCTGCTCCTCGACGATCCGCCCGGCGTCGCAGCGCAGCAGTTCCGGGCGCGGCTGCTCGTAGCCGTCGACGGCGATGTCCAGCTCGTCGATGCAGCGCCCCGGCAGACGCCCGATGCCCTCCTCGGCAACTTCGTCGAGGCTGCGCAGGCGCACGCCCACGGGCGCCCCGACAGCGGCCGAGAGGTCTTTCTCCAATACCGCGCGAAGCGCCTCGCGACTATCGAAGGCGGACTGGTTGAGGGAATTGAGGTAAAGCTTGAACGACTTCGACTCGATGATGTTCGGCGAGTCCGCCGGGATCGAGAACTCGCCGATCGCCACCACCGGCTTGCCGGCCGGGGTCAGCCAGGACAGCTCGTAGCAGTTCCAGATATCCACGCCGCGATAAGGCAGGGTCTCGGCGCTCAGGCCAAGCTCGGCCCATTTCGCCGTGCGTGAAATGGGAAACAGCAGCGACGGCGTGTAGCTGGAGACGTATTCGCTGGTCTTGCCCAGCGGCGAATGTTCGGCGGGATGCTGCATGAGGGAAACCTGCTGGATGAATCGCGCAGGGCCCTTCCCCGCGCGCCGCGCCGCACTGGCGGGCGGCGGCAAGTGTATACGGATCGGCCGGCATCTTCACGCCGGCCGTCCGCCGGCTCAGGGCTGCACGGTCAGTTGACCGACCATCCCGGCCTGGTAGTGGCCGGGGATGTTGCAGGCGAACTCCAGCCGGGTGGCTTTGGTGAAGGTCCAGGTCAGCTCGGCGCTCTTGCCCGGCTCGACCAGCACGCTGTTGGGGTCGTCGTGCTTCATCATCCGGCCATGGTCCATGTCGGCCATGCCGTGGCCCATCTGACTATGGTCCATCGACGCCATGCCGGTCGGGGTGAGCATCCCGGACTGCTGCATCTCCAGCATCTCCTTCTGGTGCTCGGCATGCATCGCCGCGTCTCCCAGGTTGAACTCGTGCAACAGCTTGCCTTCGTTCTTCAGCACGAAGCGGACCGTCTCGCCGGCCTTGACCTCGATCGCCCGCGGCTTGAAGTACATATCGCCGAGCACCACCTCGATGCTGCGGCTGGCCTGCGCGGCCTGGGCCGGCTTGCCGAAGGTCTGGCCGTGGGCCGGCGAAGCCTGGGCGTTGGCACCGAAAAGCACGCCGAGGACGATCAGGGAAGCGGGAAGCAGGCGGCGCGGAAACATACGGGGAATCTCCATCGGGTTGATGTCGCCTATCCTGTGTCGCTGCGCCTGCCGGCTGGCTGTCGGGAGCATTACATCTTTGTCAGCTTGCCGCCGTTGCGGACCGCGAAGGCTAAGATCGCCCAGCGCCACCGACGGGCATAAAAAACCCGCCGACCGGAAACCAGGGAACCGGTGGCGGGTGAAGACGGGATCGGAGCCCTCCGTCATCCCGTGTGGAGCCGGGGGTGGAAGAACTGGCGATCAGCAGTTTTCCTTGTCCTTCTTCGTCGCTTCGGCCTGCTTCGCCAGTTTCTCCTGGTGCGCGGCACGAGCCTTGGCGGCCTGGGCCTGCATGCGCTCGAAGACGATGTCGCCGCCGCTGTCGGCCATGGCCGGAACGGTCGGGGCGAGGACCAGCAGGAAAGCGAGGGTGGAGGCAGTGAAGGTACGCATGGGAAGTCTCCTCGAATGAGTTCCCCTGTAGTCTGCGCGGGGGCCACTGTCGCCCCCGTTACCCACTGATTACGATGCTGTCAGAAACAGGTCGGCATGGCCGGCAAATGTAACGAGGGATTAACATGAAACTGCTGATCGTCGAAGACGAACCGCGCATCGGCCAGTACCTGCGCCAGGGGCTCGCCGAGGCAGGCTTCGCCGTCGACCTGAGCGACGATGGCAACGAGGGCGAGCAACTGGCCCTGGGCGGCGACTACGACCTGCTGATCCTCGACGTCATGCTGCCCGGCCGTGACGGCTGGCAGATCCTGCGCAGCGTGCGCGACGCCGGGATGACCGTACCGGTGCTGTTCCTGACCGCCCGCGATGCCGTAGAGGACCGCGTGCGCGGCCTCGAACAAGGCGCCGACGATTACCTGGTGAAGCCGTTCGCCTTCGTCGAACTGCTCGCCCGGGTGCGCACCCTGCTGCGCCGGGGCAGCCAGCAGTTGCAGGAGACCACCCTGCAACTGGCCGACCTCGAACTCGATTTGCTGCGCCGCCGGGTGCAACGCCAGGGCAAGCGGATCGACCTCACCGCCAAGGAGTTCGCCCTGCTCGAACTGCTGCTGCGGCGCAGCGGCGAGGTGCTGCCCAAGTCGCTGATCGCCTCGCAGGTCTGGGACATGAACTTCGACAGCGATACCAACGTCATCGAGGTGGCCATCCGCCGCCTGCGCGCCAAGGTCGACGACGACTACCCGCAGCGCCTGATCCATACCGTGCGCGGCATGGGCTACGTTCTCGAAGAGCGCGACGAATGAGCGCCGGGTTCGGCTCGCGGATGTCCCTCGGCGTCCGCCTGAGCCTGCTGTTCGCCGCCTGCACGGCGGCGGTCTCGCTGATCGCCGGATTGATCTTCAGCAGGGCCATCGACGAGCATTTCGTCGAGCTCGACCATATGGCGATGTCCGCCAAGCTCGCGGTGTTTCGCGATGAGCTGCGCGGCCTCGGCTCGGAACAACAGATGCGCCGCCGCGAAGCGGAACTGCTGCGCGAACTGGCACGCCATCCCGACCTCGGCCTGCGCCTGAACGGCCCGGATGGCAGCCTCTGGTTCGAGCGCCTGCCGCAGCCTGCGCATCCCGGCCTGCCCGCCAACCGCGAACTCGGCGCCCCGCTGGAGCCCGGCAACGACGCTTCGCCGCGACTCACAGTGATCCTCGACATCAGTCATCACCAGCACTTCCTGCAACGCATGCGCCAGTTGATCTGGCTGACCATGAGCCTGTCGGCGCTGGCCACGGCGCTGCTCGGCGCCTGGGCCACCGGCGCCAGCCTGGCGCCGCTGCGACGGATGCGCGAAGTCGCCGCGCGGGTTTCCGCCAACTCCCTCACCACCCGCCTCGACGCCAGCCGGATGCCAGAGGAGCTGCGCGGACTGGCCGGCGAGCTGAACGCCATGCTGGCGCGCCTGGAAGAAGCCTTCCAGCGCCTCTCGGCGTTCTCCGCCGACATCGCCCACGAGTTGCGCACCCCGCTCACCAGTCTGCTGACCCAGACCCAGGTGGTATTGTCCCGCCCACGCTCGCTGGAGGACTATCGCGAGGCCCTGCACGGCAACCTCGAGGAGCTGGAACGGCTCACCGCGATGGTCAACGACATGCTGTTGCTGGCCAAGGCCGACCACGGCCTGCTGGCGCCCAGCCGCCAGGCCCTGGACCTGGGCGCGGAAGTCGACTCGCTGCTGGAGTTCTACCAGCCGCTGGCGGAAGACCGCGACATCCGCCTGCTGCGCGAAGGCAGCCTGAGCCTGCCCGGCGACCGCGGCATGCTGCGGCGGGTGCTGGCCAACCTGCTGGACAACGCCCTGCGCTTCACCGCCGATGGCGGCGAGATACGTATCCGTCTCGGCGACCGACGCCTGAGCGTGGAGAACCAGGGTCCGGCGATTCCTCCCGAGCGCTTGCCGCGCCTGTTCGACCGGTTCTATCGTGCCGATCCGGCGCGCCGCGAAGGCCAGGGTGAACACGCCGGGCTCGGCCTGGCGATCTGCCGCTCCATCGTCCAGGCCCACGGCGGCGAGATCCGCTGCGAGTCTGCCGACGGCTGGACCCGTTTCGTCATCGATTTCGCTCGCCCGCGCCGATGAAACGCGAAGCCCCCATGACGGGGGCTTCTGTTTCATGCCTTCGAGCGTTTCATTGGCGCATGCCGCGCCCGCTCACCAGCAGCCTTACGCAGCCGAGATAGAGCACCGCGGTGGCCAGCAGCATGAAGCCGATGGCCACGCCGATGCGAATGTCGGAGACGCCGAGGATGCCGTAGCGGAAGGCGTTGACCATGTGCAGGATCGGGTTGGCCAGCGACACGGTCTGCCAGAACGGCGGCAGCAGGTTGATCGAGTAGAACACCCCGCCCAGGTAGGTCAGCGGCGTCAGCACGAAGGTCGGGATGATCGAGATGTCGTCGAAGTTGCGCGCGAACACCGCGTTGATGAAACCGCCCAGGGAGAAAATGGTCGCGGTAAGCACCACCACCAGCACCGTGATGCCCAGGTGGTGCACCTGCAGCTTGGTGAAGAACAGCGACAGCATGGTCACGATCACCCCCACCGCCAGGCCGCGCAGCACACCGCCGATGGTGTAGCCGAGGAGGATGGTGTGCGGCGATACCGGCGACACCAGCAGCTCCTCCACCGAGCGCTGGAACTTGCTGCCGAAGAAGCTCGACACCACGTTGCCGTAGGCGTTGGTGATCACCGACATCATGATCAGGCCGGGCACGATGTATTCCATGTAGGTGAAGCCGCCCATGTCGCCGATCTGGCGGCCGATCAAATTGCCGAAGATCACGAAGTACAGGACCATGGTGATCGCCGGCGGCAGCAGGGTCTGCGGCCAGATCCGGGTGAAGCGGCGCACCTCGCGGTAGACGATAGTGTTCAGGGCGACCAGGTTGGCGCTCAGCTCGCTACTCATCGGGCGATCCTCGTCAGGTTCTTCTCCACCAGCGACACGAACAGCTCCTCCAGGCGATTGGTCTTGTTGCGCAGGCTCAGTACCTCGATGCCTTGTGCGCCCAACTGGGCGAACAGATCGTTGATGCCCTGGCTTTTCTCCACCTGCACTTCGAGGGTGTGATCGTCCACCAGCCGCGTCGGGTAGCCGTCGAGAGTCGGCGGCAGGGCCTGGACGTTCTTCAGGTCGAGCAGGAAGGTTTCCGAATGCAGGGTCATCAGCAGGTCACGCATGCTGGTGTTCTGCACGATCTCGCCGTGGTCGATGATGGCGATGTTGCGGCAGAGCTGCTCCGCCTCTTCCAGGTAGTGGGTGGTGAGGATGATGCTGATGCCTTCCTGGTTGAGTTCGGTGAGGAAGCTCCACATCGAACGACGCAGCTCGATGTCGACCCCGGCGGTGGGCTCGTCGAGGATCAGCAGGCGCGGCTGGTGGACCAGTGCGCGGGCGATCATCAGGCGCCGCTTCATGCCGCCGGAGAGCATCCGCGAGGCTTCGTTGCGCTTGTCCCACAGGCCCAGTTGGGTCAGGTAGCGCTCGGCGCGCTCCTTGGCGATCTTCGCCGGGATGCCGTAGTAGCCGGCCTGGGTCACGACGATGTCGAAGACCTTCTCGAACTGGTTGAAGTTGAACTCCTGCGGCACCACGCCAAGGCAACGCTTGAGGCCGGCCGGGTCCTTGTCGAGGTCGTGGCCGAACACCGAGACCGAACCGCTGGTCTTGTTCACCAGGGTCGAGAGAATCCCGATGGTGGTGGACTTGCCCGCGCCGTTGGGGCCGAGCAAGGCGAAGAAATCACCTTCGGCGACGTCCAGGTCGATGCCCTTGAGGGCCTGGAAACCGTTGCCGTAGGTTTTCGTCAATTGACGGATGGACAGGGCGGAACTCATTAGGCTTCCCGTGTCGGAAGGTGAAGAGGAAGAGCTAGATAAGGCTACGGGTAACAAAATGCAACAGTAGCCGGCTCAGGTCAGTTCGGTCATTACCGCGGTGCGGAACGCCGGGCGCTCGCGCAAGCGCAGGTACCAGGCCTCGAGGTGGGGCAGCGGCGGGCGCTCGATGGGCATCTCGAACCAGGCGTAGATGAAACAGCCCAGGGGAATGTCACCCATGCCGAAGCGTTCGCCGGACAGCCAGGGTTGGCCGGCCAGGGTCTGGTCCGGCACCCACAGCAACTCGCCGCAGGTCTGCAACGCCTTTGCGATCAGGGCCTCGTCGCGTTGCTCCGGCGACGTACGCAGCGTTCCCCAGAACAGGTCGCGGAACGGCCCGGCGAGAGTCGAGGTGGTCCAGTCCATCCACTTGTCGGCGTCGGCGCGGCGCACCGGGTCCTGCGGATAGAGGTCGCCCGGCGCATAGCGGGCGGCCAGGTAGCGGACGATGGCGTTGGACTCCCAGAGGACGAAGCCGTCGTCCTCGATCACCGGCACCCGACCGTTCGGGTTCATCGCGCGGAACGCCGGCTCATCCACCAGGCCGAACGCCCCGCCGGCATCCACCGTCCGGTACTCCAGGCCAGCCTCCTCGGCGCACCACAACGCCTTGCGCACATTGCTCGAGTTCTTCCGGCCCCAGATGGTCAACATACTCTGCGTTCCCTCTTCGGTTGATGCGGCGGATGGGTCGCCGGAGCGCCCGGACGACATGCCGCACCCTACCGAGGATGGACCGAAGAAGGAAGACGCGCCGGCTGATGGTGACTATCGACGCCCTTCATCTTGCCCGGCCTCGGCCTGGAAATCGCCGTCCAGGGCCAGCGGGCGGCCGGAGAACAGGTGCGGATAGTGCTGCTGCAAGTGGGAGAAGAACAGTTCCTCCGGCAGGTCGGCGAACTGGCCGTGATCGGCCAGGTACTCCATGTAGCGCTCGCCCTGGCGGTTGAATGGATGGAAGACGCTGTCGGCGACGCCGTCGAACTCCAGCGGAGCGACGTCGAAGGCGCGGCACAAGGCACGGTTGAACGCCGGGGTGGCCTTCACCCAGCGGCCCTCGAGGTACAGCTCGGTATAGCCGTGCATGGCGAACACCTCGCTGCGCAGCGCCTCCAGCAGGCGCGGCGTGGCCAGGTGGTTGCGCACGTCGGCCAGGCCGATCCGCGCCGGAATCCGGCAATGCCGGGCACAGGCGGCGAGCAGGATGGCCTTGGGCACGCAATAGGACTCGCCCTGCTGCAGCGCGTGGCTGGCCTTCAGGGTCTGCGGATCGCGGCTGAACACGTAGGGGTTGTAGCGCACCCCGTCGCGTACCGCGTAGTACAGCGCGACCGCCTGGTCACGCGGTTTCGCCGAATTCCCCCGGGATTTTTCCGCGAACTCCACCACCACCGGGTGGTCACTATCCACGAAGCGGCCGGATTGTAGGTAGGACTGCATGGCGGGCTCCCGGCGGGCAATTTGTCCCAGTCTAAACGGGAAGTTTTCGCCTATAACGTGACAAACCGGCCAAGCTGACCGGCCCTGCCGCCAAACGGCGGCAAACGGGCTAAGCTCGAGACGCCGCCTGGCGTCTTCATGGAGGATTCCGCATGTTGTTGCTCTGGTTAGTCGTACTGGTACTCGGTGTCGCTTACCTCGCCCATCGGCGTACCCCACCCGCTCCCGCGCTCGGCATCAGCGCCGCCTACCTGATCCTGATGGGCGTGTTCAGCCACGCGCCCGGCTGGCTGCTGCTGGTCTTCTGGCTGCTCTGGCTGGCGGTGGCGCTTCCCCTCGCCCTGCCCGACCTGCGCCGGCGCGTGCTCAGCGGTCCGCTGTTCGCCTGGTTCCAGAAAGTCCTGCCGCCGATGTCCGACACCGAGCGCGAGGCCATCGAGGCGGGCACCGTGTGGTGGGATGGCGAATTGTTCAGCGGCCGCCCGGACTGGCAGAAACTGCTCGACTACCCCAAGGCGCAACTCACCGAAGAAGAGCAGGCCTTCGTCGACGGCCCGACCGAAGAACTCTGCGCCATGGTCAGCGACTGGGACATCGGCCAGCGCATGGACCTGCCGGAAGAAGCCTGGGCCTTCATCAAGCAGCACGGCTTCTTCGGCCTGATCATTCCCAAGGAGTACGGCGGCAAGGGCTTCTCCGCCTTCGCCCACTCACAGGTGGTGATGAAGCTCGCCACCCGTAGCGGCGACCTGGCCTCGACGGTGATGGTGCCGAACTCCCTCGGCCCGGCCGAGCTGCTGCTCCACTACGGCACCGACGAGCAGCGCCAGCGCTACCTGCCGAGCCTGGCCAAGGGCGACGACATCCCCTGCTTCGCCCTCACCGGCCCCTACGCGGGCTCCGATGCCGGCGGCATGACCGACGTCGGCATCGTCTGCAAGGGCGAATGGGAAGGTCGCGAGGTGCTCGGCCTGCGCCTGACCTGGGAAAAGCGCTACATCACCCTCGGCCCGGTGGCCACCCTCCTCGGCCTGGCCTTCAAGTGCCACGACCCGGACCATCTGCTGGGCGACGAGGAGGACCTGGGCATCACCCTGGCGCTGATCCCCACCGACACCCCCGGGGTCGAGATCGGCCGCCGCCACGTGCCGCTGGGCGCCGCCTTCATGAACGGTCCGAACTCCGGCAAGGACGTGTTCGTGCCGCTGGAGTACATCATCGGCGGGCAGGAAATGATCGGCAAAGGCTGGATGATGCTGATGAACTGCCTGTCGGTCGGACGCTCCATCTCGCTGCCGGCCGTGGGCACCAGCGCCGGCAAGGCCAGCAGCTACGTCAGCGGTCGCTACGCCCAGGTCCGCGAGCAGTTCAACGTACCGATCGCCGCCTTCGAAGGCATCCAGGAGGCGCTTGCCCGCATCGGCGGCAACGCCTGGCTGATGGACAGCGCGCGAATCCTCACCGCCAACGCGGTGGACCTCGGCGAGAAGCCCTCGGTGCTTTCGGCGATCCTCAAGTACCACCTCACCGAGCGCGGCCGCGAGTGCATCGCCCATGCCATGGACATCCATGGCGGCAAGGGCATCATCATGGGCCCGAACAACTACCTGGGTCGTTCCTGGCAGGGCGCGCCGATCTTCATCACGGTGGAAGGCGCGAACATCCTCTCGCGCAACCTGATGATCTTCGGCCAGGGCGCGATCCGTTGCCATCCGTACGTGCTCAAGGAAATGGAACTGGCCCAGCGCGAGGACAAGGACCAGGCCGCCCGCGAGTTCGACGCGCTGCTGGTGAAGCACATCGGCTTCGCCGTCGGCAACGCCGCCAGCAGCTTCCTCCTCAGTCTCAGCTGCGGCCACCTCGGCAACGCGCCCGGCGACCGCATCAGCCGTCCCTACTTCCGCGCGCTGAACCGCCTGGCGGCGTCCTTCGCCCTGCTCGCCGACTTCAGCATGATGCTGCTGGGCGGCGAACTGAAGCGCAAGGAACGCCTCTCCGCGCGTCTCGGCGATGTCCTCAGCTATCTCTACCTGGGCTCGGCGGCGCTCAAGCGCTACCACGACCTGGGCAACCCGGACTACCTGCATCCGCTGCTGCGCTGGGCCATGGAGGAAAACCT
Organism: Pseudomonas sp. P20; assembly: GCF_016463925.1. Classification (NCBI taxonomy): domain Bacteria; kingdom Pseudomonadati; phylum Pseudomonadota; class Gammaproteobacteria; order Pseudomonadales; family Pseudomonadaceae; genus Pseudomonas; species Pseudomonas sp. P20. The sequence goes on along the minus strand of NZ_JAEMVM010000002.1, from coordinate 305,423 downwards.
CGGCAAGGCCGAGGCGGCGCTGGAGGACCTGCTGAACAACTTCCCCAGCCGCTTCTTCGGCTGCGCGCTGAAGGTCCTGGTACTGCCGTTCGGCCGCCGGCACAAAGGGCCGGGCGACGAACTGGACGCCGAGATCGCGGAAATCCTCGGCCGTCCGGACGACGACCCGGCGTTGCAGGCGATCCTCGCCGGCGCGTTCCTGCCGAAAGACCCGCAGGACCCGGTCGGTGCCCTCGCCCACGCCTTCGACGCGGTACGCGAAAGCGCCGCGCTGGAGAAAACCCTGCACAAGGCGATCAAGGAAGGCAGGGTCCAGCCGCAAGCGGGGCAGAACCCGATCGATGCCGGCGCCGCCGCCGGCGTGCTGAGCGCCGAGCAGGCGCAGGCCCTGCACCAGGCCGAAGCGGCACGGCGCAAGGTGATCGACGTCGACGACTTCGCCAAGGAGGAACTGCAACTGGCCGACGGCAGGATCCGCTGACACTCCGCGGCAAAGCGACAGTCGCAACCGACAAAGGCGCCTTCCGGCGCCTTTGTCGTCTTCACCCACCCAAACCCGGGCGATTGGCTAGAATCGACGGGCACATCCCTGACGTACGGGAGGCCATCATGCTCAAGCTACTTGCCACCGGCCTGGCAGCCTCGTTTCTCCTCCTGCCCCCGGCGCAGGCCGCACCGCCTGCGCCCTATGGCGTGCAGCCGCACCAGCAGGCGGTGCAGCGCGCCGGCGAACAGCGCCAACGCCAGCTCCAGGAACAGCGCCAGCGCTTCGACGAACAACGCCTGCAACTGCAGCAGGATCAACTGCAACGCCAGCAGCAGAACCTGCAGCGGCAACGGCAGCAGCGACAGATGCAGGACAACCTGATCCGCCAGCAGCAACTGGACCAGCAGCGCTGGCGCCTGGAGCAGGACCAGCGGCGCCTCGACAGCGAACGCCGGCAACTGGAAAACCGCCGGCGCCAGAGCCAGTCCCCGGCGATCCGCTGAAACTGGCCGGCGCCGCGAAACCCTTTATACTGCCCAGCTTTTTTCCAGAGGACCCGTCATGGCCAACTCCTACCTCGAGCACCACCTCGCCCTGCTCCAGCACCTGCGCAACATCCTCGGCGCCCTGGGCGAGGCCGAGCAGGTGCCGGAAGAAAACCACGGGCTGTTCCTCGAACGTTTCGACGAACTGATGGACGAACTGCCGCGCGACCCGGAAGGCGCCCAATACCTCGGCCAGGACCTGATTTCCCAGGTCTTCCACCGCTATCCGCAGATCGCCCACCTGGTACCTCGCGACCTGCTGTGGTTCTTCGGCGGCGATTGCCTGCACTTCATGCCGGACGAAGAGATCGACCTGTTCCAGCGCCTCGACGAGCGCCGCTACGAAGCCGAAGAGCGCGGCGAAACGTTCGACTGGAACCGCGAAAAGCAGTTGCTCGCGCTGCCCGAGGACAGCCCGCGGCACTGAATCGCCTCGCGCCGTACGCACGCCGGCGCGACTCTTTGCGCTTCCGCCGCACGCTCATCTGCCCCTCTAGCTCGCCGCTACGCGCGCCTCGCGCTCTGCGCCGCGCCGGCTGTTGCGCCACGCCCAGAGCTCGGCCGCCTTCAGCGGCGGGGAAAACAGGTAGCCCTGCCCCCACTGGATGCTGTGCCCGCACAAGTACTGTTCCTGCTCCCGGGTCTCGATGCCTTCGGCGGTCATGGCCAGGTCCAGGCGCTGCGCCAGCGCGATGATCGTCTCCAGCACCACGGCATTCACCGATCCGCTGCCGACGCTGCTGACGAACGAGCGATCGATCTTGAGAAAGTCCGCATGCAGCTTCTGCAGGTGGGACAACGAGCTTTGCCCCGTGCCGAAATCGTCCAGCGCCCATTGCACGCCAAGCTCGCGCAGTTGCTGGATGTTGTGCTGCAACTGCGCATCGTGCGGCAGCGCCTCGCGCTCGGTGACTTCCAGGACCAGTTGCGGGCCTTCGCTGCCGATGGCGCCGAGCAAACGCCGCACGTCGTCGACGAACCCATGGCTCGCCAAGTGCGAGCCACTGACATTGACACCGAGATGATCGCCCGCCCCCAGGCCCAGTTGCGCCAGGTCGGCGGCGACCAGGCCGAAGATGTGCCGGGTCAGATCGCCGATCATGCCGTTGTCTTCGGCCAGGGGGATGAAGATGTCCGGCCGCACCTGACTCCTGTCCGGCCGCTGCCAGCGCACCAACGCCTCGACGCCCCGGCACTCTCCGGTATCGAGGTGGATGATCGGCTGGTAGACCATGTGGAACTCACGGGCGCGCATGGCCCGATACATGTCGCCGACCAGCGACAGCCGGCGACGGCAGAACAGGTGCGCCAGATATCCCGCCAGCAACGCGGCCAGGAGGATGAAGGGGGCGTAATGCCGCCAGGCATCGGCACGATAGGCGCTGGCCAGCGCGGGAGCGACCGCCACCCGCACCTCGACCGGAAACCTTGCCGAAGCCGCTACGGCGACGCCATCGCCGGTGGCGGGCGCGCCGCCGGGTAGCTGTCGCTGCGACTGTCTCAGGACCATCTGCACCTGGAACCGTTCGTCGTAGGAAGCCGCCTGTTGGATATCCAGCAGGTACTGACCGTCGATTATCGCCAGCACGCCGGATCCGTTTTCATCGCCACGCGACATGATGACCGAAGCCCGCTCCGGTACCTGCGGCGTCGCGTTGCTGGGGGTGATGCGCTGCCCGGCCGGCAGGCTGCCCAAAGCCTTGAAGGCCACCTGCAACGGCAGATCGTGCAACTCGCCCCGCAGGGAGGAGCAATAGACGTTCTCGCGTTCCACTAGGACCAGCGAGCGGAAATACGGGCTCAGCATGGTCATCCGGGTCAATCGGCCCAGGACCTCCCGGCACGGCTTGCCCACCGCCTCCTGGCTCTTGTCCAGGCTGTCCGAGACAACGCCGAGCAGGGTGTCCAACTGGCGAAGAATGGCGACAGAGGTTACCGCGGCCTCGCCTTCGGCACGCATCCTGGCCTGCTGGTACACCAGCGGCGCCATGAGCAACGGGACGGCCGCGAGCGCGGCGATCACGATACCGAAATGAAAGAGACTGTCCCGCCGCGGCCTGCCGATCTGCATAGGTGCCACGCTCCCGCGCAAGTTGCACGAAGCCCGCCCGGGATTGCCGGGATCAGGGTCATGTCCGTATGAGATTGAAAATACAAGCACGAATCCGACAACGTCCGGCGACGGGAACACCCCGACAGAGCCGGCTCGCTCGCGCCAGCCTGCACCTATTTGCGGCGCAACGCAGCCGGCGCCCGGAACGAATCTTACCCCAGAAGCCTGGCGAGCGACCGCGCCCGCCTCCGCCGCCGAACGCGACGGAAAAGGCGTCCAGCGCGCGGGACCCGGGACGTCCTCGCTACCGCGAGACAGCGGGGCTTGAACGGCAGAACGAGGCAAGTAAAGGAGACCAGGACGAGCAGCCTGGGGCGCAGAAACGAAAAAAGGGCCCGAAGGCCCTTTTCTCTTCGACCCAGGCCGAAACCTGGATCATGTTTGGAGCGGGAAACGAGACTCGAACTCGCGACCCCGACCTTGGCAAGGTCGTGCTCTACCAACTGAGCTATTCCCGCGTTACAACTTGTTGCCCGTTCGGCCGAAACCGAACCTTTGACGCCTAACTTTCACCAACCCCGCCGAAGCCAGGTTGTAGAATTTGGAGCGGGAAACGAGACTCGAACTCGCGACCCCGACCTTGGCAAGGTCGTGCTCTACCAACTGAGCTATTCCCGCAATGGCGTCCCCTAGGGGACTCGAACCCCTGTTACCGCCGTGAAAGGGCGGTGTCCTAGGCCACTAGACGAAGGGGACGCGGCCCGGAACTTACAACAGATCTTTCCGGCTTCCAGTGTTTCGCGTTTGGCTTCACGCTGGAAGTGGCGCGCATTTTATGGAGCGTCCGGGGAGGCGTCAACCCTTCTGAGAAAATTTTTTTAAATCAAAGACTTCTGTGCAAATAATGAGCTGCTGCTATCAGTGGTAGCACCAAGACATTAGACTGAGAAAATTCTTACAGCGGAGTCCCAAGGTGTCGCCACTCCTCATTACCGCCCTCATCATCGGCGGGATCGCCCTCCTAATCGCCATTGGCTATATCAACCACGTGGTGGAAAACAGCAAGCTGGAGAAAGCGCGCCTGAAAGCCGAACTCAACGACCGGGTCCGGCGCTGCGCGCAGATTTCCGAGAGCCTTCCCGGCCAGTTCGTCAGCCCGTCGCTGAAGCTGTTGATGAGCCAGATCGAGCTCAGCCTCAGCGAGCAGCAACTGGCGCTGCAGAAGAAAGCCGATGCCGGGCTCAAGGCTCGTATAGAAGAGTTGCGCGCGCTGGTCGCCAAGGGCGAGTCGATCCCGGTGCGCAATCCGCCCCAGGCGATCCTGACCGAGGACAAGGCCAAGGAAGTCCGCTTCCTCTTCGAAGCCCTGCATGCCCAGCTCACCCGTTTCACCCAGGACGGCCACCTGCCGCGCAGCGAGGCGCAGATCTGGGTCAAGGAGATTCGCCACCTCCTGGTGCGCCTGCATATCGAGTTCTTCGGCAATCTCGGCCAGCAGGCCCTGCAGCAGAACGAACCGCGCCAGGCGCGCCTGGCCTTCGAACGCGGCGCCCAGTATCTGCGCAAGCAGCCCGAGCTGGCGCGCTACCAGGCGGAGCTGCAGCAGATGGAAGCGCAGCTGGCCCGCGCCAACGCGATGGTGCTGAACAACAGCCAGCCGGCGAGCGAGGAGCCCAGCGAACTCAACGAGGGATTGAAGGCCCTCGATGCAGACGACCTGTGGAAGAAGAAGAACGTCTACGACTGATTCCGGCCTGCCCACGGCAGCCGTGCTATAACCCAGGCTCATATCGACCGAGGAAATCGTTATGAGCCTGACACTCTACGGAGCCCCGCTGTCTCCGTTCGTCCGCAAGGTCCGCCTGCTCCTGGCCGAAAAGGGCCTCGACTACCAGTTGGAAGCGATCGCCCCGTTCGGCCAGCCGGCCTGGTATCGCGAGATCAGCCCGCTGGGCCGCATCCCGGCGTTACGCGACGGCGACCTGGCCCTCGCCGACTCCAGCGTGATCTGCCAGTACCTGGAAGAACGCTATCCCGAACCGCCGAATCTCCAGGGCGACGCCCCCGCCAGCCGCGCAGCGGTGCGCTGGCTGGAAAAATACGCCGACTACGAGATCGCTCCCCTGGCCACGCTGACGATCTTCCGCAACCGGATACTCAAGCCGGCGATGGGCCAGGCCTGCGAGGAGAACGACGTGCGTCGCGCGCTGGAGGAAAAGCTGCCAGCGCACTTCGATTACCTGGAAAACCATCTCGACGGCCGGGCCTTCTTCGTCGGCGAGCGACTGACCCTCGCCGACCTGGCGATCGCCAGCCAGTTGGTCAACCTGCGTCACGCCGGCGAAAACCTGGACGAGCAACGCTGGCCGGCCCTCGCCGCGCATTTCGCGCGGATGCTCGAACGCCCGGCGATGCAAGCGCTGCTGCCGGGGGAACGACGGACCCTCGACAAGCTCGCAGCGAAAGCCTGAACGCGTCGCTCAGCAGTCCGTCAGGCGCAGGAATATCTCCACCAGGCCTTCGATCCCGGCCTGGTCCTCGGCGCTGAAGCGTCCCACGCTCGGGCTGTCCAGATCGAGCACAGCGACCAGGCGGCCGTCCTTGAGCAGGGGCACCACCAGTTCGCTGCTGGAAGCGCTGTCGCAGGCGATGTGGCCGGGAAACGCGTGGACGTCGTCTACCCGCTGGGTCAGCCGGGTACGCGCCGCGGCGCCGCAGACGCCCTTGGAGAAGGGGATGCGGACGCAGGCGACCTTGCCCTGGAACGGTCCCAGGACCAGCTCCTCGTTGCGGTTCAGATAGAAGCCGGCCCAGTTCAGGTCGCCCAGCTCATGGAAGAGAAAGGCGGAGAACTGCGCGGCGTTGGCGATGAAATCGCGCTCGTCGGCGAACAGCGCCTCGGCCTGCGCCGCCAGCAGGGCGTAGCCGGCCAGCCCGGCGCCAGATTGCTGCAGATCGATCATGCCTGGCGCTCCAGCAGTTGCTTGCCCACCCAGTAGCGGGAGAACTGATAGGCGCAACGGCCGTTGCGGTTGCCGCGGCCAAGCGCCCAGCGGATCGCTTCCTTCTCCAGTTCCTCGCTCCAGCTCCAGGCCAGCCCGGCCTTCTCCGCGAGCACGTCCACCCAGTGGCGAACCACGCTGAGGAAATGCTCCTGGGTGAAGGGATAGAACGACAGCCACAGGCCGAAACGGTCGGACAAGGCGATCTTGTCCTCCACCGCTTCGTTGGGATGCAGCTCGCCGTCCACCATCTTCCAGTTCTCGTTGTCGCTCTGCTTCTCCGAAACCAGGTGCCGGCGGTTGGAGGTGGCGTAGAGCAGCACATTCTCCGGCGCCTGTTCCAGCGAGCCGTCGAGCACGCTCTTGAGTACCCGGTAGTCGCCTTCCCCGGCATCGAACGAGAGGTCGTCGCAGAACAGCACGAAGCGCTGTGGCAGGCCTTGCAGTTGCTCCACCACGCGCGGCAGGTCGGCCAGGTGGTCGCGCTCGATCTCGATCAGGCGCAGCCCGGCGCCGGCCAGCTCGGCCAGCAGCGCACGAACCAGGGAGGACTTGCCGGTCCCGCGGGCCCCCCAGAGCAAGGCGTGGTTGGCCGGCTGGCCGGCGACGAACTGGCGGGTGTTGCGTTCCAGTTGCTCGCGCTGCCGCTCTACGCCCAGCAGGTCGGCCAGGCGCAGGTCGAGGCTGACCTCCAGCGGCTGCAGGTAGCCGCTACGGCCGTCGCGGTGCCAGCGCGCCGCCAGGCTGCGCTCCCAGTCGACGGCTTCGCGTACGGCCGGCAGCAGCGGCTCCAGGCGCGCGAGCACGCTTTCGGCGCGGGCAAGAAAATCGCTCAATCGGGAATCCACTCTGTTCTCCTCGGATCGGACTGACGTCACGGATCGATCATCGGTTGCGCCCAGGAACCCCGACAGACGGTCGGGATGGGCTATGCTAGGCGGCAGAACCTCGCCAAGGCTGATCCCCGCCCCCATGGATATAGCGCTGACCCATCGCCTGTCGTTCAAACAGGCCAGCCTCACCGTGCTGGTGGCCTTTATCCTGGGAACCCTGCTCAGCCTGATTCAGGTTGGCGTCGATTATGCCAGCCAGGACGCATCCATCAATCGCGAAGTGCGCGCGCTGCTGGACGTCAGCCACAACCCCGCCGCGCGAATCGCCTACAACATCGATGCGGAGCTGGCCCAGGAGCTGGTCCTCGGCCTGCTGCGCTCGCCCGCCGTGGTCCGCGCGGAAATCATCGACACCTCCGGCCTGCCGCTGGCCAGCGCCTCGCGCGAACCCGCCGAAAGCCGCCTGCGGCCGCTCAGCGACTTCCTCTTCGGCCACAAGCGGGTCTACGAGGACCCGTTGCATGTCGACCATGCGCCGGGCGAGGCCCTCGGCGTACTGCACCTGGAAATCGACACCTTCGTGTTCGGCAACGACTTCCTCCGTCGCGCCGGCATCACCCTGCTCTCCGGCTTCGTGCGCAGCCTGCTGCTGTCGCTGATCCTGCTGGTGCTCTTCTATACCCTGCTGACCAAGCCCCTGGTCAGCCTGATCCAGGCCCTCAGCGGACACGATCCACGCTCGCCGGCACGCATGCGCCTGCCCTGCCCCAAGGGCCACGAACGCGACGAGATCGGCGTGCTGGTGGAAGTCATCAACCGCCAGCTCGGGCGCATCTCGGTAGAGATCGAACAGCGCCGGGAGGCGGAGAACCGCCTGACCCAGTACCTGGAGGAGCTGGAAAGCATCGTCGCCGCCCGTACCGCCGAGCTGAAGGCCGCCAACGCGCGCCTGACGCTATCCAACCAGGAACTCGAAGAAGCCCGCCAGACCGCTCTCGATATGGCCCAGGCCCGCGCCAGCTTCCTGGCCAACATGAGCCACGAGATCCGCACGCCGCTGAACGGCCTGCTCGGCATGCTCTCGCTGAGCCTCGACGGCCCGCTCACCCCGGAACAGCGCCAGCAACTGTCGATCGCCCACGACTCCGGCAAGGTGCTGGTGGAATTGCTCAACGACGTGCTCGACCTCTCCAAGTTCGAGGCCGGGCAACTGGTCCTGGAACAGATCCCGTTCGACCTGGGCGTCCTGGTGGAAGACACCGCCAGCCTCCTCTCGCAGAACGCCGCGGCCGGCGTGGAGCTGACCTGCCTGGTCGACCCCGCCCTGCCCGCCCAGGTTTCCGGCGACCCGACGCGGATTCGCCAGGTCGTCAGCAACCTGCTGTCCAACGCGCTGAAGTTCACCCGCCTGGGGCGGGTCGACGTTCGCGTGGAAGCCACCGCCGAGGGTGTGCGCATCAGTGTGCGCGACACCGGCATCGGCATCGCCCAGGAGGCGCTGGATCGCATCTTCCAACCGTTCACCCAGGCCGACGCGGGTATCACCCGCCAATACGGCGGCACAGGCCTCGGCCTGGCCCTCACGCGCAAGCTGTGCGAGGCCATGCAGGGCGAGCTGACGGTGGAGTCGACGGTCGGCCTGGGCAGCCTGTTCAGCGTCGGCCTGCCGCTGGCGCCGGTCAGCCCTCCGCTGCAGGCGCTGCCGCTGCGCGGCCGGGTGATCGCGCAATGCTCGGCCAACAGCGGGCTGGCGCAGCTGCTGCAAACCTGGCTGCCGCGCTGGGGCCTGGAGTACAAGCGTCTGGAGACCGACGACAGCCTGCTCGGCCACTCGCTCGACGTACTGATATCGGATTGCCCGGACTGTCTGATGGGACTGCGTCCGAGCATCGGTACGCCGATCCTGCTGGTCACCGCCTACGGCAGTTTCCTCGAACCGGAGCTGGCCCGCCGCCTGTCGCCGCTGCGCCAACTGGCCAGGCCGCTGAGTCGCAACCAGTTGTACCAGGCCCTGAAACACGTGCTCGAACACACTGCCATAGCCCCGTCGAGCGCCTCGGACACCACGGGAGAACAGCGCAACACCCGGGTCCTGCTGGTGGAGGACAACCCGGTCAACCAGTTGGTCGCCAAGGGCCTGCTGCACAAGCTCGGCTGCCAGGTATGGATCGCCGAACACGGGCTGAATGCCCTGAAGATGCTGGAGGAGCATCCCATCGACCTGGTCCTGATGGACTGCAACATGCCAGTGATGGACGGCTACGAAGCGACCCGGCAGATCCGCGACAGCGGACGCTGGGGCGGCCTGCCGATCATCGCGCTGACCGCCAACGCCCTGCCGGACGAGCGCGAACGTTGTCGTGCCGCCGGCATGGACGACTACCTGGCCAAGCCTTTCCACCGCGACGAACTGAAAGCCATCCTCGACCGTTGGTGCCCGCTCACCGCGAGCGACTAGCCGGCCTCGCGACGACGGCTAGCCTCCTACCGCCAGACGGAAGCGCGACAGCAATCCGCCCAGGCGCTGGTGCAGGTCGAACATCTCGTTGAGGTCGAAACCGGTGCTGCAGATCAGCTGCTGGCGCAGCGGAATGACCCGTTCGCGCAAGGTGATCCCCGGCACCGTCAGCGTCAGGTGCACTTCCCGCTCATCGTGACTGGCGCGACGGCGATCCACCAGGCCGAGCTGTTCGAGACGCTTGAGCAAGGGCGTCAGGGTTCCGGAGTCGAGCAGCAGGCGGTCGCCCAAGGCCTTCACCGTCGGCTGCTCCGGCGGGCTCGCATGCCACTCCCAGAGCACCAGCATGACCAGGTACTGCGGGTAGGTCAGGCCGATCTGTTCGAGCAGCGGCCGATAGCCGCGGATCACCGCGCGCGAGGCGGCGTACAGCTTGAAACACAGCTGGTTGTCGAGCAGCAGCGATTCTTCGACGCCATCCGGCCTGGCGACTTTTCCCCGGGTGCTCATTCAAGCAGCGCCTCGATCGCCGAGCTCAGCTCCTCCGGCTTGGTGGTCGGCGCATAGCGCTTCACCACCTGGCCATCGCGGCCGATCAGGAACTTGGTGAAGTTCCACTTGATGCCCTGGCTGCCGAGCAGGCCCGGCGCGCGCTTCTTCAGGCTGACGAACAACGGGTGGGCGCCGGCGCCGTTGACCTCGATCTTCCTGAACAGCGGGAAGCTCACCCCGTAGTTCAGTTCGCAGAACTGCGAAATCTCGCCCTCGTCGCCCGGTTCCTGCTTGCCGAACTGGTTGCAGGGGAACCCGAGCACCACCAGTCCGCGCTCACGGTATTTTTCCCACAAGGCCTCCAGCCCCTGGTACTGCGGGGTGAAGCCGCACTTGCTGGCGGTGTTCACCACCAGCAGCGCCTTGCCGCCGAAGTCGGCCAGGGTCTTCTGTTCGCCCTTGATGGTGGTGCAGGGAATGCTCAGCAGCGAATCGCTCATGGCTTGTCTTCCTTGTTGAGGGTGGGTCTCGAAACAAAGTAGCTCGCAATTCAATTGCACACAAATTGATTGAATGAAAAACGACCCGAACCAAAGACGGGTCGTCGCTCTCTAGCTCTCCCGCGGCACCAGCTTCAGCGAGGCCGAGTTGATGCAGTAACGCAACCCGGTGGGCCGGGGGCCATCCGGGAAGACGTGCCCCAGGTGGGCATCGCAGCGGCCGCAGCGGACTTCGATGCGATGCATGCCGTGGCTGAAGTCGTCCAGTTCGCGGACCGCCTCGGCGTCCACCGGCTGGAAATAGCTCGGCCAACCGCTGCCGGAGTCGTACTTGGCGTCGGAGTCGAACAACGCCGTGCCGCAGCAGGTGCAATGATAGATCCCGGGGGTCTTGGTGGCGTGGTATTCGCCACTGAAGGCGCGTTCGGTACCGCCCAGGCGACAGATGTGGAACTGCTCTTCGGTCAACTCCTCGCGCCAGGAGTCCAGGGGTTTGTCGATCTTGCTCATCGGCTCTACCTCGCGATCTGAAAAATGCCCGGCGCTCCCTTTTCCGGGGGACGGGCCGCACGTATCATGCGTGCTCCTTATAGACGCCAGTCTGTCATCCGCGTTACAGCCTGCCAAGCCGCGATCCAGCGGGCTTTTCGCAGCCTGTTCCACGGTGTTCGCTCACTTCGGGACTCGACACATCATGCAGGTCAGCAAATCGAACAAGCTCGCCAACGTCTGCTATGACATTCGCGGGCCGGTGCTCAAGCACGCCAAACGCCTAGAGGAAGAGGGTCACCGCATCCTCAAGCTGAATATCGGCAACCCGGCGCCGTTCGGTTTCGAAGCTCCCGAGGAAATTCTCCAGGACGTCATCCGCAACCTGCCGACCGCCCAGGGCTACAGCGACTCCAAGGGCCTGTTCAGCGCGCGCAAGGCAGTGATGCAGTATTACCAGCAGAAGCAGGTGGAAGGCGTCGGCATCGAGGACATCTACCTCGGCAACGGCGTGTCGGAACTGATCGTGATGTCCATGCAGGCGCTGCTGAACAACGGCGACGAGGTGCTGATCCCCGCTCCCGACTACCCGCTGTGGACCGCCGCGGTCAGCCTCGCCGGCGGCAAGGCGGTGCACTACCTGTGCGACGAGCAGGCCAACTGGTGGCCGGACCTGGAAGACATCAAGGCGAAGATCACGCCGAACACCAGGGCGATGGTGATCATCAACCCGAACAACCCCACCGGCGCGGTGTATTCCAGGGAAGTGCTGGAAGGCATGGTCGAACTGGCCCGCCAGCACAACCTGGTGCTGTTCTCCGACGAGATCTACGACAAGATCCTCTACGACGGCGCCGTCCACGTCTCCACCGCCTCGCTGGCGCCGGACGTGCTCTGCCTGACCTTCAACGGCCTGTCCAAATCCTACCGGGTGGCCGGCTTCCGCTCCGGCTGGGTGGCGATCTCCGGGCCCAAGCAGCGGGCACAGAGCTATATCGAAGGTCTCGACATCCTCGCCAACATGCGCCTGTGCGCCAACGTCCCGGCGCAGCACGCGATCCAGACCGCCCTGGGCGGCTACCAGAGCATCAACGATCTGGTCCTGCCGCCGGGGCGCCTGCTGGAGCAGCGCAACCGCGCCTGGGAACTGCTCAACGACATCCCCGGCGTCAGCTGCGTGAAGCCGATGGGCGCGCTGTACGCCTTCCCGCGGATCGACCCGAAGGTCTGCCCGATCCACAACGACGAAAAGTTCGTCCTCGACCTACTGCTCTCGGAAAAACTGCTGATCGTCCAGGGCACCGCCTTCAACTGGCCGTGGCCCGACCACTTCCGGGTGGTCACCCTGCCCCGCGTCGACGACCTGGAGCAGGCGATCCTGCGCATCGGCAGCTTCCTCAAGGGCTACCAGCAGTAACCCCCCCCGCTCCCGCGGCGCCGCTGGCGCCGCCCTGCCCGGCGACCCATCCATGGACCTGCAGATCGACGACTTCCACAAGGACGCCGCTGGCGGCCTCCTGCTTCTCTACCAGGCGTTTCCGCGCAAGACCGCGCTCTACGTCGAAGACCTGATCGGCCGCGAGGCGCCGGACGAGTTCGGCCTGCCGAGCAAACGTCACCAAAGTTGTCTGGGCGCGTTGCTCTGGCTCGCCGAGGAAGGCTACCTGCGCTTCGCCAACACCATTCATTACGAGGCTCTCGACCAGGCGGTGCTCAGCGAAAAGGCCTTCCTAAGACTTACCCGTATCGTCCCCCGGGCCGCGGCGGCGCTGGCCGAGGCGCCGGCCAGCGTGCGCCGCGAACAGGCCAGCCTGGCCAACCAGTTGCGCCAGGCGCTGGCGCAGGGCGACGGCGAACGCCTGGCCGGGCTGACCCGCCTGCTGTTCGAGGGCAACCTGGGCGCGCAAGGCGACACAGTTTGAAATAGTCCCTCGATTGAATCGCCATGGACCGCCCCTTATATAACCCCGCATGATTATCAGGAGCCCGTTCGCCCGCCCCGGCGGCCTGCGAACCGCGCTCCGTGCCTTCAGCCGTGAGGAGAAGCTTTACACCATGATGCGCATCCTGTTGTTCCTGGCCACCAACCTGGCAGTCCTGGTGATTGCCAGCATCACCCTGAAACTGCTCGGGGTGGACCGCTTCACCGGCCAGAATTACGGCAGCCTGCTGGTCTTCTGCGCCGTGTTCGGTTTCGCCGGTTCGCTGGTCTCGCTGTTCATCTCCAAGTGGATGGCGAAGATGAGCACCGGTACCGAAGTCATCAGCCAGCCGCGCACCCGTCACGAACAGTGGCTGCTGCAAACCGTCGAAGAGCTGTCCCGCGAAGCCGGCATCAAGATGCCGGAGGTCGGCATCTTCCCCGCCTACGAGGCCAACGCCTTCGCCACCGGCTGGAACAAGAACGACGCGCTGGTCGCGGTCAGCCAGGGCCTGCTCGAACGTTTCTCGCCCGATGAGGTGAAAGCCGTCCTCGCCCACGAGATCGGTCACGTCGCCAACGGCGACATGGTCACCCTGGCATTGATCCAGGGCGTGGTGAACACCTTCGTGATGTTCTTCGCGCGGATCTTCGGCAACTTCGTCGACAAGGCCATCCTGAAGAACGAGGACGGCCCGGGCATCGGCTACTTCGTCGCGACCATCTTCGCCGAACTGGTGCTCGGCATCCTCGCCAGCATCATCGTCATGTGGTTCTCGCGCCGCCGCGAGTTCCGCGCCGACGCCGCCGGCGCCCACCTGGCCGGCACCGGCGCGATGATCGCCGCGCTGCAACGCCTGCGTTCGGAACAGGGCGTGCCGGTGCAGATGCCCGACACCCTGAACGCCTTCGGCATCAATGGCGGCCTCAAGCACGGCCTGGCCGGCCTGCTGATGAGCCACCCGCCGCTGGAAGATCGTATCGAAGCGCTGCGCGCCAGCGCACGCTGATCCGCTTTCACACTTGGGACAGGGCGACCATCGGTCGCCCTTTTTTTATGCCCGGGAAAGCCACCTATCCATGGTCGCTTTGACAGCCGCGAGCCAGCCCCGGAACATGCGGGTCCGTGATTTCGCCCGATGAGGTTCCCATGCAGATCCGCGCCGATTTCGACAGCGGCAACATCCAGGTCATCGATGCCAGCGATCCCCGCCGGATCCGCCTGGCGATCCGTCCCGACCTGGCCAGCCAGCATTTCCAGTGGTTCCACTTCAAGGTCGAGGGCATGGCTCCCGCCACCGAGCACCGCTTCACCCTGGTCAACGCCGGCCAGTCGGCCTACAGCCATGCCTGGAGCGGCTACCAGGCAGTCGCCTCGTACGATGGCGAACGCTGGTTCCGCGTGCCGTCGCAATACGACGCCGACGGCCTGCATTTCCAGCTGGAACCGGAGGAAAGCGAAGTCCGCTTCGCCTACTTCGAGCCCTACAGCCGCGAACGGCATGCCCGCCTGGTCGAACGTGCGCTCGGCATCGAGGGCGTCGAACGGCTCGCCGTCGGCACCAGCGTGCAAGGCCGCGACATCGAATTGCTGCGGGTCAGGCGCCATCCCGACAGCCACCTGAAGCTGTGGGTCATCGCCCAGCAGCATCCCGGCGAACACATGGCCGAATGGTTCATGGAAGGCCTGATCGAGCGCCTGCAGCGGCCGGACGATACGGAAATGCAGCGCCTGCTGGAAAAGGCCGACCTGTACCTGGTGCCGAACATGAACCCGGACGGCGCGTTCCACGGCAACCTGCGCACCAACGCCGCCGGCCAGGATCTCAACCGGGCCTGGCTGGAGCCGAGCGCCGAGCGCAGCCCGGAAGTCTGGTTCGTCCAGCAGGAGATGAAGCGCCATGGCGTCGACCTGTTCCTCGACATCCACGGCGACGAGGAAATCCCCCACGTATTCGCCGCCGGCTGCGAGGGCAACCCGGGCTATACGCCCCGCCTGGAACGGCTCGAGCAACGCTTCCGCGAGGAACTGATGGCGCGCGGCGAATTCCAGATCCGCCATGGCTACCCACGCAGTGCGCCGGGCCAGGCCAACCTGGCGCTGGCCTGCAACTTCGTCGGGCAGACCTACGACTGCCTGGCGTTCACCATCGAGATGCCGTTCAAGGACCACGACGACAACCCGGAGCCCGGGACCGGCTGGTCCGGCGCCCGCTCCAAGCGGCTCGGCCAGGACGTCCTGAGCACCCTTGCGGTACTGGTCGACGAACTCCGCTGAAAATGGACGGGGCGCCGCGCGGCGCCCCGTTTCAGCCTCTCTCCAGCAGGTAGACGGCCTCGTCCAGCCAGGACACCCCGCGCTCGAGGAATTTCCAGTTGACGCCGAGCACGTCGCCGCGCTCCAGTTCCTCGATCCGCCAACCGCCAGCGTAGTAGCCACGCACCTCCTCGTCGGGCACGGCGAACGGCGGACCGGCCATCTCCGCCTGCGGGTAGTCGATGGTGACCAGCAAGCCGAGGCTGCGCGTCGGCAGGACCGCCTGGAGATGCCCGGCATAGCGCTCGCGCATCTCCGGCGGCAGGGCGATCAGCGCGGCGCGGTCGTAGAACGCCCTGCACTGCGCCAGGTGCTCTGCCTGCAAGGCGAAGAAATCACCCTGCAGCAGGGTGATGCCGGCGACCCGGTAGCGGCGGAAACCATCCAGTTGATCGATCTCGGGGCGCAGGTCGTGCTCCTCGAAGAAGTCGCTCACGGCCTTTTCCGAAAGCTCCACCCCCAGCACCTCCAGTCCCTGGGCGGCCAGCCAGGCCAGGTCCAGGGTCTTGCCGCACAACGGCACCAGGATCTGTTCGCCCGCTTGCAGTCGCAGCCGCGACAGGTGGCGCATCAGGTAGGGATTGATCTCGTCCAGGTGGAAGCCGATCTGGTTGTTCGCCCAGCGGGCGTGCCAAAAATCCGCCTGCATCCTGTCCTCCGCATTCGTGGGAAAAACCGCAAGGTGGCGACAATCGGCCGGCAGGTCAACTCCCCTGCGCATCTCCCTCGCGCACTTCCACCAGCACCGGACACGGCGCCTCGCGGATCACCCGGTCGCCGACCGAAGGATCGAGCAGGCGCTCCAGCCGTCCCAGGTGCCGATGGCCGATGACGATCAGCTCGCAGCCCAGGCGCCGCGCCTCGCCCAGGATCACCTGCACCGGGTCGCCGGCACGCAGCTCGGCCCGTACCTCCAGCTCGCACCCGGCTAGCAGCGCACAAGCCTCGTCGAGCACCTGCCGGGCCTCTTCGCACTCGTGCGCGGCGGGCGGATAGTCGAGCAGCGTCGGCCGGCCCGGCAACGCATAGCCGGCGTCCACCGCGCACAGCAGGTGGACCCGCGCGCCCGGCGCGGCGGCCTGCCGCGCCAGCTCGGCAATGCGACGGGTCTGCGGGCCGCCGTCGATGGCGACCAGGAGCGTATGGAACATCGGCAAATCCTCGGATAGAGCGTGCACCGGCATTCTTCGGCAGCCACCGGTGCGCGTAAAGGCACCGCGAACGCAATCCAGCAATGCAGCGAACGCACGCCTGGGAGAACGAAAGACTGCACCCTGCGCATGCCAGCGTGCTTATACTTCCACTCCATGCATCTTCCCGATCTGAATCTCCTGGTCGCCCTCAACGTTCTTCTCGAAGAGGGCAGCGTGGTCGGAGCCGCGCGCCGCATGCACCTCAGCCCACCGGCGATGAGCCGTACCCTGTCACGGATCCGCGAGGCGGTAGGCGACCCGATCATGGTCCGCGCCGGCCGCAAGCTGGTGCCCACGCCCCGTGCCCTGGAACTGCAGGAGCAGGTCCGGCAACTGGTGGACCAGGCCCGCGACCTGTTCAACACTCGCGAGACCATCCAACTGGACAAGCTGGAGCGCTGCTTCACCCTGCGTTCCAACAACACCCTGGTCGGCGGTCTGTCGATACGCCTGCTGGAGATCTTCGCCGAGGAGGCGCCGCGCTGCACCCTGCGCTTCGTGCAGGAGTCGGACATCGACGACGAGGCACTGCGGCAGAACCGCATCGACCTCTACATCGGCGCCTCGTCCTGGATGGAACCCGAGGTCAAGACCCAGCAGTTGCTCACCACCCGCTTCGTCGGCCTGGCCCGCCAGGGGCACCCGATCTTCGACGGCGAGATCACTCCGCAGCGCTTCGTCGCTTTTCCGCATATCGCCGTCTCGCGTCGTGGCCTCAACCATGGACCGCTGGACCAGGCCCTGGGAGAACTCGGCTTGAAGCGCGACGTCAAGCTGATCAGCCCGACCTTCCACTCGGCGATCTTCGCCCTGCCCGGCTCCGACCTGCTGCTGCCGATCGCCGAGCATTCCCTGTGGCGGGCCAACCGACTGGGCCTGGGCCTGCGCCAGTTCGACATCCCGGTGCCGTTGAAGACCGTGATGGTGGTCCAGGCCTGGCATCCACGCTTCGACAACGATCCCGCGCACCGCTGGTTCCGGCAAACGATCAAGCGGATTTGCGAGGAAGTGCAGAGCGATCCCCATCCGCTGCTTGGCTCCAACTGAAACAGATGCACAAAATGCACTGATTCATTTCGATCATTTCAATTTTCACACTACCGGGACGCTCCTAGACTGCGGCGGAAATCAGAAGAGTTTCCGCCCATGCCTTGTTTCCCCACCCTCGCCGTAGCGAGGTCGCGATGACTTCGCTCGCCACCCCGCTCGGCCAGCCGACGCCAACCGCAGCCCCCGCCGCCCAGCCTTTCGGCGCGCGCATCGTGGTAGGCCTGCTCGGCGTGCTGCTCGCCTCGCTCACCGCCGGTCTCAATGGTCATGTCACCGAGATCGCCATGACCGATGTGCGCGGCGCACTCGCCATTGGCCATGACGAAGGCACCTGGCTGACCGTGCTCTACGAAGCCACCCAGGTCGCCGCCATGGCATTCGCGCCCTGGTGTTCGGTGACCTTTTCCCTGCGCCGCTTCACGCTCTTCGCCATCGGCGGCTTCGCCCTGCTGGCCCTGCTCTGTCCGTTCGCGCCGAACCTCGAGAGCCTGCTGGTCCTGCGCACCCTGCAAGGGCTGATGGCCGGCTGCCTGCCGCCAATGCTGATGACCGTGGCGCTACGCTTCCTGCCACCCGGGATAAAGCTCTATGGCCTGGGCGCCTATGCCCTCACCGCGACCTTCGGGCCCAACCTGGGCCTGCCACTGGCGGCGTTCTGGTTCGAATACGTCGGCTGGCAGTGGGTGTTCTGGCAGGTCATTCCACTGTGCCTGGTGGCGATGGCCGCGGTGTCCCATGGCATCCCCCAGGACCCGGTGCGCCTGGAACGCTTCCGCCAGTTCGACGGCATCGGCCTGCTCACCGGCTTCCCGGCGATCTGCGCCCTGGTGATCGGTCTGCTGCAAGGCGAACGCCTGGACTGGTTCGAGTCGCCGCTGATCTGCCTGCTGCTGGGCAGCGGCAGCCTCCTGCTGGGGCTGTTCCTGGTCAACGAATGGAGCCACCCGCTGCCGTTCTTCCGCCTGCAGTTGCTGAAGCGCCGCAACCTGACCTTCGCCCTGATCACCCTGGCCGGCGTGCTGGTGGTGCACCGAATTCCTCGCCGAGATCCGCGGCTACCGCCCCCTGCAGAGCGTACCCATGGTGTTGCTGGTGGCCCTTCCGCAGCTCGTCGCGCTGCCGCTGGTGGCGGCCCTCTGCAACATCCCGCGGGTCGACTGCCGCTGGGTGCTGGCCTGCGGCCTGTGCCTGTGCGCCGGTGCCTGTCTGAGCTTCAGCCAACTGACGGCGGACTGGGTGCGCGAGGACTTCTACCTGCCGATGCTGTTACTGGTGGTCGGCCAGCCGATGGCGGTGATTCCGCTGCTGATGCTCTCCACCAGCGTCATCGCGCCCATCGAGGGACCCTTCGCCTCGGCCTGGTTCAACACCGTCCGCGGCTTCTCCGGGGTAGTCGCCACCGCGGTGATCGGCGCCCTCGGCACCGCCCGCGAGCACTACCACTCCAACCGCCTGGTGGATCACCTGGGCAATGCGCCCCAGGCCGTCGAACTGCGCCTGCAACAGATCGCCGGCCTGCAACCGGGCGCCGACTCCGGCGCGCACTGGCAGCACCTGGCCGAACAGGCCCGCCAACAGGCCCAGGTGCTGGGCAACGCCGACGTGCTGCTGGCGATGGCCGGCCTGGCCTGCGCCCTGCTGATCCTGATTCCGATCCTGCCGCAACGGGCCTACCCGCCCCGCCCGGTCGCTCCCACACACTGAAAGGTCGCTGTATGTCGTTCATCACTTCGCGCAAGGGCAGCCTGCTGCTCGCCGCCCTGCTGGTCCTGACCCTACTGGTCTACCTGCTGTTCCACCTGCTCGCCCCACGGGTCGTGCAGAGCACCGACGACGCCTATGTGCACGCCGATTTCACCCTGGTCGCGCCGAAAGTCGCCGGCTTCGTCCAGGACGTTCTGGTCGAGGACAACCAGCCGGTCAAGGCCGGCCAGTTGCTCGCCCGCCTCGACGACCGCGACTTCCGCACCGCCCTGGCCGCCGCCGAAGCCGACGTGCTCGGTGCCGAGGCCAACCTGGCCAATGCCGAGGCCAACCTGCAACGCCAGCAGGCGCTGATCGAACAGGCGCGGGCCAAGGTCCGCGCCGAGCAGGCCGAGCTGGTCTTCGCCCGTCACGAGCAAAGCCGCTACCAGACCCTCGCCAGCAAGGGCGCCGGCAGCCTGCAGAACGCCCAGCAGGCGCAATCGCGGATCGATACCGCCAGCGCCCGGCTGGCCGAGGGCCAGGCCGCGGTGGATGCCACGCGCAAGCAGGTGAGCGTCCTCGAAGCCCGCGTCGGCCAGGCCCGTGGCGACCTGCAACGCATGCAGGCGCGACGCGACCAGGCCCGCCTGGACCTCTCCTACTGCGAACTCCGCGCCCCCTTCGACGGCCAGGTCGGTCGCCGCCAACTGCGCGTCGGCGCCTATGTCACGCCGGGCAGCGCGCTGCTGGCAGTGGTGCCCCTGCAGCAGGCCTACGTGGTCGGCAATTTCCAGGAAACCCAACTGACCCACGTCTCTCCCGGACAGACCGTGGAAATCCGCGTCGACACCTTCCCCGGCAAGGTTCTGCGCGGCCATGTCGACAGCATCGCACCGGCCACCGGCCTGAGCTTCGCGCCGATCGCCCCGGACAACGCCACCGGCAACTTCACCAAGGTGGTCCAGCGGATCCCGGTGAAGATCGTTCTCGAGCCGCGCCAGGCCATGGCGGGCAAGTTGCGTGTGGGCATGTCGGTGGAAGCACGGATCGACACCGCGACCGGCACCCGCTCCGCCGAGGTCGCCCAGCAATGAAAGGCACTCCGCTCCTGCTTATTGCCAGCCTGGCACTCGGCGCCTGCAGCCTCGGCCCCGACTTCAACCGCCCGGACCGCCCTGCGCCCGGCGAATGGTCGCTCCAGGCCGCTGCCGGCAACCCCAGCCACCTCGCCGCCGCGCCGCTCGCAGCCCAATGGTGGACGCTGTTCGACGACGCGCAATTGAACGCCCTGCTGCAACGGGTCCAGCGTGCCAACCTCGACCTGCGCAGCGCCGCGGCGCGCCTGCAGCAGAGCCGCGCGATCCGTCGCAGCCTCGGCGGTGACGCCCTGCCCTCGGTGGACGCCAGCGGCACCTACCAGCGCCAGCGGACCACCAGCGCCGGCCTGTTCGATCCCTCCGGCAAGGCCGGCAAAGGCAACTACAACCACGCCCTGGCCGGCTTCGACGCCTCCTGGGAGCTGGACTTCTGGGGCCGCGTGCGACGCGAGCTGGAAGCCGCCGACGCGACGGTGGAAGCCAGCGAGAACGAACTGCGCGACGTGCAGGTCTCGGTGCTGGCGGAAGCCGCGCGCGACTATATCCAGTTGCGTGGCGAACAGAACCGTGCGGCGATCATCCGCGACAACCTCGAGACTGCACGGCGCAGCCTGGAACTCACCCGCACGCGCCTGGCCAACGGCGTCGCCACCGACCTCGAGGTAGCCCAGGCGCTGGCCCAGGTGGCCAGCATGGAGGCACGCCTGCCCGAGGTGGAAAAGAACCAGGCGCACCTGGTCAACGCCCTCGGCTACCTGGTCGGTGCCAGCCCCGGCAGCCTGCTCGCCGAACTCGGCCCGGCGCGGGCGATTCCGCGTCCGCCGGACAGCGTGCCGGTCGGCCTGCCGTCCGAACTGGCCCAGCGCCGCCCCGACATCCGTCGTGCCGAAGCGCGCCTGCACGCCGCTACCGCCAGCATCGGCGTGGCCAAGGCGGACTTCTATCCGCGCATCACGCTCAACGGCAACTTCGGTTTCGAATCCCTGCAACTGTCCAGCCTGGGCGACTGGGACCATCGCCAGTTCGCCATCGGCCCGGCGTTCAGCCTGCCGATCTTCGAAGGCGGACGCCTGCGCGGACGCCTGGAGCTACGCGAGGCACAGCAGCAGGAAGCCGCCATCGACTACCAGCGCACCGTGCTGCGTGCCTGGCAGGAAGTCGACGACGCGATGCACGACTACGCCGCCAACCAGCGCCGCCAGGAGCGCCTCGGCGAAGCCGTGGCGCAGAACCGCCGCGCCCTGCAGAGCGCCCGCGAGCAATACCGCGCCGGCGCGGTGGACTTCCTCAGCGTGCTCGACAGCCAGCGGCAACTGCTGGACAACCAGGAACAGCAGGTCGCCAGCGACGAAGCGGTGTCGCTGACCCTGGTCAACCTCTACAAGGCGCTGGGCGGCGGCTGGAGCCCAACGTCCGACCCGGCGTCGGGCTGAGACGGCGCCGGGCGCGGACCGGCGAAGGAGTTGGAAATGGACCTGCTGCAAGGTATCCGGACCTTCGTCCGCGTGGTGGAGCACGGCAGCTTCACCCAGGCCGCCCAAGCGCTGGGGACCTCTCCGGCGACCGTTTCGCGCCAGGTCGCCGGGCTCGAACAGGCGCTCTCGGCGCGCCTGCTGCAACGCAATACGCGCAGCGTCGTGGTGACGGAAAGCGGTCTGCGCTACTACGAGCATTGCAAGCAGATCCTGCGCACGGTCGCCGCCGCCGCGGCGGACGTCGAAGACAGCCAGTCCCACGCCAGCGGTCGCCTGCGCCTCCACGCGGTGACCGAACTGGGCCTCGAGCACCTGATGCCGCTACTGGTGGACTACCTGGACGGCCATCCGGACGTCTCCGTCGACCTCACGCTGGCCCAGGGCACCCCGGCCCTGCTCGAGGAAGGCCTGGACGTGCTGATCACCCTCGGCCGAACCTTGCCGGACTCGACCCTGGTCGCCCGCGATCTCGGCCAGGTGTTCAGCGTGGTCTGTGCCGCGCCGGAATACCTGGCACGGCATGGCGTGCCACGCACGCCGGAGGACCTGCTGCGGCATCGCTGCCTGAACGTGGCCGCGCCGTCCTGCCCGCAGGGCTGGGCCTTCGTCGGCGAACGCGGCGAAACGCTGCTCGATCTCGACGAGGCGCTCAAGGTCAACCTTCCCGAGGCCGCCTGCGCCGCCGCCGCGGCCGGGCTCGGCGTCTGCCTGCTGCCCGGCTTCGTCGCCGCCCGCGCGCTGCAGGAAGGCAGCCTGTTGCGGCTACTGCCGGGCCATCGACTGCATGTCCGCGAGGTGTTCGTGCTGTACTCCTCGCGGCGCTACCTGGACGCCAAGATCCGCACCTGGGTGGACTTCCTCAGGGAACGCCTGCCCCTGGCGTTCGAGCGTGACCGGGCGATCCTCGACGATCGGCGCTACTGGGCGGAAAGCCCAACCGGCGTAGCGCGCGAGACCGCGACCTAACGCCTGGGTCGATAGGTATCCTCAAAAACATATACTGGTTTTCGATTGATCGAGGGAGGAACATGGCTCATCCGAGTCACGAGGTGAATCATGCTACCGACTCTCTATATTTCCCACGGCTCACCGATGCTCGCCCTCGAACCGGGCGCCAGCGGCGTACAACTGCGCCGCCTGGCTACAGAGCTGCCGCGGCCGAAGGCGATCCTGGTGGTTTCCGCGCACTGGGAAAGCGACGACCTCCGGGTAACCGGCGCCGCGGTGCCGGATATCTGGCACGACTTCTACGGCTTTCCGCCGCCCCTCTACGCCGTGCGCTACCCGGCCAAAGGCGAGCCGGCGCTGGCACAGCGGACGATCGAACTGCTCCAGGCCGCCGGCCTGCCGGCCCAGGCCGACCCACAGCGACCATTCGACCACGGCACCTGGGTGCCGCTGAGCCTGATGTACCCGCAGGCGGACATCCCCGTGCTCCAGCTGTCCCTGCCGAGCCGCCTCGGTCCGGCCCTGCAGAGCCGCGTCGGCCAGGCCCTGCGCCAACTGCGCGGGGAAGGCGTGCTGCTGATCGGTTCCGGCAGCATCACCCACAACCTGGGCGAACTGGACTGGCGCGCCGGGCCGGAAGCCATCGCGCCCTGGGCGCGGGAGTTCCGTGACTGGATGGTGGAAAAGCTCCAGGCCGACGACGAGGCCGCGCTTCACGACTACCGCCGGCAGGCGCCCTGGGCGGCGCGCAACCACCCCAGCGACGAGCACCTGCTGCCACTGTTCTTCGCCCGCGGCGCGGGCGGCGGCGGGATGCGCGTCGAGCACAGCGGCTTTACCCTGGGCTCGTTGGGGATGGATATCTATCGCTTCGATTGACAGGGTTTCTCGGGGGACTGGCGGAGAGCATCGGCTTCCCGCCGCAAGCTGGGTGGACTCGGCTGGCAGCCAGGAAATCGCGAGCGACATAGTCCTGTAGTGCGGATAACGCCATAGGCGTTATCCGCGATGTCATGGATAGGCGGCGGATCAGGGCCTCGGTATGTGCAGGTCTGGCATGCACGACGTGGTGCCTGCCCTGGCGGCTGGGCGAGTCCTTTGTTTCCTTCAGGACGCTTGCCAAAGGGACTCGCCCGGGGTGACGAAACGAGAAGCCGGGGCAGGCGCGAAAAACAGCCTGGCCAGCAAACATCAAGCCCATGAAAAAGCCCCGCCGAAGCGGGGCTTTTGTTCATCGCGCTGGACCTCAGTCCTCGCGATAGCGGCGCAGGCGCAGGGCCTTGCCGGCGACGCGGGTGTCCTTGAGCTTGGTCAGCAGGCGCTCGAGATTGGCCTCGGGCAGCTCGATCAGGCTGAAGGTATCGCGAATCTGGATGCGACCGATGTCCTCGCGGGACAGGCCGCCCTCGTTGAGGATCGCGCCCAGCAGGTTCTTCGCCGCAACCCCGTCGCGCGCGCCGAGGGCAGTGCGGCAGCGGGCACGGCCTTCGCTCGGCGGCGCCATCGGACGACGCTCGCCGCTGCGCTCCGGACGCTCGCCGCGTTCGCCACGGTCGGCACGCTCGCGCGGTGCCGATGGGGTCAGCGGCTGTTCGCGGCGCACCGACTCCAGGTCCAGCGCCTTGCCGGCGGTCAGGCGTGCCAGCAGTGCGGCGGCCAGGGTCTCGGCATCGCAGCCGAGGCGACGGCACAGCTCGTCGCGCACCGCGCCGCGCTGCTCGACGGCGCTGTCGAGCAAGGGCGTCAGGCTCGCGGCCAGGCGCGCCAGGCGGGCCTCCAGTACGGTCTCGGCATCCGGCAGGCGGACTTCGCCGACCTTCTGCCCGGTGACCCGCTCGATCACCTGCAGCATGCGCCGCTCGCGCGGAGTCACCAGCAACAGCGCGCGCCCTTCCCGGCCGGCACGGCCGGTACGGCCGATGCGGTGCACGTAGGACTCGGGGTCGTAGGGCATGTCGATGTTCAGCACGTGGGTGATGCGCGGTACGTCCAGGCCCCGGGCGGCAACGTCGGTGGCGATGACGATGTCCAGCGAACCGTCCTTCAGCGACTCGATGACCCGCTCGCGCTGGGCCTGCGGCATGTCGCCGTTGAGCGCGGCGGCGCGGTAGCCCTGGCGCTCGAGCAATTCGGCGTAGTCGAGGGTGGCCTGCTTGGTGCGGACGAAGGCGATCAGCGCGTCGAACTGCTCGACTTCCAGCAGACGCTGGATCGAACCGGCCTTCTGGTCGGCATGGACCATCAGGTGGACCTGCTCGATGCGCGCCACGGTCTGGGTCTTGGCGGCGATCTTGACGTGCTTGGGCTGCTTCAGGTGGCGCTCGGCGATGCCACGGATGGACGCCGGCAGGGTCGCCGAGAAGAGCACGGTCTGGCGCGATTCGGGAAGCGCCTCGAAGATCACTTCCAGGTCGTCCATGAAGCCGAGCTTGAGCATCTCGTCGGCTTCGTCGAGCACCAGGCGCTGGACGGTGGCCAGCAGCTTCTCGTCGCGGCGCAGGTGGTCGCACAGGCGGCCGGGGGTAGCGACGAGGATCTGTGCGCCCTGGCGCAGGGCCTTCAGCTGCGGCCCCATGGGCGCGCCGCCGTAGACGGCGACCACGCCGACGCCCGGCAATTGCTTGGAATAGGTTTCGCAGGCGGTGGCGACCTGCAGGGCCAGCTCGCGGGTCGGCACCAGCACCAGCATCTGCGGCTCGCGGCGGCTCGGGTCGATGCGCGACAGCAGCGGCAGGGCGAACGCGGCGGTCTTGCCGGTACCGGTCTGCGCCTGGCCGATCATGTCGTGGCCTTCGAGGATCAGCGGAATCGATTGAGCCTGGATAGGCGAAGGCTCTTCGTAGCCTACGGCGACGATTGCCGCGAGCACATTGGGGTGAATACCGAGCGCGGCGAAGCCGACGGTTTCCTGAGTCATGGGTTTGCCTCGTATACATCCGCAAAGACCCATGACCCATGGCTGCTCATGCCCTGTACGGCCGAAACGGCCACCCAGGCAGCTGGGGCGGGGATTTGCGAGATTGCTTTTGAATTAGAAGATTACGTAAAGGAAATCCGCAGAGCGGATACACAGCCAGAGCACAGCGCTCCGAAAAATGCAGGTCCTGAACGGGGTCAGTTTTGACCGGCGCGCATCATACCGGAATTTTGACGTTTGTGTGCGTTTTTTCCGACATGCGTCATCGGAGAGACTGACAATGGACATCCCGATTCCAGACGTCTATACCGACGTTGCCCGCCCCCCGCCAGGAAACCGCCGCATGAACGACACCCTCCCAGGACGCATCAGCCGCGAACGGCGCGGCCACCTGCTGCTGCTCGGCCTCGACCGCGTGGCCAAGCGCAACGCCTTCGACCTGCCGATGCTCGACGACCTGGTCGCCGCGCTCGGCGAATACGAGGCCGACGACCAGTTGCGCTGTGCCCTGCTCTTCGCCCACGGCGAGCATTTCACCGCCGGGCTGGACCTGGCCAATGTCGGCGAGACCTTCCGCCAGGGCTGGAAACTCCCCGAAGGCGCCGTCGATCCCTGGGGCACCTTCGGCGGCCGGCGTCCAAGCAAGCCGCTGGTGGTGGCCGTGCAAGGCTACTGCTACACCATCGGCATCGAACTGATGCTGGCGGCCGACATCAACCTCTGCGCCAGCAACGCGCGCTTCGCCCAGCTCGAAGTGCAGCGCGGAATCCTCCCGTTCGGTGGCGCGACACTGCGCATGCACCAGGTCGCCGGCTGGGGCAACGCCATGCGCTGGCTGCTCACCGGCGACGAATTCGACGCCCACGAAGCCTATCGTCTCGGCCTGGTGCAGGAAGTCACCGCCCCGGAGGACCTCCTCGACCACGCCATCGCCCTCGCCGAACGGGTCGCGGCCCAGGCGCCGCTGGGCGTGCGCGCCACCCTCGGCTCGGCGCGCCAGGCCCTGCTGGAAGGCGAAGCGGTCGCCGCCGCTGCGTTGCCGGAAGCCGCCAGGCGCCTGCTCGACAGCGAGGACGCCAAGGAAGGCCTGCGCGCTCTCCAGGAACGCCGCCCGGGACGCTTCGAAGGACGCTAGCCGGGCCCTTGTCCGCGCGCCCTGGCTACTGGGCCGGGCGCAGGCTGTCGATATAGCCCTGCAACGAATAGCCGAGTTGCGGCTCCAGCGCCGCGGCACGCGTCCGCAGGGCTTCCTGGTCGAGTTCGAGGGCCAGGTTCGCCGGCACCAGCATCACCACGTTGCCCTCGGCCACCGGACACTCCCAGTAATGATGGTGATAGCGCCCGCGCAGCAGCGGCGCGCCCAGCGGCTTGCCATCGGTGCCGCTCCACTGGTTGATCACCAGCCAGCCATCCTCGGCGAGGCGCTCCTGGCAGGCACCGAGGAAATTCCAGGCCAGGTGCGCGGCCGACGGGCCGGTATCGGTATAGAGGTCGAGGAAGATCAGGTCGGCCTCCGCGCATTCGCCCAGGCTCTCCAGTGCGTCGCCGATGCGCAATCGCAGGCGCGGGTCGTCGCGCAGCCCCAGATGCTCGCGGGCCAGGCGCGGAATCGCCGGGCGCAGCTCGATGGCCTCGGCCTCCTCCAGCGGCAGGTGGCGCAGGCAGGCCTGGGTCAGGCTGCCGGCGCCGAAACCGAGGAACAACGCGCGACGCGGTTGCGAATGGCAGAGCCCGCCGAGCAGCATGGCGCGGGTGTAGTCGTATTCCAGCCAGGCTGGATCGGGCATGAACACGCAGCTCTGCTCGACACCGTCGCCGAACTCGAGGAAGCGATAGTCGCCGGACTCGATGACCCGGATGACCCCGTATTCGTCGCGCTCCTCGACCAGCAGACGTTCTTCGCTCACCACTCACCTCCCCCCGCCGCTTCGCCGGCTATCGCCAGGCGCTCCGGCAAAAGCACCGCAGCATAGCAAAGCCGGCCCGACGATGGATTTCCGCTATTGCAACGATCGCTGGCGGCGCTGCGGCGAGCTGCTCTACCATGCCGCAATCCGCTTTCCCGAGCATTGCCAAGAGTCGTAGATGAGCCAGTCCTGGAGCCCCGAGAGCTGGAGGGCCAAGCCGATCCAGCAACAACCCGAGTACCCCGATGCCGCGCACCTGGCCAGGGTCGAGCAGACCCTCGCCGGATACCCGCCGCTGGTCTTCGCCGGCGAGGCTCGCGAGCTGCGCCGGCAGTTCGCCGAAGTCACCGCCGGACGCGCCTTCTTGCTCCAGGGCGGGGATTGCGCGGAAAGCTTCGCCGAATTTTCCGCGGCGAAGATCCGCGATACCTTCAAGGTACTGTTGCAGATGGCGGTGGTAATGACCTTCGCCGCCGGCTGCCCGGTAGTGAAGGTCGGGCGCATGGCCGGCCAGTTCGCCAAGCCGCGCTCCTCCGGCGACGAAACGCAGAACGGCGTGACCCTGCCCGCCTATCGCGGCGACATCGTCAACGGCATCGGCTTCGACGAGAAGAGCCGCGTGCCGGACCCGGAGCGCCTGTTGCAGGCCTACCACCAGTCCACCGCCAGCCTCAACCTGTTGCGCGCCTTCGCCCAGGGCGGCTTCGCCGACCTGCACCAGGTGCACCGCTGGAACCTCGATTTCATCGCCAACTCGGCGCTGGCCGAGCGCTACCAGCAACTCGCCGACCGCATCGACGAGACCCTCGCCTTCATGCGCGCCTGCGGCCTGGACAGTGCGCCGCAGCTCCGCGAAACCAGCTTCTTCACCGCCCACGAAGCGCTCCTGCTGAACTACGAGGAAGCCCTGACCCGCCGCGACAGCCTGACCGGCGAGTGGTACGACTGCTCGGCGCACATGCTCTGGATCGGCGACCGCACCCGCCAGATCGACGGCGCTCATGTCGAGATGCTGCGCGGCGTGGGCAATCCGATCGGGGTCAAGGTCGGGCCGAGCATGGACAGCGAGGAGCTGATCCGCCTGATCGATATTCTCAACCCGGACAACGATCCGGGCCGCCTCAACCTGATCGTGCGGATGGGTGCCGACAAGGTCGGCGACCACCTGCCGCGCCTGATCCAGGCCATCCAGCGCGAGGGCCGCCAGGTGCTGTGGAGTTCCGATCCTATGCACGGCAATACCATCAAGGCCTCCAGCGGCTACAAGACCCGCGACTTCGCCCGCGTGCTCGCCGAAGTCCGCCAGTTCTTCGAGGTGCACCAGGCCGAAGGCAGCTACGCCGGCGGCATCCACATCGAGATGACCGGGCAGAACGTCACCGAGTGCATCGGCGGTTCGCGACCGATCACCGAAGACGGCCTCAGCGACCGCTACCACACCCACTGCGACCCGCGGCTGAACGCCGACCAGTCGCTGGAGCTGGCCTTCCTGATCGCCGAAACCCTGAAGCAGGTGCGCCGCTGAGCGCGCCGCGGCCGCTCCCGCCGCCCGGCGGGAGCGCTCGCTAGAGCAGCACCCCGCGCAAGCGTACCGCCAACTCCCCGCGCCCCTCGATCGCCACCGTCGCCAGGCCCAGCCAGGCGGCCATGCTGCGCAGTTGCTCGGCCAGCTCGTGCAGGGCGGCATCGTCCATGCCGTTCGCCTCGGCATGCAACGCATGCACCGCCAGGCGCTCGCGCGCCCGCTCGGCGCGGAGGTCGACGCGGCCGACCAGACGGCCGTTGTACAGGAATGGCAGCACGTAGTAGCCGTACACGCGTTTTTCCTTCGGCGTGTAGATCTCCAGGCGATAGCGGAAATCGAACAGGCGCTCGGCCCGCGCCCGCTCCCAGACCAACGAGTCGAAGGGCGAGAGCAAGGCACTGGCGCCTAGCCGCCGCGGCACCTGCGGTTCGCCGGGGCAGTAGGCCGGCTGGCTCCAGCCCTCGACCCGGACCGGCAGCAGCTCGCCAGCCTCCACCAGTTCGGCGAGGCGCGCGCGGCTCTGCGCCGGGCTCAGCCGATAGTAGTCGCGCAGGTCCTTTTCGGTGGCCACGCCCAGGGCGCTCGCCGCCATCCGCAACAGCTCGCGCTGGGCCTGTGCCTCCGAAAGCTCGGGGCGCGCCAGCAATTCCGCGGGAAACACCCGCTCCGGCAGGTCATAGAGCCGCTCGAAGCCGCGCCGTCCGGCCACCGTCAGCTCGCCGGCGGCGAACAGCCATTCCAGCGCATGCTTTTCCGCGCTCCAGTCCCACCAGGGACCGGCCCGCTCCTGCCGCGTGCTCAGGCTGCCGGCACCTAGCGCACCTTGCTCGCGCACCGCCTGCAACACCTGGCGGATCAGTGGCTGCTGTTCCCGGCCGAAACGTGCCAGTTGCTGGTAGATGCCCTGGCCGTCGGCGGCCTGGCGCATCCGCCAGCGCATCAACGGGTAGTGTTCCAGCGGCAGCAGCGAGGCCTCGTGCCCCCAGTATTCGAACAACTGGCGGTGACGGCCGACACTCCAGGCCGCCTCGTCGAGCAGCGTCATGGAGTAGGGACCGAGACGGGAAAACAGCGGCAGGTAGTGCGAGCGCACCAGCGCATTCACCGAATCGATCTGCAACAGGCCAAGGCGCGCGAGCATTTCGCGCAGATGCCGCCGCTGCACGCTGCGGCGCGTCCGCCGGCCGTCGAAGCCCTGCGCGGCCAGGGCCAGGCGGCGGGCTTCGGCGAGGGAAAGCGAAAGACTCATGGAGCGCCCCAGTCGATGAAGGAGACTGCGAGTCTATCGCGCCTCCGCCGCCGTGCCAGCCTGGCGCGCCGCTGCGGTTCGCTCAATGCCGACGCAGCGGGTCGTCCCAGAAATGCCGCTCGCCCTCCTGGAAGATATCCGCCCGACTCAGGCCGAGGTCCTTCAGCGCTTCGTCGCTCATCCTCAGCAGTTCCCGGCGCTCGCGGGCCAACTGCAACCAGCGCCGCCAGCGACGCCACAACGACGGCGCAGCGGTCGAGGCGGGATGGGATGCAGCGTGGAAGTGACTGCCGAAATAATCCTGTTGACCTTTCATCGTCTTGCCCTCCGTTCGGGATAGGCACAGTGTCCCGCCAAGCATAGGATCAATCCAACGAATCATTTTTATGCAATGCATCTTGGAGATTGATGAATGAGCTACCAGCCCGGCATTGATACGGAATTGCTCCGCACCTTCGTCGCCATCGCCGAGCACGGTGGTTTCACCCGCGCCGCGGAGGCGGTGAATCGCACCCAGTCGGCGGTCAGCATGCAGATGAAGCGGCTCGAGGAGGACGTCCTGCAGCGCTCGCTGTTCGAGCGCGACGGAAGGCAGACCCGCCTCACCGCCGAAGGCCAGGTGCTGCTCGGCTATGCCCGGCGGATCCTCAAGCTGCACGGCGAGGTGTTCAACACCCTGCGCCGCCCGCACATGGTCGGTTCGGTGCGCATCGGCACCCCGGACGACTACGTGATGCGCTTCCTCCCGGCGATCCTGTCGCGCTTCGCCGAAGCCTATCCGCTGGTGCAGGTCGAGGTGCATTGCGACACCTCGCTCAACCTGCTGGCGCGCAACGACCTCGACCTGTCCATCGTCACCCGCGAGCCGGGCACCGAGATCGGCCAGTTGCTGCGCCAGGAGCCCTTCGTCTGGATGGCCGCCGAGGGCTTCTGCCCCCACGACCAGCGGCCGATCCCGCTGGCCATGTTCAACACCACCTGCTTTTGCCGGGCCTGGGCCTGCAACGCCCTGGAGGCGGCGGAACTGGACTACCGCATCGCCTACAGCAGCCCCAGCCTGTCGGCGCTGTTCGCGGTGGTCAGCGCCGGCCTCGCCGTGACCGTGCAACTGCGCAGCCTGCTCACCGGCAACCTGCGCATCCTCGACGAGAGCGAGGGCCTGCCCGCCCTGCCCTCGGCCAGCATCATGCTGATGCGCAACCCGCACAGCCAGTCACCGGTCACCGAGAAGCTCGCCGAATACATCGGCGAGGGCTTCCGTCTCTGACTCAACCGCGCACCAGCAGGAGCACCGCGCACGATGCGAGGAAGGCGCAGAAGGCCATGCGCAGGCTGCGCTCGGGCAAGGCGTGGGCCAGCCTCACGCCCCAGGAAATGCTCAGCAGGCCGCCCAGCGCCAGGGGGATCCCCATCCGCCAGTCGACATGGCCGTGCATGGCGTAGGTCCCCAGCGCCACCGCCGTGCTCGGCGCGGCCAGGGCCAGCGCGAGGCCCTGGGCGACGACCTGGGCGAGGCCGAACACCGAAGTCAGCACCGGTGTCGCCAGCACCCCGCCACCGACCCCGAAAAGCCCGCCGAGCGAGCCCGCGCCAAGGCCCAGCACGCCCATCCAGGGCAAACCGTAGCGCGGCGTCGCGCCGCCCTGCGGCGGGCGCCGGAACAGGCGCCAGAACATGTAGCCGGCCAGCGCCAGGAGGAAGATCACGAACGCTTCGCGCATCCGCGCCGCATCGATCCGCGCGGCCACGCTGGACGCCAGGAACGCGCAAAGCAGGCCGGTCAGGGCAAGGACTCCGGCCTGGCGCGGATCGATGCGGTTGCGCTGGTGGTAGCGCCACAACGCCAGCACCACGTTCGGTACCACCATCACCAGCGCGGTACCCTGCGCCAGTTGCTGGTCGAGACCGAAGATCACCCCCAGCGCCGGGATCGCCAGCAAGCCGCCGCCTATCCCGAACAGACCGCCCAGGCAACCGAGCACCATCCCCAGCAGGAAATCGAGAAATACATCCAGCATGTCAGCCCCTCTTTCGACGCCTCCATGCTAGGCAAGCGTGGCTGGATGGGAAACGCACAAGAAAGCACAATGGCTATGCCAATTACGCAAAGGCATGAGCATGTTGCCCGATACCCTCAGCGAACAGTTCGTTCTCTACCTCGATGTCCTCGATGGCGGCAGCTTCTCCGCCGCTGCGCGCAAGCACCCGCTCACCCCGTCCGCCGTGGCGCGCCGGATGGACGCCCTGGAACGCGCCGTCGGCAGCACTCTGCTGGTGCGCACCACCCATGCGGTGCGCGCTACTCCGGCCGGCCTGGCCTTCGCCGACCGCGCCCGGCGGATCGTCACCGAACTGCGCCTGGCCCGTGCCGAAGCGGTGTCCCTGAGCACCGCGCCGCAGGGCCTGATCCGTATCGATGCGCCGGTGCCCTTCGGCCGCCGCCACCTGGCCCCGGCGGTCGCCGACTTCCTCAAGGCCAACCCCGGCCTCGACGTGCAATTGCGCCTGATCGGCAGCTTCATCGACCTGCAGGGCGAACATCTCGGCGAGGTCGACCTGGTGTTGCGCGCCGGCCCGCTACCCGACAGCCGCCTGGTGGCCACCTCGCTGGCGCCGATGGTGCGGGTGGTCTGCGCCAGCCCGGAATACCTGCGCGAACACGGCGTTCCCGCATCCCCAGGCGAACTGCCGGAGCATGCCGGCATCGATTGGGACAACCTGTCGCCACCCTATGCCTGGCGCTTCCAGCACGACGGCAAGCTCCAGCACCTGCGGCCGAAACGGGCGCGGCTGGCCACCAATAACGCCGAAGCGATGGTCGACGCGGCGCTGGCCGGCCTCGGCATCGCCCACCTGCCGACCTGGTTGTGCAGCGAGTACCTGCTACGCGGCGAACTGCAGGCGCTGTTCTGCGACGACGGCTTGCCCGCCGCCGAGCCCACCTGCATCTATGCCCTGCGCCTGGAACGCGAAGCCAGTTCGCGAACCCGTCTGCTGCTGGCTTTCCTCCGCGAGCGCTTCGGCTTTCCGCCGCCCTGGGACCAGGCCCTGCAGCAGCGTCTCGGCGAGCGCTGAGGACACCACCCGGCGGGAAACCTGGAAAGCCAATAGCCACTACGCTAAATTCATGCACAGTGCCCTACTTACTTGGAAGACAGCCATGTCCCGACTGCCCACCACCCCTTGCGAGCAGCTCAAGCTGGACAACCAGCTGTGCTTCGCCCTGTATTCCACCTCGCTGCAGATGACCAAGGTCTACAAGCCCCTGCTGCAAGCGCTCGGCCTCACCTATCCGCAGTACATCGCCATGTTGGTGCTGTGGGAACGCGACGGCCTGACCGTGGGCGAAATCAGCGCACGCATGCTTACCGACCCGGGATCGCTCACGCCTCTGCTCAAGCGCCTGGAGGGCGAAGGTCTGATTACCCGCACTCGCAGCAGCGAAGACGAGCGGGTAGTCCTGCTGCGCCTGACCGACAAGGGCCGCGCCCTGCAGCGACAGGCCGAGAGCATTCCCGCCTGCATCCTGGAGAGTACCGGCCTCGACTTGCCACAGCTGGTCGCCCTAAAGGATGAGCTGCTGGCCCTGCGCAGCAACCTGCAAGCACCGGATTGAAGGGCTTATACCTACCCGTCTGGTTTTTATCGCCAAATCTTCCAACTATTTATCTTGCGCACAAAATAACATGACGATAAATTTCACTTCACGCACTTACTTAGCGCGCAAGAACTTAACGTACAAATCAAACAGGTGACCCTCATGCAAACCATCAAGGCTCTCTACACCGCAACCGCAACCGCCACCGGAGGCCGTGACGGCCGTGCGGTATCCTCGGACGGCGTGCTCGACGTGAAACTCAGCACTCCGCGCGAACTGGGCGGCCAGGGCGGCGCGGCCACCAACCCGGAACAACTGTTCGCCGCCGGCTACTCCGCCTGCTTCATCGGAGCCCTGAAGTTCGTTGCCGGCCAGCGCAAGCAGACCCTTCCCGCCGACGCCTCGATAACCGGCAAGGTCGGCATCGGCCAGATTCCCGGCGGCTTCGGCCTGGAGGTCGAACTGCACATCAACCTGCCGGGCCTGGAGCGCGAAGCCGCCGAAGCGCTGGTAGCCGCCGCCCATCAGGTCTGCCCCTACTCCAACGCTACCCGCGGCAATATCGACGTACGCCTGAACGTGTCGGTCTGAAGCTTCCGACTCTCCGCGCCGCGGCGGCGGACAGCGGAAACGAAAAAGCCCGGCGAATGCCGGGCTTTTTCTCGTCGCACGAAAGGATCAGGCCTTGACGCGGGACTTGTACTCGCCGGTGCGGGTATCGATCTCGATCGAGTCGCCGATTTCGCAGAACGCGGAAACCTGCAGCTCGGCGCCGTTGTTCAGGCGCGCGGTCTTCATCACCTTGCCCGAGGTGTCGCCGCGGACGGCCGGCTCGGTGTAGGCGATCTGGCGAACGATGGTGGTCGGCAGCTCTACCGAGATCACCTTGTCGTTGTAGAACACGGCTTCGCAGATGTCGGTCATGCCGTCTTCGATGAAGGTCAGCACGCCTTCCAGATCGTCTTTCTCGATCTCGTACTGGTTGAACTCGCTGTCCATGAAGACGTACAGCGGGTCGGCGAAGTAGGAGTAGGTCACTTCCTTGCGATCGAGGATGATCGGCTCCAGCTTGTCGTCGGCCTTGAACACGGTCTCGGTACCGGCGCCGGTCAGCAGGTTCTTCAGCTTCATCTTGACGACGGCAGCGTTACGGCCGGACTTGTTGAACTCGGCCTTCTGGATGACCCAGGGAGCGCCATTGATGTTGGCAACCTGGCCGGCGCGGAACTCTTGAGCGGTTTTCATACGAATATCCGATGGATGAAAGACAAAAAATCAGGCCGCGTATCATAGCCAATCTGCGTAAAATTGCACCAGCCTTGCCGCAAGATCCGGACGCATGCCCTGTTCGTCGGCCCAGCGCTGCGCTTCCCGACGCCACTCGGGCAGTTGCCTCTCCAGCCCCTCCCAGGCCCCGGCAAGTCCACCGCCGGCGTTCCACGCCAGCCAGAAGGTGCGCAGGTTTTCCGCCAGGTCGGCGGGCAGGCCGGCGCAATAGAGTTCGAGGAATGCCTCGAGCTTCGCCAGGTGCGCCTCCTCTTCCTGTCTATAGATGTGCCAGAGCAGCGGCCGTCCCGCCCACTGCGCGCGAACGAAGGAATCCTCGCCGCGCACCGCGTTCAGGTCGCAGCACCATAACAGGCGATCGTAGTCGTCCTGCGCCATGAACGGCAGCACCTGGACCCGCAACGCGTCGCGCACGTGGACGTCCCCGACGGCCAGGGTAGCCACCCGCAGCCAATCGGCGACATCCGCCAGCACCCGCCCCTCCGGCACCAGCAGCAGGCTCGGCTGGCGGGCGTCGCGCAGTTGTTCCAGCCAGCCAGGCAGCGCCGGGTTTTCGTAGGCAAACAGCGAAATCAGTCGCTCGCCAACCTTCCGCCGCACGCCGAGGGAGGCGAGAAACTCATCCTGCGCCGAGACGGAGGCCTGGAAACGGCGCCGACGTTCCAGCAGGCCGGCCTCGCGCAACAGGCCGCCACTGGGCTCGCGGAACCCGGGAAAGAAGAAGTACTTGGAAAGCCCGCACGCCTGCAGCGACGGCAATGCGTGGCAACTGCCGATCCATTCCTCGGCACTCAGGTACTCCAGGTTCAGCCACAGGGACGGCCGCTTGCGCTCGCGCATGGCCTGCCGGTGCGCCTCCGGCACTTCGCAGGCGAAGGCCTCTATCACCACATCGGCGGCCGCCACCGGTGCCCACGGCCGGCCCCAGGCACGCACTTCGACCCCATCCAGGCACTGCACGTGCGCCGCCGGGTCCGCCCGCGGACAGATCCGGGCGAAGGCCTGCGGCTCGTCCACCCACAGGCGCACGGCCTGACCGTGCTCGGCGGCCAGTTGGCGAGCCAGGCGCCAGGTGACGCCGATATCGCCATAGTTGTCGACCACGCTACAGAAAATCTCCCAGCTCGCCATCCGCCTCTCCTCTTCGTGCCCGGCAGTCTACCAAGGCACCCCGCGGACTTTCCTCCGACGACCTAAGCCGATGAAAAAGTTAAAAAAATATTTGCCAAGCGGGAAATGTTCGAGTAAATTGCGCGCCTCGACAGACACGGCGCTGTCGAGAACCTGGTGAGGTGTCCGAGTGGTTGAAGGAGCACGCCTGGAAAGTGTGTATACGGGAAACCGTATCGAGGGTTCGAATCCCTCCCTCACCGCCAGATCGCAAGAAGGCCCGGCTAATCAAGTTAGCCGGGCCTTTTTCATTTCCGCACCAATACTTACGGCATTTCCGGCAACATGCTGGCAACTTAGTTGTTACTTGCCACTCCCCGCCAAGTCGATAAGCGCCAGCCACTCCGGCGGAACATTCTCGACAACCCGGCAGCCCTCATCCCCCGCCTCTTGCAGCAACTCTAGCCAAGGTCCGGGAAATTGCTTACTTGCGCCGCACGCTGGATATTTTTTGAACAAACGACACTCCAACTACTGCTAAAGTCGGGGGGACTAAAAAAAAAGTTGCTCGGCTTGCGCTTGGTCAGTTTACTTACTACAAGTAATGGGTAGTATGTAGCCGGCTAATTTCCCCGGCTGGGGAGATTGCTGTTATGGAAATGTCCACCTTAAGGGGAACACGATGAACAACGTTCTGAAATTCTCTGCTCTGGCTCTGGCTGCTGTTCTGGCCACCGGTTGCAGCAGCCACTCCAAAGAAACCGAAGCTCGTCTGACCGCTACCGAAGACGCAGCTGCTCGTGCTCAGGCTCGCGCTGACGAAGCCTATCGCAAGGCTGACGAAGCTCTGGGCGCTGCTCAGAAGGCTCAGCAGACCGCTGACGAGGCTAACGAGCGTGCCCTGCGCATGCTGGAAAAAGCCAGCCGCAAGTAATAGGTCTCACGACCTGTTGAAAACCGGTCCCTCGGGGCCGGTTTTTTTATGCCTGCGTTTCGCCGGGCATGAAAAAACCCGCGTCCCTTGCGGGTACGCGGGCCTCTGCCTCGACGCTCTCCGTCAGGGCGTAAGCTGGGTAGGATCGCTATCCACCGTCGCGGTCATCGCCGGCGCCGATTCCTGGGCGATTTCCACCGGCACGCCATCCTCCGAGGCCACCACTTCGCGGACCACGTCCCAGTTCAACTGGATACGCTTGGCCAGGTCGTCGCGCTTGAGCAGGGTGTTGATCACCGCGGTGTGCTTGTCCACCACCGACGGGTCGCCATGGTCGTTCAGCGGCGTATGCGCCTCCAGGTAGACCTTGCCGTTGCTCACGCCGAACTTGTAGGGCTCGTTGATGATACGCACGCTGGTGCCGACGCTGATCATCGAGAACAGGTGGGTCACGTCGGCGTTGTACATGCGGAAGCAGCCATGGCTGGTGCGGGTGCCGATGCCGAACTTCTTGTTCGAACCATGGATCAGGTAGCCCGGCACGCCCAGGGTCAGCTTGTACGGCCCCAGCGGATTGTCCGGGCCCGGCGGCACCACGGTCGGCAGCGGATCGCCATCGGCGGCGTGCTCGGCGCGGATCGAGGCCGGCGGATACCAGGCCGGGTCCTTGGTCTTGGCGGTGATGCGGGTGTTCGCGATCGGCGAACCCCAGCCCTCGCGGCCGATGCCCAGCGGATAGGTGTGCACCACGTTCTGCCCTTTCGGGTAGTAGTACAGGCGGTATTCGGCCAGGTTGATCACCACGCCTTCGCGCGGGCCAGGCGGCAGCACGAAGCGGGTAGGGATGATCACCTCGGTGCCGACGCCCGGCAGCCAGGGATCGACACCGGGGTTGGCGGCGATCATTTCACTGTAGCCCAGGTTGTACTGCTCGCCGAGGTCGGCGAAAGTGTCCTCGTACTTGGCCTTGATCACCTGGACCTGGCCGACGACGTCCTCGCCCGGAGGCGGGAGCTGCAGTTCCAGGGCCGATGCGGAGCCGGCCGAAAGCAGCGCGGCGAAAGACAGTGAGACAACGGGTACGCGCGACAACATTCCGGAGAATCCTTGGCGAGTGCGATGAAGGAGTAGGAAAGACAGTGTAACACCCCGCCAGGTTTCACCGGGAGGGCTCAGACCAACCAGGACAGGCGCTCCCCGCGCTTTTCCGCCTCCAGTTGTTTCCGGCAATCGGGACACAGCAGCCGGTCGCGCAGACGCGCCCGTTCCAGCGGCTGCCAGCGCGGCTGGGCCGGCAGCAGCTTGCCGCAAAGCGTGCGGTCCGCCGGGGTATCCAGCTCCAGCTGACGCGCCACCACATGCACCCGGACCTCGCGACAGGCGAACAGGTCCAGCTGATCGTCGGGCTCGATCAGTTGATAGGCATAGAGGGTCCAGGCGGGACGCGGCATGGGGGGCTCCTGAGGGGTGCGCAACCTTAGCCGAAAGCGGTTTCCCGGGGAAGTCTCAAAGCAGCGGTTTCAGCGTCGGCCAGACATTTTCCAGGAGCCTCGGCTGGGCGGCGAGCGCCGGATGGATGCCATCCGCCTGCATCATCCCCTGGACCCCGCCGACCCCTTCGAGGAAAAACGGCACCAGGGCGGTCTTTTCCTGCGCCGCGACCGCGCCGTAGACCCTGGAAAAGGCCTCGATGTAGCGCGGGCCGTAGTTCGGCGGCAACTGGATACCCAGCAGCAGCACCTTCGCTCCTTCCGCCCGGGCCTTTTGCGCCATGCTGGCAAGATTCTGTTGCAATTGCGCCGGTGCCATTCCGCGCAGCCCGTCGTTGCCTCCCAGCTCGATCACCACCAGCGCCGGCTTCTCCTCGGCAAGCAGCGCCGGCAGGCGCGCCAGGCCACCCGCGGAGGTGTCGCCGCTGATCGAGGCGTTCACCACCCGGTAGTCGTAACCTTCGTCGGCGAGGCGCTTCTGCAGCAGGGCGACCCAGCCCTGGCTGGTATCCAGTCCCAAAGCGGCGCTGATACTATCGCCCACGACCAACAGCGTCTGCGCCGCGGCCTGCTGGGTCAGCAGGACCAGGGCCAGGCAGCCGCTCAACAGCAATGCACGCATCGGAACCTCCATGAGCGCCAGCATTCTCAACGCGCAGAACCTTAGC
This sequence comes from Pseudomonas sp. P20, assembly GCF_016463925.1. Lineage (NCBI taxonomy): Bacteria > Pseudomonadati > Pseudomonadota > Gammaproteobacteria > Pseudomonadales > Pseudomonadaceae > Pseudomonas > Pseudomonas sp. P20. The sequence continues at coordinate 266,192 of NZ_JAEMVM010000002.1, read as the reverse complement.
AAGGTTGTCGGTAGCGCGGAAGGCAAGTTGACCATCCTCCACGACCTCTCCCTCGACCTCGCCCGCGGCGACAGCCTGGCGATCGTCGGCAGCTCCGGCTCCGGCAAGTCGACCCTGCTCGGCCTGCTCGCCGGGCTCGACCAGCCCAGCGGCGGCGAGGTCCGTCTCGCCGGGCACGCCCTCGGCGACCTCGACGAGGACCAGCGGGCGCGCGTCCGCGCGGCCCATGTAGGCTTCGTGTTCCAGTCGTTCCAGTTGCTCGACAGCCTCGATGCGCTGGAGAACGTGATGCTGCCCCTGGAACTGGAAGGCCGCGCCGACGCTCGCCAGCGCGCCAGAGAACTGCTTGAGCGAGTCGGCCTCGGCCAACGCCTGGGCCACTATCCGCGCCAGCTCTCCGGCGGCGAGCAGCAGCGGGTCGCCATTGCCCGTGCCTTCGCGGCGCAGCCGGACGTGCTGTTCGCCGACGAACCCACCGGCAACCTCGACAGCGCCACCGGCGAGCGGATCAGCGACCTGCTCTTCGAACTCAACCGCGAACGCGGTACCACCCTGGTTCTGGTTACCCACGACGAACGTCTGGCGCATCGCTGCCGGCGCCTGATCCGTCTGGAAAGCGGACGCCTGATCGACCGGGTCGAACCCTGATGAAGCCGGTGCCCCTCTCCCGCCTGCTGAGCCTCGCCGGTCGCCAATTGTTCCGCGAGTCGCGCAGCGGCGAGCTGCGCGTGCTGTTCTTCGCCCTGCTGATCGCGGTCGCCTCGAGCACCGCCATCGGCTATTTCAGCGCCCGCCTGAACGGCGCCATGCTCGCCCGCGCCGCCGAGTTCCTCGGCGCCGACCTGGTGCTCAACGGTACCCAGCCGGCAAGCGCCGAACAGATCGAACGCGGCACCCGTCTGGGCCTGCGCCACGCCGACAGCGTCGAGTTTTCCAGCGTGATCGCCACCGACCAGGGCATCCAGCTCAGCAGCATCAAGGCGGTCGGCGACCGCTACCCCCTGCGCGGGCAGCTCAAGAGCGCTGCCGCGCCGTTCGCCGCCGAGCAGGCCGGCGGTCGTCCGCAGGCGGGCGAGGTATGGGTCGAATCGCGCCTGCTGGTCAGCCTCGACCTGAAGGTCGGCGACAGCATCGAGATCGGCCGCAAGCCGCTGCGCATCGCGCGCATCCTCACCTACGAGCCGGACCGCGCCGGCGACTTCTACAGCCTGACGCCCCGCGCCATGATGAGCCTGGCCGACCTCGATGCCACCGGGGTGGTCCAGCCGGGCAGCCGGGTGCGCTACCGCGATCTGTGGGAAGGCCCGCCGGAAGCCCTCCAGGCCTATCGCCAGCAGGTCAAGGGCAGCCTCGCCGCCAACCAGCGCCTGCAGGATGCCCGCGACGGCAACCGCCAGGTGGGCGATGCCCTCGGCCGTGCCGAGCGCTACCTGAACCTGGCCAGCCTGGCCGCGGTGCTGCTCGCCGGCGTCGCCGTGGCGCTGTCCGCCGCCCGTTTCGCTGCACGGCGCTACGACGCCAGCGCGCTGCTGCGCTGCCTCGGTCTGTCGCGCAGCGAAACCCTGCTCCTCTACGCGCTGCAACTGTTGCTGCTGGGCCTGCTCGCCAGCGCCATCGGCGCCCTGCTCGGCTGGTTGGCACAGCTCGGCCTGTTCCGCCTGCTCGCCACGCTGCTGCCGCCGGACGTACCAGCCGGCGGCCTGTTCCCCGCCTTCGCCGGGATCGCCACCGGCCTGGTAGCGCTGGCCGGCTTCGCCCTGCCGCCGCTGGCAGCCCTGGGCCGGGTACCGCCGTTGCGGGTCCTGCGCAGCGACCTGCTGCCGGTGCCGATGCGCACCTGGATGGCCTACGCCTGCGCCCTGCTCGCCCTGGGCCTGATCATGTGGCGGTTGAGTCTCGACCTGAAGCTGACCCTCGCCCTGCTCGGCGGCGGCCTGGTCGCCACGCTGGTGCTCGGCGCCCTCCTGCTGCTCGGCCTGAACGGCCTGCGCCGGGCACTGGCGCGTGCCAGCCTGCCATGGCGGCTGGGACTCGGCCAGTTGTTGCGGCACCCGCTGGCCGCCGCCGGACAGAGCCTGGCCTTCGGCCTGATCCTGCTGGCCATGGCCCTGATCGCCCTGCTTCGCGGCGAACTGCTGGATACCTGGCAGGCCCAGTTGCCGCCGGACGCCCCCAACCATTTCGCCCTGAACATCCTGCCGACGGAAAAGGACGCCTTCGAACGTCGCGTGCAAAAGCTCTCCCCCGGCGCCGAGCCGCTGTTCCCCATGGTTCCCGGGCGCCTGGTAGCGGTGAACGGCAAGCCGGTCCAGGCGCTCGACGAAGACGTGCGCAGCGAGCGTGCCCTGCAGCGCGACCTCGGCCTGACCTGGTCGGAGCGACTGCCCTCCGGCAACCAGCTCACCGCCGGACGCTGGTGGAGCGCGCCGCAGCCGGGGGCCCTGCCGGGCGTGTCGGTGGAAGAGAAGCTGGCCGCCAACCTGCGTATCCAGGTCGGCGACCGGCTCACCTTCAGCGTCGCCGGGCAGAATCGCGAGGTCCAGGTCCAGAGCCTGCGCAAGGTGAAGTGGGACAATTTCCAGCCGAACTTCTTCATGGTCTTCCAGCCCGGCACCCTGACCGACCTGCCGGTGACCTACCTGACCAGCTTCTACCTGCCGGCCAGCAAGGAACGCGACCTGATCGAACTGGCCCGCGCCTTCCCCACCGTCACCCTGCTGCCGGTAGACGCCCTGCTGAGCCAGCTGCGGAGCATCCTCGACCAGGTCACCCTGGCCGTGGAGTACGTGCTGGTGTTCGTTCTCGCGGCGGGCTTCGTGGTGCTCTTCGCCGGTCTCCAGGCGACCCTCGACGAGCGCGTGCGCCAGGGTGCCCTGCTGCGCGCGCTGGGTGCCGAGCGCGAGTTGCTGCAACGTACCCGGCGGGTCGAGTTCGCCCTGCTCGGCGCAGTCAGCGGCCTGCTCGCGGCGCTCGGCTGCGAGGCGGTCAGCCTGCTGCTCTACCGACTGGTCTTCGACCTGCCGTGGCAAGCGCATCCCTGGTTGCTCGCGCTGCCTCTGGTGGGCGCCGTGCTGGTAGGCGGCGCCGGCCTGCTGGGCACCCGTCGCGCCCTCAACAGCAGCCCGCTGCGGGTCCTGCGCGAGGGCTGATCGGATACACTGGCAGGCTTTCATCCGTTCATTTGTGGAACCACCCGAACCATGAGTCGCTATCGTCCACCGCGCACCGCCGGCACCCCGCTGATCACTCCGGAGGGCGCCGCGCGGTTACGCGCAGAGCTGCATGAACTCTGGCACGTGCGCCGTCCCCAGGTGACCCAGGCGGTCAGCGAAGCCGCCGCCCTCGGCGATCGCTCGGAAAACGCCGAATACATCTACGGCAAGAAGATGCTGCGCGAGATCGACAGTCGCGTGCGCTTCCTGCGCAAGCGCCTGGAGAACCTGAAAGTGGTCGGCGAGCGGCCGGCGGATCCGAACCGGGTGTACTTCGGCGCCTGGGTGACCCTGGAAGACGAAGACGGCGAGCAGGCCCGCTATCGCATCGTCGGCCCCGACGAACTGGACCTGCGCAACAACCAGATCAGCATCGACTCGCCGCTCGCCCGCGCACTGGTCGGCAAGGAGCTGGACGCCGAGGTGCTGGTGCGCACCCCGGCCGGGGAAAAGCTCTGGTTCGTCGTCGAGATCGAGTATCCGCCGGCGCCCTGAGAGGCCACGCGCTCAGCGCAGGATGCGGCGGGTGATCAGGCCCTGGCGGGCGACCCGGATCAGTTGCCGGACCACCAGGTCCAGGTCTTCCGCCTCGGGGGCCTGGACCACGGCGAAGTCGAACGCGTCGCTGGGGAAGCGCGCCAGGTCCTTGCCGTCCTGGGCGAACTGGATAAGGAAGGTACGCGAACCGTTCCAGCGCTTCGGCCAGCCTTCGAGGTAACGGACGAGGGTCGGCTGGTGCGGGCCGCTGAGGAGAATCCTCGGGTTCCGCCGGACCAGGCCGGTGGTGATGGGTGCCAGGCGCAATTGCGTGCTGGGACAGGTCATGACGTCATGTCTCCGCCTCTTCGGTCCCGCTGGACAGCGGTGAGAGGCAACACCGAGCCAGCGCTTTAGCGGTATTTCGGCTGCTGCCGGGCGCCCCGCAAGTTGCTGTTTAAATCGGCGCACGCGCATCCTAGAAAAGCCGCATGGAGACTGTCAAGAAACACGCGGAGGCGCCCATGCCCGATCGCTTTCTTCGCCTGTTCTTCGCCCTGCCCTGCCCACCTCCCCTCGCCGAGCGGATCGGCCGGTGGCGCGATGACCGGCCACTGCCCGGACGCCAGGTGGCGACGGCGAACCTGCACCTGACCCTGGCCTTCCTCGGGCAGGTCCCGTCCGCTCGGCTCGAGGCCCTGCTGGACATGGCCGCGGCCATCGAGGCCGCGCCCTTCGACCTGTATCTCGACCGCCTGCTGCGCTGGAGAAACGGCATCCTGCTGCTGGCCCCCAGCCAACCGCCCGGCGCCCTCCTGCGCCTGCGCCGCGCCCTGCGCTCCGGCCTTGCCGAACTGGAGCTGCCCGTGGAAACCCGCTCATTCAGCGCCCATCTGACCCTGGCTCGCGATGCCGCGCCGCTGGAGGACGCCCCGCCACCCCCAACCTTCGTATGGCAGGTCGACCATTTCAGCCTGTTTTGCTCGCAAAACGACGCAGCGGGCGTGCGCTACCGCACACTCGGTCGCTGGGCGTTGTGCGGGGAAGATTCAAACGAGCGTTTCGCGCCGTAACAACCCGCCTCTTCCGCTCTGCCACGCAGGTTATGACCGGCCGCCAGGAAGCCGCGGATTTCCTGGCCTGGAGGAAAAAAGCCGAAGCTGGCACGGTTCCTGCGCAAGGGACAGCGAAGCGGTTCTCCCGGAAGGATTCGGGCGATGGCTGGCAGGATGCGCCCCTCGGCCCCATCAACCTGAGATGAGAACAACATGAAGAAGAAGTCTCTGCTCCCCCTCGGCCTGGCCATCGGCCTCGCCTCTCTCGCTGCCAGCCCTCTGATCCAGGCCAGCACCTACACCCAGACCAAATACCCCATCGTGCTGGCCCACGGCATGCTCGGCTTCGACAACATCCTCGGGGTCGACTACTGGTTCGGCATTCCCAGCGCCTTGCGCCGTGACGGTGCCCAGGTCTACGTCACCGAAGTCAGCCAGTTGGACACCTCGGAAGTCCGCGGCGAGCAGTTGCTGCAACAGGTGGAGGAAATCGTCGCCCTCAGCGGCCAGCCCAAGGTCAACCTGATCGGCCACAGCCACGGCGGGCCGACCATCCGCTACGTCGCCGCCGTACGTCCCGACCTGATCGCTTCCGCCACCAGCGTCGGCGCCCCGCACAAGGGTTCGGACACCGCCGACTTCCTGCGCCAGATCCCACCGGGTTCGGCCGGCGAGGCAATCCTCTCCGGGCTGGTCAACAGCCTCGGCGCGCTGATCAGCTTCCTTTCCAGCGGCAGCACCGGTACGCAGAATTCACTGGGCTCGCTGGAGTCGCTGAACAGCGAGGGTGCCGCGCGCTTCAACGCCAAGTACCCGCAGGGCATCCCCACCTCGGCCTGCGGCGAAGGCGCCTACAAGGTCAACGGCGTGAGCTATTACTCCTGGAGCGGTTCCTCGCCGCTGACCAACTTCCTCGATCCGAGCGACGCCTTCCTCGGCGCCTCGTCGCTGACCTTCAAGAACGGCACCGCCAACGACGGCCTGGTCGGCACCTGCAGTTCGCACCTGGGCATGGTGATCCGCGACAACTACCGGATGAACCACCTGGACGAGGTGAACCAGGTCTTCGGCCTCACCAGCCTGTTCGAGACCAGCCCGGTCAGCGTCTACCGCCAGCACGCCAACCGCCTGAAGAACGCCAGCCTGTAGGACCCCGGCCGGGGCCTCGGCCCCGGCCCTTTCCCGGAAGCCCCCTCGCGTGAAGAAAATCCTCCTGCTGATTCCACTGGCGTTCGCCGCCAGCCTGGCCTGGTTCGTCTGGCTGGAACCTTCCCCCGCACCCGAGACGGCGCCCCCGGCCAGCGCGCAGGCGGGCGCAGTCCACGCCCCGCCAGCAGCCTCCGCGGGAGAAGCGGTGCCGGCCCCCCAGGTCATGCCGGCCAAGGTCGCGCCGCTGCCAACCTCCTTCAGGGGCACCAGCGTCGATGGCAGTTTCAGTGTCGACGCCAGCGGCAACCTGCTGATCACCCGCGACATCCGCAACCTGTTCGACTACTTCCTCAGCGCCGTCGGCGAAGAGCCCCTGCAGCAAAGCCTGGACCGCCTGCGCGCCTACATCGCCGCCGAACTCCAGGAGCCGGCGCGCGGCCAGGCGTTGGCGCTGATGCAGCAATACATCGACTACAAGAAGGAACTGGTGCTGCTCGAACGCGACCTGCCGCGCCTGGCCGACCTCGACGCCCTGCGCCAGCGGGAAGCCGCGGTGAAAGCCCTGCGCGCGCGGATCTTCAGCAACGAAGCGCACGTGGCGTTCTTCGCCGACGAGGAAACCTACAACCAGTTCACCCTGGAGCGCCTGGCGATCCGCCAGGATGGCAAGCTCAGCGCCGAGGAAAAGGCCGCCGCCATCGACCGCCTGCGCGCCAGCCTGCCGGAAGACCAGCAGGAAAGCGTGCTGCCGCAACTGCAAAGCGAACTGCAGCAGCAGACCGCCGCCCTCCAGGCCGCTGGCGCCGGCCCGGAAGCCATCCGCCAGATGCGTCAGCAACTGGTGGGCGCCGAAGCCACCACCCGCCTGGAGCAACTCGATCGGCAACGCTCGGCCTGGAAGGGCCGGCTGGACGACTATTTCGCCGAGAAGAGCCGGATCGAAGGCAATGCCGGGCTGAGCGAAGCCGACCGCCGCGCGGCGGTCGAACACCTGGCCGAGGAGCGCTTCAGCGAACAGGAACGCTTGCGCCTGGGCGCGCTGGAACAGATGCGCCAGGCCGAGCAGCGCTGACCGGCACGGAAACGCCGAGAACGCGGCGAAGGGCGCTTCGGCGGATAACGCTACCCTCAGGGGTGCAGCCCTGGCGTGGCCAGCGAGGCGGAAACCTGTGCTGCGCGCCGCAACGAAAAAGGGCGGCCACCCGAAGGTGTCCGCCCTTTTTCGTCGCCAGCCCGGTTCAGCGGGACAGCTTGCCGTCCAGCGAGAACTTGCCGGCGCCATCGATCAGCAGCGCCACGCTGATCATCAGCAGGGTCAGGGCATATTCATAGCCGTTGTCGGTGATGAAGAAGCCATTGCCGATGTGCACGCTGAAGATCGCCACGATCATGGTGAAGCCCACCACCACCGACGCCGGACGCACCAGCAGGCCGATCACCAGCGCCAGGCCGCCGAAGAACTCGGCGCTGCCGGCCAGGGTCGCCAGCAGGTAGCCAGGGGTCAGGCCGATGGATTCGAACCACTGCGCCATGCCGTTCAGGCCGGCGCCGCCGAACATGCCGAAGAGCTTTTGCGAACCGTGGGACATCAGGGTAAGACCGGTGACGATACGCAGGATGGCCAGGCCGGCACCGGCGTTGGTCGACAGGATGGTCTTGATCAGTGGATTCATGGTGCGTCCTCAGGTGTGGGATAAGATGGGCACACTATAGGCAAGATAATTCGATATTAAAACCGTAAAAAACGCGTTATCAATATCGAATTTATAGATTATTTTTGAGCCGTCGCCGTCTTCGCACGCACCCCGGGCTCCAGGCGAACCCGTTCGCGCTCATATGCAAGGTAGTACTTGTTGACGCTGCTGACATAACTCACCACACCCATGCCTATCTCTTCCGCAGCCACCCGCTCGACCTGGAAGAACCAGCGATTCGGATCGAGCCCCCGGCGACGCGCCTGGGTGCGCAGGTTCTGTACCCGCTCCGGGCCCATGTTGTAGGCCGCCAGGGTGAACGCCAGGCGCTCGCGTTCGTCGAGGTGCTTGCTGGAGAAGAACTGCTTGCGGATCTTGGTCAGGTAGCGACTGGCGGCCAGCACGTTGCTGTCCTTGTCGTGCACATTGCCGACCCCGACGCTGCGCGCCGCCGCCGGGGTGATCTGCATCAGCCCGCTGGCGCCGCCGGAACCGCGCGCCTTCGGGTTCAGATGCGACTCCTTGTAGGCCACCGCCGCCAGCGCCAGCCAGTCCATGCTGCTCTGCCGCGCGTAGCGCTGCAGCAGTGGACGGACCGCTTCCAGGCGCTTGCGGTCCGCCGCGCCGAGGGGGTTGCGGACCTTGTAGGCGCGCCGGTAGACGCGCTGGAAAGCCACGTCCTGGTCGGCCGGCGCGCGGTAGTCGGCGAGGAAGCGGTCGATGGTCGCGCGCAGGGTGCTGGCATCGCGGCGCACGTACCAGGCCATGTCGGCGCGATTGTCCAGCACCAGGTGGCGGTCGACGCGCAGCTTCGGCAGCACCTTGGCCCAGCGTTCGGCGATGGGCTGCTCGACCACGGTGAAGCCGAGGATGCCTGCCTGGACCATTTCCATCACATCCTCGACGGCCAGGGAAGCGTCCAGCTTTTCGATACGGATCGGTGCCATGCGGCGTTGCGCCAGGCGCTGGTTGACCAGTTCGATGGCGCCCTCGGCGGCGCTGCCGGCCGGCAGCGGGATGGTCCGCCCGGACAACTGCTCCAGGCGCGTGTAGCGCCGGTTGCCTTTGCGCGCCACCAGCACCAGCGGCACATCGGCGCGCACCGGCGCGCTCGGGCTGACCTGCAGGCCGTCGTGCGCCGGCAGCAGTTCGCCGGGGGCGACCAGGTCGCCTTCGCCACGCTGCAGGGCGGCAAGCAACTGGTCCTTGGGCTTGGGTATGAGCTTGAGGGTGAGGTTCCGCGCGGACGGCGAGCGGCTGTTGAGGTATTGCTCGAAGGCGCGCAGGCGACGGTACTCGACGCCGATCGGCTCGCCCTTCACCTCGCCCGAGCTGTTGCGGCTCTGGTTGACCAGCACCTTGAGCACGCCAGCGCGGCGGATGCTCGCCAGGTCGCGGGTCTCCGGCTGTTCCCTGTGCCAGTTGTCCGGCTGGCCGGTGATGCGCGCAGCCGCCGGCAAGGGTGCGAGCACCAGCAGGCAAAGCGAAAGCAGCAACAGACGCGTCATCCAGGTCTCCAGAGGCCAGGCTCGATGTCCCTCTCCGGGGGACCGGATCAATCAGAGCATGGCAGTCTTGGCAAGTTCCTCTCCGACAGCGGCTGCAAACGGAGGCATTGGGTAGATAATCCGGGCGCCGAAGAACCCGATCTGCGATTATAACGGATTGTTCTACAAGCGGTTTGCCACCCATCTCCCGGCGGGTCCGGCGCGATCGAGGGGGCGCCGCCTCGCTGCGAATTCCAGGAAGGCACCATGCAACTCATCGATATCGGCGTCAATCTGACCCACGCCAGCTTCGCCCCGGAACGTGAAGCACTGCTCGCCCGCGCGCGCGCCGCCGGGGTGGTGCAGATGGTCATCACCGGCACCAGCCTGGCCGACAGCGAACAGGCGCTGCAGCTCTGCGGCGAACTCGACGAGGGCGGCCGGCTGTTTACCACCGCCGGCGTCCACCCCCACGAGGCCAGCCACTGGAACGCCGACACCGCTCGCGGCCTGCGCGCCCTGTTCGACGACCCGCGGGTACGCGCGGTGGGCGAATGCGGCCTCGACTTCAATCGCGACTTCTCTCCCCGTCCGGCCCAGGAAAAGGCCCTCGAGGAACAACTGGCACTGGCCGTCGAGCTACAGCGTCCGGTGTTCCTCCACGAACGCGACGCCAGCGAGCGCCTGCTGGCGATCCTGCGCGACTTCCGCGATCGCCTGCCGGCCGCCGTCGTACATTGTTTCACCGGCGAGCGCCGGGCGCTGTATGGCTACCTCGACCTCGACCTGCACATCGGCATCACCGGCTGGATCAACGACGAGCGCCGCGGCACCCACCTGCATGATCTGGTAGGCGAGATCCCGGTCGGCCGTCTCATGCTGGAAAGCGACGCGCCCTACCTGCTGCCGCGCAGCCTGCGGCCGAAGCCGAAGAACGGGCGCAACGAGCCGGCCTACCTGGTCGAGGTGCTCGACTGCGTGGCCCGCCATCGCGGCGAGAGCTCAGAGCGCCTGGCCGCTCACACCAGCGCCGCGGCGCGGGCGTTCTTCGGCCTGCCGACGATCGACTGAGATCGCCCTCAAGCTCCCGGCGGATCGGCCGCTAAGCTGACGAACGGTCTCGTTGACCCGCATCAACGATTGCCCCTTACTCAGCTTTCAAGATAATGGCGCCTTGCCATTAGCTTGCCGATAAGAAGAAATCCCCCTATGGGCACCTGGATCAGCGACATTCCACTGAAATACAAGTTCTGGGCCGTCAACGCGGTGGCCTTCTTCACCACCCTGCTGCTGGTGTTGTTCGCCATGCAGCAGGAAGCCGCCGGGCGCAACGCTTCCGCCCAGCGCGCCGCCGCCGCCGAGGGCGAGCTGGTTCAGAGCTGGCCAGCCGGCAGCGCCCTGCCCGCCCGCAGCAACCTGCTGCCGCTGGAACAGGCCGCGAGCCTGGGCGGCACCGCTGCCCAGGCGCTGGGCAAGGGGCAGGGTTGGATCGAGTTGTCCGGCGCGCGCCAGGGCGATACCCCGCTGCTCGGCGCCTGGGTCGGCCAGACCGGCTCCGGCCAGCGCTTCGCCGTGCTCGCCCCGGCCAGCGACCTGTGGCAGGTCTTCGCCGACCGGGCCGGCGCCTACGCCGTCGCCGTGCTGGTGCTGATGCTGGCGCTGCTGGCGGCCTCGCAACTGCTGATCCGCTTCATCCTCACCCACCTGCATACCCTCAAGGACGTGATGCTGCACGTCGAGAAGAGCGGCGACCTGTCCGCTCGCGTACCGCTGCAGGGACGCGACGAAGTCGGCCAGATGGCCAGTGCCTTCAACGCCATGCAGGCCGGCTACCAGCGCATCGTCGGCACCGTCGCCGCGGCCGCTACCAAGCTCGACGAAGGCGCCCAGGCGCTGGCCCGCAGCATGGGCCAGGTACGCCAGGGCATGCTCGGCCAGCAGAGCGAGACCGACCAGACCGCCACCGCGATCAACGAGATGTCCACCACGGTCTTCCATATCGCCCAGCACGCCGCCGACACCCGTGACCAGTCGCAGGAAGCCGACCGCCTGGCCGGCGCCGGCCAGCAGGCGGTGAGCCGGGTCAGCGCGTCGATCGCCGGGTTGTCCCAGGGCGTCCAGGACACCGCCGAGATGATCCAGAAGCTGGCCGAGGACAGCCAGAAGATCAGCGGCGTGGTCAACGTGATCCACGGCATCGCCGAACAGACCAACCTGCTTGCCCTCAACGCCGCCATCGAGGCCGCGCGGGCCGGGGAAATGGGCCGCGGCTTCGCCGTGGTGGCCGATGAGGTGCGCAACCTCGCCCGTCGCGTGCAGGACTCCACCGACGAGATCACCCAGATGATCCTCGCCCTGCAGTCGGGTACCCGCGACGCCGTGGAGTTCATGCAGGAAAGCTCGCTCAAGGCCGACGGTTGCGTCAGCCAGGCCGGCGACGCCGGCGAGGCGCTGGCGGCGATCGCCAACGCGGTGGCGCAGATGCGTGAAAGCAACACGCAGATCGCCGTCGCCGCGGAACAGCAGAGCCAGGTCGCGGAAGAGATGACCCGTTCGGTGGTGGGCATCCGCGACGTCACCGAACTCACCGTGCAGCAGACCGTCGAGTCGGCGGCCACCAGTCAGCAACTGGTCGACCTGGCGGGCGATCTGACCCGCGCCATCGGCCAGCTACGCCTCTGATCCGCAGGCGCACCTGCCTATCGCCCGGATAGGCAGGAATCATTCGCCGCGCTGCCGCACCCCGCCTAGACTCGACGACATGCAACGACCCGCCCCGCGGGTCGCCGTCACGGAGTACCGAGAACATGGGCAAACGTCATCCCAACCTGCTCGCCTGGCAATGGCGCGGCTATGCCGCCAACCACCGCAACCCGACCAACCTGGTCCTGCACCTGATCGCCGTGCCGCTGTTCATCGTCGCTGCGATCCTGCTGCTCGGCGGCCTGTTCGGCCTGGACCTGCTGCAGGTGGTGCTCGGTGTCATCGGCATCGGCGCCGGCCTGGCGATCCAGGCCAAGGGACACGCGCTGGAGAAACAGGCACCCGAGCCATTCAGCGATCGGCGCGACGCTGTCAGTCGCCTGCTCGTCGAGCAGTTCGTCACCTTCCCCCGCTTCGTCCTCAGCGGCGCCTGGTGGCGGGCTTGGCGCGAACGGCATAAGTGACAGTTCGTCCGGGATTTTGCACAGCCCTTCAGTTTTAGCGCGACGCTGCCGATATAATCGACGGAATCCTGTCGTGGACCGACAACATGCCGTCAATGCGTCAATTAATCGTCTTTCTCTGTTGCCTGGGGCTGCCTCTTGCCCAGGCCGCGGAGCCCGTGCCGCTGGGCGGACGTCCGATCGTCACCCTGCAGCGGTCCGGCGACGCTCCCGTACGGCTGACCCTGTCCGACCTCGAAGCCCTGCCCAGCGAGACCCTGGAAGCCCAGCTCCCCGGCGAGGCCAACGCCCGCTGGCAAGGCGTGCGCCTCAGCCTGTTGCTGCGCCACCTGGACCTGGCGCCGCCCACGCGCCTGCGCGTGCTGGCGCTGAACGACTACTCGGCGATCATCCCGTACAGCGACCTCGACAGCTACCAGCCCATCCTCGCCTATCGCCGCAACGGCGCCTACATGGCGATCCGCGAACGCGGACCGCTTTTCATCATCTACCCGATGGCCCGCTATCCTGAGTTGAGAAACCAGGTCTACTACAACCGTACCGTCTGGCAGGTCAGCTCCATCACTCTTGAGTAAGTAACGGACATGACTGTGCCGCTGCTCGATCCGACAAAGCTGCGCCGGCAACGCCAGATCATGGGGCTGTTGCTCGGCCTGGTGCTGCTCATGGCGCTGATCGCCGGGGCTGCGCTGTGGCTGGCGGTGCGCCAGGCCCAGCAACTGGCCCAGCCGAACCTGCACAACGAGCTGTGGCAGACCTACTCGCTGCGCGCCGAACTGGATCGCACGCTGGACGCCGCGCGGCACACCGAGAGCGGCGAAGGCCAAGCCGACGACCTGGCGATCCGTCTCGAAGTCCTCGCCAGCCTGATCGCGCCGCTGCGCCGCCAGTCGTTGTTCAGGCATCTCGCCGAACCGCGTCCGGAGGTACAGGCCACCCTGCAACGCCTGATCGAGCTCAGCGATCGCTGGTCGGACCAGGCCCCCTGGGGCGATCCCGTCGCCGCGCGCCGCCTGGCCGCGGAGATCGTCCAGCAGGTTCCGCCCTTGCTCGAACCGACCCACCAGATCGTCGTTGCCAGCAACATCGCCCTGACCAACCAGTTGGACGTCGACCGCAAGCGCCTGCACCGGGCGTTCTACGCGTTGTTCTGGGCGCTGCTCGGGATCGGTGCCGGCGGTGCCCTGCTGGTGCTGCGCCTGGTCACCGACTTCAAACGCGCACAGCAACTGGCCGGGCATCTGATCGAGCTTAACGCCACCCTGGAGAAACGCGTCGGCGAGCGCACCCGCCAGCTCAGCGAAGGCAAGGCGCTGCTGCATTTCATCCTCGAGGCCAGCCCGAGCGACGTGGTCCTGCTCAGCGCCTGCGGCGCCAGCATCCATTACGTCAGCCCACGCCTGCTCAAGCGCCTGGGTTGCCAGGCCCAGGACGACTTCAACCTGCCCCGGCTGTTCGCCAGCACCAGCGAATACAGCCGCCTGCAGAACGCCCTGGAGGCGCGCGGCCAGGTGGATGGCTGGGAAGCCCAGCTATGCGGGGAAACGCCTTGCTGGGCGGTGATCTGCGCGCGCCACCTGGAAATCGACGGCGAGCCGGCGACCCTGATCTGGTGCTACGACATCAGCCGGCGCAAGGCCATGGAGCAGGAACTGCGCCTGCTGGCCAGCACCGATACCCTCACCGGCCTGCACAACCGCCACTCGTTCCTGCACCAGGCGGAACTCATGCTCAAGGCCGCCGAACGCTTCCGCCACCCCTGCGTGGCGCTGATGCTGGACATCGACCACTTCAAGAACATCAACGACAGCCACGGCCACCTGACCGGCGACCGCGCCCTGCAACGTGTCGCCGAGACCCTGCGCCAGGGCCTGCGCGAGGTGGACCTGCTCGGTCGCCTGGGCGGCGAGGAATTCGCCGCGCTGCTTCCAGAGGTCAGCCTGGACCAGGCGCTGGACGTCGCCGAACGGCTGCGCGCCGGCGTCGAGGCGCTACGGGTGAGCAATCCCGACGGCGAACCGCTGCGGATGACCGTGAGCATCGGCGTCGCCCTGCGCAGGGACGCCGGGGACGACCTGGAAAGCCTGCTGGTGCGCGCCGACAGCGCGCTCTACCAGGCCAAGAGCGGCGGGCGCAACCGCACCGAGTACGCGCCCGCCTGACATGCGCCTCAGCCGAACACCGTGACCATCTGCCGGCTGATCGCCAGCAACTGGCCGTCGGCGCTCCACATCCGCGCCGCCACGTGGCCGTAGCCGTCGCGCGCCTCCTCGATCTCCGCCAGGTAACGGCACCAGTCGCCGCTGCCTTGCTGCGGCAGCGGCTGGAGGAACTCGGCGGTCCAGGTCAGCGAGCTGGCCATCGCCGGGGTGCCCAGGTGCGGCAACAGCGCCGGCGGCCAGGAGTCGAGCAGCGCCAGCAGGTGGGAAACCTCCATGGGCTCTCCCTCGGGTTCGTCGCGGAAACGCATCCAGCCGCCCATCTGGCGCGACTTGTTCGAAGAGAACGGCAGGCCGCCCACTGCCCAGCGCATGGCGATGTAGCGAGTGAACTCCGGGGTCACGTTACGGATATAGGGCAGCTCCTGGCTCTCTTCGGGGCCCTTCATCCCGGCCGCCGGCAACGCTTCCACCGCCACCGCCGACGCGCGGGCGACGCCGAAACTGGCCTGGACCAGCGTCACCACCTGCTCGCCCTGACGGACCTCGACCTGTACCTGGCTCACCGCCTTGCCCTCGCGCAACAACCGGGCGCTGAAGCTCGCCGGCTGCTCGGGGGCCAGCGGTCCGACGAAGCTGACGCCGATGGAGCGCAACGGACGCCCCGCCTCGACCACCGCAAGCATGGCCTCGTAGGCCAACGCCACCACCAGGCCACCGAAGGTGGCGCGGCCCTGGCCCCAACTGGCCGGTACTACCACCGAGGAAGGGTCGCGGCGGACCGCCTGGATCAATTCGGAAAAATTCATGTGTGCCTCGCGAGGGGATTCGAGGGCCCATCTTAGGCGAGGCGATCCTTGGGAAAAAGCCGATCGGAATACCGGCGGCCTCAGCGCTCGGCAAGCGCCTGCTGCAATGTCGACAGGGCCCGTCCGGCACGCTCCCGGGCCAGTTCGAAGCGTGCCGTCCAGACCTCGCGCACGGGCGCCAGGTCCGGCTCGCGCTGGCATCGCAACAGCCACTGTTCGAGGTCGTGCCAATCGCCCAGCGCCGACTGGGCCGCCTTGAGCGGCGCCAGCAGCGAGCCGGGAATGCTGCAATCGTGCGGATAGGCCTCCAGCCCGTAGCGCACGCGCTTGATCCGCAGCCGTAGCGGGTGCCAGTGCTCGTAGGTGGTGTCCGCCAGCTCGGCGCGCAGGGTCTTCCATTGCCGGCGCAGGCGCTTGCGCACCCGGCCGTGCAGGCCATCCAGCACGGCATGCCGCTGGGCCGTACGCAACAGGGCCGGCCAGACGTCCAGGCAAAGCTGCAGGCGGTGCAGCGGCTGGCTGGCGAGAACCGCCACGTAGCCGGACTCCAGCACCGGCCGGCGCACCGCCAGCGCATCCCGCAGCCCTTCGGCGGCGAGCGCCGGCAGCAGCACCTCCAGGTCGCGGATCGGCCCGCTGAGCCGCCCGACCTCGGCGGCGGCATGCTCCAGCTCCTCGACGCCGGGGACTCCGCGGATCGGCCGCAGCAGGCTGCGCAGACGGCGCAGGGCGATGCGCAGGTCGTGCAGTGCCTCGCCATCCGTGCGCGCCTCCAGGCGGGCGACCGCCGACATCAACGCCACCTGCTGGCCGATCACCTCGGCCAGCAGTTCATCGATGAACCCCGTCATGCCTGCTCCTCTCCCCGGCCATCCCGCGTGGGCGTGCGCACCAGGCGCCAGGGCAGCGCCCGGCGCAATGCGCGCAGACGCAACCCTGGATCATCGGCACCGCCGTGTCCATAGCGTTGCGCTTCGAACGCGCCGACGAAGGCCGCGATGGCTGGCGCCTGCGCCGGCAGGACGCGGGCGGCGCGCTCGCCGTAGGAGCGTAGCCCTTCGCCGGGGGAACGGCGCAGGCCATGCATCTCCAGCAGGCGTTCGAAGCGGCGCAGTTGGCGGCTGCGCAGATCGTCACGGCCTTGCCAGGGCTTGAGCAGGAACAGCGCGAGCAGACCGACCGACAATATCGCCGCGGCACCGAGCAACAGGCCCAGTCGGGTCGGATCGAGCCCGCCGAACCAGCGCTGCAGGAAGGCGCCCTGCTGCTCACCCTGGTAGGCCAGGACCCAGCGTTGCCAGCCGTAGTTCAGGCTGTCCCAGGCCAGACGCATGTCGTTGAGCCAGGGCAGGCCACGGTAGCGCAACGGCGACAGCGGCGCGTCGGCGAGGTACTCGCTGTCCCCGGCCAGGGCCTGCTCCAGCCCCTGTTCGATCCGTTCGGGCGCCACCTGGTAGGTCGGGTCGACGCTCAGCCAGCCCTGCTCCGGCTGCCAATACTCGACCCAGGCGTGGGCGTCGAACTGATGCACCAGCAGGTAGTTGCCCGCCGGATTCAGCTCGCCGCCCTGGTAGCCGGCCACCACTCGCGCAGGAATGCCCGCGGCGCGCAGGACGAAAGCCATCGCCCCGGCGTAATGCGCGCAGAAGCCGCTGCGCGTGTCGAACAGGAAATCATCCACCCCGTCGGCACCGGTCGCTGGCGGTTTCAGGGTGTAGGCGAAGGGCTCGCGGTTGAAGCGCTGCAACAGGGCCGCGACCAGTGCCTGCGGTTGCGCATGGGCCTGGCGCAGTTGCTCGGCCAGGGCGCGCGCGCGCGGATTGCCGTGCATCGGCAACTGCAGGTTGCGCCAGCGCATGCGCGGATCGATGCTGGACTCGCGCAGCGCCTGTGGCCAGGAACTGGCTCGGTAGAACAGACGTTGCTCGACCGGCTGCCGCCGCTGCAGGTGGAAATCGCTCATCAGGCGCGTGTCGGTCTGGTCGGTCTGCGCCACGTCGAGGGCGAACAGCCAGGGCTGCGAACTGGGCTGCATGATCACATCGTAGCGCAGCTCGGGGCCACGCTTCTGCCAGTGCATAGCATCCTCGCCCGACCATTGCGGCGCCTGAGCCCAACGTCGTCCGTCGAAACGCTCCATGGTCAAGGCGCGCCAGTAGAGCTGCTCGCGCGGCGGCGGTGCGCCCTCGAAGCGGACCCGGAACGCCAGTTCGGCGGAGCGCCCAAGCTCGGCGATATCCCCTGGCGCCATGCTCTCCGAGAGTCCGGTGACCCCCTTGTTGCCGGGCATCGGCAACGACCACAGCGGCCCCAGGCGGGGGAAGAACAGGAACAGCAGGAGCATCAGCGGCAGCGCCTGCAGCAACAGCCCGCCGGCCAGCCGCAGGGTCGGCCAGGGCCGGCTGGCGAAAGCGCTCTGCTGCAAGCCGATCAGCGCCGCCAGCAACGCGGTCACCGGCAGCAGGCTGTACAGCGCGGCGAGGAAACCGTCGTCGAACAGGTAGCCCACCACCACTGCGAAGAAACCGAGGAACACCAGTACCAGCGCATCGCGGCGGGTCTTCATTTCCACCAGCTTGAGGATGAACGCGGCGATCAGCAGCACCGCCCCCGCGTCCAGGCCCACCAGGCTGCCGCGCGACAACCAGACCCCGGCCCCGGCGAGCAGCGCCAGGGCCAGCTTGACCCAGGCGCGCGGATAGCCGGCACGCATGCGGAAGACCTGCACCCGCCAGGCCGCGCAACCGAGCCACATGGCCGCGATCCACAGCGGCATGTAGGCCAGGTGCGGCAGGATCACCAGTACCTGCGCCACCAGCAGCCAGACCAGCGCGACCCGCGGAATCGCGTTCATCGCGCCGCTCCGAACAACGCTAGCGCACGCAGGCAGGCCTCGCGCTGGGCCTCGCCGCTGGCCGGTTGCAGGCGTGTGCCGGGCAGCGCCAGGCCATAGGGCTGCTGCCGCGCGGAGAGTTCCAGGACTGCATGGCACAAGCGGCCCAGGCGACTTTCGAGATCCCCGCCGAGGCGCTCGAATTCCAGCCACAAGTCTTCCCCACCGAGCGCGGCGAAGTACTTCACCAGCAGCCCCTGGCCACGGGAAAACGCCTTCCAGTGCAGGCGCCGCCGCGAGTCGCCAGGCTGGTAGGCGCGCAGTCCCTGGTAGTCGTCGACGCCCGCGCTCGCCAGCGCGCGCCCCTGGTCCTCGGCATCCTCCGCGCCCGGCCCGAGGAACGGCTCGCCGGCCAGCGGCCGAGGGTAGACCAGCGCCTGCTGGCGCAGGTCGACCCAGCTCCAGGCCACCAGCAGGCCGAGGGGAAAGCGACTCTCCACCCGCAGGCGCCCCGGCCGCAGCCAGCCGCGTCGCTCGGTCGGGTGGAACAGCAGCACCTCGGCAGCCGCGTCGCCTGCCAGGTCGGCGTATTCCAGCGGCCGCTCCGGCCAGCCGACGGCGATGGCCTGGCGCGCCCGCCGCGGGCTTTCCAGGCGCACCCGGAAACCGGCGCGCTCGCCGGCGAACACCGGGTCCGCTCCCAACGCGGTGAGGCGCAGGCCGGCAAGGTTGCGATAGGTATGGAGGATGGTCACCACGCCCAGGGACAGCAGCAGGAAGGTCAACCCGTAGGCCAGGCTGTTCTGGTAGTTGATCGCCGCCAGCAGCATCACCAGCAGCGCCAGGCCGAAAGCGCCGCCCTGGCGGGTCGGCAGGATGAATACGCGGCGCTGGTTCAGCTCGACGCTGCTCGCCGGCGGTATCCGTCGGTTCAGCCAGCGCTGCCAGCGCGGCCAGTTGCGCAGGCGCATCAGAGCGCCGGGACTTCGCGCAGCAGCCATTGCACCAGCGCGCCGCCACCGTGCCCGGTGGGGTCCGCCTGGTCGCGCAGGCGATGCCCGGCGACCGCCGGCAACACCGCCTGGACGTCTTCCGGAATCACATAGTCGCGTCCCGCCAGCAGCGCCCAGGCACGCGCCGCGGCGAGCAACGCCAGGCTACCGCGCGGCGACAGGCCGAGGGCGAAGGCCGGCTGCGTGCGGGTCGCTTCGACCAGGCGCAGCACGTAGTCCACCAGCGCATCGCTGGCGCGGACCTTCGGCACTTCGGCCTGGAAAGCGGCCAGCGCCGCGTGGTCGAGCAAGGGTTCCAGGCGCGGCAGCAGATCGCGCCGGGCTTCGCCGAGCAACAGCGAGCGTTCCGCCGCGCGTCCGGGGTAGCCCAGCGACAGGCGCATCAGGAAGCGATCCAGCTGCGATTCCGGCAGGGAGAAGGTGCCGCCCTGGCTGGCCGGGTTCTGCGTGGCGATGACGAAGAACGGTTCCGGCAAGGGCCGGGTGGCGCCCTCGATGGTCACCTGGCCTTCTTCCATCGCCTCGAGCAAGGCGCTCTGGCTTTTCGGCGTGGCGCGGTTGATCTCGTCGGCAAGCACCAGTTCGGCGAAGATCGGCCCGGGATGGAAGACGAATTGCCCGCTGTCCTTGTCGAACACCGAGGTACCGAGGATATCGCCCGGCAGCAGGTCCGAGGTGAACTGGATGCGCTGGAAACTGAGCCCGAGCACCCGCGCCAGGGCATGGCTGAGGGTGGTCTTGCCCATCCCCGGCAGGTCTTCGATCAACAGGTGCCCACGGGCCAGCAGGCAGGCCAGGGCCAGGCGCACCTGGCGGTCCTTGCCCAGGAGAATCTCATCGACCGCCTTCAGGCAGGCTTCCAGGGTGTTCAGCATCCCGACCTCGCGTTTCCGGGGAAAACAGCGATCCTACTGGCCTGGGGCCAGCCGGCAAGGCACTTGCAATTTTTCCTCACGAAACTGTGAAACCGTTGCCACCGGTACTTGCCGGAGTGCCCGCTACAAGCCTAGACGCTGGGGAGGGACAGGCGCGGATGTGCCTGCGCCAGTCCGGCTCGACACGGCGCGCGACGGTCGCCGGCGGCAGGCGTGGGGGAAGCCGCCTCAGCCCAGTTCGGCGACGATCGCCGCCAGCGCCTTGGCCGGGTCGGCGGCCTGGCTGATCGGCCGGCCGATCACCAGGTAATCGGAGCCGGCGTCCAGGGCCTGGCGCGGGGTGAGGATGCGCCGCTGGTCGTCCTGGGCGCTGCCGGCCGGGCGGATGCCCGGCGTGACCAGTTGCAGGCCCGGATGGGCGGCCTTCAGCGCCGGCGCTTCCTGGGCCGAGCAGACCAGGCCGTCCATGCCGGCCTTCTGCGCCAGGGCGGCGAGGCGCAACACCTGCTCCTGGGGCTCGATGTCGAGGCCGATGCCCGCCAGGTCCTCGCGCTCCATGCTGGTCAACACGGTCACGCCGATGAGCAACGGCCTGGGCCCGCTGAAGGCCTCCAGCGTCTCGCGGCAGGCGGCCATCATGCGCAGGCCGCCGGAGCAGTGCACGTTGACCATCCACACGCCCATCTCGGCGGCGGCCTTCACCGCCATCGCCGTGGTGTTCGGGATGTCGTGGAATTTCAGGTCGAGGAACACCTCGAAGCCCTTGCCACGCAAGGTCTCGACTATACCCGCGGCACAACTGGTGAAGAGTTCCTTGCCGACCTTCACCCGGCACAGTTTCGGGTCCAGCTGATCGGCCAGCGCCAGGGCGGCCTCACGGGTGGGGAAATCCAGGGCGACGATGATGGGGGACTGGCAGGCGGACATGGGCTCTCTCGCGGCGAATCGAAAACGGCGCGCATTGTCGCAGAATCCGGCCGTTTGCCGTAGCCCGGAACGCGCCGGGGAGATGAACGTCGTGGACTAGAGGCGGGCGCGGAGCAGTTGCTCCAGCCAGTCGACGAATGCCCTGACCCGCCGCGACAGATGCCGCCGGTGCGGATACAGGGCGTACGCCGGCATCGCTTCGGCCCGCCACTGCGGCAGCACCTCGCGCAGCTCGCCGCGTTGGAGGTGCTCGCGCACGTCGTAGGCAGGGATCTGGATCAGGCCCAGTCCGGACAGGCAGCAGGCGATGTAGCTTTCCGCGTTGTTCACCGTGACCCGGCTGCGCAACGCGCGGGTCAGGGTGCGCCCATCCTCGCGGTACTCCCAGGGCAACACCCGGCCGCTGCTGGGCGAGGCATAGTTGACCGCCCAGTGCCGGTCGAGGTCGGCTGGCGTCCGTGGCTCGCCATGCTCTTCCAGGTAGGCGGGACTGGCGCAATTGATCAGTTGCATCTCGCCGAGGCGTCGCGCCACCAGGCTGCTGTTGCCCAACTGGCCGACCCGCAGGACACAGTCGACGCCCTCCTGCACCAGGTCCACCGAACGGTCGCTGGAGCCCAGTTCCAGTTCGATGTCCGGATGCTGGCGGAAGAATTCCGGCAGCGCCGGGGCGATCAGCAGTCGCGCCACCCGGCTCGGCACGTCGACCTTGAGCCGGCCGCTGGCGCGGCTGCCGTCGTGGAACAGGCTCTCCAGCTCCTCCATGTCTTCCAGCAGGTGGCGGCAACGCTCCAGCACCACGCTGCCGTCGTGGGTCAGCTGGACCTGCCGGGTGGTGCGATGCAGCAGCCGGCTGCCGAGTTGCGCTTCGAGCTGCTGGACCGCCGCCGAGACCGTCGCCCGCGGCATGTCCAGCAGGTCCGCGGCCTTGGTGAAGCTGCCGGTTTCGGCAACGCGCAGGAACACGCGCATGCTGTCCAGACGATCCATGGGCAGGCCCCTTCTCTCTATTCGGGATGGCTGGACAGTCTATCCATGCCACCTACGTTTATCCAAAGAACCCGGACCAATAGCCTGGAGTCCCTACTCTACTTCCTGGATCCGCAGATGCCCCATGCAGCGCTTTTGCTTCCTCCCAGCGCGTCCCCGCTGCCGGAAGTGGTCGGTTTCTGGCGCGATGCCGGCCCTACCCTCTGGTTCGCCAGGAACGCCGATTTCGACCGGCGCTTCCGCGAGCGCTTCGCCCACCTCTACGAGCTTGCCTGCGCCGACGCGCTGCGCCCGGCTGCCGATGAAGCCGAGGACCATCTCGGCCTGCTGTTGCTGCTCGACCAGTACCCGCGCAACGCCTTCCGTGGAACCCCGCGCATGTACGCCAGCGACGCCCAAGCGCGGCGCTGGGCGGAGCGGGCTCTGGGACAAGGCCTCGACCGCCAGGTCGGGGACGCGCTGCGGCTGTTCTTCTACCTGCCGTTCGCCCATGCCGAGAACCTTGCCGACCAGGATCGCTCGGTAGCGCTGAACCACGGACTCGGCCAGCCCTTCCTCGCCCACGCTCGTGAGCATCGCGAGATCATCCGCCGCTTCGGGCGCTTTCCCCATCGCAATCCGATCCTCGGTCGCCCGTCCAGCGCCGAGGAACTCGCCTTCCTCGCCGCCGGCGGCTTCGCCGGCTGAACCGGGGCTCAGCCGGCCCTCCCTAGATAGGCAGGTCGCGATCCAGCAAGCGGTCCAGCAACCAGTTGGCCGCCGGTCCCAACGGCCGCTGCCGCGACCAGACCACGTCCACCGCCTGGCTGCGCGGCCAGCCGGACACCGGCAACTCCTTCAGCCGTCCGTTGGCGTAGCCGCTGACCAGCCAGCGCGGCAGCTCGGCCCAACCGAAGCCGTGGGTGGCCATTTCCAGCAGCAACAGGTAGTTGGGCGCCGACCAGCAGCGCCCGCCGCTGGACGGCAGGCCGTCGTTGATCGCCGCGCCGGTCTCGCTATAGGTGTTCAGGCGCAGCAGACGCCATTCGGAAAGGTCACGCTCGCTGACCCGCTCCAGGCCCGCCAGCGGATGGTCGACGGCGGCGAACAGGCCGAACTCGGCACGCTCGGCGACCGCCGCCACGCCCAGCTCCGGCGGGTAGTGCGGCTGCGCGGCGAGCAGGCCGAGGGTGGCGCGGCCGCGGCTGACCTGGGCGATCACGTCCTGGTCCTCGGCGATCAGGCATTCGAACTCCAGCTCAGGGTAACGCTCGTCCAGTTCGGCCAGGCGCGCCTCGTAGCGCGCCGAATGGTAGGTGTCGGATAGCGCCAGGGTCACCCGTGGTTCCGAGCCGCCGGCGAGCAGCGCGGCGACCCGGCGCAGGCGGTCGGATGCGCCGAGGACCTCCTCGACCCGTCCCAGCAGGGTGCGCCCGGCCTCGGTCAGTTGCGGCTGGCGGCCACTGCGATCGAAGAGTTCCAGGCCGAGGTCGATCTCCAGCCGGGCAATGGCCTCGCTGACGGTCGACTGGCTCTTGCCCAGCTTGCGCGCGGCGGCGCTGAAGGAGCCGAGGGAAACGGCCTGGACGAAGGCCTCGAGGGATTCGGGCGACAAATGCATATCGGTTTTTCCGATGGTATCCAACTTAACCCTATCCCAAAGACCGATGACAATACAGCCCGACTTCAACGACGAACCGGGAGCGTTCGCCATGACCCACACCCACACCGCCCTCGACAAGACTCTCAAGGAGCGGATCTTCCACGCCCTGGCCTTCGAGGGCCTGGCCGTCCTCCTCACCGCGCCGGTGCTGTCGCTGGTGATGAACAAGCCCCTGGCGCACATGGGTGCGCTGACGCTGATGTTCTCCACCGTGGCGATGCTCTGGAACATGCTCTTCAACAGCCTCTTCGACCGCGCCCAGCGGCGCATGGGCTTCCAGCGCACCCTGCAGGTCCGGGTGCTGCATGCGATGCTCTTCGAGCTGGGCCTGATCGTGGTGCTGGTACCGCTGGCCGCCTGGTGGCTGTCGATCGGACTGGTCGAGGCGTTCCTCCTGGACATGGGCCTGATCCTGTTCTTCCTGCCCTACACCATGGCCTTCAACTGGAGCTACGACGTCCTCCGCGCACGCCTGGTGGAAAGCCGCCAGGCCAAGGCCGCCGGTTGCGACGCCGGCTAGGCCGGCGTTCAGGCCGTCAGCCGCTCGCGCAGGCGGCCGAGCATGCCGAGCAGGCTGCCGACCCGTTCCTTCTCGCGCTCGTCGCGCGGCACCTCGGCCAGCCGGTCGACCTCCGGCAGGCTTCGCCCGCGCCACAGCAAGGCCTGCTCGGCGGCCGCCTTCAGGCCTTTCTCGAACAATCCCCTGCGGATCGGCTTGGGCAGGTAGCGGAATATCTGCGCCTGGTTGATCAGTTCGAGCAGGGCCTGGGTGTCGCGGAACGGCGTGACCACCAGGCTGAGCAGGCGCGGATGGGCCTGGGCCAGGGATTTCAGCAGCGGCGCGGTATGCTCCCCGGCCAGCTTCAGGTCGCTGACCAGCACCTCCACCGGTTCGGTGTTCAGCCACACCAGCGCCTCGGCCAGGTTGCGCGCACGCAGCAGGCGATGCCCGCCGGCATGGCAGAAGGCCCCGACGCAGTCCAGGGTTTCCGGGTCGTCGTCGAGCAGCAGCACGCTCAGCGGCGCCGCCAGCGTGGCCGCGGGCGGCGCCGGCAGGCCCTGGCGGCTGGCGATCTCCGCCGCCTGGCGCAGGGTGAAGGCCATTTCCTGGGGATTCCAGGGCTTGGTCAGGTAGCGGAAGATGCCACCGTCGTTGAGCGCGTCGACGGCGGCATCGAGGTCGGAATAGCCGGTGAGGAGAATCCGCAGGGTCTCCGGATAGCGCTCGCGAGCCTGCGCCAGCAGTTCGGCGCCGCTCATCTGCGGCATGCGCTGGTCGCTGACCAGCACCTGTATCCGTTCCGTCTTCAGGCGCTCCAGGGCGCGCCGCGGGTCGCTCTCGGTGAGCACCTCGTAATGGCGGCGGAACTGCATGGCCAGGCTGCGCAGGATGCGCTCCTCGTCATCGACGAAGAGAATGCGGACGGGAGATGGGCTCATGTCAGGCGCTCCGTTTCAGTTCGCGGGCCTGCTCTCGCGGCAGGCTGATGAGGAAGCGGGTTCCGCGGCCCGGTTCGGAGGCCACGCGGATGGTCCCGCCATGTTGCTGGATGATCTTGTAGCTGATCGACAGGCCGAGCCCGGTGCCCTGCCCCACCGGCTTGGTGGTGAAGAACGGGTCGAAGATCCGCCCGAGGACCTCGGCGGGCATGCCCTTGCCGTTGTCCTGCACGGAGAGGAACACCTGGCGCTCGTCGGCCCAGCTCTTCAGCAGGATGCGGCCGAAACGCTCCATGGCCTGCGCGGCGTTGGTCAGCAGGTTCAGCAGCACCTGGTTGATCTGCGACGGCGCGCAGGCGATAAGCGGCAGCTCGCCGAGCTGGCTGCTGATCTCGGCCTTGTCCTTGATGGCGGTGCGGGCGATCAGCACGGCGTTGCGCACGCAGTCGTTGAGGTCGACCTCCTCGCTGAAGGCGCGGTCCAGGCGGGCGAAGTCCTTGAGCCCGGAAACCAGCTCGCCGATCTGGCCGAGGCCGTAGCGGGTATCGACGAACAATTGCCGCAGGTCCTCGCGCAACTGTTCGACGGCGGCTTCGCGGCGCACCGCGTCGGCCGCCTGCAGCGCCTGCGCCAGGCGCGCTTCGTCGCACTGCGGGTCGCCCAGGCAGTCGACCAGCGCCGCCTGGGCATCGGCCAGGCGCAACAAGGGATCGCTCAGCTCCTCCAGCAGCGCCAGGTTGTTGCCGACGTAGCCGAGCGGCGTGTTCAGCTCGTGTGCGACCCCGGCCACCATCTGCCCGAGCGAAGCCATCTTTTCCGACTGCACCAGTTGCGCCTGGGACTCCTTGAGGTCCACCAGCGCTTTGCGCAGCACCCGGTTGCGCTGGGCGATGCGCGCCTCCATGGCCTTCAGCAGGTCGAGCACGGTGCCCAGGCCACGGTAGCGGCCCTCTTCGTCGACCAGGGCGAAGTCCTCGGTGATCGGATACTGCAGGCGACCGGTGACCTGCTGCGCCGCCTCCTCCAGGCTGGCGCCGAGGGAGACGCTGAGGGGCGCCCGGTTCATGACGTCGCGCACCGGATGGCGGCCCCAGAGGTCGCGGCCGAAACGCTGCATGAAGATGTCCTGGAGGGTGTAGCGGCTGACCAGGCCGAGGACCCGGCGCTCGTCGTCGACCACCGGCAGCGAGAGGAAGGCACGGTGCTCCGGCATCAGCAGGCGGTCGGCGACGTCGCTGATGCTCATCGCCGGAGTCAGGGGTTCCACCGGGCGCAACAGACGGGACAACGCGCTCGGAGACATCGGCAACCTCTCGCTGGCAGGCCCGGACGGGGCAATGAAGGGATACCCGCCAGTTAAGCAATGTCAGATTGCCAACATGTGACAGGCATCACGCCGGCCAGGCTCAGAGCTTTCTCCGCCCGCAACTTCCGAGCGCCGCCGGGAGTCTCAACCACAGGGCCTCGCGCCGGAGCGTTGTCTGACAGAAAGGCAAACCCGGCGTATGGTGAACATTCATATCGATGAGGGAGAACAACATGCCCTGGTACGCCTGGTTGATCATCGTCCTCGCCCTGGGCTCCATCGTCGGCGGACTCCTGCTGCTGCGCGACTCGGCGAAGAAGCTGCCGTTGAGCGAGGAACAGCTCAAACGCATCCATGAACGCAACGCCGAGCTGGACGCGCAGGAGGCGAAGGACCGCTGAACCTATTGGCCTGCCGGCGGGTCACTAGGTCTCGTAGGAAAACCCCGGCGGGCGAAAAACCGGCGAGGCGAAGGCTCGCGGGCGGAGTCATGCGGGCCGCGCGTGGTTTTTCCTGCGCAACTTGGGGTTCGTTCCCCGTGTGTTTCCCTCTGGCAGAAGGTTCGTTCCTTGCGCTTTTCCCATCCGCGGGTCGAAATGCCTTTAGAATCCCTCCTTTAAACGGGAGGCTGCATGCTCGGGCGTCTGATACCGCTTCTACCCATTCTGTTCCTGCTCGGGGGCTTCTTCACCGGGCACATCGCGCTGCTGACGGCGGTCATCGTCCTGCTCTACATCATCTGGGTGACCTACGCCGAGCGCTGGCTGCCGACCCTGCTCTGGTGGCCGGTGAGCCTCGCCGCCAGCGCCCTGATCGCCATCCACTACCTGCCCGGCTTCATTCCCCTGCGCCTGTTCCCCTGGGACCTTGCCAGCGCCAGCCCGCCGATCCAGATGATCTGGCTGCCCTGGGACAAGGCCCTGGTCGCCCTTACCCTGCTCGCCTGGTGGCTACGCCGGCCGAAGCAGCCGCTGGTGTCGCTGGATATCACCGCGCTGGCCTTCTGCCTGACCTTCTTCGTGGTGCCGCTGCTGTCGATCATGACCAATGCCGCGAGCTGGCAGCCGAAGTGGCCGGATGCCTTCTGGTGGTGGCTGGTACTGAACGTCGGGGTGGTCTCGCTGGCCGAGGAGGCGTTCTTCCGCGGCCTGCTGCAAAGCCAGTTGATCCGCTGGTTCGGCGCCTGGCCGGGAATCATCGTCGCGACCCTCGCCTACGCCGCGCTGCACCTGCTGGTGAACCCGGTGTACGCGCTGCTGGCCGGGATCGCCGGGCTGGGCTACGGCATGGTCCTGCACTTCAGCGGGCGGCTGTCGCTGGCGGTGCTGCTGCACGCCTCGATCAACACCCTGCACTTCCTCCTGCTGAGCTACCCGTTCCGCCTGATCTCCGAGTGATCAGGCGTCCTTGATCACCAGCGCCAGGGCCTCCTCGGCGAGCTGATCGAGACTCATCGGTCCTTCCGGACGGAACCAGGTAGTGGTCCAGGACAGCGCGCCGGTGAGGAAGCGCCGCAGGATGAACGGATCGCCCTGGCAGTAGCCGGCCAGCCGCGCCTCCCCCAGCACGTCCAGCCACATCTGCTCGTAGATGTCGCGCAGGCCGAGGATGTACGCCTGGCCTTCGGCGGACAGCGAGCGCCACTCGTAGACCAGCACCGCCATCGCCTCGCCGGTACCGCCCATGATCGATTGCAGCTCGCAGCGGATCAGTCCCAGCACCCGCTCGCGCAGGTCCTCGGCGTCGGCCAGGGCGGCGCGCATCAGGGCGGTATTGTAGAGGATGGTCTCTTCCATCACCGAGCGCAGGATCTCGTCCTTGCTCTTGAAGTGATGGAAGATGCTGCCCGACTGGATGCCCACCGCGCTGGCCAGGTCGCGCACCGTGGTGCGTTCGTAGCCTTTGCTGCGGAACAGGTGGGCGGCGGTCTGCAGCAGCTTGCCGCGGGCGCTTTCCGGATCGGTGAGCTGTCCGGTAGCCACCAGCTCCAGCATCACTTCCCGGGCTTTCTGATCGTCCAACGCTGAGTACCCCTTTTCCGGATCGTCGGCGGCTCGGTGCCGCTCATCCGCGCGCCCGGCCGCTCCGTATTTGCCGACCGGCCTCGGGATTGCCCCGCAAGTGCTTGTCGGCATTCATGAAATGTATGCCTGCGAAGACGACCGAGCAAGCGCTTGGGTAACAGCCGAGAACGGATTTGTTTCCGCCCTCTTCTCAACCAAGCGCTTGCTTGGTAATGTCGCCCCACACTTCCGCCGTCACGGGTCAAGAACAATGCAAAAGACCGTACGCATCGGCTGCGCCTCGGCCTTCTGGGGCGACACCTGCACCGCGGCCGCGCAGCTGGTGCGCGGCGCGCCGCTGGACTACCTGGTGTTCGACTACCTGGCCGAGATCACCATGTCGATCATGGCCGGCGCCCGCCTGAAACAGCCGGACGCCGGCTACGCCACCGACTTCGTCGAGGTCCTCGCACCACTGCTGGGCGAGATCGCCGAGAAGAAGATCCGCGTCATCAGCAACGCTGGCGGGATCAATCCGCAGGCCTGTGCCGCCGCCCTCGCCGCGGCCTGCGAGAAGGCCGGGGTGCAGCTGAAGATCGCCGTGCTCCATGGCGACAACCTGCAAGCGCGCCAGGCCGAACTGGCCAAGGCCGGCATCCGCGAGATGTTCAGCGACGCGCCTTTCCCGCCGATGTGCGTCTCGCTCAACGCCTACCTCGGCGCGCCGGGCATCGTCGAGGCCCTGCGCCTGGGCGCGGATATCGTGATCACCGGCCGGGTGGTCGACAGCGCGGTGGTCAGCGCCGCCCTGGTGCACGAGTTCGGCTGGGCCTGGGACGACTACGACCGACTGGCCCAGGCAGCCCTCGCCGGGCACATCGTCGAATGCGGCGCGCAATGCACCGGCGGCAATTTCACCGACTGGGAGCAGGTGCCGGACTATGAGCACATCGGTTTCCCCATCGTCGAGGTCGAGGCCGACGGGCGCTTCGTGGTGACCAAGGCGCCCGGCACCGGTGGCCTGGTCAGCGAACTGAGCGTCGGCGAACAGATGCTCTACGAGATCGGCGACCCACGCGCCTACCTGCTGCCCGACGTGGTCTGCGACTTCACCGAGGTGCGCCTGCGCCAGGTCGGACCCGACCGGGTCGCGGTGGAAGGCGCGCGCGGCCTGCCGCCCACCGACCGGTACAAGGTCAGCGCCACCTATCCGGACGGTTTCCGCTGCACCGCCAGTTGCCTGATCGCCGGCATCGATGCGCTGAAGAAGGCCGAGCGGGTCAGCCAGGCGATCATCGCCAGGACCGAGGAAATCTTCGCCGAGCGCGGCTGGGAGCCCTACCGCGAGGTCAACGTCGAACTGCTCGGCAGCGAAGCCACCTATGGTCCCCATGGGCGACGGCAGGACAGCCGCGAAGTGGTGGTCAAGCTGGCCGTCCGGCATCCGCGCAAGGAAGCCCTGGTGCTGTTCTCCCGCGAGATCGCCCAGGCCGCCACCGGGATGGCGCCCGGCCTGACCGGCATCGTCGGCGGCCGGCCGACGGTGTATCCGGTGATCCGCCTGTTCTCTTTCCTGATCGACAAGGCGCAATGCGCGTTGAGCGTAGAGATCGACGGCCAGCGCCATCCGCTGGAACTGCCGGTCCTCGAAGCCTTCGACCCGGCACGATTGGCCGAGGCGCGCCAGCCGCCACGCCCGGAGCAGCCCGCCAGCGCCAGCGTGCCGCTGGTGAAGCTAGCGGTGGCGCGCTCCGGCGACAAAGGCAACCACAGCAACATCGGGGTCATGGCGCGGCGCCCGGAGTACCTGCCGTGGATCGCCGAGGCGCTGGAGGAAGGCGCCGTGGTGGACTGGATGCAGCATGTGCTCGACCCGCAGACCGGCCGGGTCGGCCGCTGGTACCTGCCGGGCAGCCACAGCCTGAACTTCCTGCTGGAGAACGCCCTCGGCGGCGGCGGCGTCGCCAGCCTGCGCATCGACCCGCAGGGCAAGGCCTTTGCCCAGCAGTTGCTGGAGTTCCCGGTGGCGGTGCCGCAGGCGCTCGCCGACGCGCTGGAAACGCAAGGCAGATAACCACAACCAGGAACGGCGAATGCGGCGTTCCGCTGCCCCTCTACGGGATTCATCGGAGTCACCAGAACAATGAGCTACGACTCGATCTTCCGACCTGGCCTGTTCGACGGCCAGACCATCATCGTCACCGGCGGCGGCAGCGGCATCGGCCGCTGCACCGCCCACGAGCTGGCGGCCCTCGGCGCCCACGTGGTGCTGGTCGGACGCAAGGCGGAAAAGCTGGAGAAGACCGCCGGCGAGATCGTCGAGGACGGCGGCAGCGTCAGCTGGCACGCCTGCGACATCCGCGAGGAGGAAGCGGTGAAGACGCTGGTGGCGAATATCCTGGCCGAACGCGGAACCATCCATCACCTCGTCAACAACGCCGGCGGCCAGTATCCCTCGCCCCTCGCCTCGATCAGCCAGAAGGGCTTCGAGACCGTGCTCCGCACCAACCTGGTCGGCGGCTTCCTGGTCGCCCGCGAAGTGTTCAACCAGTCGATGAGCAAGACCGGCGGCAGCATCGTCAACATGCTCGCCGACATGTGGGGCGGCATGCCCGGCATGGGTCACTCCGGCGCCGCACGCTCGGGCATGGAGAATTTCACCAGGACCGCCGCCGTCGAGTGGGGCCATGCCGGCGTGCGGGTCAACGCGGTGGCGCCGGGCTGGATCGCGTCCAGCGGCATGGATACCTACGAAGGCGCGTTCAAGGCGGTGATCCCGACCCTGCGCGAGCACGTGCCGCTCAAGCGCATCGGCAGCGAGTCGGAAGTCGCCGCCGCCATCGTCTTCCTGCTCTCCCCCGGCGCCGCCTTCGTCAGCGGCAACACGATCCGCATCGACGGCGCCGCCAGCCAGGGCAGCCGCGCCTTCCCGCTATTCAAGGGCAAGCCGGGACAGAGCCGCGCGTACAACGGCTTCCACCGCGCCTACCTGCCCGACGTACTGAAGGACCAGGAGGACTGACATGCCCGCGATCCAGTCGGAACTCGACGTCAACGGCGAGGACTTCGCCCGCAACCGCGAGGCCATGCTCGCCGCCGTGGCCGGCTTCCGCGAGTTGGAGCAGAAGGTCCTGGACAAGGCCGCCGAGGCCAGGCCGAAGTTCGAGAAACGCGGCCAGCTGCTGCCGCGCGAACGCCTGGCGCTGCTGCTCGACCCGGGCGCGCCGTTCCTCGAACTGTCCTCGCTGGCCGGCTACAAGCTGCACGACGACAAGGACGGCACCCAGGCCGGCGGCGGGATCATCGCCGGGATCGGCTACATCGCCGGGGTGCGCTGCCTGGTCAGTGCCAGCAACAGCGCGATCAAGGGCGGCACCATCTCCCCGACCGGGCTGAAGAAGACCCTGCGCCTGCAGCAGATCGCCATGGAGAACAAGCTGCCGGTGGTGACCCTCACCGAAAGCGGTGGCGCCAACCTCAACTACGCGGCGGAGATCTTCGTCGAAGGTGCGCGCGGCTTCGCCAACCAGGCGCGGATCTCCGCCATGGGCATTCCCCAGGTCACCGTGGTGCATGGTTCCAGCACCGCCGGCGGTGCCTACCAGCCGGGGCTGTCGGACTACGTGGTGGTGGTGCGCGGCAAGGCCAAGATGTTCCTCGCCGGGCCGCCGTTGCTCAAGGCCGCCACCGGCGAGATCGCCAGCGACGAGGAGCTCGGCGGAGCCGAACTGCACGCGCAGGTCGCCGGCACCGCGGAATACCTGGCGGAAAACGACGCCGACGGCGTGCGCCTGGCCCGCGAGATCGTCGGCATGTTGCCGTGGAACGCACAACTGCCGGCGCGCCCGGCGCGTTCCTGGCGTGAACCGCTGTACCCGGTGGAGGAGCTGCTCGGGGTGGTTCCGGCCGACCCGAAGAAGCCCTACGACGTCCGCGAGATCGTCGCGCGCATCGCCGACGGCTCCGAGTTCCTCGACTTCAAGAACGAGTTCGACGGCCAGACCGTCTGCGGCCACCTGCGCATCGAGGGCCACGCCTGCGGCCTGATCGGCAACAACGGACCGATCACCCCGCAGGGCGCGGCCAAGGCGGCGCAGTTCATCCAGCTCTGCGAACAGAGCAACACGCCGCTGCTGTTCCTGCACAACACCACCGGCTTCATGGTCGGCACCGAGTCGGAGCGCCAGGGCGTGATCAAGCACGGCTCGAAGATGATCCAGGCGGTGGCCAACGCCCGCGTGCCCAAGCTGACCCTGGTGGTCGGCGGCTCCTACGGCGCCGGCAACTACGCGATGTGCGGACGCGGCCTCGACCCGCGCTTCATCTTCGCCTGGCCGAACAGTCGCACCGCGGTGATGGGCGGTGCCCAGGCCGGCAAGGTGCTGCGCATCGTCACCGAGGAGAAACACGCCAAGGAAGGCAAGGAAGCCGATCCGAAGATGCTCGAGATGCTGGAAACCGTCACCGCGCAGAAGCTCGACAGCCAGTCCACCGCGCTCTACGGCACCGCCAGCCTGTGGGACGACGGCCTGGTCGACCCGCGCGACAGCCGCAGGCTGCTCGGCTACCTGCTGGATATCTGCGCGGAAGCCGAGGCGCGGCCGCTGAAGGGCAACAGCTTCGGGGTCGCGAGGTTCTGACTGCAACAGGCGAGCCGGCGACAGCCCCTCTCCCCGCTCTCCCTGAAGGAAGAGGGTTGGGAGAGAGCAAGCGGATCCTGCCGGAAAACAATGATGCCCAGGAGGAAAGACAACCCATGATCTTCACCCAGGAACACGAGGAACTCCGCCGCACCGTTCGCAGCTTCGTCGAGCGGGAAATCAACCCCAACGTCGACCAGTGGGAAAAGGACGGCCGCTTCCCGATCCACGAGATCTTCCGCAAGGCCGGCGAACTCGGCCTGCTGGGCATCTCCAAGCCGGAGAAGTTCGGCGGCATGGGCCTGGACTACAGCTACTCGATCGTCGCCGCCGAGGAATTCGGCAGCATCACCTGCGGCGGCATCCCGATGGCCATCGGCGTGCAGACCGACATGTGCACCCCGGCCCTGGCCCGCTTCGGTTCCGACGAGTTGCGCGAGGAGTTCCTCCGCCCGGCCATCGCCGGCGAGATGGTCGGCTGCATCGGCGTCTCCGAGGTCGGCGCCGGCTCCGACGTCGCCGGCCTGAAGACCACCGCGCGCAAGGACGGCGACGACTATGTGATCAACGGCAGCAAGATGTGGATCACCAACTCGCCGTCGGCCGACTTCATGTGCCTGCTCGCCAATACCTCCGACGACAAGCCGCACGTCAACAAGTCGCTGATCGTGGTCCCGATGAAGACCCCGGGCATTACCCTCAGCCCGCACCTGGACAAGCTCGGCATGCGCAGTTCGGAGACCGCCCAGGTGTTCTTCGATAACGTCCGCGTACCGCAGCGCAACCGCATCGGCGCGGAAGGCGCCGGCTTCATGATGCAGATGCTGCAGTTCCAGGAAGAACGGCTGTTCGGCGCGGCCAACATGATCAAGGGCCTGGAGCACTGCATCGACGTCACCATCGAGTATTGCAAGGAGCGCAGGACCTTCGGCCAGCCGCTGATCGACAACCAGGTCATCCACTTCCGCATGGCCGAGATGATGACCGAGGTCGAGGCGCTGCGCGCCCTGGTCTACCAGGCCACCGAGCTGTACGTGAAAGGCAGGGACGTGACGCGCCTGGCTTCCATGGCCAAGCTCAAGGCCGGCCGCCTCGGCCGCGAGGTCAGCGACGCCTGCCTGCAGTACTGGGGCGGCATGGGCTTCATGTGGGACAACCCGGTCTCCCGCGCCTACCGCGACACCCGCCTGGTATCCATCGGCGGCGGTGCCGACGAGATCATGCTCGGCATCATCTGCAAGCTGATGGGCATCCTGCCGGGCAAGAAGAAAGGCTGACGTTCCAGGAGGAAACCGGCATGAGCCTGCCGCATTGCGAGACCCTGCTGCTGGAACCCGTCGAGGGCGTCCTGCGGATCACCCTGAACCGCCCGCAAAGCCGCAACGCCATGAGCCTGGCGATGGTCGGCGAACTGCGCGCGGTGCTCGCCGCCGTGCGCGACGACCGTAGCGTGCGGGCGCTGGTGCTGCGCGGCGCCGGCGGGCACTTCTGCGCCGGCGGCGACATCAAGGACATGGCCGGTGCCCGCGCCGCCGGGGCGGAAGCCTACCGCACGCTGAACCGCGCCTTCGGCAGCCTGCTGGAGGAAGCCCAGGCCGCCCCGCAACTGCTGGTGGCGCTGGTGGAAGGCGCGGTGCTCGGCGGCGGTTTCGGCCTGGCCTGCGTGTCGGACGTAGCGATCGCCGCCGCCGATGCGCAGTTCGGCCTGCCGGAAACCAGCCTCGGCATTCTCCCGGCGCAGATCGCGCCTTTCGTGGTCCGCCGCATCGGCCTGACCCAGGCCCGCCGCCTGGCCCTCACCGCCGCCCGCTTCGACGGCCGCGAGGCGCTGCGTCTGGGCCTGGTGCATTTCTGCGAGGCCGACGCCGATGCCCTCGAACAGCGCCTGGAGGAAACCCTAGAGCAACTGCGCCGCTGCGCGCCGAACGCCAACGCCGCCACCAAGGCCCTGCTGCTGGCCAGCGAAAGCGGCGAACTCGGCGCCCTGCTGGACGATGCGGCGCGACAGTTCGCCGAAGCGGTGGGCGGCGCCGAAGGCAGCGAAGGCACCCTGGCCTTCGTACAGAAACGCAAGCCGGTCTGGGCCCAGTGAGCCACGACCGCGAAACAGGGCAACAGCCTCCAGGAGCCGAACGACATGCCCAGCTTCAACAAGATCCTCGTCGCCAACCGCGGTGAAATCGCCTGCCGGGTGCTGCGCACCGCCCATGAACTGGGCTACCGCAGCGTCGCCGTGTACAGCGAGGCGGACGCCGACGCCCGCCATGTGCAACTGGCCGACGAGGCCGTGTGCATCGGCCCGGCAGCGGTGGCGCAGTCCTACCTGAATCTCGAGGCGATCCTCGACGCCGCCCGTCGCAGCGGCGCCGAGGCGATCCACCCCGGCTACGGCTTCCTCTCCGAGAACGCCGAATTCGCCCGTGCCTGCGAAGCCGCCGGGATCGTCTTCATCGGCCCGGATGCGGAAGCCATCCACCTGATGGGCAGCAAGCGCCTGTCGAAGATCGCCATGCTCGCCGCCGGGGTGCCGTGCATCCCCGGCTACGAAGGCGCCGAACAGGACGACGCGACCCTGCGGCGCGAGGCCGAACGCATCGGCTACCCACTGATGATCAAGGCCAGCGCCGGCGGCGGCGGCCGCGGCATGCGCCTGGTGGAGGAACCCGACCAACTGCTGGAGCAGTTGCGCACCGCACGCTCGGAAGCGCTGGGCGCCTTCGGCAGCGCCGAACTGATCCTGGAGAAGGCCGTGCTGCGCCCGCGCCATGTGGAGATCCAGGTGTTCGGCGACCGCCACGGCAACCTGCTCTACCTCGGCGAACGCGACTGCTCGGTGCAGCGCCGCCACCAGAAGGTCATCGAGGAAGCTCCCTGCCCGGTGCTCGATGCCGACCTGCGTCGCGCCATGGGCGAGGCGGCGGTGAAGGCCGCGGCTTCGGTCAACTACGTGGGCGCCGGCACCGTCGAGTTTCTTCTCGGCGAGGATGGCCGCTTCTACTTCCTGGAGATGAATACCCGCCTGCAGGTCGAACACCCGGTCACCGAACTGGTCACCGGCCAGGACCTGGTGGCCTGGCAGATCCGCGTCGCCGAGGGCCATCCGCTGCCGCTGCGGCAGGAACAGGTGGAACTGCGCGGGCAT
Source organism: Pseudomonas sp. P20 (assembly GCF_016463925.1). Taxonomy (NCBI): domain Bacteria; kingdom Pseudomonadati; phylum Pseudomonadota; class Gammaproteobacteria; order Pseudomonadales; family Pseudomonadaceae; genus Pseudomonas; species Pseudomonas sp. P20. The sequence continues at coordinate 230,172 of NZ_JAEMVM010000002.1, read as the reverse complement.
GCCATCGAGGTCCGCCTCTACGCCGAGGACGCCGGTCGCGGCTTCCTGCCGCAGACCGGCACGGTGCTGCGCTGGGACCCGGAACTGCTGCCCGGCGTACGCATCGACCATGGCCTGGTCGAGGGGCAGGCGGTGACGCCCTTCTACGACCCGATGCTGGCCAAGCTGATCGCCTACGGGGCGACCCGCGACGAAGCCCGGCGCAAGCTGATCCGCGCGCTGGAGCGCTGCGTGCTGCTGGGGGTCGACGGCAACCAGCGGTTCCTCGCCAACCTCCTGGCGCATCCGGACTTCGCCGCCGGCGAGGCGACCACCGCCTTCATCGCCGAACGCTTCGCCGAAGACCCCAGCCTGCAACCGCGCCAGCCGGGCGCCGAGGAACTGGCCCTGGCCGCCGCCCTGCTCTACCAGGCCGGCGCCGAGGCCAGTGCGCACCAGCCCGGCCTGGCCGGCTGGCGCAGCGCCGCCGGGGCACCGTGGAAGATCGTCCTGAAGCACGCCGAACAGCGCCTGGAGATCGGCCTGGACGTCCTCGAAAGCGGTCGCCGGCCGCGACTGCTGGCGCGCCTGGAGCGACGCGAGATCGCCGTGCGCCTGCTCGACTGCGACGGACGCTGGGCCAGCGCCGAACTCGACGGCATTCGCCGCCGCCACGCCTACCACCTGGACGGCGGGCGCCTCTGGCTATACGGCCACGGCGGCAACCTCGAACTGCTCGACGTCACCCACGCCGGCGCCAGCGCCCAGGTCGGCGCCAGTTCCGGCACGCTCAAGGCGCCGATGGACGGCGCCATCGTCGAGGTGCTGGTCGGCGAGGGCGAACGGGTCGGCAAGGGCCAACTGCTGCTGGTGCTGGAGGCAATGAAGATGGAACACCCGCTGAAGGCCGGAGTCGACGGCGTGGTCCGCCGCGTCCAGGTCGGCCGTGGCGAGCAGGTGCGCAACCGGCAGGTGCTGGTCGAGGTGGAAGCCGACGCCTGAGACACCCCGCCGCTCATCCGCAACGACAACGACAAGAAAACGGAGACGCCCATGTCACTGCACGGCAAGACCCTGTTCATCACCGGCGCCAGCCGCGGCATCGGCCGGGAGATAGCCCTGCGCGCCGCGCGCGATGGCGCCAACCTGGTGATCGCGGCGAAGAGCGCCGAGCCGCATCCGAAGCTGGAAGGCACCATCTTCAGCGTCGCCGCCGAGGTCGAGGCCGCCGGCGGCCAGGCCCTGCCGCTGCAACTCGACGTGCGCGACGAGCAGGCCGTGGCGGCGGCCATGGCCCGCGCCGCCGAACGCTTCGGCGGGATCGACGCGCTGGTCAACAACGCCGGGGCGATCCGCCTGGTCGGGGTGGAGAAGCTGGAGCCCAAGCGCTTCGACCTGATGTACCAGATCAACACCCGCGCGGTGCTGGTCTGCAGCCAGGCCGCCCTGCCCTACCTGCGCAGGAGCGCCAACGGCCACATCCTCAGCCTGTCGCCGCCGATCAACCTGGCCGGCAGGTGGTTCGCCCAGCACGGCCCCTACACGGTCACCAAGTACGGCATGAGCATGCTTACCCTGGGGATGCACGAGGAGTTCGGGAAATACGCCATCAGCGTCAACGCGCTGTGGCCGAAGACCATGATCGCCACCGCCGCCATCGAGTTCGAGCTGGGCAGCCGTGACGCCTTCCGCCGCGCGCGCACCCCGGCGATCATGGCCGACGCCGCGCACGCCATTCTCACCAGCGAGGGGCGCAGCCTCAGCGGGCGCCTGCTGGTCGACGAGGAATTGCTGCGCGAGCGCGGCCAGAGCGATTTCGAGCAGTACCGCTACGACCCGGAGGGTGGCGCGCTGGTGCCCGACCTGTTCCTCGACTGAGGTCTCCGACGAAAGGCGCGCGGCGCTCTGCGGCGGGCTTCCGGGCTATTTGCCGAAGTGCCCCGGGGCGACCGCGCAACGGTCATAGCCGAGGCGGCGGCTGCGGTCTAGAGTCGCGGGAGCGTCCTACGCCCCGCACAACAACGACAAGCGCGAGAGCCATGACCCACGCCGACCTGATCACTTTCAACCGTTTCGTTGCCCGCCTGCCTGCCACCTTCGGCCGCGTGCCGCGCATGCTGCGCGGCCTGTACTACACCGCGATCCGTAACCGCGAGAAGAGCCTGTCCCTGGGCTGGGCGCTGGAGCGCGCGGCACGCCTGTACCCGGACAACCCGGCGGTGCTCGACGGCCAGCGGCGGATCAGCTACGCCCTGTTCAACGGCTGGGCCAATCGCCTGGCGCGCGCCTTCAAGGCCGAGGGCGTAGGCCACGGCAGCGTGGTCGCGGTGATGCTGGAAAACCGCGTCGAGCTGCTGGCGATCCTCGCCGCCCTGGCCAAGCTCGGCGCCATCGGCGCACTGGTCAACACCACCCAGCGCGGCAAGGTCCTGGTGCACAGCCTGAACCTGGTGAAGCCCGGCCACTTCGTGGTCGGCGAAGAGTTGCGCGAGGTGTTCGAGGAAGTCCGCCAGGAGGTGCTCGGCAACGCCGGCCATTGCTACTGGGTCGACGACGGCGACACCCTCGGCGATCCCGGCTCGCCGCCGATGGGCTGGCGCAACCTGATGCGCCTGGCCCAGGGACAGACCTCGGAGAACCTCGAGGACACCGGCAGGGTGCGGCTCAAGGACTCCTGCTTCTACATCTACACCTCCGGCACCACCGGCCTGCCGAAAGCCTCGATCATGAGCCACGGCAAGTGGATCAAGGCCTACGGCGGCTTCGGCCATTCCGGTCTGGGCCTGGGCCGCGACGACGTGCTCTACCTAACCCTGCCCTGCTACCACAACAACGCCGTGACCGTCTGCTGGAGCGCGGCGCTCGCCGGCGGCGCGGCCATGGCCCTGCGCCGCAAGTTCTCCGCCAGCGGTTTCTGGAAGGACGTGCAACACTACCGGGCGACCTGCTTCGGCTACATCGGCGAGCTCTGCCGCTACCTGCTGAACCAGCCACCGTGCGCCGAGGAACGCGGCAATAGCCTGACCTGCATGATCGGCAACGGCCTGCGCCCGTCGATCTGGGCCGAGTTCAAGCAACGCTTCGAGATCCAGCGGATCACCGAGTTCTACGCTTCCAGCGAAGGCAACATCGGCTTCACCAATGTATTCAATTTCGACAATACGGTGGGCTTCTCCCCAGCCACCTACGCCATCGTCCGCTACGACCTGGAGAACGACCACCCGGTGCGCGACGCCAAGGGCTTCATGGAGAAGGTCGGCAAGGGCGAGGTCGGCCTGCTGATCAGCGAGATCAGTGCGAAGTGGCCGTTCGACGGCTACACCGATCCGGCCAAGAGCGAAGCGGTGATCCTCCGCGACGTGTTCAAGAAGGGCGACGCCTGGTTCAACACCGGCGACCTGATGCGCGACATCGGTTTCAAGCACACCCAGTTCGTCGACCGTCTCGGCGACACCTTCCGCTGGAAGGGCGAGAACGTTTCCACCACCGAGGTGGAAAACGCCCTCGGCGCCTTCGACGGGGTCGAGGATGCGGTGGTCTACGGCGTGGAGATTCCCGGCACCAACGGCCGCTGCGGGATGGCCGCGCTGCGCCTGGCCGATGGCGTCGAACTGGACCGCGACGCTCTCGCCGCGCACCTCGACCGCGAGTTGCCGGCCTATGCCACACCGGTGTTCCTGCGCCTGCTGCGCGAAGTCGAGACCACCGGCACCTTCAAGTACAAGAAGACCGACCTCAAGCGCGACGCCTACGATCCCGCGCGGGTCAGCGACAAACTCTTCGTCAGGTTGCCCGGCAGCGCCGGCTACCAGCCGCTGGACGCGGAGCTGTACCAGGCGTTGCAGGAGCAGCGCTACCGCTTCTGAGCACCGTGGCGGCCTACTGGCGGAACTCGAACTGCAACTCGGCCCCTTCCAGGGGCCGCGACACGCCCAGTTCGCGGTCGCGATAGAGCAACTGGCCGTTGAGGCGGAAGTCGCTGTCGTCCTTTTCCTCGAACATCGGCGGCAACAGCGGCTTGGGCTTATGGGTCTCTTCCGTGCCGGGCGGCGCCATCTTCTGCACCAGTTCCTTCGGCAGGCGCAGGTCCAGCTTGGCGCTCGGCAGCGGCTTGCGTACCTCGGGGTCGAGACGAGCGGTGGAAGCGCGCTTCGCCGGCGCCGGCTTGTCCTTGGCGACCGGCCTGCTGGCCGGCTTCGGCGGCGCAGCCGCAGGCTTCGGCTTGGCCGGCGGCTTGGGTTCGGCAACCTGCTCCGCGGCTGGCGCGACCTTCTTCGAAGCTGTTTTCGGCGCGGCAGGCACGGCAGGCGCTGGCTCCGCTCGTGCAGGCTTCACTGGCTTGGCAGGGGCGCGCTGCTCCTGCGGCGGTGCTTCCGGGGCTTTCTTTTCCGGTGCCTTGGAGCCGTCATCGCAGGCCGCCAGGAAGCAACCGAAAAGAACAACGACGCAAATTCGGCAAAGACGTTTCATAGTCACGCAGGTATGGCCAATTGCGGCAATGCTGACGGCAGACTGCAACCAAGGCAAGGGGTCACTATCGTCATCCTGGCACTCTCTCTGTTGTTCGCCCCATGTCTAACCTGTCATGCGCGGATAACCGCTTGATGTCAGCCCGCGACGCCGCCGCCGCGTCGCGGGCCATGGTCGTCACGGCCGTTTCCTGGCGCTCGCGGCTATCGTCGCGAGGCGTTCCAGTCGTTCCACCAGGTTCTCTCCGGGGAAACGTTTCTGCAGCTCGGCCAACTGGGTCGCGGCCTGCTCCGTCTTGCCCTGCTCACGCAGGGCAAGGACCGCCCCGAGCGCCTCGTCGAGCACCTCCGGCTTCACCGCAACCGCCTTGCCCCTGGCCTGGGCGACGAAGTCGCCGGCCAGCGCCGCCTGGACCTTCGCCTGCTGCGCGGCCTGGGCCGGCGGTCGGTCGGCCAGGGCAGCCGGAGCCGCCGGCGCGGCCTCGGCCATCAGTTGCGGCGCCTCCCCGGACGATGCGTAGCTGGCCAGCAAGGCCGGGGGCTCCGACATCTCGCTGGACAGCGGAGCCGGCGCCGCCGGCGCGCGCATGGCCCGCTTCGCCGCAGCGGCCCCGGCGACTCCGTCGCGCAGAGGCACATCGCTGAACGCCACTTCGGGGCGGGCCTGGCGCTCGGCGTCGTCCAGCACGTTGTGGCTGACCAGCCCCAGCACCAGCGCCACGCCCAGCAGGCTGGCGAAAGCCGCCTGCCAACGCGGCCTGCGGGAGGCTTCCAGCCAGCGCCGCCACCAGGACCGGGCGGGTTCGACATGCGCCGCCTGGCGTCGCGCGGCGGCGAGGATCGCCTGGTCCAGCGCCGGCGCCGGCTGCTGCGGCGCGTGGGCGCGGAAATGCGCCAGCATCTGCTCTTCGGCGACGCTCGCGGAATGCTTCTGTGGGTTCATACCGCCACCTCCTCGGCCAGCAGCCGGCGCAGCTTCTGCACCGCGTAGCGGAAACGGCTCTTCACCGTCTCCAGCGGCGACTGGGTGAGCGTGGCGATCTCGGCCAGTTCCAGTTCGCCGTGGGCGCGCATCAGGAATACCTCGCGCTGTTCCTCGGGCAGGGTCTCCAGCGCGCTCTGCAAGCGCTCGCCGTCGCGGCTCAGGCTGAGCTGCTGCTCGGGGCCGGCGCCCTGGTCGGGTTGCGCGTGCAACTGTTCGTCGTAGCTGTCCTGCAACGGCTGGCGCTGGCCATGCTTGCGCCAATGATCGATCAGGCGGTTGCGGGCGATCTGGTAGAGCCAGGTGCGGAAGCTCGCCCGGCCCTGCGGCTGGCTCTCGCTGCGGATCAGGCTGAGCCAGGTTTCCTGGTAGATCTCGTCGGCCAGTTCGGTCTGTCCGGCCAGGCCGCAGAGAAAACGGTAGAGACCCTGCCGATGGCGCTGGTAGAGCACCTCGAAGGCCGCGCTGTCGCCCTTGCGGTAACGCGCCAGCAGCGTTTCGTCGCTGCCGGCGGCCGTCGTGGCGCTGGTGGAGGCATGCATGCCGCTGGTCGACTCCTGTCCTGTGTCAAAGGCGACCGAGAGCAGGCTCATCGGCCACATCCTTCGCGGCACGCATCGGCGTCGCCACGAAACGCCCGGGCCGTCGCCAGAAGCGCGGCCGGAGCGGCTATCGGTAGACATTTTCCAGCGTCGGACAGTTCGGCGAAAGTGCCGGTCCGGATGGAAGCCGGGAAAAACATCGAGACGACCTCGTCGTGCAGCGGAGATACCCGCTGAGACGAAGCTGTCGGTGGATTCGGGTTAATCCCCGGGAAAATTCTTCGCGGACTGTCGCGGGGCGCCCCTCAGCCAGGGGAGCGCCTCGCGCTCAGGCGGCGATAAGGCCTTCCTGGCAAAGCTGCCCGGCAAGCATGCCGAGGGTCATGATCGCCCGCTCCGCCTCGCGGTTCCAGGGAATCCCGCAGGTCAGCCGCAGGCAGTTGTTGAACTGCTCGGTGTTGCTGAAGATCAGCCCCGGGGCGATGCTGATGCCCTGCTCCAGGGCCCGCACGTGGAGTTCCTTGGTGTTGACCTTGGCCGGCAGGCTGACCCAGAGGATGAAGCCGCCCTTGGGCCGGGTCATCTGCGTACCTTCCGGGAAGTACTGCTGCACCGCCAACTGGTAGGCGGTCATGTTCTTCCGGTACTCCTGGCGGATGTAGCGCAGGTGGCGGTCGTAGCCGCCGTTCTCCAGGTAGGCGGCGACGCCCATCTGGGTCACGGTGCAGGCCGAATGGGTGGTGAAGGTCTGCAAGCGACGGATCTCCTCCTGGTAGCGCTCGGCGATGATCCAGCCGATGCGTACGCCGGGCGAGATGGTCTTGGAGAAACTCGAGCAGTAGATCACCCGGCCGTCGCGGTCGTGGGACTTGAGCGAGCGCGCCTGGCCCTGGTCGAACATCAGTTCGCCGTAGATGTCGTCCTCGACCACCCCGATGTTGTGTTCGGCGGTCAGTTTCAGCAGTTGCTTCTGGCGATCCTCGGGAATCGTCCCGCCGAAGGGATTGCTCAGCCGCGCGGTCAGCACCAAGGCCTTGATCGACCACTGGTTGGCCGCCAGTTGCAGCGCTTCAAGGCTGATCCCGGTGCGCGGGTCGCTGGGGATCTCGATGACCTTCAGGCCCAGCACGTCGGCCAGTTGCAGCAGGCCGTAGTAGCTCGGCGACTCGGTGGCGATCAGGTCGCCGGGACGGGTCAGCACCCGCAGGGCCATGTGGATCGCATCCACGCAGCCGTGGGTGATGGTCACCTGCGACGGGTCGACCACCACGCCGGCGTCGCGCATGCGGATCGCCACCTGCCGCCGCAGCGGCTCGAAACCGGGGCTGAACATGTAGCTGAACGCCCGTGGGCTCTGGAAGCGGGTGACCTTGGCCAGTTGCTGGTGCAAGGCGCGCACCGGCAGGTAGTCCACGTGCGGCACCGCCGCGCCGAGCGGGAATACCCCTTCGCGGCGGGACTCGGCGAGCACCTGGTTGATGATGCTGCTGCGGGTGACCAGGCCGGGACGCTCGACCCGCGCGATATCCGGGGTCGGCGCGGTCAGCGCCGGGGTGCGGTGGACGTAGAAGCCGGATTGCGGACGGGCGCGGATCAGTCCCTGGTCCTCGAGGGTGGCGTAGGCCTGCAGCACGGTGGCGTGGCTGACGTTCAACTGGGTACTGAGCTTGCGCACCGACGGTACCCGCTCGCCCGGCTGGTAGACGCCACGGCGAATGTCCTCGGCCAACTGCTGGGCGATGCGTTGGTAAAGCAGCAGATTGGTCATGGCGGGTTTTCCTCGGCGATTGAACCGAAACAGTAGCTCAATTCGTGAAACTGCTCCAGAACAGTTCGGCCGACAACCAGGCATACAGTCGCAAAACTGTACGGGTCGGTCGCAGAGACGGCGCGTTCGCGAGGAAAAGAAAACCCGGTCGGTCGCCACCGGCCGGGTGCGGGCGGGAAACAGTCCGCCAAGAGCCGCCTGGGGAGCGGCCATAGGGAAAGTCAGAAACGCAACGCGTCCGCCGCCGCGCTCTCGCCGGTCAACGCTTGCCAGGCGAAGGGGCTTGGCGCCAGGCCGAGATCGCCGAACAGGCGGTAGTCCGGGACGGCGGCGGGCTGGCGGGCGGCCGGGGAAAAATCATCGCGGCCGAGGCGGGTGACCAGAACCCGGGCCTGCACCTGCAACGCCACCAGGCTGAGGCTTTCCCGCGCCGTGCAGCCCGCCTCGCCGCACGCCACCGGCGAGTCCTCCAGCAGGAGTTCCTGGCGGCGTGCTTCGGCAACCGCGCGGAGTTCGGCGGCGAAGGACGGCTGGCACAGGCTCAGCAACAACGGCAGGACGAAACGGGCAAAGCGGGGCTGGCGGATCATGCGGATTCCTCGGCTGCGGCGGGATGGCTCCCGGGGGCTGGCGAGGATTGTTCCGCAACTGGCGGTCGAGATGTTTCGAACCCGGTCAGGCGAGTTCGTGGAGCCAGTTCATCACGCCCAGGGCGATCAGTTCGGCGTCACTGTTGAGGCCTATCTTGACCATCGCGTTCTTCTTGTGGGTGCTGATGGTCGACACGCTGCGCATGGTCCGCTGGGCGATCTCGCTGACCGTGTCGCCACGCGCCAGGCGCCGGAGGATGTCCACCTCGGTGGGGCTCAGCGGCTTGCCGGTATGCCGCTGCGGGTGCAGGCCGGGGTCGAGGAAGGTCTGTCCGAGCGCCATGCACTCCAGCGCCGCCTTCAGCGTCTCCAGCGGGCTGCGCTTGCTGATGTAGGCCGAGGCGCCGCTGCGCAGGACCGCCTTGGCCAGCAACGGCGCGCTGAACACCGAGTAGACCATCACCTTCATTTGCGGGCAGTGCCGAGTCAGCCATTCCACCAGGTGGATACCGTCGCGGCTGCGCTGGCCAGGCAAGCCCAGCTCGGTGATCAGGATGCTTTCCGGCGGCAGGTCGGCCAGGCGCTCCACCAGGCTGTCGCTATCGCCGACCACCGCCAGCACCTGGCGTCCGCACTCCTCGCTGAGGTAGCGCTGCAGCGCCCACTGCATGACCGGGAAGGAATCGGCGATCACCAACCCCGGCAGGGTTTCGTTCGAACTCATGGCGCCTCTCTACTCGTTATAACGAAATACAAGGTGCTTATGCTGCACGGATTGCCGCTCGAACTAGTTCGATCCCGATGATAGCCCGCTCTTGCGCAAGTTCTGACAGAGAAATCCAGCGCCACCCGGTTCGCCAGACGAAAAAAGCCCCGGACCCTTTGGGGTACCGGGGCTTCCTGCGGCGGCGCGGTTCTCAGCGCGGCGCGCTGAGCTGGCCCTTGTCGTTGGAGAAGACGATCTCCACCCGGCGGTTCTGCGCCCGTCCCCGGTTGGAGGCGTTGTCGGTGACCGGGAAGGCTTCGCCGTAGCCGACCACCTGCATGCGCGCGGGATCCACGCCGAGATCGGCGAGCACGTCGGCCACCGCCTGGGCGCGCTCGCGCGACAGGTCGAGGTTGGCCTGCCTGTCGCCGACGCTGTCGGTATAGCCTTCGATGCGGATCACCCGCCGCGGATTGAGCTGGAGGAACTGCACCAGCTTCAGCGCGGTGCGGTTGGCCGCCGGCTTGAGTTCGGCGCGGTTGAAGTCGAACAGCACGTCGCCAAGGGTGAGCACCAGGCCACGCTCGGTTTCCTCGGTGCTGAGACTGGCGATCTCCTCGCTCAGGCGCTGGCCCTGCTCCTGCACGCTGAGCAGCTTGGCTTCGCGCAGGGCCAGTTGCAGGCGCTCGCGCTCCAGTTGCAGGCGGGTCAGGCGCTCCTGGTTGAGGTTGAGCAAGGCGTGCTGGCGAGCGATCTCGCTGTAGCGCTGGCTCAGGTAGGCATACTGGATCACGTCGCTGCTGCTGCCCCAGTAGCTGGACAGGCGTTCGGCGCGGGCCAGCGATTCGCCGGCGCGGATCACATCCTTGGGCGCCGCGCGGAGCACGTCGGAATCTTCCTTGACCTGGTCGAACTCGCTCTGCGCCTTGGCCAGCGACTGTTCGCTGAGCTTGTGGTCGGCGCAGCCAGCCAGCGCGGCGCAGGCCAGCAGGGTGGCGAAGAGAGTCGCTTTGCCCGGCATCAGTCGGTCTCCCCCAGTTGCTTGCGCAGACGTTTCAGGCTCTTGTCCAGCTCGCCGAGCTGGTCCTTGCTCTTCTGCGTCAGCACCTTGGACTCGGCGAGGCGTGCGTCCAGCTCGGCCTGCTCGGCCAACAGGCGCGCCTTCTTGTAGGACTCCGCGGTCATCGCGATCTGCGCCGCGGCGTACTTGTCCTGGGCCAGTTTCAGCTCGGCCACGTCGTCGGTGGCACCCACCGCCTTGGCCTGCTCCAGCGCCTGTTCGGTCAGGCGCATCTGCTCCAGCGGAGCCGGGTCGTTGCTCGCACAACCGCTCAGGGTCAGCGCGGCGAGGCCTGCGGCCATCATCCATCGAATGCTCACAAGTCACTTTCCTGCGTAGTCGAACTGGCGCCGGAAGCCGGCAATTGCTGGGCTTTCCAGCGTTCGAGATTGTCCTGCAAGAGCGTTACGGGAACGCCGGCAGCCGACAATTCTGTCATCTTTTTCGCCAGTTGTCCGCGCAGCCACGGATCGTTGCAGGCGGAGTTGTGCGACAGCGTCAGGTACAGCCCCTCGCTGCTCAGCACCGGTTCCAGCGCCTCCAGGTCGTCGGCCATGCCCAGCGCCTCGACCTGGGCCTGCCCGGGCAACGCCTGGTAGAGGAGGAACTCGCTGCGCTTGAGCATCAGGTCCTGCAAGCCCTGGGTCAGGCTCGGCACCGGCTTCAGGTCGAGACTGGCCTTGGCGAAGCGGTCGAACTCCTCGCCCAGGCTGCTGCCGGCCAGCACGCTGCCCTTGTGCCCGATCAGGTCGTCGCGGCCGATGAACGGGAACGCGGCGTCCTTGTTCACCCAGACCACCCCGCTGGTCATCAGGAACGGCGGATGTACATAGTCCATGCTGCCGAGCCGTGCCAGGGTCAGGTAGGCCCCGGCGAGCAGGTCGGCGCGACCGCTGGTCACCTCTTCCTGGGCCTCCTCCCAGGAGCCGCTGTAGAGCACGTCGATGCGCACGCCGAGCTCCTTGCCCAGGCGCTGCAACAGGTCGGCATTGGCTCCGATCAGGCGCTTCGGATCCTGCGGGTCGCGCCACAGGTAGGGGGGGTACTCCGGGTTGCCGGTGGCCACCAGGCGCTCGCAGGAGCCGGCCGCCGCGGCCAGCCCCGGAACGAACAGCGCCGCCAGCAGGATGCCGGCCAGGCGGCACGGGGAACAGCGAAAGGACATGGATTCAGGCTCCGCGGTACAGGGATGCGCGCAGCAGTCTGCCACATTTCCGCGCGCGCTCCCGCCCCGCTATTCCGATGGGTACCAGCGCGGCGTGTAGACCCAGGCTTCGCCGTCGGCGCGCGGGAAGCTGCGGGTAGTGGACGAGCCGATGATCACCAGGGTGCGCATGTCCACCTGCTCCGCACGCAGCTCGCCCAGGGTGGTGCGCAGCAGGCGCTCACCGGGCCGCCCGATGTCGCGACCGAGCACCACCAGGGTCTGCGGCGAACGATGGCGGGCGACGATCTCCAGCGCCCGTCCCAGTTGCCAGGGCCGCGCCCGCGAGATCGGATTGTAGAAAGCCATCGCCAGGTCGGCGGCGCCGGCCAGGTCCAGGCGCCGCTCGATCACCTCCCAGGGCTTGAGGTTGTCGGACAGCGACAGCAGGCAGAAATCGTGGCCCAGAGGCGCCCCCGCCCTGGCCGCGGTGGCCAGGGCCGCCGAGACGCCAGGGAAGATCCGCAGCTCGACCGCGTCCCAGGCCGGCTCGCCAGCGCCATGCAGGGCTTCCAGCACCGCGGCGGCCATGGCGAACACGCCGGGGTCGCCGGACGATACCAGCACCACCGCCCTGCCCGTCGCCGCCAGTTCGAAGGCATGCCGGGCGCGCTGCAATTCCTCGCGGTTGTCGCTGCCATGCAGCACCTGTCCGGCGCGGAAGGGTCCGGCCATGTCGACGTAGGTCTGGTAGCCGAGGATGTCCTCGGCCTCGTCCAGTGCCCGCCGCGCCGCAGGCACCATCAGCTCGGCGCAGCCGGGCCCCAGGCCGATCACTGTGAGTCGGCCGCGACGCTGGCCGATGCGGTCCATCGCCAAGGGCGCGGCGGCCACCGCCAGCCGGTCGCCGACCTGCTCGGCGGCGGGCAAGGCCTGGCGCAGGCGCGCAGCGGGATCGGCCTGCGGCAGGAAGCGCAGCGGTACGCCGAGCGCATCGGCGGCGGCCTGCAGGCGCGGATCGGCCATCCGCGCGCTGTCGGCCAGCAAGCCGCCGAGCGCCGCCGCGGCCAGGCCGGCATCGACCAGCGCCTGGCGCACCGCGTCCGCCGCCGCGTCGGCAGGTTCGAGCGCCGCCAGCACGCAGCGCGGATGGATCAGCAGTTCCTCGGCCCGCGGCGCACGCGCCGAGGGCGTCACGTGAATCGCCAGCGCTGCCTCCGGGTCGCGCGGCAAACGGGCCGCGTCGAGCCAGTCGGCGGCACCCTCGACGCGCACCGGCTGGCCACCGAGCAAATCGGCAACGAAGCGCTTGCCCTGCTCCAGGTCGGTCAGGACATAACCGGCGGGCGGGTTGAGCACGCAGGTGCCGAAGCGCAGCTCGCCGCTGGTGGTGATCGCCGGCGCCACGGCCAGCACCTCGCCGATTTCCCGCGCCAGCCGGTTGACCCCGGCCAGCCCGCCGAGCAGCGGCACCACCGCGCTACCGTCCTCGGCCAGGGCCAGCACCGGCGGCTCCGCTCCCTTGCGTTGCAACAACGGCGCCAGGCTGCGAATGACGATGCCGGCGGCGCACAGGGCGACGATCGGGCGGTCGGCGCAATACAGTTCGCGCAGGGTGTCGCCGAAGTCCGTATAGGAACGGTCGGCCTCGACCCGCCCGGCGAGCCCGTGGACCAGCGCCCCGGGATAGCGCGCCTGGACCCGCCGCGCGGTATCCAGCGCGCCCTGGCCGAGGATGACGATGGCCGGAACCTGCTGGGCGTCACTCACCGCCGGCCCCTCCCTGCCACTTGTCGCCGGGGACGACGATCAGCGAGAAGTACGGCGAGGCCATCGGCTCCACCCGTTCCAACGGCACGATCCGCTGGTTGGCCATGGTCGCCCGCTCGACGTACAGCGCGCGGCGCTCGAGGCCAAGCTCGACCAGCACGCGGCGGACCTTGTCGAAATTGCGGCCGAGCTTCATCACCACCGCCGCGTCGGCATCCGCCAGGCGCCGGCGCAACTCCTCCTCGGGCAGCACTCCGGAGAGCACCGAGAGGCTCTGGTTGCGGTACACCAGCGGCGCACCGAGCACCGCCGCGCCGCCGAGCATCGAGCAGACGCCAGGCACCACTTCGCTTTCGTAGCGCGTCGCCAGGCGGTCGTGCAGGTACATGTAGGAACCGTAGAAGAACGGGTCGCCCTCGCAGATCACCGCCACGTCGCGGCCGGCGTCCAGGTGCGCGGCCAGCTGTTCGGCGGCGGTGTCGTAGAAATCGCTGATGATGGTCTCGTAGCACAGCGGCGGTTCCAGCTTCTCGGTGGTCACCGGGTAGACCAGCGGCAGGCGCACCTGGGCCTGGTCCAGGTGCGCCTCGATGATGCCGAAGGCGTTGCCCTTCTTGCCCTTGGCCACGAAATAGCCGACCACCGGCGCCGCGCGCAGCAGGCGCAGGGCCTTGAGGGTGATCAGTTCGGGATCGCCGGGCCCGACGCCCAGGCCCAGCAGGCGGCCCTTCACGACACTCATCATTCGCGCTCCGTGGCCAGGGCGTTCACCGCCGCGGCGGCCATGGCGCTGCCGCCACGGCGACCGCGGACGATCACGTAGGGCACCCCGCGGCTATCGGCGGCGAGCATCTCCTTGGATTCCGCGGCGCCGACGAAGCCGACCGGGAAGCCCAGGATCAGCGCCGGTTTCGGCGCGCCGGCGTCGAGCATTTCCAGCAGGTAGAACAGCGCGGTCGGCGCGTTGCCGATCACCACCACGCTGCCCTCCAGGTGCTCGCGCCAGTGCTCCAGGGCCACCGCCGAGCGGGTATTGCCGAGTTCCGTGGCGAGCGCCGGCACGTCCGCTTCGTTGAGGGTGCAGATCACCCGGTTGGCGGCGGGCAGCCGCGAGCGGGTCACGCCTTCGGCGACCATCCGCGCGTCGCAGAGGATCGCCGCGCCGGCGGCCAGCGCGGCGCGGCCGGCGGCGCCGGCGCCGGGCGAGAAGCGCAGGTCGTCGACCACGTCGACCATGCCGCAGGCGTGGATCACCCTGACCGCGAGCTTTTCAAGGTCGGCCGGGATGCCGGCGAGGTTCGCTTCGGCGCGGATGGTGGCGAACGACTGGCGATAGATCGCCTGGCCATCGCGGATGTAGTCAATCATGCGGGTTTTCCGGAAGTGGGCTGGGAAGGCAGGGCCGCCAGGTAGTCGGCGGCCGTGGCGAAAGTCAGGCGGCTGGCCAGCAACTGGCCGAATCCGGGGTGGCATGGGTCGTGCCGGTACAGGTCGTAGAACCCGCCGCTGCGCGCCAGCAGGGTGAGCGGCGCGCGGTGGGCGGCGGCGCAGGACCGTTCGCAGCCGCACAGGTGCAGTTGCGGCAGGTCGCTGCGCGGGCCGAGGCGTTCGGCCAGGCGCAAGGCGTCGCCCTTGGTGTCGGCCAGGCCCCTGGCGCAGGCGCTGGAACCGCTGCAGGCGATCAGCCGCGCCAACGGCGCATCGGGCTCGGTCAGCAGGCCGAGTCCGCGCAGGCCGAGCAGCGCCTGGTCGGCCTCGGCGTGCGCCAGGTTCGGCAGGAGCACGCCTTGCCAGGGGGTCAGGCGCAGGCTGCCGTCGCCATGGCGTTCGACCAGCTCGGCCAGGCCTTCCAGGCAAGCGCTGTCGAGCCGGCCGAGCGGCGCCGCCGCGCCGACCATCACCAGGCCCGGCTGGCGTTGCGGCTGGACGCCGAGATGACTCCACGGACGCCCCGGCGAACGCCGCCAGGCCGCCACCCGCTCGTCACGCCGCAGAGGGAAATCCAGGCGCGCCTGCAAGGCCTCCAGCAAGGGTTCTCCGGCCAGCTCCTGCAACAGGTGGCGCATTCGCGTCTGTTGCGGCTGGGCGCGCTCGAGGAACAGGTCGAGCAGCGCCAGCACCAGGGACTCGCCCCGCTCCGCCGGCAACGCCGCCAGGGGGCGGTCGCGGGCCGGGCAGCCGGCGAGTCCGAAGACCAGCGTCGCGGTCGGCGCCGCGGGCATCGGCGAGAGCCAGATGTCATGGGGATGTTCGAGCATCGCCAGGTCTTCGCCGCCGTCCAGCTGGATGGCGAACTTGGCCGACAGCGCGTGGTAGCGGCTGTCCGCCTGGAGCCGCAGCAACAGCCGAGCGGCCAGCGGGCGCACGTCCAGCGACAGGTGCGGATCGAGCCCGGCGGCCGGGCTGAGCATCAGGTTACGCACGTCGTCGGCGCCGGCCAGGGACTCATGCCGGGGACCGAGGCCGGCGTCCAGCAGGCGGCGGACAAGCCGCTCTTCCTCGCCGCGACGGACGCCGCGCAATTGCAGGTTGGAACGGTTGGTCGCCTCGATCACGCCGCTGGCGCAATCCCGCGCCGCGGCCGCCACGGCGCGTGCCTGGGCGGCGTCCAGGCGGCCGGCGTCGAGCTTGATGCGGCAGATGCCGCCGTCCAGCGCCTGGACGATACGCAGCAGGCCGGGACAGGGCGACGGACGTGGTACGGGCAGGGGCGCCGGGGTCTGGTCGTCGTTCAAAAACGCTACTCGAATCGGCGTCGCGGCGACCGCACCGCTGTCCCCCAGGGACAGACCACGGCATCGGTACACCCCGCCCGATGTTGGCACTCGCGACTGGTTTCGGCGGCAGGTCTCCTGGCTCGCAGCCCGGCGTTCCACCCGGGGGAGGAACCTCCGCTTCGCGCCGCCTTCCCGGTAATCCAGTGGCGAATGGCGCGAATACAGGCTGCATACAGTTGCGGGGGCAGCCACGGCTAGGCCCGGGCTTCGAAAAGACCGCGGCTCCGTGTTCCCTCTTCGGCCCTCGTTGGCCCCGCGCTAACGCGAAAGGGCCGGGCACCGACGAACGCGCTATTATGCCGCCCAGCCCGGGGCCGGGAAAACCCATTCCGTCCGGAAGCCGTCGCGGGCCCTTCACAGACGCATTTCAGGAGTATCGGAACCGTGTCATCGGCAGACTCGACGCCGCCCTGGCTGACCCTGGTGGGCATCGGCGAGGACGGTTATCCCGGCCTCGGCAAGCAGGCCCGGCGTGCCCTGCTGCAAGCCAGCCGGATCGTCGGCGCGGCGCGCCAGCTGGAACTGCTGCCGCCGTGCATCGGCGCCGCCCGCGAAACCTGGCCGACGCCGTTCTCCCTGGAACCATTGCTGGCCCGGCGCGGCCAGCCGACCTGCGTGCTGGCCAGCGGCGACCCGATGCTGTTCGGCGTCGGCGCCAGTCTCGCCCGGCAACTGCTGGCGACCGAACTGCGGGTCCTGCCGGCGCCCTCCTCCCTCTCGCTGGCCGCCGCCCGCCTCGGCTGGGCCCTGCAGGAGGTCGCCTGCCTGTCGCTGGTGGCGCGCCCGCTGGCGGCGCTGCAGGCACAGGTCCACGACGGCCGGCGCCTGCTGGTCCTCAGCAACGACGGCGACAGCCCGGCCGCCATCGCCCGCCTGTTGAACGCCCGTGGCTTCGGCGCCAGTCGCCTGAGCGTGCTGGAACACCTCGGCGGGCCGCTCGAGCGCCGTCTCGACGGCCTCGCCGGCGACTGGTCGCTGCCGCGCGCCGCCGATCTCAACCTGGTGGCGGTGGAATGCCGCGCCGGCGCCGGCGCCGTGCGCCTGCCGCTGACCCCGGGCCTGGCCGACGAGGCCTATCGCCACGACGGCCAGTTGACCAAGCGCGACGTCCGCGCCGTGACCCTGGCGCGCCTGGCGCCCTGCCCCGGCGAGCTGCTCTGGGACGTCGGCGCCGGTTGCGGCTCCATCGGCATCGAATGGATGCGCGCGCACCCCAGTTGCCGGGCGATCGCCATCGAAGCCAACGACGAGCGCCAGGAACATATCCGCCACAACCGCGACGCCCTAGGCGTACCGACCCTGCACCTGGTCGCCGGCAGCGCCCCGGAGGCGCTGCTGGAACTGCCCGAGCCGGACGCCATCTTCATCGGCGGCGGGGTCACCGCCGAGGGCGTGCTGGAAACCTGCTGGAAGCGCCTGCGGCCCGGCGGCCGCCTGCTCGCCAACGCGGTCACCCTGCAGAGCGAACGGGTGCTGCTCGACTGGCAGCAACGCCTGGGTGGCGACCTCACCCGCCTCGGCGTCGCCCACGCGCGACCGCTGGGCGGTTTCGACACCTGGCGCCAGGCCTTGCCGATCACCCTGCTGGAATTGCGCAAGCCCGCCGCCAGGAAGCCTCCCCGCGATGCGTGAGGAAACCCCCGAGCAGCCCGCGCCGTTGCGCAGCGGCTACACCACCGGCAGTTGCGCCACCGCCACCAGCCTGGCGGCGGCGCGCCTGCTGCTGGGCGGCACGATCAGCGACGCGGTGCAGATCGTCCTGCCCAAGGGCCAGCAGGTGCTGATGCGCCTGGAATTCTGCCGCGCCTGGGAAAACGGCGCGGAAGCCGGCACCCTCAAGGATGCCGGCGACGATCCCGACGTCACCCATGGCGCCCTGGTGTTCGCCCGGGTGCGCCTGAGCGCCGAGCCTGGCGTGCGCTTCCATGCCGGCCCCGGGGTCGGTACGGTGACCCGCCCGGGGCTGACCCTGGCGGTCGGCGAGCCGGCGATCAATCCGGTGCCGCGACAGATGATCGAACGCCACCTCGCCCAGCTCGCCGCCGAACGGGGCTACGCCGGCGGCTTCGAGGTCGCCATCGGCGTGGAGGGCGGCGCCGAGCTGGCGCTGAAGACCATGAACCCGCGCCTGGGCATCCTCGGCGGGCTGTCGATCCTCGGCACCAGCGGCATCGTCCGGCCGTTCTCCTGCTCGGCCTATATCGCCTCGATCCATCAGGGCATCGATGTCGCTCGCGCCAACGGCGTCCGTCACATCGCCGCCTGTACCGGCAACGCCAGCGAGGACGCCATGCGCCGGCGCTATGCGCTGCCGGAGATCGCCCTGATCGAGATGGGCGACTTCGCCGGCGCGGTGCTCAAGCACCTGCGCAGGGCGCCGGTGGAAAAGCTCAGCCTGTGCGGCGGCTTCGGCAAGATCAGCAAGCTCGCCGGCGGCCACCTCGACCTGCACAGCCGCCATTCCAGCATCGACCTGCCGCAATTGGCCGGCTGGGCCGCCGCGCTCGGTGCCAGCACCGCGCTACAGGACAGCATGCGCGCCGCCAACACCAGCCAGCAGGCGCTGGCCCAGGCACACGCCGAAGGCGTGGCCCTGGGCGATGCGGTCTGCGCCCACGCCCTGCGCTTCGCCCGCGGCATCGTGCCCACCGAGGTGGCGCTGGAAGTCTTCGCCATCGACCGCCAGGGCAACCTGGTCGGCCAGGCCTGCGAGGAGCGCCGATGAAGCGCCTGTTGCTGCTCGGCGGGATCGGTGAGGCCCTGGCCCTCGCCCGCCGGCTCGGTCCGGCGCATCTCTACAGCCTCGCCGGGCTGGGCAAGGTGCCCGGCGACCTGGCCTGCCGGGTCCGGGTCGGCGGCTACGGCGGCGCCGAAGGGCTGGCGGCGTTCATCGACGAGCAGGGCTTCGACCTGCTGGTGGACGCCACCCACCCCTACGCCGCACGGATCAGCCAGAACGCCGTGCGCGCCGCGCGACTGGCCGGAGTGCCCTGCTGGGCGCTGCGCCGGCCCGGCTGGCAGGCCGGGCCCGGCGACGACTGGCGCGAGGTAGCCGACTGGCGCGAGCTGATCGCCGCCCTCGCACCCTTCCGCCGTCCGCTGTTCACCCTCGGCCGCGAACCGCTGGAGCATCTCGGCCAGGTCCCGCCGCACCAGCACTGGACCGTGCGCTGCCTGCAAGGCCAGCCGGCCGCGCCGCGCGCCAAGGTGATCGGCGCGCGCGGGCCGTTCAGCCTGGATGGCGAACGGGCGTTGTTCGAGCGCCTCGCCTGCGACGTGCTGGTGAGCAAGAACAGCGGTAGCCAGGCCACCGAGCCGAAGCTCCAGGTGGCGCGGGAAATGGGCCTGCCGGTGCTGGTCCTGGCGCGCCCGGCGCTGCCGCCGGCGGACCGCGAGTTCGCCGACGGCGAGGCGCTGCTGACGGCGATCCGCGATTGGGAAAGCGCCTGAAGCGAACGCCCACCCACTCGCTGCGACCTGTCCCGCCTCCGTCTCCGGCGCCGCTCACGCCGCGCTGAGATGCTCGTAGAGAATGGTCGCGCCGACCAGGATCAGCACCACCCCGCCGACCATCTCCGCGCGCTTGCCGGTCACTGCGCCGAGCGCCCGGCCGAGCATGGTGCCGAGGGTGACCATGGTCATGGTGGCCAGGCCGATGGCACCGGCGGCGAGGAAGATGTTGACGTCGACGAAGGCCAGGCCGACGCCCACCGCCAGCGCGTCGATGCTGGTGGCCAGCGCCGTCACCGCGAGAATCCAGAACGAATGCTGGCCGGGCTTTTCCTGTTCCGTCTCATGATCCGCGCGCAGGCCGTTGTGGATCATGTGCAGGCCGAGCAGCACCAGCAGGACGAAGGCGATCCAGTGATCCCAGTCGGCGACGAACTGGCTGGCGGCCTGGCCAAGCAGCCAGCCGACCAGAGGGGTGATGGCCTCGATCACGCCGAAGATTATCCCGGTGCGCAACGCCTCCGACAGGCGCGGCCGATCCAGGCTGGAGCCCTTGCCGATGGCCGCGGCGAAGGCATCGGTGGACATGGCGAAGGCGAGGAAGATCAGGGAAACGGGATTCACGCGGATACTCCAGCCGGGCATGAGTCAACGACATGACCCCGCGGCCCGGCTTCGGCGCAGGAATGTCGTTGGTCTCACCAATCCGGTTGGATGCGCTGGCCATGGCAGGTTGCCAAGAATGTTGACCAGCGCGCCGTCAACGGGTGACGGCAGGCTACTCCCCAAGGAAGGCCGGCAGCATAGCAGGCCGGCGTGAAGAAAATGTGATGACCCGGGAAGCTGCGCCAGGGCGTGGGGTCCGGCGAAGAAAGACTGCACAAGCGAATTGTTATAGTATAACATTTTATTCAATCCAGATCGTTCAAGGCTTGACTGGAAACGGTGCGGATGTTCCCATCCGGCCCGTTCCAGGTGCCTCCTGCCGCCGCGCAGGAGGTGAAACGGGAAGCCGGTGCGTCACTTCGGTGATCAGTCCGGCGCTGCCCCCGCAACGGTAAGCGAGCGAAATCCTCTTCAGGCCACTGTGCTCCAGCATGGGAAGGCGAGGATTTCACGACCCTCGCAAGCCCGGAGACCGGCCTGCAACGCCCTGTTGGCACACCCGCGGTGGGCGGGAGCGAGCCGGTTGTTCGAGGCGCTGTCGCGCCTGCGATTTCCTGCGCGTTCCGTCCTGCCCGGTCATGAGATGGAACGCCCATGCCCCGCTTCAGCCGTTTGCGCACCGAGCCTTTCGCCCTCGGCCTCTCCACCAGCCTGCTGCTGGTACCGCCCGCCCTCGCCGAAACCGAGGAAGCCGCCCTCGCCCTGCCCAGCCAGTTGGTCAGCGTTCGCCAGGATCCCGCCGAACTCGACCACATCGACCTCGCCACTCCGGTCAGTGCCGGTTCGCGCCTGGGCCTCAGCGCCCTGGACACCCCGGCGAGCACCAGCAGCATCAGCGGCGAGGAAGTTCGCCGACGCAACAACCCCAGCGTCCAGGCCGCCGTTACCCGCAGCCCCGGCATCAGCTTCATCGGCACCCCCGGAGATGGCGGTACCGGCCTCTCGGCGCGCGGCTTCAGCGGCCATGCATCGGTGATGCAACTGTTCGACGGCACGCGCCTGTACACCGGCATGGGCACGGTGAACTTCCCCAGCGATCCGTGGATGGTCGAGCGCATCGACGTGATCCGCGGCCCGGCCTCGGTGCTGTACGGCGAAGGCGCCACCGGCGCGGTGATCAACGTGGTGCCGAAGAAGCCTTTCGCCGGCGAGATCCGCAACCACCTGCGCCTCGGCTACGGCTCCTACGACAACCGCCAGTTGGCCCTGGACAGCGGCGGCTCGCTGACCGACAGCCTCAGCTACCGGCTCAACCTGAACCAGCAGCAGAGCCACGGCTGGATCGACCGTGGCGACTCGCGCAACCTGGGCATCAGCGCGGCGCTGCGCTGGCAGGCCAGCGACGATCTGGCCTTCACCCTCGCCCACGACTATGGCGACCAGGAGCCGATGAACGACTTCGGCACCCCGCTGGTCGGCGGCAAGTACCACAAGCGCCTGCGCGAGAAGAACTACAACGTGCGCAACGACGTGCAGCGCTACAACGACCAGTGGACCCGCCTGACCAGCGACTGGAGCCTTTCCGACAGCGTCACCGCGAGCAACCAGCTGTACTACATCAAGGCCCGCCGCCACTGGCGCAACGCCGAAACCTACGAATGGGACGTCCCGCGCGAAGAGCTGTTGCGCAAGGACTACCTGCGCATCAGCCACGAGCAGGAGCAGATCGGCGACCGCCAGACCTTCGCCTTCCAGCACGCCCTGTTCGGCCTCGACAGCCGCACCCTGGTCGGCGCCGAGTACAACCGCATCCGCTTCCGCCTGACCAACAACATATCGCCCTATACCGATGTCGGCGGCGACTACATCGACCCCTGGCATCCCGCGCCCGGCTACTTCGAAAGCCGCTCGCCCTACCGGCCGCACTCGCGCAGCCAGACCCGCACCTTCGCCCTGTTCGCCGAGAACCGCCTGCAGCTCAACGAGCGCCTGTCGCTGGTGACCGGGGTGCGCCGCGACCAGAACCATATCGACCGCGACGACCTGCTCACCGGCACCCGCAGCGACCGCAGCCTGCAGGGCGGCAACTGGCGCGCCGGGCTGGTCTTCGCGCTGACCCCGGAACTGTCGCTGTACGGCCAGTACTCCACCAGCGAAGACGGTGTGAGCAACCTGATCACCCTCAACGCGGCCCAGCAGCAAATGGACCTGACCCACTCGAAGCAGACCGAGGTCGGCCTCAAGCAACTGTTCCCGGACGGTCGCGGCGAATGGACCCTGGCCGCCTACCATATCGTCAAGAAGAAGCTGCTCAGCGCCAACCCGCTGCCGCCGCACGACGCGCAGCAGGTCGGCCAGCAGAGTTCGGACGGCCTGGAGGCCAGCCTGGAATTGAACCTGGCCCAGGACTGGCGGCTGTCAGCGAACGCCGCGCTGGTGCGTGCCGAATACGACGACTTCGACGAAACGATCGACAAGCAGACCTACTCGCGCAACGGCAACCGCCCCAGGAACGTGCCACGGCGCACCGCCAACCTCTGGCTGGACAAGTCCTTCGCCGAGACCCTGCGCGTCGGCGCCGGGCTGCGCTACGTCGACCGGCGCTACGCCGACGCCGCCAACCAGGCCAGCCTGCCCGGCTACACGGTGGTCGACGCCAACCTGGGCTGGCGGGTACGGCCGGACCTGACCCTCGGCCTTGAGCTGTACAACCTGTTCGACCGCCAGTACGCCCTGGCTGACAACAACAACGGCCAGCAATGGATCATGGGCCAGCCGCGCTCGTTCAACGTCACCGCCGACTTCAGTTTCTGAAGCCGGCACCGCGGCAATCGTCTCTGCTGAACCACCGGACCTGCGAGTAGCCATGTCGTCCCTTCACCTCGATGCCCTGCACTGGTCGCCCGACGCCTCCACCGAGTTGCTGCGCGGCGTGCACCTGGAAGTCCCGGCCGGCAGCTTCGTCGGCCTGATCGGCCCCAACGGCAGCGGCAAGACCAGCCTGCTGCGCTGCGCCTTCCGCTATGCGCGACCGCAGCGCGGCCGGGTGGTGCTCGACGGCGACGACCTCTGGCGCCAGCCGCCGCGCTGGGCCGCCCGGCGTATCGCGGTGGTGTTGCAGGAGTTCCCCGAGGACTTCGGCCTTGCCGTCGAGGACGTGGTCGCCATGGGCCGCACGCCGCACAAGGGCCTGTTCGACGGCCACGGCGCGGACGACCGCCAGCGGGTCCGCCAGGCGCTGCTCCAGGTCGGTCTCGAAGGGCGTGCCGCGAGCCCCTTCGCCAGCCTCTCCGGTGGCGAGAAGCAGCGCGCCCTGCTGGCTCGCGCGCTGGTCCAGGAACCGCGCCTGCTGATCCTCGACGAACCGACCAACCACCTCGACCCGCGCTACCAGCTGGAGCTTCTGCGCCTGCTGCGCGGCCTCGGCCTGAGCACCCTGGCGAGCTTCCACGACCTCAACCTGGCGGCGGCCTTCTGCGACCGCCTCTACGTGCTCGACGGCGGGCGCATCGTCGCCCAGGGCACGCCGACCGAGGTGCTCGACGCCGACCTGCTGTGGCGGGTGTTCGGCGTCCGCGCCCTGGTCGACCGCCACCCCCTCGCCGACCACCCGCGCCTGACCTGGATTACCCAAGCATGAAGCACCCGATCCTGCACCACCTGCTGCTCGGCGCCCTGCTCGCCTGCGCCGATGCCGCGCTGGCCGAGCGCTACCCGCTCAGCGTGCGCAGCTGCGAGCGCGAAGTGACGTTCGAGCGCGCGCCGTCGCGCGCAGTCAGCCACGACATCAACCTCACCGAGATGATGGTCGCCCTCGGTCTGCAGACGCGCATGGTCGGCTATACCGGCATCAGCGGCTGGTGGAAGAATGCCGATCCCGGATTGATCGCCGCGCTCAAGCCGCTGCCCGAGCTGGTGGCGCGCTACCCCACGGCGGAAACCCTGCTCGATGTCGACGCCGACTTCTTCTTCGCCGGTTGGGGCTACGGCATGCGCGTCGGCGGCGACCTCACTCCGGCCAGCCTGGAGCCGCTGGGGGTGAAGGTCTACGAGCTGAGCGAATCCTGCGCGCAGATCGGCGAGCCGCGCCGCGCCAGCCTCGACGAGCTGTACCGCGACCTGCGCAACCTGGGACGGATCTTCGACGTCGAACCGCGCGCCGAGCGCCTGGTCGCCAGCCTCCAGGCACGCATCGAGCGCGCCCGCGCCGGCATCCCGGCGAACACCGAGGCGCCGCGGGTGTTCCTCTACGACAGCGGCGAGGACCGCCCCTTCACCTCTGGCCGCCTGGGCATGCCGCAGGCGCTGATCGAGGCCGCCGGCGGCCGCAGCGTGACCGACGACGTGGCGGCCAGTTGGACCCAGGTCAACTGGGAAAGCGTGGTCGCCCGCGATCCGCAGGTCATCGTCATCGTCGACTACGGCGAGACCAGCGCCGCGCAGAAGCAGCGCTTCCTCGAAGAGAACCCGGCGCTGCGCAGCCTGACCGCGATCCGCGAGCGACGCTTCATCGTCCTGCCCTATAACCAGGCCACGCCGGGCATCGGCAACGCCGCGGCGATAGAAACCCTGGTCGCCGGCCTCCACCCTCGGGCGCCACGTCCATGACCCTGTTCCGCAGCCCTCGCGCCTATTGCCTGTTGCTGGGCAGCCTGGTCATGTTGCTCGGCCTGTCCTGCGTGGTCGCCCTCGGCTTCGGTCCGGCGCGACTGGACAGCGGCCTGGTCGGCCGCATCGTCCTCCAGCGCCTGTTCGGCGTGGCGGCGGAGCCCGGTGCCTGGAGCGCCGGCCAGGAGCACATCGTCTGGCTGATCCGCGCCCCACGGGTACTGCTCGGCGCCTGCGTCGGCGCCGGCCTGGCGCTGGTGGGAGCGGCCCTGCAGGCGGTCACGCGCAATCCGCTGGCCGATCCGCACCTGCTCGGCGCCACCTCCGGCGCGACCCTCGGCGCGGTGTTGGTGGTGCTCTACATCGGCGAGGTGATCGGCCTGCTGACCCTGCCGCTGGCGGCCTTCCTCGGCGCCCTCGGCAGCATGCTGCTGGTGCTCGGCGTGGCCAGTCGCGGCGGCCGCCTGGGCAGCGACCGGCTGTTGCTGGCGGGGGTCGCGGTGTCGTTCGTGCTCCTGGCGCTGGCCAACCTGCTGCTGTTCCTCGGCGACCACCGCGCCGCCTCCTCTGTGCTGTTCTGGATGCTCGGCGGCCTCGGCCTGGCGCGCTGGTCGTTGATCTGGCTGCCGGCGCTGTGCGTGGCCGGCGGCCTGCTGGTACTGCTCGGGCTGGGCCGTGCGCTGAACGCGCTGATGGCCGGCGAACAGACCGCCGTGACCCTCGGCCTGGACGCCCGTCGCGTACGCCTGTGGGTCTTCGTCTGCTGCTCGCTGCTGACCGGCGTGCTGGTCTCGGTGAGCGGCGCCATCGGCTTCGTCGGTCTCATGCTGCCGCACGCCGCGCGCCTGCTGGTGGGTGCCGAGCACCGCCGACTGCTGCCGGTGTGCGCCCTGCTCGGCGCGCTGTTCCTGGTCTGGATGGATGTCGCCGCGCGTACCCTGATCGCCCCCCAGGACCTGCCCATCGGCATCGCCACCGCGGCCATCGGCGGGCTGTTCTTCATTCTCCTGCTGCGTCGCCGCAGCTGATCAGAACAGATCCAGCGGGATCTTCAGGTAACGCACCCCGTTGCCTTCCACCGGCGGCAGGTTGCCGCCGCGCATGTTGACCTGGATCGCCGGCAGCATCAGGGTCGGCATGCCGAGGGTGGCATCGCGCTGCTGGCGCATGGCGACGAACGCCTCCTCGTCGACGCCTTCGCGGACGTGCACGTTGTGCCGGCGCTGCTCGCCGACGCTGGTTTCGCAGCGGTGCTCGTCGCGGCCGGGAGCCGTGTAGTCGTGGCACATGAACAGGCGGGTCGCGTCGGGTAGCGCGAACAGGCGCTGGATCGAGCGATACAGCTGGCGCGCGTCGCCGCCGGGGAAATCGCAGCGGGCGGTGCCGTAGTCGGGCATGAACAGGGTATCGCCGACGAAGGCGCTGTCGCCGACCAGGTAGGTCATGCACGCCGGGGTATGCCCCGGGGTATGCAGCGCGCGGCATTCCAGGGCGCCGATGCGGAACGACTCGCCGTCCTCGAACAGGTGCTCGAACTGGCGGCCGTCCACCGGGAACGCCTCGCCGAGGTTGAACAGGCCGGAGAATTTCGCCTGCACCTGGGTGATTCGCGCGCCGATGGCCAGGCACCCGCCCAGTTCGCGCTGCAGGAAGATGGCCGCCGACAGGTGGTCGGCGTGCACGTGGGTCTCCAGCAGCCATTCCACCTGCAGGTCGTGCTGGCGAACGTGGGCGATCAGGCGTTCGGCGCTGGCATGGCTGGTGCGCCCGGCGGCCGGGTCGTAGTCGAGCACCGGGTCGACGATGGCGCAGGCGCGGCTGGACGGGTCGCGCACCACGTAGCTGTAGGTGGAGGTGGCCGGGTCGAAGAAGGCAGTGATGTCGGGTTTCAACATGGAGGTTCCTTGCGCGGCGTGCTGACGGCGACCGCGCCATGGCTACGGATCGTCCCACCATAGCCAACCCGGGCCCGGCGTACCAACCCACAGGTTTGTCAGGAAGCTACCGGACCGCCTCAGAGCAGCAGGGCGGCCCAGGCCGATGCCAGCAACAACAGCGCCATGCCCTGGTTGAAGCGTTTCATCAGCGACGGCGAGCGCAGCAGCCGCGCGCTGCCGACGCCGAGCAAGGCCCAACTGGCCAGGCACGGCAGCGAAACCAGGAAGAACAGCAATGCCAGCAGGCCGATCCGCCCGGCCTGTCCGGCGCCTTCCCCGGCGAACAGTGCCAGCGCGGCGAGGGCCATCATCCAGGCCTTGGGATTGACCAGTTGCAACGCCGCGCCGCCGAGCACGCCGAGGCGCCGCGGCGGCTCCGCGCCGTCGATGCCGCCCGCGCTGCGGAACAGGCTCCAGGCCAGGTAGCTGAGCCAGCCGACGCCGAGCCAGGCGAGCCCCTGCTGGAGCAGCGGATGGCGTCGCAGCAACTCGCCCAGGCCGAGCCCGAGCAGCAGGATCAGCGCCGCCACCGCCGCGCAGGCGCCGAGCACGATCGGCCAGGCGGCGGCCAGGCCGTGGCGCTGGCTGTTGCTCAGGACCAGGATGTTGGTCGGTCCGGGGGTGATCGAGGCGACGACGGCGAACAGCAGGAAGGGCACGAGGGATTGCATGGACGGGCTCCTGTGGCGGGGGAGCCTTCATCCTGGCGACGCGCCGGGCCTCAGTCTGGAAGCTGGGTGCACTGCCGGCGGTAGGCCGCCGGGGTCATCCCGTAGGCGCGCCGGAACCAGCGGCCGAGATGGCTCTGGTCGGCGAAACCGAGAGCGCTGGCGAGGTCCGCCGGTTGCCCGCCGACAGCGAGCATCTGCCGCGCCTTGGCCAGGCGCAACTGGACCAGGTAGGCGTAGGGTGGCAAGCCGTAGGCGGCCTTGAATGCACGGTTCAGGCGGAAGCGGTCGGTGCCGCAGGCGCTGGCCAGCTCGTCCAGGCCGATGTCCTGGTAGAAGTGCGCATGCAGGTAGTCGCGGGCTTTCTGCGCCACCAGCGGCAGGCGCGGATCGAATGGCTTCGCCTCGCGCCAGCCGAGGTGCACGCGCAGCCGCTCCAGCACCAGCTCCAGGGCGGTCTGCCGCAGCAGTCGCAGCTCGCGGCCATGCAGGACGCGGAAGGCCTGGGCGATGGCCAGGGTCAGGCGCGGGTCTTCGGTGAGGTTGGCGTGGAAGCCGGGGTCGCGGTCGCTGGGCGCATCGTCGAAGGTCGCCCGCAGTTCGCGCCGCAGCCAGTCCGGCTGCAGGTACAGCATCGAGTAGGTGAAGCCGCCGGCGATCGGCGCGCGACCGTCGTGGATCTCCCCCGGTTCGACCAGGAATACCTGGCCGGCGGTGCTGTCGTGTCGGCGTCGGCGGCAGTTGAATTGCTGCACGCCGATCTCGGTGTAGCCGATCAGGTAGCTGTCGTGCCAGTGCGGATCGTAGGCGTGGCCCTCGAAATGGGCGCGCAGGGTCTCGATCCCGGTCTCGGCGTCGCGGGCCAGGTCGATCCAGTCTCGGCTCCCCATCGTGCGTCAGGTCTTCCCACTCGTTGGTTTCGTCGCCGCGACTATAACGCGCCCGTCCCGGGGTTCTAGAAGATTCGTGCAGGCGGCTGCGCTCCTCCGGAGGCGGGAATTGATCGGCGTTTCTGGACAATCTATCCAGGCCGCCGCGATTACTCCGCAAGGCCGCCCTCCCTAGACTGGGTTCTCCACTCACCGCAGGAGAAACACCCCATGGTCGACCACTCCATCAAAGGCAAGACCGTCCTCATCACCGGCGGCGCCAAGAACCTGGGCGGGCTGATCGCCCGTGATCTCGCCGCCCACGGCGCGAAGGCGATCGCCATCCACTACAACAGCGCCGCGAGCAAGGCCGATGCCGACGCCACCGTCGCCGCGCTGCAGGCAGCCGGAGCCAAGGCGGTAGCGCTGCAGGGCGATCTCACCAGCGCCGCGGCCATGGAAAAGCTGTTCGCCGACGCCATCGCCGCGGTGGGCAAGCCGGACATCGCCATCAACACCGTCGGCAAGGTGCTGAAGAAACCCATCACCGAGATCAGCGAGACCGAATACGACGAGATGAGCGCGGTCAATTCCAAATCTGCGTTCTTCTTCCTGCGCGAAGCCGGCAAGCACGTCAACGACAACGGCAAGATCTGCACCCTGGTGACCTCCCTGCTTGGCGCCTATACCCCGTACTACGCCGCCTATGCCGGCACCAAGGCGCCGGTGGAGCACTTCACCCGTGCCGCTTCCAAGGAGTTCGGCGCGCGCGGCATCTCGGTCACCGCGGTCGGCCCGGGCCCCATGGACACGCCCTTCTTCTACCCCGCCGAAGGTGCCGATGCGGTGGACTACCTGAAGAACGCCGCGGCCTTGTCGCCGTTCTCCAAAACCGGCCTGACCGACATCGACGACGTGGTGCCGTTCATCCGCCACCTGGTCAGCGAAGGCTGGTGGATCACCGGCCAGACCATCCTCATCAACGGCGGCTTCTCCACCAAGTGAGCCACGCAGCGGCCGCCACGGCGGTCGCTGCCTGCCTGCGGAAACCCTTCATGCACGTGACCCTGGTAATCGCCGGCGGCATCGTCCTGCTCGGCCTGTTCCTGCTCTTCGGCAAACTCTGGGATGCCGGGCCGGCGCTCGCTGCCGGCCTGTTCCTGCCGACCTGGCTGGCCGTCGCGCTGGTCAACCTGTGGGTCGGCGTCCAGCACGCTGGCTACGGCTTGCGCGAAGAACTGCCGATCCTGCTGCTGGTCTTCCTGGTCCCGGCGGCACTGGCCGGCGTGGCGATCTGGCTGGCGCCGCGCTAGGCGGCGGCGCTTCAGACGCGGAAACGGCCGACCAGCCGCGCCAGTTCCGAGGACAGCTCGGACAGCCGGCGGCTGGCCCCGGTACCCTGCTCCGAATGTTCCGCCGCCTGGGCGGAAAGCTCGCGCACCTCGCTGATGTTGCGGGCGATTTCGTCGATTACCCGGCTCTGCTCCTCGCAGGCCGAGGCGATCTGCGCGGCGAGGTCGTTGATCCGCCCCACCGCGTCGCCGGTGGCGGCCAGCACGCCGTCGACCCCGGCGGCGCGCTCGACGCTGTCGCGCGCCTTGAGGCTGCCCGACTGCATGGCCCGCACGGCGTTCTGCACCCCGGCCTGGAGGCGCTCGATGCGCGCCTGGATGTCCTTGGTCGAATCCTGGGTGCGCGCCGCCAGCGCCCGCACCTCGTCGGCCACCACGGCGAAACCGCGCCCCTGCTCGCCGGCCCGCGCGGCTTCGATGGCGGCGTTGAGGGCGAGCAGGTTGGTCTGTTCGGCGATGCCCTTGATCACCGTCAGCACCGCGTCGATGCTGGCGGTTTCCTGGGCCAGTTGCTGGATGCTCTCGGAACTGCTCTCCACTTCCTGCGCCAACTGGCGGATCACCTCGATGGTCGCTTCCACCACGTTGGCGCCCTCGCGCGCCTGCCGGCGGGCGTCATCGGCCACCTGCGCGGCGCTCTGGGCATTGCGCGCCACCTCGTGGACGGCGCTGCTCATCTGCGTCGCGGCGGTGCTGACCTGGTCCACCGATGCGTGCTCGCTGTTGATCAGACGATCGTTGGCGGCGGTCATGCCGGCCAGCGAACCGGCTGAATCGGCGACCTCGCCGGTGACCCGGCCGACCTCGCGGATCAGCGGCTGCAACTTGTCGAGGAAGGCGTTGAAGGCGCTGCCGAGGCGGCCGGGTTCGTCGCGCGAAGTGACCTCCAGGCGCACGCGCAGGTCGCCATCGCCGTTGGCGATCTCTTCCAGGCGTTGCAGCAGACGCTGCAACGGACGGGTCACCAGGCCGGGGAACACCAGCACCAGCGACAGGCACACCAGCAGGCCGAACGCCACCAGCGCCACCTGCTGCCAGCGGTGGCGCTCGCCCAGCGCGGAGGACGCCTCGCCGTCGGCGGCCGCGGCCGCCTCTTCCATCTCGTCGAGCTGGTTGATCACCTCGCGCATCGCCCCGAACTGGCGATCGCTGTCACCGTAGCTGAGCTGCGCCGCGGCGCTCGGACCGCTGGCCGCCAGGCTCAGCACCCGCGCCGAGGTCGCGCTCCAGAGGGCATAGCCGCGCTCGAACTCGGCGACCTTGGCCAGTTCCGCCTCGCCCGGCTGCATCGCCGCGTACTGGCGCACCCGATCCAGGGCCTGCTGCAGGTTTTCCGCGTGATCGTTCCTCAGGCCGGCGATCTGCTCGGCGCTCAGGTGGCCCTCGAGCAGGCTGCGCTCGGCGACGAAGGCCTGGTAGAGATCGCGGTCGGCGTTGAGTAGCAGGGCGATGCCGGGGAGAAAACGCTTGCCCAGGCGCTGGTTGGACTCGTTCAGCTGGGCGATGCCATGCACGCCGAGCGCGCCCACCAGCAGCAGAAGCACCGCCAGCAGGAGGATCGGCAGGGCGATTTTCCTGCGGAACGACAGGTTAGCGAACCATTGCAGCATGCCGGCATCCTCGCTCGTGGCTTTCCAGGCTATCGGTCGCAGCACGACCGATCTTGAGCGACCGTACGTCCGTGCCAGTAGGAATCAGACTAGCAGGCGCAGGGTTTCGAACAGGCGCCGGTCATCCTTCTTCGCCGAGCGGGCGTGGCGGCGGATCACCTGCAGCAGGCACTCGACGAAGCATTGCGCCGGATTGCTGAGGGCTCCGCCGCGCCGGGTGATGATGCCCAGCCGTCGTGGCTCGAAGGTTTCCCGCAGCGCCAGCGGCACCACCCGGCCGAGCAACGGCGGGGCGGCGCCTATGATCGCCGGCACCCAGGTGCACATGTCGGCCTGCTCCACCAGGGTCTGCAGGATCGCCACGGAGTGCGCGCGGACGATGCGCCGCTCGTCGATCAAGGCGCCGTGGCGCCAGAACAACTCGCGCATCAGGGCGTCGTGGCCGTCGCCGGTGTAGTTCAACGCCCAGTCCTGTTCCAGCAGCTCGTGGATCGAGCCGCAACCCGCCAGCGGATGCCCCTGGCGGACCAGCACCGCGGTGTCGTAGTCGAGCAGCTTCTCGCAGGCGAACTCCTGGGCCGCCTGGGCGCCGTGCAGCGGGCCGATGGCGAAATCCATGCTGCCGTCGCGAAGCAATGGCTGGGCCACCGCCATCAGGCTTTCGAAAAGCTCCAGGCGCACCTCCGGCATGCGCTCGCGGAACGCCTGCACCGCCTCCGAGAGGAAGGTCAGCGCCACCCAAGGCGTCACCCCGATGCACAGCCGGCCGCTGGCCTGGCCACGCAGGTGGTCGAGTTCGACCTGCGCGTGCTCCAGTTGCTTGAGCACCAGCCGGGCGTGGATCAGCAGCGCCTTGCCGTATTCGGTGAAGGTCAGGCCGCTGGGCGTGCGGACGAACAGCGGCAGATGCTGTTCGGTTTCCAGTTCGCGCAGCGCGCGGGTCACGGCCGCCTGGGAAATCCCCAGGACGCGGGCGGCGGCGCGGATGCCGCCGGCGTCGGCACTGGCGACCAGGGCTTGCAACTGGTGGAGTTTCACGGGCTTACCGAGGTGACAACGAAAGGTTGTCATCATAGCCAAAGCGAGCCTCCCCGCCAGTCCCCCGCTTGCCTACCATCGGCTTCGACAACGCCCCGCCGCCCACCGGTCGGAGCCCTTGAGGAGAACAAGAAGAATGACCGAGCCTGCCGTCCTGCCCGCCATCGCGGCGCTGCGGGAAGAGATGGTTACCTTGCGCCGCCATATCCATGCCCACCCGGAGTTGGGTTTCGAGGAACGGCGAACCGCCGCGCTGGTCGCCGAATGCCTGGAGGCCTGGGGCTACCAGGTCAGCCGTGGAGTGGGTCGCACCGGCGTGGTCGGCACCCTGTGCCGCGGCGAGGGCCCAGCGCTGGGCCTGCGCGCCGACATGGACGCGCTACCGATCCAGGAAGCCACCGGCCTGCCCTACGCCAGCCAGGTGGACGGCGTGATGCACGCCTGCGGCCACGACGGCCACACCGCGATGCTCCTCGCCGCGGCCAGGCACCTGGTCGAGTCGCCGCGCTGGCGCGGCACCCTGCAACTGATCTTCCAGCCTGCCGAAGAGGGCCTCGGCGGTGCCCGCGCGATGCTCGACGACGGGCTGCTGGAGCGCTTCCCCTGCGACGCCATCTTCGCCATGCACAACGTCCCGGGATACCCCGTCGGCCACCTCGGCTTCCATCCCGGCCCCTTCATGGCCTCGGCCGATACCGTGGTCATCCGCGTGATCGGCAGCGGCGGCCACGGCGCGGTGCCGCAGCGCACCGTCGACCCGGTGGTGGTCTGCTCCGCCATCGTGCTGGCCTTGCAGAGCATCGTCTCGCGCAACGTCGACCCGCAGGACACCGCGATCGTCAGCGTCGGCGCGATCCATGCCGGGACGGTCTCCAACGTGATCCCGGCCAGCGCCGAAATGATCCTCAGCGTCCGGGCCCTGACCGCGGAAACCCGTGCCCTGCTGGAGCGCCGCATCGGCGAACTGGCCCGCGGCCAGGCCGCCAGCTTCGGCGCGCGGGCGGAGGTCGACTACCGGCATTGCCATCCGGTGCTGGTCAACCATCCCGGGCAGACCGCGTTCGCCCGCGAGGTGGCCCGCGACTGGCTGGGCGAGGAATGCCTGATCGACGGACTGCGGCCGTTCACCGCCAGCGAGGATTTCGCCTTCATCCTCGAACGCTGTCCCGGCAGTTACCTGGTGATCGGCAATGGCCAGGGCGAGAGCGGCTGCCAGTTGCACAACCCCGGCTACGACTTCAACGACGACTGCCTGGCCGTCGGCGCCAGCTACTGGGTGCGACTGGCCGAGCGCTTCCTGGCCTGAGCCAGGGTTTTCAACGGGCGCGCGGCCTGGCGCGCGCGGATCGACAGAGGACAACCACAATGACAAGAACCCTCGGCAGCATCGCCCTCTCCCTCCTCCTCGCCGCACCGGCCGGCGCCGCCGACTGGACAGGCAAGGTCCTGCGCCTGGGCGTCGACCCGACCTACCCGCCGCTCGAATACAAGCAGCCGGACGGCCGCCTGGCAGGCTTCGGCATCGAGATCGGCGAAGCCCTCTGCGCGGAGCTGCGAGCCCGCTGCGAATGGGTCGAAAGCAACTGGGACGGCATCATCCCGGCGCTGCTGTCGCGCAAGATCGACGCCATCGTCTCGTCGATGACCATCACGCCGAAACGCGCACAGCACATCGCCTTCACCGACCGCGTCTCCAACGCGCCGAGCCGCCTGGTGGTACGCCGTGGCTCGGCGCTCCTGCCCGACGCCGAGAGCCTGCGCGGCAAGCGCGTGGGGGTCGGCCAGGGCTCCAACCAGGAGGCCTACGCCAAGGCCGAATGGGCCGCCAAGGGGGTGCGGGTCGTCTCCTACCAGAACCAGGAACAGGTCTACGCCGACCTCGTCATGGGCCGCCTCGACGCCTCGCTGCAAGGCGCGGTGCAGGCCAGCTACGGCTTCCTCGACAAGCCGGTCGGCAAGGATTTCGAACTGGCCGGAGCGGTGCTGGACGACCCTCGCTACTTCGGGGTCGGCGACGGCATCGGCCTGCGCAAGGAGGACGTGGCGCTGCGCGAGGACCTGAACAAGGCGCTGGCGACGATCCGCGCCAACGGAACCTACGCGCGAATCAACGCCCGCTACTTCGATTTCGACCTCTACGGCACGCCCTGAACGGCGTCCGGCCGCTTTTCACCTCGACCGACAACAACAAGCAATGGAGAGTGAAATGTTCCTCGACGGCTTCGGCCCGCAGATACTCGCCGGCACCCTGGTGACCCTGAAACTGGCGCTGGGCTCCCTGCTCGGCGCCGTGCTCATCGGCCTCCTCGGCGCCAGCGCCAAGCTCGCCGCCAACCGCCCGCTGCGCGCCCTGGCCAGCGGCTATACGACGCTGATCCGCAGCGTCCCCGACCTGGTCATCATGCTGTTGCTGTTCTTCAGCCTGCAGATCCTCCTCAACCGCGTCACCGACGCCCTCGGCATCGGCCAGGTCGACATCGACCCGTTCGCCGCCGGCTGCGTCACCCTGGCGTTCATCTATGGCGCCTACTTCACGGAAACCTTCCGCGGCGCCTTCCAGGCGGTCCCGGCCGGCCAGGTCGAAGCCGCGCAAGCCTACGGCATGGGGCGCTGGCGAGTGTTCCGCCGGGTACTCCTGCCGCAGATGCTGCGCTACGCCCTGCCGGGCATCGGCAACAACTGGCAGGTGCTGGTCAAGTCCACCGCGCTGGTCTCGATCATCGGCCTCGGCGACCTGGTCAAGGCCACCCAGGACGCCGGCAAAGGCACCCTGCAGTTCTTCCACTTCACCCTGGTCTGCGGGCTGATCTACCTGGCCATCACCGCAATCTCCAACGCCGCGCTGCTGTGGCTGGAGCGGCGCAGCTCGCTGGGCGTCAGGAGGCCGCTGCCATGAACGCGGTACTCGACGAATACTGGCAGGCCTACCTGTGGACCGACGGCCTGCAACTGACCGGACTGGCGATGACCCTGTGGCTGCTGATCCTCGCCGTGGCGCTTGGCTTCCTGCTGGCCATCCCGCTGGCAGTGGCGCGGACCTGCGGCAACCCGCTGCTGCGCTACCCGGTCTGGCTCTACACCTACGTGTTCCGCGGCACCCCGCTGTACATCCAGTTGCTGTTCTTCTACACCGGCGTCTACAGCCTGAATGCCATACGCGCCCAGGACTTTCTCAACGCGTTCTTCCGCGACGGCTTCAACTGCACGGTGCTGGCCTTCGTCCTCAACACCTGCGCCTACATGACGGAAATCTTCGCCGGCGCGATCAGGAACACGCCCCACGGCGAAGTGGAAGCGGCGCGCGCCTACGGCATGGGCGGCTTCACCCTCTACCGGCGCATCGTCCTGCCCTCGGCGCTGCGCCGGGCACTGCCGTACTTCAGCAACGAAGTGATCCTGATGCTGCACTCCACCTCGGTGGCGTTCACCGCCACCGTGCCGGACCTGCTCAAGGTGGCCCGCGACGTCAATTCCGCCACCTATGCGCCGTTCCTGTCCTTCGGCATCGCCGGCGCGCTCTACGCCGGCACCGCCTTCCTGCTGATCTGGCTGTTCCGCCGCGGCGAGCTGCGCTGGCTGGCCTACCTCAGACCGCAAACCCACTGACCTCTCCCGGAGACACGCGCATGTACAGCCTGCAGGTCGAAGACATCCACAAGCGCTACGGCAGCCATGAGGTGCTCAGGGGCGTTTCGCTCAGGGCCGGCAAGGGAGACGTGATCAGCATCATCGGCTCCTCCGGCTCGGGCAAGAGCACCTTCCTGCGCTGCGTCAACTTCCTGGAAAAGCCCTGTGCCGGGCGCATCCGCGTCGGCGACGAGGAACTGCGCACCCGTCCCGGCGCCCTGGGCGAGCTGCGCGCCGCCGATCCCCGGCAGTTGCAGAGGATCCGCAGCCGGCTGGCGATGGTCTTCCAGCATTTCAACCTGTGGAGCCACCTGACGGTGCTGGAGAACGTGGTCGAGTGCCCGGTCAACGTCCTGAGAATGAACCGCGACGACGCCGTGGCCCGCGCGCGCCACTACCTGGCCAAGGTCGGCCTGGCGGAGAAGGTCGAACGGCAGTATCCCTGCGAACTCTCCGGCGGCCAGCAACAGCGCGTGGCGATCGCCCGCGCCCTGGCCATGGAGCCGCAGGTGATGCTGTTCGACGAACCGACCTCGGCGCTCGATCCGGAACTGGTCGGCGAAGTGCTGAAAGTCATGCAGCAGTTGGCCGAGGAAGGTCGCACCATGGTCCTGGTCACCCACGAGATGGCCTTCGCCCGCCAGGTTTCCAGCCATGTGATCTTCCTCCACCAGGGCGTGATCGAAGAGCAAGGGACGCCGGACCAGGTGTTCGGCGCGCCGCGCAGCGAGCGCCTGCGCCAGTTCCTCGCCGGCAACCTGAAATGAGCCCGGGACTCAGCGCGACGGCGCGAGGAAACGCACGAAGACCAGCTCCGGATCGCCTTCGTCGAGGTTGTCGATCACCCCGCTCGGCTGGAATCCCTCGCGCTCCAGCAGGCGCCGCATCGGCAGGTTGGAGCGGTTGCAGGAAGTGAACAGGCGGTCGCCGCGACAGTCGTCCCGCGCCTGCCGCAGCAACGCGCTGGCGATGCCGCGCCGGCGGCAGTCGGGGGCGACCGCCGCATCCTAGACGTTTTCACAGGTCAGGGCACGTCGCAGCGGCGCATGATCTATAGTCGCCCGGATCAGCCCCAGAGGATGCCGGACATGCCCCGTTCGATCGTCATCGTCCACGGCTGGAGCGACGATTCGAAGTCGTTCCGCCGCCTCGCCGAGCAGCTGGAAGCCTGGTTCGGCAGCGCGCCGACGCAGATCCGCCTCGCCGACTGGATCTCCCTGCAGGACGACGTCACCTACGCCGACCTCGCCGCCGCCCTGGATCGCGCCTGGACCGCCCAGGGACTGTCGCGGGCACCGCGCACGGTTGACGTGGTGGTGCACAGCACCGGCGCCCTGGTGCTGCGCGACTGGCTGACCCGCCACTTCGACCCCGCCAGCGCGCCGGTCAAGCGCTTCCTGATGCTCGCCCCGGCCAACTTCGGCTCGCCGCTGGCGCACAAGGGACGCTCCTTCATCGGTCGCGTACTGAAAGGCTGGAACCGCTTCGTCGGGCAGACCGGCACCCAGGTGCTGAAGGGACTGGAGCTGGGCTCGCCGTACTCCTGGCAACTCGCCGAGCGCGACCTGTTCGGCGCCGAGGCCTGGTACGGCGCCGGCCGCCTGCTCGCCACGGTGCTGGTGGGCAATGCCGGCTACAGCGGCGTCGAAGCCATCGCCAACGAAGCCGGCGGCGACGGCACGGTGCGGATCGCCACGGCGAACCTCAACGCCTGCCGCCTGAGCCTCGAACTGGATGTCCGCCAGCGCGCCAGGCCCGGCTGGCGCCTGGAAGAATCGCGCGGCGAGATCGCCTTCGCCATCGTCGACGGCGAGAACCACGCCAGCGTGGCGCTGAAGGACCGCGGACCGAAGAACCCGCATACCCTGGAGCTGATCCGCGCCGCGCTGGAGGTCGAGGACGCCGATTACCGGAGCAGCGGCGCAAGCTTCCCCTGGCAGCGCCGCATCGATCAGCTCGACCCCGGCATCGAGCGCCGCTCGCCGCGCTACCTGAACCTGGTCAGCCACGTCTGCGACGACCTCGACCAGGAGGTGCGCGACTACTTCATCCAGTTCTTCCGCAAGCTGAACAGCGACCGGCGTTTCGAACAGCGCTTCTACGAGCAGGTCATCGCAGACGTCCATCCCTACGAGGACAACCCCGCCTACCGCTCGCTGTACCTGTCGATCGAGTCCCTCGACGACCTGCTCGCCGGCTTCGCCGTGGACACCCTGTCGCTCAGCGTGTCGGCCCAGCCGCCGTTCGATCCGCCGCGCCAGCCGGTCGGCTATACCGCGGTGGGCCCCGGCGACAGCGAAGGCCTGGCAATTCCGCTGGCGCAGGTGCCGCGCTTCCTCGCAGCCCACCGCACCCTGCTGCTGCGCATCCGCCTGACGCGCCTGGTGGACAGCGGCGTATTCGTCTTCAGGAACCCCTGAATCGGCGCCCGGCCCCCCGCCCCGCTGGGCAGACACCCAGGCTGGGCGCAGGCGATCACGGTTGGCCTTCGGGCCACTCGACCCGCTGCAATGGCGCGCCGCCGCGCCCGAGGCGATGGACGATGCCGCTGCCCCGGCGCAGATCGACCCGCACCAACCGCCCGCCTTCCTCTCCACGGCCGCTGAGAAGCAGGTTGTGGGCATCCAGGCGGAACAGCCGCTCGGGACGCTCGATGGGCAGCTCCAGGGTCCAGAGCAAGCTGCCGTCGCCAGACACCGAGCTGAGCAGCAGCTCGCTACGCTCGGCCAGGCTGCGCCGGTGCAGCACCAGCCAGTTGCCGTCGACTCGCCAGGGACGGCGCGCCAACCTGGAATCGCCGCCCGGCAGCGCCGAGGCATAGCGACGGTACAACGCCTCCTCGCGCGTCTGCTCGTCGCGCCGGCGACGGTACTCGGCATCCGCCGCCGCCTCCAGGTCGGCGACCCGTTCCCGCCAGGCATCGTGCGCGGCAATCCAGCGTCGCCGTTCCTGGCGGTAGGCGTCACGCGCCGCAAGGAACGCACGGGTACTGGGAAAACGCTCCACGCGCTCGTCGAACTCTTCCGGCGGCTGCGGCTCGGGCGGCAGCGACGGATGCTGGCGCTGCCGCTCGGACGGTCGCTCGAGCAGCCGCTGCGGCTCTTCGGCAGCGGCTGGATCGGGCAGCAGGCCAGCCTGCAGGAAGGCCGCGTCGAGCAGCGGACGCAGTCGATTCTCCGCCGGCGACCGCCAATCCAGGGTGCCCAGTGACAGGCGCTGGCGTCGCGCCCGTTGGTTCGCTGCCGGCAGCGCCTCGCCACGCTCCAGCGCTCGGGCCTCGTGATCGCTGGCGAGGATCAGCAGGCGTCCGTCGGGCAGGCGCGTCAGGCCCGGCGCCTGCCAGTCGATCCCGGCATTCGCCGGCGGCGGCGGGTCGCCGTGGAAATACCGCGCGGCATCGACTTCCGGAGCTTCGCGCAGGGCCAGGCTGTCGCCGTCGAGGAACCAGACGCGGCCGTCCAGCGCGAGCATCAGCAATCCGCCCCGGCCTTCGTCGTAGCGATAGGCGTCCTTCCCCCAGGGCGCCGACTTCAACGGCAGGCCGCCAGTGCGCCGCTCCAGCTCGTCGAACGCCAGCGCAGGGGCGGCGTCGCGCCGGTCGAGTACGTAGAGTTCGTTGCGCAGGAAGAACAGGTAGCGCGACGACTGGCCCAGCAGTTCGCCGGAACCCCAGTCGTCGCCGCGCTCGTTGTCGGCATCCAGGCGCATGCTCCAGCGCAGGCTGCCGTCCTCCAGGTCGACCACCTGGGCATAGCTGCGGCTGCTGCCGTGTACCACGCCGTTGTCCACTTCGTTGGCGCGATAGTCGTCGAGGGTGAACGCCAGGTAGGAATGGCCCTGTTCCTCGAAGACCAGTTGCGGCCCGCTGAAGCCGGCCTCGTCGTACTGGCCGAGAATGAAATGAATGGCCACCGGCAAACCGACCAGCAGGCCCAGGCCGAGTACCGCCCAGAGGACGGCGAAAAGCGTCGCTCCCTTCTTCATGCAACTCCCATGCGTCCCGCGATCCTGGGACCGTCCCTCAACTGGCGACGGCATGAACGGCGCATTCTAGGGAGCCGCCGGCCTCGCTTCAAAGGCGGCAAGCGGCCATCAGTGGTCCATGCTCATGGGCTTTTCGCCCCCAGCAGGACGCCGAGTCCGACCAGCAGGGCGCCGAAGAACTGGTCGATGCGCCGGCGGAAACGCAGGAGCCGGCCGCGCACCGCCGGGCTCGAGAGAAAGCAGGCGACCAGGCCGAACCAGGCCACGTGGGCGAGCGCGATGAAGGCCCCGTAGCCCAGTTGCGCCGGCAACGCGGTATGCGGATCGATCACCTGCATGAACAGGCTGACCACGAACAGGCAGGTCTTCGGATTGAGCGCATTGGTCAGGAAGCCGCTGCGCAACATCGCCCAGGACGAAACCCCGTCGCCGCCCGCCGCCTCCTCCGCCACCGAGTCCTCTCGCGCCAGCAGCATGCGCAGGCCGAGGAACACCAGGTAGGCGGCGCCCGCCAGCTTCAGCGCGGTGAACAGCGCCAGCGACTCGCGCACCAGCACGCCGACGCCG
Source organism: Pseudomonas sp. P20 (assembly GCF_016463925.1). Lineage (NCBI taxonomy): Bacteria > Pseudomonadati > Pseudomonadota > Gammaproteobacteria > Pseudomonadales > Pseudomonadaceae > Pseudomonas > Pseudomonas sp. P20. The sequence continues at coordinate 190,069 of NZ_JAEMVM010000002.1, read as the reverse complement.
AGGATGCTGTAGGCGACATGTACCGTCACCCCCGCGCCGATGCCCAGCGCGGTGAGCAGGCCGGCGCGGCGGGAATACAGCAGGCTGTTGCGCGAGACCATGGCGAAATCGGCGCCGGGGCTGATCACCGCAAGCACAGTGATGGTCAGGAAAGCTAGCAACTCTGTCATGCCTGGAAGGCTCCAAGGTAGAATGGACGACACAATCTACCGGTCTCCAGCGCCGAGCGAGAACGATGAATACTGACAATCATGGTGAGGAAAACTCACCATTCAGGCGCCGTCGCCTGCCCTCGCTGAACGCCCTGCGCTGCTTCGAGGCCGCCGCCCGCCTGGAGAACTTTTCCCGTGCCGCCGAGGCCCTGTGCCTGACCCACGGTGCCATCAGCCGCGCCGTGCGGACCCTGGAGGAGGAACTCGGTTGTGCGCTCTTCGAACGCCGCGGCCAGCGGGTTTTCCTCAGCGAGGCCGGCAGGCGCCTGCTCGCCGGCACCGGCCCGGCCCTCGACCTGATCGAGCGCACCGGCGAGACCCTGCGCGCGGAGGCCGGCCCCACCGCGCTGGTGCTGTCCTGCGAACCGACCTTGCTGATGCGCTGGCTGATCCCGCGGATCGCCGGATTCATGCAGGAACAGCCACGACTGTCGATCCAGCTGGTCGCCGGCGGCGGGCCGTTCGCCTTCGGCCGCGGCATCGACCTGGCGATCCGCCGCAACGACTTCCCCTGGCCGCCCGGCAGCCATGCCCACTGGCTGTTCGACGAGCAGGTCGGCCCGGTCTGCCGGGCGAGCGACGTCGAACGGCATTTCCACCTCGATGCAGGCCCGCCCGGGCTTCGCGCCGTCGCACCGCGCCTGCACACGGCGACCCGCCCGCAAGCCTGGAACACCTGGACCCGTCTCGCCGGACAGGCGCCAGCGACGACCGAAGGGCAGCGCTTCGAGCACTTCTACCTGAGCCTGCAGGCGGCCGGCGCCGGACTCGGCGTAGCCATCGGCCCCTGGCAACTGGTGCGCGACGATCTGTCCGCCGGCCTGCTGGCGGCGCCGCTGGGATTCCTCGCCGACGGCAGCAGCTATCACCTGCTGACCCCGCGACCGTTGCAGGCCGGAGAGCCTGCCACGCTGCTGCTGGAATGGCTGCGCCGCAGCGCGGCGGCCTGATGCGGCCCGCTCAGGGCCAGGCGCGCAGCGCCCGTTCGACCACCGCCAGCAGGCGCTCGCAAGGCACCCGGTCCTTGGCCTGCACGCTGAGGCCGAACAGCACGGTGGCATAGAAGGTCGCCAACTCCTCCACGTCGGTGTCCGCCGCCAGGTCGCCGTCAGCGATGCCGCGCCGCATGCGCTCACGGAACAGGCGGATCGACTCGCCGCGCTCGGCGCTCAACGCGTCCCGCACCGCCTCGCTTTCCGGGGTTCCGGTCAGCGCCGCGAGCACCACCAGGCAACCGCGCGGGAACTCGTCGGAACAGAAGCGCGCGACGGTCTCGCGGAGCAGCTCGGCCACGCCCTCGCGGGCGCTCGGCGCGCCATCGAGGACATCCCGGCGATAGCGGCCGTGCTGGCCGAGATAGTGGGCCAGGGCTTCGCGGAACAGCCCTTCCTTGCTACCGAAGGCGGCGTACAGGCTGGGCGGCCTGATTTCCATCGCCTCGGTCAGGGCCGCCAGCGAAGCGCCTTCGTAGCCACGCACCCAGAACACGTCCATGGCTCGCTGCAGGGCGGTGTCCCTGTCGAATGCCCGTGGCCTGCCTCGCGTTGCCATCCTGACCTCCATTATTTGTATCGATCACTATAAATTTACTTGACGAGCGTTGCCATCGCCATATTATTTAGCGACCGATACAGATGTTCAAGCCATCTCCCTGCCGCCTTCGAAAGGAAAAGACCATGTCCAACCTGCTCCTCTCCCCGCTCGCCGTAGGCAACCTGGCCTTGCGCAACCGCATCGTCATGGCGCCGATGACCCGCTCCCGGGCGCAACAGCCGGGCGACGTGCCGACCGCCCTGAACGCTCTCTACTATGCGCAGCGCGCCGGCGCCGGGCTGATCGTCAGCGAGGGCACGCAGATTTCCCGCCTCGGCCAGGGCTACGCCTACACCCCCGGTATCTACAGCGAGGCGCAACTGGCCGGCTGGCGCCAGGTCACCGAGGCGGTGCACGCCGCCGGCGGACTGATCGCCGCGCAGCTCTGGCATGTCGGGCGCATGTCGCATCGCTCGCTGCAGGCCGGCGGCGAGGCGCCGATCGCGCCCTCGCCGATCCAGGCCAAGGCCCAGGTGTTCATCGCCGATGGCCAGGGCGGCGGGTCCATGGCGCCCGCCGACGCGCCGCGGGAAATGACCCTGGAAGACATCCGCCGGGTCCGCGACGAATTCGTCCGCGCCGCACGCAACGCGCTCGACGCCGGCTTCGACCTGGTCGAACTGCATGGCGCCAATGGCTACCTGATCGACCAGTTCCTCGCCAGCGCCAGCAACCGACGCAGCGATGCCTATGGCGGTAGCCTGGAGAACCGCGCGCGGTTCCTGCTGGAGATCGTCGACGCGCTGGTCGCCGCGGTCGGTGCCGAGCGCGTCGGCCTGCGCCTGTCGCCCTGGGGCACGATCAACGACATGCACGACGACGAGCCGGAAGCGATGACCCTTTACCTTGCCGAAGCCCTGCAGCGACGCGGCATCGCCTACCTGCACCTGGCCGAGTGGGAATGGAGCGGCGGCCCGGCCTACCCGCAAGGCTTCCGCGAGCGCCTGCGCGAACGCTTCCGCGCGCCGCTGATCGTCTGCGGCAACTACGACGCCGAGCGCGCCGAAGCGATACTCCAGGCCGGACTGGCCGACGCGGTGGCGATCGGCCGGCCGTTCATCGCCAACCCCGACCTGGTCGAGCGGATCCGTCTCGGCGCGCCGCTGGCCGAGGCCAACCAGGCGCGGTTCTACGGTGGCGACGCTGCCGGCTACACCGATTACCCGACCCTCGGCCAGTCCGCTACGGCCTGATTCCCTTCCCTCCCATGCATCGTTCCCGGGCGCGGCCACGGCTGCGCTCGCGGAGGAGTCTTGCCGTGCTATTGCCGATCCTCCTGCTGGCCGCCGCCGGCTTCACCATCCTGACCACCGAGTTCGTCATCGTCGGCCTGCTCCCGGCGCTTGCCGCAGACCTCCAGGTCAGCGTCGCCCAGGCCGGCCTGCTGGTCAGCCTGTTCGCCTTCAGCGTCGCCGCCTTCGGTCCGTTCCTCACCGCCGCGCTGGCGGGCGTCGAACGCAAGCGGCTGTTCGTCGCCTGCCTGCTGCTGTTCGCCGCGGCCAATGCGCTGGCCGCCGTGGCCGGCGATATCTGGACGATGGCCGTGGCGCGCTTCGTCCCGGCCCTGGCGCTCCCGGTGTTCTGGGCCATGGCCAGCGAAACCGCCGCGCACCTGGCCGGCCCCTCGCGCGAAGGGCGCGCCGTGGCGCTGGTGTTCTTCGGCATCGTCGCCGCCACCGTACTTGGCATTCCCATCGGCACGCTGATCGCCGACGCCTGGAGTTGGCGCCTGGCATTCGCCGCACTCGCCGCGCTGGCCCTGGCCAAGGCGCTGCTGCTGGCCGCCTGGCTGCCGCGCATTCCCGGACGGCCGGGCGTCTCGCTGCGCAGCCAGGCGAGCGTGTTGCGCCAACCGCTGGTGCTCGGCCACCTGTTGCTGTCGCTGCTGGTCTTCACCGGCATGTTCACCCCCTACACCTACCTGGCCGACATCCTCCAGCGCCTGGCCGGCTTCAGCGGTTCGCTGGTCGGCTGGACGCTGATGGGCTTCGGCGCGGTAGGCCTGCTCGGCAACTGGCTCGGCGGGCGCCTGGTGGATCGCAGCCCACTGGGCGCAACCCTGCTGTTCGTCCTGCTGATGGCGCTGGGCATGCTCGCCCTGGTGCCGACCCTCGGCAACGCCTGGCTGCTCGCCGCCACCCTGGCGACCTGGGGCGTGGCCCAGGCAGCACTGTTCATCGTCGGCCAGGTGCGGGTGATGAAGTCCGCGCCGCGGGCCCCAGCGTTCGCCGCCTCGCTGAACATCTCCGCCTGCAACGCCGGGATCGGCATCGGCGCCCTCGCCGGCAGCCGGGTGATCGACGGCAGCGGCCTGGCGCCGCTCGGCGAGGTCGGCGCGCTGGTCTGCCTGGCGGCGATGGCCGTGGCCCTGCTGCTGATGCTGGCGCCACGCCAAGCTGCCACCGAGCCGTCCCTCGGCGGCCAAATCCCTCACTGAGCCCACCAAGGAAGCACAACCATGATCCTCGATAGACTCTGCCGCGGCCTCCTGGCCGGCATCGCCCTGACCTTCTCCCTGGGCGGCTTCGCCGCCGAGGAATTCCCCGTCCCGAATGGCTTCGAAAGCGCCTACCGGGAAGTCGACGGCGTGAAGCTGCACTACGTGAAAGGCGGCCAGGGGCCGCTGGTGATGCTGGTACACGGTTTCGGCCAGACCTGGTACGAATGGCACCAACTGATGCCGGAACTGGCCAAGCGCTTCACCGTGATCGCGCCGGACCTGCCCGGCCTCGGCCAGTCCGAGCCGCCGAAGACCGGCTATAGCGGCGAACAGGTCGCCGTCTACCTGCACAAGCTGGCCCGGCAATTCAGCCCGGATCGCCCGTTCGACCTGGTGGCCCACGACATCGGTATCTGGAACACCTACCCGATGGTGGTGAAGAACCAGGCCGACATCGCCCGCCTGGTGTACATGGAAGCGCCGATCCCGGACGCGCGGATCTACCGCTTCCCGGCCTTCACCGCCCAGGGCGAGTCGCTGGTCTGGCACTTCAGTTTCTTCGCCGCCGACGACCGCCTGGCGGAAACCCTGATCGCCGGCAAGGAACGCTTCTTCCTCGAGCACTTCATCAAGTCCCATGCCAGCAACACCGAGGTGTTCAGCGAGCGCCTGCTGGATCTGTACGCCAGGTCGTACGCCAAGCCGCACAGCCTGAACGCCTCGTTCGAGTACTACCGCGCGTTGAACGAGAGCGTGCGGCAGAACGCCGAACTGGCGAAGACCCGCCTGCAGATGCCAACCATGACCCTCGCCGGCGGCGGCCACGGCGGCATGGGCACGTTCCAGCTGGAGCAGATGAAAGCCTATGCGGACGACGTCGAAGGCCATGTCCTGCCCGGCTGCGGCCACTGGCTGCCGGAAGAGTGCGCCGCGCCGATGAATCGCCTGGTGATCGACTTCCTCAGCCGCGGTCGCTGAGTCGTCCCGGTCCGGGCGATCAGAACTGCTCGCCCGGGCAGAACAGGCAGCGCAGCAGCAGGGTCATGAGCACGACAGCGCCGGAAACCAGCAGGTAAGGCAACGGGGAGAACAGGTCGTCCTGGTCCTTGCCATCGTGCTCACTACTCATGCTCTCACCTCGAGAATCGTCATGGCGGAAAAGACGCAGGATATGCACTTGCCGTCCTTGAAAGTGCACGGCGAAGTGTTCGAAGACTATAGAAACGAAGCGATCGAGTTCAATTACATCTGTGTCAGCTTGCTGTCGGCAAAACGTCAGCGGAAAGACAACGGAAAATATTTCCCGATAATGCTTGGGGGTCAGCCGCGCCCCGCCCCAGGCTCTGCCGGCGTGGCGCGAGTGCCGGGGCGAAGGAAAAACCAACTTACAATGATCCCGACCCGGAATTATTCCGCCAAGTAGCTTCCGTTTCGGAAAAAAGCGACTCGCAGCACTGTTTCGGTGCAATAACGTCACATTTGAAAGTTTCGATTAAGTTTTCCGTTATCGATTATCCATAAATACGTTTGATCGCTCTCCGGACGTTTCATAGATTGCACGCCTTCACTCTCTGCGAGGCATTCCCGTGACGCATCCAGCGACCGTCTACAGCCTGTCCACCCGCCTGCTGCACTGGAGCATGGCGTTCTGTTTCATCGGCGCGATCGTGCTGGCCTATTTCGTCATCTGGGTGCTCGGCCACGACCACCCGCAGCGCCTGCCGGTACTCAACCTGCACTGGGTGCTGGGCCTGCTGGTCGGCCTGCTGCTGATCCCTCGGATCGTCTCGCGGCTGCGCGGGCCGCGCCTGCCAGCGGTCCCCGGGACGCCGCTGGAGCACCGCCTGGCGCACTACGCGCACCTGTCGCTGTATGCCTTGATGCTGGTGATGCCGCTCACCGGCTACGTCGGCACCCGCCTGCCCACCGACTTCGGCCTGTTCGTGGTACCCAGCCTCAAGGACACCGCGCTGTTCGCCTGGATTTCGCAAACCTGGAACCTGAACTGGGAGGCGTTCGAGAAGCCCTTCGACGCCGTTCACCGCGTGGTCGGCCTGTGGCTGAGCACCTCGGTGGTGCTGCTCCATGCGCTCGCCGCCGGCTACCACCAGTGGGTCCGCCGCGACGGCACCCTGGAGCGCATGCTCGGCCGTCGCCAGCGCCGCTGAGCGCGGCCCTTCGTCGGCTCTCGCGGCGGACCGGCGACGATCTGCTATAGAGGTAGGGACACGCAGGGAAAACCTCGCCGCCCCGAGGCTCCTCCGTGGCAACCACAGGCGTCGCGCAGGTAGCCGGGTCGGCCTCCGACAGAGAGGAGCATGCCATGGCCAGCCTGCACTGCCAGCACCGCAGCTACACCATCACCGCCGACGTCGTCGAGCATCCGGGCATTCCCACGCCCTGGGCCGGTGGCTGCCACATCACCGATCCCGAAGGCCACACCAGCAAGCGCATCGCCCTGCCCGTGCGCTTCGCCTTCCTCGCCGACCTGGAAAACGCCCAGCGCGCCTCCATCGCCCACGGCAAATGGCTGGTGGACCAGCGCCTGGACCGCGGCAAGGCGCTGTTCTGAAGCGCACAACGAAAACGGCCCTCGCAAGGAGGGCCGTCGTTCATCGCGGCGCGGCTCAGGCGCTGCCGGCTTCAGCGGTTTCGCTGCGCCGTCGCGGCGGCGCGCCATGGCTGTCGTCGCCGGCCAGCGGCACTTCGTTGCCCTGGGCGTCGTACAGCTTGCCGTCGAGGAAATAGTCGCCTTCGTGCAGGGCGGCGATGTCCTGGTAGCGCAGGGTCCGCTCGCTGGCGGCGACGAACACCGACTGCTGGTCGGAGTTGCCGGCGGTGAAGTGGTTGAACGCCAGGTTGAGCAGGATCGCCATGATCGCCGAGGAACTGATGCCGGAATGGAAGATGGTGGCGAACCAACTGGGGAAGTGATCGTAGAAGGTCGGCGCGGCGATCGGGATCATACCGAAGCCGATCGAAGTGGCGACGATGATCAGGTTCATGTTGTTGCGGTAGTCCACCTTCGACAGGGTGCGGATGCCGCTGGCGGCGACCGTGCCGAACAACACGATGCCGGCGCCGCCGAGCACGGCGGTGGGCACCGCGGCGATCACCCGGCCCATCACCGGCAGCAGGCCGAGGATCACCAGGAACAACCCACCGGTGGCGACCACGTAGCGGCTCTTGATCCCGGTCACCGCCACCAGGCCGACGTTCTGGGCGAAGGCGCTCTGGGTGAAGGAGCCGAAGATCGGCGCCAGCATGCTGGAGAACATGTCCGCGCGCAGGCCGTTGCCCAGGCGCCGCGAGTCGACCTTGGTGTCGATGATCTCGCCTACCGCGAGGATGTCCGCCGAGGTTTCCACCAGGGTCACCATGATCACGATGCACATCGAGATGATCGCGGCGACCTGGAAGGTCGGCATGCCGAAGTGGAACGGCGTGGGAAACGCCACCAGCGGGCCTTCGGTGACCTTGGAGAAGTCGGCCATGCCGAGGAACACCGCGATGACGGTGCCGATGACCATCGCCAGGAGGATCGACAGGCGCGAGATCGAGGCGCTGCCGAGCTTGCTCAGCAGCAGCACGATGACCAGGGTGATCGCCGCCAGGCCGATGTTGGCCATGCTGCCGAAGTCCGGCGCGTGGCTGTTGCCGCCCATCGCCCAGCGCGCGGCGACCGGCATCAGGGTCAGGCCGATGGTGGTGATGACGATGCCGGTCACCAGCGGCGGGAAGAATTTGGTGATGCGCGAGAAGATCGGCGTGATCAGCAACCCGATCAGCGAGGCCGCCATCACCGCGCCGAGCACTGCGGGAATGCCGCCGCTGCCACCGCTGCCGATGATCGCCACCATGGTCGCCACGCCAGCGAAGGACACCCCCTGGACCAACGGCAACTGACAGCCGAAGAACGGCACGCCGAGGGTTTGCAACAGGGTCGCCAGGCCGCCGGCGAACAGCGAAGCGGCAATCAGCAGGCCGATGTCGCCGGGCGCGAGGCCGGCGGCCTGGCCGAGGATCAGGGGGACCGCGACGATACCGCCATACATGGTCAGCACATGTTGCAGGCCGTAGGCCATGTTGGCGCCGACACCGAGGTTCTCGTCTTCAGGCCGTGGAACGGGTGGGGTTCCGGAGGACGTCGTTTTCATGGTGCGCTGTTCTCGCTTTTATTGTTGTGCGCACACTGTAGACAATTCGATCCGAAAATATCCAGACAAATGTATACAAAATTTCCGACAAATCTGTGACAGCGCTGGTGCCAGCCACTCCGCTCGCGCGCTTATCCGCGCGCCAGACGGTTTCCTTCCTGCTGCACCATCCTCCCAGCCCCGACCAACGGCCATGGGCCCGCGCCGAAGGGCATTAACGATAGAAAGCCGCCCTCCATCCCGCCAGCGAGCTATCAGCAATTCTTCCACAAAAAGTTGATGAAATTCACATTTCAGGAATTACGCCAGGACAGCCCGGAAAGCGCTCCTAGTCTGGCAGTCAGGCCGTGCCCGAGGCGGCATTTCGGGCAATAGCGCCATGCCATCAACGGCTTATCGATCATCGCCTCACAAGGAACGGAGTCTCATGAGCAACAAGAACAATCTCAGATACGCACTCGGCGCCCTCGCCCTCTCGGTTTCCGCCGCATCCCTGGCGGCACCTTCGGAAGCGCAACAGTTCACCGAGTTCTGGACGCCCGGCAAACCCAACCCGTCGATCTGCAAATCGCCGTTGCTGGTCAGCACCCCGCTTGGCCTGCCGCGCTGCCTGCAAGCCAGCAACGTGGTCAAGCGCCTGCAGAAGCTGGAGGACATCGCCAGTCTCAACGACGGCAACCGCGCCGCCGCCACGCCGGGCTACCAGGCCTCCGTCGACTACGTGAAGCAGACCCTGCAGAAAGCCGGCTACAAGGTCAGCGTGCAGCCCTTCCCGTTCACCGCCTACTACCCGAAAGGCCCGGGTAGCCTGAGCGCCACCGTGCCGCAGCCGGTCACCTACGAATGGGAGAAGGATTTCACCTACCTGTCGCAGACCGAGGCAGGCGACGTCACCGCCAAGGTGGTCCCGGTGGACCTGTCCCTCGGCGCCGGCAACACCTCCACCAGCGGTTGCGAGGCGGAAGACTTCGCCAACTTCCCGGCCGGCTCGATCGCGCTGATCCAGCGCGGCACCTGCAACTTCGAGCAGAAGGCCGAGAACGCCGCGGCCGCCGGCGCCGCCGGGGTGATCATCTTCAACCAGGGCAACACCGACGACCGCAAGGGCCTGGAGAACGTCACCGTGGGCGAGTCCTACGAGGGCGGCATCCCGGTGATCTTCGCCACCTACGACAACGGCGTGGCCTGGTCGCAGACCCCGGACCTGCAGTTGCACCTGGTGGTCGACGTGGTACGCAAGAAGACCGAGACTTACAACGTGGTCGCCGAGACCCGTCGCGGCAACCCGAACAACGTGGTGATGGTCGGCGCGCACCTCGACTCGGTGTTCGAAGGCCCCGGTATCAACGACAACGGTTCGGGCAGCGCCGCCCAACTGGAGATGGCCGTGCTGCTGGCCAAGGCGCTGCCGGTCAACAAGGTGCGCTTCGCCTGGTGGGGCGCCGAGGAAGCCGGCCTGGTGGGCTCGACCCACTACGTGCAGAACCTCGCCCCGGAAGAGAAGAAGAAGATCAAGGCCTACCTGAACTTCGACATGATCGGCTCGCCGAACTTCGGCAACTTCATCTATGACGGCGACGGTTCCGACTTCGGCCTCCAGGGTCCGCCCGGCTCGGCCGCCATCGAGCGCCTGTTCGAAGCCTACTTCCGCCTGCGCGGCCAGCAATCGGAAGGCACCGAGATCGACTTCCGCTCCGACTACGCCGAGTTCTTCAACAGCGGCATCGCCTTCGGCGGCCTGTTCACCGGCGCCGAGGGCCTGAAGACCGAAGAGCAGGCGCAGAAGTACGGCGGCACCGCCGGCAAGGCCTACGACGAGTGCTACCACAGCAAGTGCGACGGCATCGCCAACATCAACCAGGACGCCCTGGAGATCCACAGCGACGCCATGGCCTTCGTGACCAGTTGGCTGTCGCTGTCGACCAAGGTGGTCGACGACGAGATCGCCGCCGCCGGCCAGAAAGCACAATCGCGGTCGCTGCAGATGCAGAAGAGCGCCAGCCAGATCGAACGCTGGGGTCACGACTTCATCAAGTAACCGCGACTACCCTGCGCCGGGCCGCCGGCGCAGGTTCCCCATCCAGGCCCGGCTCATCCACCGGGCCTTTTTTCATCGGCGCGCGATCACTCCACCGCTTCCAGCAGGGTCGCCACGCCCTGGCCGCCGGCGATGCACTGGGTGGCGATGGCATAGCGCCCGCCGGTGCGCCGCAGCAACGCAGCGGCCTTGCCGGTGATCCGCGCGCCGGTGGCGCCCAGCGGATGACCGATGGCCAGGGCGCCGCCATCCAGGTTGATCCTGTCCATGTCCAGCCCCAGTTCACGGATGCAGGCGATGGATTGGCTGGCGAAGGCCTCGTTGATCTCCACCAGGTCGATGTCGGCGATGCCCAGCCCGGCCCGTTGCAGAACCTTGCGCGTCGCCTGCACCGGCCCCATGCCCATGATCTCCGGCGCACAACCGGCCACCGCCACCGCCTTGATCCGCGCCAGGATCACCAGCCCGTGGCGGCGCGCGAAGTCCTCGCTACAGACCAGCAGCGCGGCGCTGCCATCGGTGAGCGGCGACGAGGTGGCGGCGGTGACGCTGCCGCCGAACGCCGGCTTCAACTGGGCCAGGCTCTCCAGGTTGGTACCCGGGCGGATGCAGCCATCCTCGGCGACCCGGCCGGCGGGGGTGTCGATGGCGACGATCTCCTCGCGCAGCAAGCCGGCCTCGCGCGCGGCGACTGCCTTGGCGTGGGAGCGTACGGCCATCTCTTCCTGCTCGACGCGGCTGACGGCGTAGCGCTCGGCGACATTCTCGGCGGTCTGCCCCATGCTCATGTATACCGCCGGATAGTCCTGCAGCAACGCGGGATTGGGCGACAGGTTGAAGCCGCCCATCGGCACCCGCGTCATCGACTCTACCCCGGCGGCGATGAAGGCTTCTCCGGCGCCCAGCAGGACTTGCCCGGCGGCGTAGTGGACGGCGCTCATGGACGAACCGCAGAAACGGTTGAGGGTCGCACCGCCGAGGCTCTGCGGGAAGCCGGCACGGAAACTGGCGATGCGCGCGATGTTCATGCCCTGTTCCGCCTCCGGATAGGCGCAGCCCATGACCACGTCCTCCAGCAGCGCAGGGTCGAGATCGAGTTTCTCCACCAGCCCCTTGAGCACCGCGGCGGCCAAGTCATCCGGGCGGATATCGACCAGCGCGCCTTTCCTGGCGAAGTGGAACGGCGAACGGGCGTAACCGGCGATAACGACTGAAATCGGCGACATGAGGATATCTCCGTGAGATGGATTGGCTGGATCGCAGGAAGATATTACGCGCATAATATTTATTGAATTACAGTCGAAATACAATTTGACCGAAAAAGCCGCAGGACTCGCCGAAACGCCCTCAGACTTCGTTCAATTCACTGATATGCCGATACTCGGCCCCCAGTTCCCGGGCCAGGCGCTCGGCCTTGCCCAGGCGCAACGGGCCGCTTTCGAGGTCGACCAGCAGGCTCGGGCAGGCAGCCTCCGGCAGCGCCGGCCAGTCGCGCAGACGGCCGTCGGTAAGCACCAGCAGACGCTGATGCTCGGCGGGTTTCTGCCGCTGTCGGCGCGCCAGCCAGCCAGCGGCCTGGTGCAGGGCGTCGAGCAGCGGCGTACCGCCGCCGGCGCCCAGCTGGCGTAGCCAGTCCTGCAACTCCCGCGAGGCCTTCTGCCCCTGCCAGAGCCATTGCGCCTGCTGCCCGGTGGCATGCAGCACGGCCAGGCGGATGCGCTGCCGATAAGCCTCCTCGAACAGCGTCGCCAACACTCCCTTGGCCTGGGCCAGGGCGCCGTACCGGCGGGTGCTGGCGGAGGCATCGACGATCACCAGCCAGAGTTCGCCCGGGCGCCGGCTGCGCGGCTGGCGAAGCAGGTCGCGGCGCTGTCGGGGACGTCCACGCAGCAGGGTCGGCAACCATTGGATGGCGCCCTCCGCACCCTGGCTCAGGGCGCCGCCAAGACCGCCGCGCAGGGCTCCGGGTCTGCTCCTGGCATCCGCACCCATGACCGAGCGCGGGCGGATGCTCAGGGCTTTTTTGGCCAGCGCGGCAGCTCGCGGGCGGTCCCCATGGCCACCGGCCGAGCCGGCAATTCGCCCCACTGCCCTTCGCCGTCGCCGGTGCGCTCCGGGAGCGCGACAGGGGCCGCCGCGGGCGGTGGCGGTGGATTGGCCGCCGATGGTGGCGGGTTCGACTGGCGACGGCGATGCAGCAGGGCGAAATGTTCCACCGCATCGATGTCCTCCGCCTCGATCCGCTCGCCGCCGCGCCAGGCCGCATGGGCGCGCGCCGCGCGCAGCCAGACCAGGTCGGCGCGCAGGCCATCGACAGCCGCCTCGAAGCAGCGTCGAGCGATGCTGTCCAGCGCCGCATCGTCCAGGGGAATCCGCGCCAGCCGCCGGCGCGCCTCGGCGCAACGGCGGCGCAGGGTGTCCTGCTGGCCTTCCCAGCGTTCGGCGAAGGCCTGCGGGTCGGCATCGAAGGCCAGCCGGCGACGGATGATCTCTGCCCGCTCGGCCGGCGGCGGCTGGGTGTCGAGACGCACGTTGAGGCCGAAACGGTCGAGCAGTTGCGGGCGCAGTTCGCCCTCTTCCGGGTTCATCGTGCCGATCAGCACGAAACGCGCCGGATGCCGGTGGGAAATGCCATCGCGCTCGACCAGGTTGACGCCGCTGGCGGCGACGTCGAGCAACAAATCCACCAGGTGGTCCGGCAGCAGGTTAACTTCGTCGACGTAGAGCACGCCGCCGTCGGCCTTGGCCAGCACGCCCGGGGAAAACCGCGCGCGACCTTCGCCGAGGGCGGCGTCCAGGTCGAGGCTGCCGACGATGCGCTCCTCGCTGGCGCCCAGCGGCAGGGTAACGAACTCGCCCGCCGGCAGCAGTTCGGCGACGCCCCGCGCCAGGGTCGACTTGGCCATTCCGCGCGGCCCCTCGATCAGTACCCCGCCGATCGCCGGATCGACCGCGGCCAGGCACAGCGCCAGCTTCAGTTCGTCGGCGGCGACCACGGCGGACAGGGGGTAATGCACGGTAGCGCTCATGGGGATTCCTGCGGCGGACGGACGGAAATACGGACCGCCAAGTCTATCAGGCCGGCGGCGCCGGTATCGAACCGTGAAACAGTCGTTGAACCGGCCGCCTCGCTTGCAGTAAGCTCGGGACTCGTTCACGGGAGAAACCCATGCCGCACACCCGCCATCCGCACCTGCATTCCAGTGCCTCGCGCCCTGGCTTGTCGTTGCGCGCGCGTGCGCCGCAGGCACCCCGTGCCGCGTATTTCTTCGGGTATTGGTTTAGCCACTCCGGCGCCTGATACCCCAACGGCGCCCACGGTATACGGGACGCCTACCCTGCACACGCAAACCCCCGGTCGGCTCCCCGACCGGGGGTTTTGTTTTTCCGGCCCGTTTTTCCGGCCCACAAGGCCACAACCACAGACCAACGCACAGGACATCGATCATGACCGCATACCGCTACCGCACTGGCTACCCGCTCAACACCTGGCGATTTAGCGACGGCCGCCAGCCGCTCGCCAACCCACGACATTGCCGAACACCTCGATAGGGCACGACGCGCGCGGGACGCCCGCCGCCAGCCCAGGAAGCCAGACCATGAACTCATCCGTATCCGCACTGACCACCCTTTCGCCGAACGTCCAGGCCGTCGCCCTGCCCAGCGCCACCGCCCGTACCGCCCTGGAACGCCTGCCCAGCCCGCTCGAACTCAAGGCCCGCCAGCCGTTGCCGCTGGAGCTGGCCAGCCAGGTCGCCGCCAGCCGCGACGCCATCCGCGCCATCCTCGACGGCGACGACCCGCGCCTGCTGGTGGTAGTCGGACCCTGTTCGATCCACGATCCCCGCTCCGCCCTCGAATACGCCGAACGCCTCGCGGCGCTGAGCGACGAACTCGACGGCCAGTTGCTCCTGGTGATGCGCGCCTACGTGGAAAAGCCACGCACCACGGTGGGCTGGAAGGGCCTCGCCTACGACCCGCACCTGGATGGCAGCGACGACATGGCCGCCGGCCTGGCGCTGTCCCGGCAACTGATGCTGGACATGCTGCGCCTCGGCCTGCCGCTGGCCACCGAACTCCTGCAACCGCTGGCCGCCGGCTACTTCGACGACCTGCTGAGCTGGGCGGCGATCGGCGCGCGCACCAGCGAATCGCAGATCCACCGCGAGCTGGTCAGCGGCCTCGGCCTGCCGGTGGGCTTCAAGAACGGCACCGACGGCGGCGTCGGCATCGCCTGCGACGCGATCCGTTCGGCGGCCCACGGCCACCGCCATTTCGGCCTCGACCCGCACGGTCACCCGGCGCTGATCGAGACCCGCGGCAATCCGGACACCCATGTGGTGCTGCGCGGCGGCCGCCACGGTTCGAACTACGGCCCCGAGCAGGTGCAGGCCGTGCGCCAGGCCCTGGAAAGCCAGGGCATCGCCACGCGGATGATGGTCGATTGCAGTCACGCCAACAGCAGCAAGAACCCGCTGAACCAGCCCGGCGTCCTCGCCAGCGTGCTGGACCAGCGCCTGGCCGGTGCCAGCGACCTGGTCGGGGTAATGCTGGAAAGCCACCTGTTCGACGGTTGCCAGGCGCTCGGCGGCGAACTGCGCTACGGCGTCTCGATCACCGACGGCTGCCTCGGCTGGGAAGGCACCGAGCGGATTCTCCGCGACGCCGCCCGGCGGCTCGCCGAGCGGCGCTGAAAGCGGCGCGAGCGGCCATGCCGCTCCGCTATTCCTCTTCGACGTCCAGCAGCAGGTTCTCCAGGGCCTCGCGATAGGCCCCCGGCTCCTGCCAGAGCCCGCGCCGCTGCGCCTCCACCAGGCGCTCGGCCATGTCGCGCAGGGCCTGCGGATTGTGCTGGCGGACGAACTCGCGGGTCTCCGCATCGAGCAGGTAGGCGTCGGCCAGCAGCGCGTACTGGTGGTCGTCGATCAACTCGCTGGTGGCATCGAAGGCGCACAGGTAGTCCACCGTCGCCGCCAGTTCGAAGGCGCCCTTGTAGCCGTGGCGCTTCATCCCGGCGATCCACTTCGGATTCACCGCCCGCGCCCGCACCACCCGGTTGAGCTCTTCCTTGAGCGTGCGGATGCGCGGGTTGTCCGGCTGGCTGTGGTCGCCGTGGTAACTGGCCACCGGCGCGCCGCGCAGGGTTTCCACCGCCGCCAGCATGCCGCCCTGGAACTGGTAGTAGTCGTTGGAATCGAGCAGGTCGTGCTCGCGGTTGTCCTGGTTGTGCAGCACCGCCTGCAGGCGTTCCAGGCGCTGGGCGAAGCGTTCCCGCGCCGGCGTGCCGTCGTCGGCGGCACCGTAGGCGTAGCCGCCCCAGTTCAGGTAGACCTCGGCAAGGTCGGCGCGGGTCTCCCACAGCCGCTCTTCGATTGCGCCCTGCACGCCGGCGCCGTAGGCACCCGGCTTGGCGCCGAAGATCCGCCAGCCGGCCTGCCGGCGCGCCTCCGCCGGCGCCGTGCCCTGCGCCTCGAGGCGCTGGCGCTCCAGGCGTACGCGAGCGGCCAGCGGGTTCAGCTCCTCCGCCTCGTCCAGCTCGGCGACCGCCTGCACCGCCGCATCGAACAGGCGGATCAGGTTGGCGAAGGCGTCGCGGAAGAACCCGGAGACCCGCAGCGTCACGTCGACCCGCGGGCGGTCCAGCAGGGAGACCGGGAGTATCTCGAAATCGGCGACGCGCTGGCTGCCGGCCTGCCAGACCGGTCGCACGCCGAGCAGGGCCAGGGCCTGGGCGATGTCGTCGCCGCCGGTGCGCATGGTCGCCGTGCCCCACACCGAGAGACCGAGCTGGCGCAGGTGATCGCCATGTTCCTGCAGGTGACGCTCGAGCAGCAGGTTGGCCGACTGGAAGCCGATGCGCCAGGCGGTCGGGGTCGGCAGGTTGCGCACGTCCACCGAGAAGAAGTTGCGTCCGGTGGGCAGCACGTCGAGTCGCCCGCGACTCGGCGCGCCGCTCGGACCGGCCGGTACGAAGCGCCCTTCGAGGGCTGCCAGCAGCCCGTCGATCTCGGCCCCGCCACAGGCGTCCAGGGTCGGTGCCACCTGTTCGCACAAGCCGCGCAACACCTCGCCGCTGGCACGCCAGGTGGCAGGCGGCGATTCGCCGCCCAGGCAGCTTTCTATCCAGTGCAACGCCAGCAATTCCAGGCGTTCGCGGGTATCCCCGAGAGTACGCCAGGGCTCCCCGCCCCGCTCTTCCAGGCAGGCCGGCCGCGCGCCCTGCCAGGCCTCGCCCATGTCGCAGGCCAGCGGATCGAAGCCCAGGCCAAGGTCGTCCGCCAGGCTCTTCAGCAACCCGGCGTTGGCGCCCTTGCCATCGCCGCGCGGAACCCGCAGCAGCGCCAGCAGGGTATCCAGGCGCAATCGCCCGCTCGGCGACTCGCCGAACACATGCAGGCCGTCGCGGATCTGCGACTCCTTCAGGTCGCAGAGATAGGCGTCCAGCTGCGGCAGCCAGCTGTCCGGATCGTCGCTGAGCTGCAAGCCGATCTCGCGGTCGAGACGGTTGTCGCGCAGGAGGACGAGAATCTCGCCGCGCAACTGTTCGGCGCGGCGCGGGTCGAGCAGCGAGGCATCGTAGAACTCGTCGGCCAGGCGCTCCAGGTCGCGCAGCGGGCCGTAGCTCTCGGCGCGGGTCAGCGGCGGCATCAGGTGGTCGATGATCACCGCCTGGGTGCGGCGCTTGGCCTGGGCGCCCTCCCCCGGATCGTTGACGATGAACGGATAGATGTTCGGCAGCGGACCGAGCAACGCGTCCGGCCAGCATTCGGCGGACAGGCCGACTCCCTTGCCCGGCAGCCATTCCAGGTTACCGTGCTTGCCGACGTGCAGCAGGGCATCGGCGCGGTAGGCGTGGCGCAGCCAGAAGTAGAACGCCAGGTAGCCGTGCGGCGGCACCAGGTCGGGATCGTGGTAGACCGCCGCCGGATCGAGCTGATAGCCGCGCGCCGGCTGGATGCCGACGAAGGTCAGGCCATAGCGCAGGCCGGCGACCATCATCCGTCCGTCGCGGAACATCGGGTCCTGTTGCGGCTCGCCCCAGCGCGCCAGCACCGCCTGGCGATTGCGCTCCGGCAGGCGTGCGAAGCAGGCCAGGTAGTCGTCCAGCGCCAGGCTCTGGGCGCAGGGCCGTAGGTCGAGATGCTCCAGGTCGTTGCTGACGCCGCCGAGCAACTGGCGGATCAGCTCGGTTCCGCTGGCGGGCAGTCCGTCGACCGGATAGCCCTGCTGGCGCAGGGCACGAAGGATGTTCAGCGCCGCCGCCGGGGTGTCCAGGCCGACGCCGTTGCCGATCCGGCCATCGCGGGTCGGGTAGTTGGCCAGCACCAGCGCCACCCGTTTTTCCGCGTTTGGCTTGCGCGCCAGCTCGGCCCAGCGCCGCGCCAGTTCGGCGACGAAATCCATGCGCTCGTCGTCGGCGAGATAGCAGACCACGTCGCTCTCGCTGCGTTCGCTGCGCCAGGCCAGGCCCTTGAAACTGATCGGCCGGGTGACGATGCGCCCGTCCAGCTCCGGCAGCGCCACGTGCATGGCCAGGTCGCGCGGCCCCAGGCCTTGCGGGTTGTCCAGCCAGAGCGGGCGGTTGTCCAGCGAGCAGATCGCCTGCAACACCGGCACGTCGCGACGGAACGGACGCAACTCGGGCGCCTCCGGATTGGACTGGGCGAAACCGGTGGTATTGACGATCAGCGCGGCGTCGCTGCGCTCCAGCCAGTCTTCCACCTGCGCCAGGCAGGCGCTTTCCTTGAGGCTGGCCAGCGCGATCGGCAACGGGTTGAGCCCCTGCGCCGCGAGGCGTTCGCAGAAGCGTGCGATGAAGGCGGTGTTGGCTGCCTGCAGGTGGGTGCGATAGAACAGCAACGCGACCACCGGACGCCCGGCCTGCCAGTCGGCACGCCAGTGTTCCAGGGTCGCCTCGGCATGCCGTGGATGGAACAGCGCCACCCGCGGCAGCGCCTGCGGTTCGCGCCAGGCGTAGTCGCGGCCGAGGCACTGGCTGGCCAGGCAGCGGTAGAACTGCCCGGCGTTCTCCAGGCCGCCCTGGCGCAAGTATTGCCAGAAGCGCTCGGCCTGCTCCGCCGGCAGGTTGCCGAGGGCGCTCAGCTCCGGGTCGGGGCGGTCGTCGCCGGGCACCGGGATCAGCAGCGCGCCGCGCTCGGCCAGCGCCACCAGTTGCTCCACGCCGTAGCGCCAGTAGCCGATGCCGCCGTGCAGCGAAAGCAGGATCACCCGCGCGTGCCGCAGCACTTCCTCGACGTAGAGGTCCACCGAGGCGTGGTTCTGCAACTGCATGGGGTTGGCCAGGCGCAGGCTCGGGTAGTCGTCCGGCAGCGCACGGGCGGCCTCGGCCAGCAATGCGAGGTGCGAATCGCCGCTGCAGAGGATCACCAGCTCGGCGGGAGTCTGGGCCAGGTGGGCGATGCCGTCGTCGGGAACGAAGCCGCCGGGTTGGGTGCGCAACAGGTGCATGGACGTTCTACCGGTAGGACGCAAGAAGCTGGGGCCGGCGAATCGCCATCGCCGGCCCCGGCCGGGGATCACGGATCAGGCAAGCGCTGTGCGCAGCTGGTTGGCAATGGCGGCCTGGTCCAGCTCCTGGCCGATCACCACCAGCCGGGTGCTGCGGGCTTCGTCGGCCAGCCACTTGCGGTCGAAATGCCTGTCGAAGCGCTTGCCGACGCCCTGTACCAACAGGCGCATGGGCTTGCCCGGAATGGCGGCGAAACCCTTGATGCGAAGTATGTCGTGACGCTCCACCAGCTCGCCGAGGGCCTCGAGCAGCGCAGCTTCCTCCACCTCGGGGAGATCGACGTGGAAGGAGTCGAACTCGTCGTGGTCGTGGTCCTCGTGGCCTTCGTGGTCGTGGTGGGTCGGCCGGCCGTCGATGTGCAGCTCGGCCTCGGCGTTGAGTCCCAGCAAGACCGGGAGCGGCAGCTCGCCCCGGCTCGCCTCGACGATCTTCACCGCCGCCGGCAGCTCCCCGGCGATCTCCGCGCGGACCCGCGCCAGGGCCTCGGTGTCGAGCTGGTCGGCCTTGTTCAGGATCACCAGGTCGGCGCTGGCCAACTGGTCCTCGAACAGTTCGTGCAGCGGCGATTCATGGTCGAGGTTGGGGTCCTGGCGGCGTTGCTGGTCCACCTGCTCGGGATGGGCGGCGAAGGTGCCGGCCGCCACCGCCGGGCTGTCGACCACGGTGATCACCGCGTCGACCGTGCAGGCGTTGCGGATTTCCGGCCACTGGAAAGCCTGCACCAGCGGCTTGGGCAGGGCCAGGCCGCTGGTCTCGATGAGGATCTGGTCAAGGTCGCCGCGGCGCGCCACCAGCTCGCGCATCACCGGGAAGAACTCTTCCTGCACGGTGCAGCACAGGCAACCGTTGGCCAGCTCGAAAACGCGGCCCTGCGCCTCTTCTTCGCTGCAGCCGATGGAACATTGCTTGAGGATCTCGCCGTCGATGCCGAGTTCGCCGAACTCGTTGACGATCACCGCGATGCGCCGGCCTTCGGCGTTGTCCAGCATGTGCCGGAGCAAGGTGGTCTTGCCGGCGCCGAGGAAGCCGGTGACGATGGTGACGGGGAGTTTCGCCAGGGTTTTCATGGGCAGCCCTTGTTCAGCTCGGCGGGCATGCGGACGAGTGGCGCGGACGCAGGGGCCGCGCAACGGATTCGCCACCGGATCACCCCGCCCGGTTGTATGGAAGTCTTGTCCCCGGGCATCGCGCCACGGGATCGACGAGGCAGGTCTCCTGGCTCACGGTCTGGCGTCTCCGCCGGTTCCCCGCCTTCCCGCGTCACGCAGTGGCATTGGGGAACGATCGCCGTTCACAGTTGCGGGGGCAGCCGCGGCATCGACCGCGTTCCCTCTTAGCCCCGCCGTCGCCGGCGAGGAACCTCGAACCGGCAAGGCTACGCAGTGCGCGGGCCAGGGTCAATCGGGCCGGTTGACGCCCGGCGGTCCTTCATGCTGTCCTAGGCGGGTTGTCCCAGGTGTCTCGTGCCGGCGCGCACGAGGTGAAACGGGAAGCCGGTGACGCTCTCCGAGCCAGTCCGGCGCTGCCCCCGCAACGGTAAGCGCATCGCGCGCGAGCCCGGAGACCGGCCTGGAACCTTTCGTTTGATTCACCCGCGGTGGGCGGGCGCAAGCGTGAAGCGGGCCGTCCGGGCCTGTTCCTCGTGCGTACTCCTCTGCCACGCCCATGCCAATCCAGAGGGAACGCACCATGTCCAGCAGCACCCTGGCGCACGCCAGCTCCACCACCTCCCTGTCGAAGCGACTGAGCCTGGCCATCGGCGCCGGCCTGCTCGGCGCGCTGCTGGTCTATTTCGCCGGTTTCTCGCACATCGACGCGGTACACAACGCCGCCCACGATACCCGGCACAGCTCCGGCTTCCCCTGCCACTGAGTCGCGAGGGAACCAGAATGATCAAGCGCATCGCCCAGACCGCCGGCTTCGCCGGCCTGCTCGCCGCCCTGCTGCTGACCCTGCTGCAGATTCTCTGGGTCACCCCGCTGATCCTCGAGGCGGAGACCTACGAGAAGAGCGAGCCGGTCGCGGCCCAGCCCCACGAACACACCCCCGGCGTCGCCGCCCATGTCCACGACGAGGAGGCCTGGGAGCCGGAGGACGGCTGGCAGCGTACCCTCTCCACCACCGGCGGCAACCTGGTGGTGGCGGTCGGCTTCGCCCTGATGCTCGCCGGCCTCTTCACCCTGCGCGCGCCGGGCCAGACCTGGCAGGGCCTGCTCTGGGGCCTGGCCGGCTACGCGGTGTTCTGCCTGGCGCCGTCGCTGGGCCTGCCGCCGGAGCTGCCGGGTACCGCCGCGGCCGACCTGGTGCAACGCCAGTACTGGTGGATCGCCACCGCCGCCGCCACCGCGGTGGGCCTGGCCCTGCTGGTGTTCGGCGGCAACTGGCCGCTGAAGCTGGTCGGCGCCGTCCTGCTGGCGCTGCCGCACCTGTTCGGCGCGCCGCAGCCCGAGGTCCATGCCAGCCTGGCGCCGGAAGCCCTGGCCCAGCGTTTCGTGGTCGCCTCGCTGGTCAGCAATGCGCTGTTCTGGGCCGCCCTCGGCCTGGCCGCTGCCTGGCTGTTCCGGCGCAACCGGGGCGGCGTCGACGCCTGACCGCCTGCCACCCGCGACCCTTGCCGGTCGCGGGTCCATAGTGCCTCTCCTTCCATTTCCTCCGGTGCGCGCATGCCCCTGCCCATCCCCAGCCTGCTGATCGCCGGCATCGGCTGCCGCCGAGGCTGTAGCGCCGAGCATCTGCGCGCGCTGCTGGAGCGAACGCTGGGCGAATACGGGCGCAGCCTGGCCGAGCTGGACGCCCTCACCAGCATCGACGGCAAACGCGACGAACCCGGCCTGCGGCAACTGGCCACGCTGCTCGAACGCCCCGTGCATTTCCTCGCACCCGCCGTCCTGCACGACTACGAGCCGCGCCTGCTCAGCCCCTCCGCCGTCGCGCTGCGCGAAACCGGCTGCTCCAGCGTCGCCGAGGCCGCCGCCCTGGCCCTGGCCGAACGCCTGGGTGGCGGTCGCGCCGATCTGCTCGGGGCGAAACGCAGCGACGATCGGGCGAGCATCGCCCTGGCACGTCTTCTCACCGAACGAGAACTCCCATGACCGTCTATTTCATCGGCGCCGGTCCCGGCGACCCCGACCTGATCACCGTCAAGGGGCAGCGCCTGATCCGCCAGTGCCCGGTGATCCTCTACGCCGGCTCGCTGGTTCCGCAAGCGCTGCTCGAGGGGCACCAGGCCGGCCAGGTGGTGAACACCGCCGAGCTGGACCTCGAACAGATCGTCGAGCTACTCGCGCAAGCCCATCGCCGCGGCCTCGACGTAGCCCGCGTGCATTCCGGCGATCCCTCCCTGTATGGCGCCATCGGCGAGCAGATCCGCCACCTGCGCGAACTCGGCATCCCCTATGAGATCGTCCCCGGGGTCACCGCCACCGCCGCCTGCGCCGCCCTGCTCGGCTGCGAGCTGACCCTGCCCGAAGTGTCCCAGACGCTGATCCTGACCCGCTACGCCGCACGCACGAAGATGCCGGAAGGCGAGAGCCTGGGTGACCTGGCGCGGCACCGGGCGACCCTGGCGATCCACCTGGGCGTCGCCCACCTGGCGAAGATCGTCGAGGAACTGCTGCCGCACTACGGCGCCGACTGCCCGGTCGCGGTGATCCACCGGGCCAGTTGGCCCGACCAGGAACAGGTTCGCGGCACCCTCGGCGACATCCTGCCCAAGGTCGCCGCCAGGAATTTCCGCCGCACCGCGCTGATCCTGGTCGGCGAGGTGCTGGCCGCCGAAGGCTTCGCCGACTCTTCGCTGTACCGCGCCGAGCATCGACATCTCTATCGACCCGGCGAATGAACCGCCGTCCTTAGGTTCGGCGCCGACCACCGGCAGCACGCCTAGACTCGTCACAAGGCTTGCGACAGCGGGCCGGCACGGCTAGCGTTCAGCGCTGGCCCCTTTTTTCCTGAAGCCTTCGGACACCCATGAAACGATTCCTCCTCGGTCTGGTTCTGCTGCTGGCGGTCGCCGCCGGCATCCTCTACTTCGTCCCGGCTACCCTCCTCGCCAGCGTACGCACCGTCGAGCGCGGTCTCGCCGGTCTCAGCGAGCACAGCGTGCAGGTCGACAACCTGGAGATCGCCTACCTGGAAGGTGGCTCGGAGAAGAACCCGACCCTGTTGCTGATCCACGGCTTCGGCGCCGACAAGGACAACTGGCTGCGCTTCGCCCGGCCGCTGACCGAGCGCTACCATGTGGTCGCCCTCGACCTGCCCGGCTTCGGCGACAGCAGCAAGCCGCAACAGGCCAGCTACGACGTCGGCACCCAGGCCGAGCGAGTCGCCAATTTCGCCGCCGCCATCGGCGTGCGCCGCCTGCACCTGGCCGGCAACTCCATGGGCGGGCACATCGCCGCGCTCTACGCGGCGCGCCATCCGGAACAGGTGCTATCGCTGGCGCTGATCGACAACGCCGGGGTGATGCCGGCGCGCAAGAGCGAACTGTTCGAGGACCTGGAGCGCGGCGAGAATCCCCTGGTGGTGCGCCAGCCGGAAGACTTCCAGAAGCTGCTCGACTTCGTGTTCGTCCAGCAACCGCCGCTGCCGGCGCCGCTCAAGCGCTA
Source organism: Pseudomonas sp. P20 (assembly GCF_016463925.1). NCBI lineage: Bacteria > Pseudomonadati > Pseudomonadota > Gammaproteobacteria > Pseudomonadales > Pseudomonadaceae > Pseudomonas > Pseudomonas sp. P20. The sequence goes on along the minus strand of NZ_JAEMVM010000002.1, from coordinate 166,492 downwards.
CCTCGGCGAGCGCGCGGTAGCCGCGTCGGCGTTCAACGCGCAGATATTCGAACAACTGCGCCAGCGCTACATCCCGCTGGAGCCGGAACTGCCGAAGATCGAGGCACCGACCCTGCTGCTATGGGGCGACCGCGACCGCGTGCTGGACGTCTCCAGCATCGAGGTGATGCGTCCGCTGCTGAAGCGGCCCAGCGTGGTGATCATGGAAAACTGCGGACACGTGCCGATGGTCGAACGCCCGGAGGAAACCGCGCAGCACTACCAGGCCTTCCTCGACGGCGTACGGAACGCCCAGGTGGCCGGTCGCTGAAAACGCGAACCGGCGCCTGGGCGCCGGTTCGGGGGAGCGGGAGCCGTCGCGAGGACGGCTCGGATCCAGGCCTCAGGCCTGGATCAGGTTGGCGATCTGCACGTCCGGGTTGACGTCCTGCTCGTAGTCGACCCCAGCGACCTCGAAACCGAACAGGTTGAGGAACTCGCTCTTGTAGCCAGCGAAGTCGGTCAATTCGTAAAGGTTCTCGTTGGTTACCTTGTCCCACAGCTCCTCGACACGGGACTGCACTTCCGGCTGCAGTTCCTTGTAGTCGGCACGCAGGCGGCCTTCCTCGTCGAGGCGCGGCTCGGCGCCGTACAGGCTCTCCCGGTACAGGCCGTCGACCTGCTCGATGCAACCTTCGTGGGTACCCTGCTCCTTCATCACCTTGAACAGCAGCGACAGGTACAGCGGCATCATCGGGATCGCCGAGCTGGCCTGGGTCACCACCGCCTTGAGCACCGAGACGCGCGCGTCGCCGCCCAACGGGGCGAGCTTGTCGCGGATACCGAGGACCTTCTGGTCGAGATCCTTCTTGGCTGCGCCGATGGAACCGTTCCAGTAGATGTCGTGGGTGATCTTCTCGCCCAGGTAGGTGAACGCGGTGGTCTTCGCGCCGTCGGCCAGCACGTCGGCCTCCAGCAGCGCGTCGATCCACATCTGCCAGTCCTCGCCGCCCATCACCGCAACGGTATCGGCGACCTCCTGGTCGCTGGCCGCCTCCAGGACCACGTCCTTGATCACTTCCTTGTCGGTGTCCAGGCCACGGAAGCTGACCGACTTGCCGATCGGCTTGAGGGTCGAGGAGAACACTTCGCCGCTCTTCGGATGGGTACGGCGCGGCGCGGCCAGGCTGTAGACCACCAGGTCGACCTTGCCGAGATCGCGCTTGATGGTCTCGATGGTCAGCCGCTTCACCTCGTCGGAGAAAGCGTCGCCATTGATGCTGCGGGCATACAGGCCTTTCTCGTGGGCGAACTTCTCGAAGGCCGCCGAGTTGTACCAGCCGGCGGTGCCCGGCTTGCTCTCGCTGCCCGGACGCTCGAAGAACACCCCGAGGGTATCGGCGCCGGAACCGAACGCGGCGGTGATGCGGGCAGCCAGGCCATAGCCGGTGGAGGAACCGATGACCAGGACCTTCTTCGGTCCGTTGACGACGGGGCCCTTGGCCTCGACGTAGTCGATCTGTTGCTTGACGTTGGCCTCGCAGCCTGCCGGATGGGTAGTGACGCAGATGAAGCCACGCACGCGCGGTTTGATGATCATGAAAACCTCGGTTGCTAGATGCCGGAAAAGCACATTCAGGAGCTAGAGACGTCGCGCATTGTAAATGAGACACCTCCGCTTGGGCGGACCGAAGGCAGGAATCGTGACCAAAGGGTCACGCGTCGCAGCCCGGACATAAAAAAACCCGCTCCGGGGAGCGGGTCTTGTCGGCTTGGAATCGGGCTCAGACGGCCTTTTCCAGCTCCGGTACGGCGTCGAACAGGTCGGCGACCAGGCCGTAGTCGGCGACCTGGAAGATCGGCGCCTCTTCGTCCTTGTTGATCGCGACGATCACCTTCGAGTCCTTCATGCCCGCCAGGTGCTGGATGGCACCGGAGATACCCACCGCGATGTACAGCTGCGGGGCGACGATCTTGCCGGTCTGGCCGACCTGCATGTCGTTCGGCACGAAACCGGCGTCGACCGCGGCGCGGGAAGCGCCGACTGCGGCACCCAGCTTGTCGGCCAGGGCGTAGAGGATCTTGAAGTTGTCGCCGTTCTGCATGCCGCGGCCGCCGGAGACCACGATCTTGGCAGCGGTCAGTTCCGGACGGTCGGACTTGGCCAGCTCTTCGCCGACGAAGGCGGACTTGCCGGCATCGGCCGGGCCGGAAACCTGCTCGACGGCAGCCGAACCGCCTTCGGCGGCGACGGCGTCGAAGCCGGTGGTACGCACGGTGATCACCTTGACCGCAGCCGAGGACTGCACGGTAGCGATGGCGTTACCGGCGTAGATCGGACGCTTGAAGGTGTCGGGGCTGACCACTTCGACGATCTCGGAGATCTGGTCGACGTCCAGCAGCGCGGCGACGCGCGGCAGGAAGTTCTTGCCGTTGGTGGTAGCCGGGGCCAGCACGTGGCTGTAGTTCTTGCCCAGCTCGGCGATCAGCGGTGCGACGTTTTCCGGCAGTTGGTGGGCGTAGGCGGCGTTGTCGGCGACCAGCACCTTGGAGACGCCCTCGACCTTGGCGGCGGCTTCGGCCACGGCGGCAACGTTCTGTCCGGCGACCAGCACGTGGATGTCGCCGCCAATGGCCTTGGCAGCGGCAACGGTGTTCAGGGTGGCAGCCGCCAGGGCCGCGTTGTTGTGCTCAGCGATAACCAGGATAGCCATTAGATTACCTTCGCCTCGTTCTTCAGTTTCTCTACCAGTTCAGCCACGGACTTGACCTTGATGCCAGCGGAGCGTGCAGCCGGCGCCTCGACCTTCAGGGTCTTCACGGTGGAAGCGGTGGAAACGCCCAGGGCGTCCGGGGTCACCACGTCCAGCGGCTTCTTCTTGGCTTTCATGATGTTCGGCAGCGACGCGTAGCGCGGCTCGTTCAGGCGCAGGTCGGTGGTGACGATGGCCGGCAGGTTCAGCGCGACGGTCTGCAGACCGCCATCGATCTCGCGGGTCACGTTGACCTTGTCGCCAGCGACCTCGACCTTGGAGGCGAAGGTGCCCTGGGCGTAGCCGGTCAGCGCGGCGAGCATCTGGCCGGTCTGGTTGTTGTCGCTGTCGATGGCCTGCTTGCCGAGGATCACCAGCTGCGGCTGCTCCTTGTCGACCACGGCCTTGAGCAGCTTGGCCACGGCCAGGGAGTTCAGCTCGTCGTTGCTCTCCACCAGGATCGCACGGTCAGCGCCCAGCGCCAGCGCGGTGCGCAGTTGCTCCTGGGCGGCGGTCGGGCCGACGGAGACAGCGACGATCTCGGTAGCCACGCCCTTCTCTTTCAGGCGCACGGCTTCTTCCACGGCGATTTCGCAGAAGGGGTTCATGGACATCTTGACGTTGGCGAGGTCGACGCCGGAGTTGTCCGCCTTGACGCGGACCTTGACGTTGTAGTCGACCACTCGTTTGACTGCTACAAGAACCTTCATGGATTCCTCGTTATTCTCCGGTGAATAAGGATGTCGCCAGACAGGCCTGGCCGGTGATGCTCGCCGGCCGGAAACCGACACTCTGCTAGACAGCGACCGCAAAACCGCCCGTATCTTGACCGGATCACCCTTTTCGGTCAATACGGCAAAAGGGTGGTTTCCCCCCCTCGAATGCCGATTCTATCAGGCTTCCAAAGAATTCAAACAAACGTTTGTATTGGACCTGCCCATGCAGCTATATATAATGCGCCCGCTCTGATCAGGGAAAGATCTCAGCCACCAATAAACAGATACCGTGAGCCTTGAGTAGGAGATCGATAGTGGAACGCGAATACATGGAATTCGACGTCGTCATCGTCGGCGCCGGCCCCGCCGGTCTGTCCGCCGCATGCCGACTGAAGCAGAAGGCCGCCGAAGCCGGTCAAGAGATCAGCGTCTGCGTGGTCGAGAAGGGTTCCGAAGTGGGCGCCCACATCCTCTCCGGCGCGGTGTTCGAGCCGCGCGCGCTGAACGAGCTGTTCCCCGACTGGAAGGAACTCGGCGCGCCGCTCAATACCCCGGTGACCGGCGACGACATCTACGTCCTGAAGAGCGCCGAGAGCGCTACCAAGGTGCCCAACTTCTTCGTGCCCAAGACCATGCACAACGAGGGCAACTATATCATCTCCCTGGGCAACCTCTGCCGCTGGCTGGCCCAGCAGGCCGAAGGACTGGGCGTGGAGATCTATCCGGGCTTCGCCGCCCAGGAAGCGCTGATCGACGAGAACGGCGTGGTCCGCGGCATCGTCACCGGCGACCTCGGCGTCGACCGCGAAGGCAACCCGAAAGAAGGCTACTACACCCCCGGCATGGAGCTGCGGGCCAAGTACACCCTGTTCGCCGAAGGCTGCCGCGGGCACATCGGCAAGCAACTGATCAAGAAATACAACCTGGACAGCGAGGCCGATGCCCAGCACTACGGTATCGGCATCAAGGAAATCTGGGACATCGACCCGTCCAAGCACAAGCCCGGCCTGGTGGTCCATACCGCCGGCTGGCCGCTGAACGACGAAAATACCGGCGGCTCGTTCCTCTACCACCTGGAGAACAACCAGGTGTTCGTCGGCCTGATCATCGACCTGTCCTACAGCAACCCGCACCTGTCGCCGTTCGACGAGTTCCAGCGCTACAAGCACCACCCGGTGGTCAAGCAGTACCTGGAAGGCGGCAAGCGCGTGGCCTACGGCGCCCGGGCCATCTGCAAGGGCGGCCTGAATTCGCTGCCGAAGATGGTCTTCCCCGGCGGCGCGCTGATCGGTTGCGACCTCGGCACCCTGAACTTCGCCAAGATCAAGGGCAGCCACACCGCGATGAAGTCCGGCATGCTCGCCGCCGACGCGATCGCCGAGGCCCTGGCCGCCGGCCGCGAAGGCGGCGACGAGCTGTCCAGCTACGTCGATGCGTTCAAGGCCAGCTGGTTGTACGACGAACTGTTCCGCAGCCGCAACTTCGGCGCGGCCATCCACAAGTTCGGCGCTATCGGCGGCGGCGCGTTCAACTTCATCGACCAGAACATCTTCGGCGGCAAGATCCCCGTCACCCTGCATGACGACAAGCCGGACTACGCCTGCCTGAAAAAGGCCAGCGAAGCGCCGAAGATCGACTACCCGAAGCCGGACGGCAAGCTCAGCTTCGACAAGCTGTCCTCGGTGTTCCTCTCCAATACCAACCACGAGGAAGACCAGCCGATCCACCTCAAGCTGGCCGATGCGAGCATTCCGATCGAGAAGAACCTGCCGCTCTACGACGAGCCGGCCCAGCGCTACTGCCCGGCAGGCGTGTACGAAGTGGTGGCCAACGACGACGGCAGCAAGCGCTTCCAGATCAACGCGCAGAACTGCGTGCACTGCAAGACCTGCGACATCAAGGACCCGGCGCAGAACATCACCTGGGTGGCGCCGGAAGGTACCGGCGGGCCGAACTACCCCAACATGTAAGGCAAACGAAAAAGGCTCCCTCGGGAGCCTTTTTTCATGCTGCGCCTGTCAGTCCGGCTGCGGGCCGAGGGGAAAGAACTCGCCGTGGCTCCAGACGCCGAGCCATTCGATGCCGTCGATCCGGCGCGGCACCGCCAGCTCGACCAGCTGGTAGAACACGTTGCGATGCACCAGCGCCTCGAGGTTGTCGCGCACCCGCAGGTAGGGCGTGGGTTCCTGGCTGCGGGGGTCGATCTCGACGCGCAGCGGATGCCCGGCGTCCGCCTCGACCTCGTCCTCGACGTTGGTGGCGAAGCGCAGTACCTGCGCCCCGCCCTCGCCCTGCACCTGCAGGGTCACCGCGACGAAGGGCGCATCGTCGACGCGGATACCGACCTTTTCCACCGGAGTCACCAGGAAATAGTCGTCGCCGTCGCGGCGAATGATGCTGGAGAACAGCTTCACCATCGGCTTGCGTCCGATCGGCGTGCCCAGGTAGAACCAGGTGCCGTCGCGGGCGATGCGCATGTCGATGTCGCCGCAGAACGGCGGATTCCACAGGTGCACGGGCGGCAGGCCCTTCTTTTCGCCCCTGGGGATCTGCGCCAGCAGGTCGTTGGCCTTGCCGGTATCACTCATAGCCTGTTCCTCGACTGTTCAGGCCCAGCAATTCCTGGGCGTATTGCTCCAGCGGGGGACGCAGCAGGTCTTCCGGGGTGGCGTCGTAGAACGTCAGGAAACCGCCGCGGCTGCGGATGGTCGCGCTGTCCACCAGGAAACGGGTGCTGGTCTCGATCAGCATGACCTGGATGACACTGCGATCGCGCCCGACCCGGCCGAGTTCCTCTTCGTCTTCCCACTCCTCCCAGTTGCCGATCCTGTTGTCGCCCCGGGCGAAACGGCAGTACAGCAGGTAGTGAGCGCCGGCGGCACGCGCCTCGCGCATCGCGTCGTCCAGGCCGAGCGGCGCCTTGGCGCGGCGCACCAGCGGGAAATACTCGACGAAACCTTCGAAGGCCTGCTCGGCCACCACGTTCGGCCGCGCGTACCGGTAGCCCGGCGGCACGAACGGGCCCTGGCCGATGTAGATGAAGGAGTCGGCCTGGATCCGCCGGTTGTTGCTGCGCTGGCTGGCGCTGTGATCGAGCACCCCGGCGTCGCGCAGGTAGTAGTCGGCGCCGTCGGCCAGGTCGCTGGGCTTCATGCAGGCGGACAGGCTGCCCAGGAGGAGCATCGCCAGGGCGATACGGAACAGGTGCAACATCGGTCATCTCCCCTGCCGGCGTCGGAAAACCGGCGAATGACGAGCCGATGCAGCTTCCGCGCCATCACAGGCCACGCTGCCACTCCTGGCGCAGGGCAGCGTGCTGCGGCTGCTCGATGGCCTGGCGGACCTCGGCCAGCAGGCGCGCCTTGTCGGCACCCAGTTCGCCCTTGAGCACCAGATAGTTGGAAGCGTGGTCGCTGCGAAATACCGTGTCTTCGAGCTCCAAACCCTGCAACAGGCGTTCGACCTCGACGAACAGGGCACGCCGATCCAGCGCCTCGAAATCGGCGAAGCCAGCACGGAAACGCTGCTCGCCGGTAGGGAAACTCACCACCAGGGTCGACAGGTACTCCGGCTGGGCGGCGTTCATCAGGCGCGCGGAGTTGTCCGCGTGCTGCGCGCTCAGGGTCATTCCGCCCAGACCGTTGAGGATCATCACCGAACGACTGATCCCCGCCTCGCCAAGCTTTTCCAGCGCATCCAGGGTAGAGGAATAGGTCTCGCCCTTGTTGACCCGCGCCAGCACTTCGTCGTCGCCGGACTCGGCGCCGACATAGGCCATTCGCAGCCCGGCGTCGGCCAGTTCGCGCAACTCGTCGACCGACTTCCTGCGCAGGTTGCGCGGCAGGCAGTAGCTGGATACCCGCTCCACCTCCGGCAAGTGCTCGCGAATCGCCTGCAGCACCGCGAGCAGCCGGCGGGTCGGCAATACCAGGGCGTCGCCATCGGCGAGAAACACCCGCTTGACGATCAGGCGCTCGCCGCAGCGGCGGATCTCCTCCAGTACCTCGTTCTCGTCGCGGGCGCGAAATTTCTTTTGCGGCTGGGTATACATCTCGCAAAAGCCGCATTTGTTCCAGGAACAGCCATTGGTCACCGGGAGGATCAGCGAATGCGCCTCGCTCGGGGGCCGGAACACCGGTTCGATGTAGTGGATGGGGAATTCACGGACACTCATCGGAGAACTCCTGAACGAACGTGGAGCCACCGGCGGATTCGCCGGAAATGGGCAGCCGACGTCCCGGCGGCGGATCGATGGGCGACGAGTATATCCCTGCCGGCAAAGAGTGCGCGGGGCGCAGTGACTGCGTCCCGGCACCACAGGTATCAGGCGCTGGGAGCGTCGCCTTCGCGCTTGCGCTTGTTGCCCATGCGCACGCCGATATCCATCAGGAAGTGGAAGAAACCTTCCTGGTCTTCCAGCACCTCGCGCCAGAACGGCGAGTGGTACAGCGCCACGGCGCCATGCACCAACGCCCAGGCAGCGCAATAATGGAAGTACGGCGGAACGTTCTCCAGCTTGCCGTCGGCGATACGCTCCTTGATCAGTTGGGTCAGGCGTTCGAAGTTGGAGGCGCGGATCTTGTGCAGCTCCTCGACCATCTCCGGCACCTGGCTGGTCTTCACCACCTTCTCTTCCAGGCGGTCGAACAGGCGGTAGCGCTGCGGATCGCGCATGCGGAACTCGAAGTAGGCACGCGACAGGGCTTCCTTGTCGCGGGCTACGTCTTCGGAATGGAACAGGGCGGCGAGATCGCGCTCGTAGTCCAGCATCAGGCGCAGGTAGATCTCCGCCTTGGACTTGAAGTGCTTGTAGATCGTGCCTTTGCCGATGCCGACGGCATCCGCGATCATCTCGACCGTTACGCTGTCTTCCCCCTGTTCGAGGAACAGCTTGAGGGCGGTATCGAGAATCTCCTGTTCACGGCGACGAAATTCACGAACTTTGCGAGGCTCTTTCTGCATAAAAAGACTGTCAGGTCAAAATGAGTCAAAAATCGAAGCCGCGTATTATGCCTATTCAGCACGAAAATGCACGGAACATCCGACGATGAATTGTTACCAGGACGAATTCGACCAGACCAACGGTCTGCGCTACCTCAACCACGCAGCGGTCGCACCCTGGCCTAGACGCGCCGCCGACGCGGTGAGCGCCTTCGCCCGGGAGAACGTCGCCCACGGCGCCAGCGACTATCCGGAATGGCTGAAGATAGAACATCGCCTGCGCGAGCGCCTTGCCCGACTGCTCAATGCGCGCGCCGGCAGCGACCTCGCCCTGGTCAAGAACACCTCCGAGGCGCTTTCCTTCGTAGCCTTCGGCCTGGATTGGCGAGAGGGCGACCAGGTCGTCATCGGCAACGAGGAGTTCCCCTCCAATAGAGTGGTCTGGGAAGCCTTGCGCCCGCGCGGCGTCGAAGTGGTCGAGGTCGGTCTCGCCGGCGACGATCCCGAGAGCGCCCTGCTCGCCGCCTGCGGCCCGCGCACCCGCCTGCTGTCGATCAGCGCGGTGCAGTACGCCAGCGGCCTGCGCCTTGACCTGGAGCGCATCGGCGCGGGATGTCGCCGCCGCGGGGTGCTGTTCTGCATCGACGCGATCCAGCAGCTCGGCGCCCTGCCCTTCGACGTACAGGCCTACGATTGTGCCTTCGCCATGGCCGATGGGCACAAGTGGATGCTCAGCCCCGAAGGGCTGGGCGTCTTCTATTGCCATCCCGAGCAGCGCGAGCGCCTGGCGCTGCACGAATATGGCTGGCACATGCTGGAACATGCCCTCGATTACGAGCGTCGCGACTGGCGGCCGGCGCGCAGCGCCCGGCGCTTCGAATGCGGCAGCCCGAACATGCTCGGCGCGATGGCCCTGGAGGCCAGCCTGGGGCTGTTGGAGGAGGTCGGCATGGAGCGGGTCGGCAGAGACATCGCCGAGCGCGTCCAGTGGCTACAGGACGGTCTGTCGGGAATTCCCGGGGTACGCCTGCACAGCCCGCGGAACCCGAGCCGACGCGCGGGCATCCTGACCTTCAGCCTGGACAGCCAGGACAATCGGACACTCTTCGAAACGCTTCGCCAGGAACGGGTCATTTGCGCCCAGCGTGGCGGAGGTATCCGTTTTTCCCCGCACTTCTACACGAGTTCGACGGTGATCGACGATACCCTGGCGATCTTGCGCCAGGTCGCAGGCACCTAGGTACTCAAGGACCGCAAGGGTATTCCAAATCTGTTTAAAAAACCGCCAGCCCTGTCTGGACGCCCCACGAACATGACCAATACTGAAAGGTACTGGCGCGCGGTATCTCCCCCCAAGTACCCAGCCAGTGAAGGTACCGAGGAATGCGTACCTTTGTTCCACTCCTAATGGTCTTGACCCGGATTCATCCCCCAGAACCCGGGTTTTTTTTTATCCGTGCGCCGGCCTAGCGGGCCAACGGAAACAGCCGATGGAAATTGGCGGTAGTCTGCTCCGCCAGGGTTTCCAGGCTGACGCCACGCAACGTCGCGAGGAATTCGGCGACATCGCGCACGTATTCCGGCAGGTTCGGCTTGCCGCGATGGGGAATCGGCGCCAGGTAGGGCGAGTCGGTCTCCACCAACAGCCGGTCGGCCGGTACCTGGCGAGCCACCTCGCGCAGGGCATCGGCATTGCGGAAGGTGACGATGCCGGACAGGGAAATGTAGAAGCCCAGGTCCAGCGCCGATCGCGCCATTTCCCAGTCCTCGGTGAAGCAATGCAGCACGCCGGCCTGCGGCAACGCCGCCTCGCGCAGCAGCGCCAGCGTGTCGGCGCGCGCCTCGCGGGTGTGCACGATCACTGGCTTGGCGGTGATCCGCGCGGCTTCCAGGTGCAGGCGAAACGCCTCCTGTTGCAACTCGGCGGCTTCCGGTTCGTAGTGGTAGTCGAGGCCGGTCTCGCCGATCGCCACCACCCGCGGATGCGCCAGTTCGCCCAGCAGCCAGTCCAGCGCTGGCGCGCTTCCGGGCTCCAGGTCCAGCGGGTGTACGCCCACCGAACAGTGCACGTCGGCATAGCGCTCGGCCAGGGCCTTCACCGCCTGGGCATTGTCGGCGCTGACGCCGATGCAGAGGAATTGACCGACGCCACGCGCTCGCGCGGCATCCAGCGCCGCATCGAGCGAGCCGCCATGGGCGGCCAGGTCGAGGCGATCGAGGTGGCAGTGGGAATCGACCAGCATGATCCTGTCTAGCGTTACATCGTGTGGGTCGGCCGGTCCGACTTCAGCGCCCCGGCCAGGTAGGTTTCGATCTTGTTGCGGGCGGTGTTGTCACCGTCGTTGAACTGCACGCCGATGCCAGCCGCACGGTTGCCCTGGGCGCCCTTCGGGGTGATCCAGACGACCTTGCCGGCCACCGGGATCTTCTCCGGCTCTTCCATCAGGTTGAGCAGCATGAAGACTTCGTCGCCGAGCTTGTAGTTCTTGTTGGTGGGAATGAACAGCCCGCCGTTCCTGATGAACGGCATGTAGGCGGCGTACAGCACGGACTTGTCCTTGATGGTCAAGGACAGGATGCCGTTACGCGGCCCCAGATTGGGTGGCAAACTCATGCAGGTTCCTGCCAGTCGAATATCAGCGGGATTCTAGCCCGGCCCGGGCAGGCTTGCCCACTGCACCAGCAGGGCTTCGAGAAGCAGGACACGGTTGAGGTTGGCCTTGTTCAACACTTTCTGCCGCTGTTGCAGCAGCCAGTCCTGCATGGCCAGCACCTTGGCCTGCCCGGATTTGTCGCCCAGGTACTGGATCACCTTGCGCATGTCGGCCAACCCCAGCCCCTCCTGGTCGTGGGTCAACTGGTAGCGCAGGATGCCCAGCGTCCAGTCGCAGAACCAGTCGAAGAGCAATGGCAACGGCACGCTGTTCCAGCTTTCGGCCAGTGGGCTGGCGGCGATCTGCTGCTTGAGCAGCTTCTTCACCCCCTCGACCACCTGCGCGCGCTGCTCGCGCACGCCCTGGCCGTGCAGGCGCTGGGCGGTGAGCGGCGAGCCGCCGGAAAGCGCCAACAGTTCCTCCAGGGCCTCGGCCGGCTCGTCGGGCAGGGCCCGCGCCAGCCATTCCAGACTAGCCGCCGCGCCCGGCAAAGGGCAGGCCTGCTGCACGCAGCGGCTCTTGATGGTCGGCAACAGGCGGCTGGGCTGGTGGCTGATCAGCAGCAGCACGGTATCGCCCGACGGCTCTTCAAGGCTTTTCAACAGGGCGTTGGCGGCGTTCACGTTCATCGCCTCGGCGGGTTCGAGCAACACGACCTTGCGCCCGCCCAGTTGCGCGGTCTGCACCACGAAGCCAACCAGGTCGCGGACCTGATCGACCCGGATCGGTTTCTCCGCCTCCTCCGGCTCCAGCACGAAGTAGTCCGGATGGGTACCGGCGGCCAGCAACTGGCAGGCCTTGCACTCGCCGCATGCGCCAGCGGCGGCAGGCCGCTGGCAGAGCAGTTGGGCGGCCCAATGCTCGGCCAGGGCACGCTTGCCGATCCCGGCGGGACCGTAGAGCAGATAGGCGTGGGCGTGCTGGGCGCGGCCGCCCAGTTGGCTCCAGAGCGCCTGCTGCCAGGGATAGATATCAGCCATTCAGACGCTCCAGCAGATTCGGCAGCAGCCGATCCAGGCCAGCCTGCACCTCGGCCAGCGGCAACCCGGCATCGAGCACCTGGTAACGCTCCGGGGCCTGCGCGGCGCGCTGCAGGTAGGTCTGACGCACGGCCTCGAAGAAGCGTCGGTCCTCCTGCTCGAAACGGTCGAGCCGGCCACGCGCCGCCGCCCGCGCCAGGCCGATTTCCACCGGCAGGTCGAAGACCAGCGTGAGGTCGGGCCGCAGGTCGCCCTGGACGAAGCTTTCCAGCGCGGCGATGCGCGCCTCCGGCAAACCGCGCCCGCCGCCCTGGTAGGCATAGGTGGCATCGGTGAAGCGATCGCAGAGCACCACGGCCCCGCGCGCCAGCGCCGGGCGGATGACCCCGGCGAGATGCTGGGCCCGCGCGGCGAACATCAGCAACAGCTCGGTATCGGCGGCCATCGGCTCGTCGCTGGGCGCCAGCAGCAGTTCACGGATGCGCTCGGCGAGAGGCGTGCCGCCAGGCTCGCGGGTCAACTGCACCTCGATGCCGCGCTCGCGCAGGCGCTCGGCCAGGTAGTCGCGGTTGGTGCTCTTGCCGGCCCCTTCCGGGCCCTCCAGGGTGACGAACAGGCCGGTCACACGGCACTCCTTATCTTGGCTGCGCCGCTCATTGTGGCGGCGGGGTGATGGGCGCGGGGCTGGAGCGATAGTCCGAGCGACGCTTCAACTGGTACTCGCGGACCGCCTTGTTGTGTTCGTCCAGGCTGCTGGAGAACACATGGCTGCCATCGCCGCGCGCCACGAAATACAGGGTCTCACCCTCGGCCGGATGCAGCGCGGCGCGAATCGCCTCGCGCCCGGCCAGGGCGATCGGGGTCGGCGGCATGCCAGGCACCACATAGGTATTGTAAGGGGTCGGTTCGCGCAGGTCGGCGCGGGTGATCTTGCCGTTGTAGCGCTCGCCCATGCCATAGATCACCGTCGGATCGGTCTGCAACAGCATGCCGCGCTGCAGGCGGCGGACGAAGACGCCGGCGATCTGCGAACGCTCTTCCGGCACGCCGGTTTCCTTTTCCACCAGCGAGGCCATGATCAGCGCCTGGTAGGCGTCGCGATAAGGCAGGTCCTGGCTGCGGCCATCCCATTCCTTGGCGAGGATGGTCTGCATGCGCTGGTAGGCCTTGCGCAGTATGTCGATGTCGCGCATGCCACGGGTGTAGCGGTAGGTATCGGGGAAGAAGCGCCCTTCGGCCACTTCGTCGGGCTTGCCGAGGCGTTGCATGATCTCGCCGTCGCTCAGGCCGGCCAGGGTCTGCTCCAGCTTGCCCTGCCTGGCGAGCGCTTCGCGCACCTGGCGGAAACTCCAGCCCTCGACCAGGGTCAGGCTGTACTGCACCACCTCGCCTTCACGCCAGAGTTCCAGCAGGTCGGCGCCCTTCATCCCCGGCAAGAGGCGGTATTCGCCGCTGTGCAGGGCCTGGCCCGGCAGGTTGAAACGCCAGTAGAGGCGCAGCCAGAACGCGCCATGGAGCACCTTTTCCTGCTCCAGACGCGCGAGCATGCCGCCCGGCGTGGAGCCCGAGGAAACGTCCAGCAGGCGCTCCTCGGTCAATTGCAGGGGCTGCTCCAGCGCCCGCTGCTGCTGCCATGCAGCCAGGCCGACGCAGAGGCCAACGAACAACAGGCCACTCTCCAGCAGCACCAGCAGTTTGCGCATCAAAGTCAGAAATCCAGGTCGTCGCGAAGTTGGTCTTGCAGTTTACGGGTCAGCTCGCCGACCGGCCAGACGTGCTCGTCCAATGCCCGGACCGGCCAGATGCCGAACTGGCTGTTGCACAGAAAGACCTCGTCGGCCGTCGCCAGTTCAGCCATGGAAACATCCCGTATCGCCAGCGGGACGCCGATTCCTTCGGCGCGCTCGAGCAATTCCGCGCGCATCACTCCAGCGACGCCGCAGCGCCGCAGGTCAGGCGCCACGAGGGTGCCGTCGAGAACCAGCAGCAGGTTGCTGAACACGCCCTCCACTACCCGCTCGTGCACGTCCAGCATGAGCCCTTCGGCATGCCCGGCGTCGCTCCACTCGGCACGGGCGAGGACCTGCTCCAGGCGATTGAGGTGCTTGAGGCCGGCCAGCAGGGGCTGCTCGGCCAGGCGCGTGCGGCAAGCGAACAGGCGCACGCCTTGCTGCCAGTGGCGCTCGGGATAGGCCGGACGCGGCGATCCGGAGAGGATTCGCCGCGGCGAGGCCTCGGCAGGCGGCGCGTAGCCACGCAAACCCTCGCCGCGGGTGACGATCAGCTTGGCGACACCGTCGCCCAGCGCCGCGCAGAACGCCAGCAACTCCTGGCGCAACGCCGCGGTGTCGAGAGGGATCGCCAGGCGCCGACACCCCTCTTCCAGGCGCGCCAGGTGGCGCTCCAGGAGACGCGGCGTGCCGGCGCGCACCGCCAGGGTCTCGAACAGCCCGTCGCCATAGGCCAGTCCGCGATCGCGCACGGACAGCTCGGCGGCGGGCCGGCCGTCGACCCAGTCCAGCATCAGTCGGCGAACCTGCGGAACACCAGGGTGCCGTTGGTCCCGCCGAAACCGAACGAGTTCGACAGGGCCACGTCGATCTTGCGCGGCTTGGCTTCATGGGCCACCAGGTCGAGGTCGCAACCTTCGTCCGGGTTGTCCAGGTTGATGGTCGGCGGGGCAACCTGGTCGCGCAGGGCCAGCACGCTGAAGATCGCCTCCACCGCACCGGCGGCACCCAACAGGTGGCCGGTCATCGACTTGGTCGAACTCATCGACAGCGCATGGGCATGCTCGCCGAACACGCTCTTCACCGCGGCGATCTCGGCGATGTCGCCGGCCGGGGTGGAGGTGCCATGGGCGTTGATGTAATCGACCTGGCGAGGATCCAGGCCGGCATCGCGCAGCGCGTTCTTCATGCAGCGGGCGGCACCGGCGCCGTCTTCCGGCGGCGCGGTCATGTGGAAGGCGTCGCCGCTCATGCCGAAGCCAACCAGCTCGGCATAGATCCGCGCGCCGCGGGCACGGGCGTGCTCCAGTTCTTCGAGCACCAGGGCGCCGGAACCGTCGGACAGGACGAAGCCGTCGCGATCCCGGTCCCACGGACGGCTGGCACGGGTCGGCTCGTCGTTGCGAGTGGAGAGCGCGCGAGCCGCGCCGAAACCACCCAGGCCGAGACCGCAGGCAGCCATTTCGGAACCGCCGGCGACCATCACGTCGGCCTCGCCATAGGCGATGTTGCGAGCAGCCATGCCGATGCTGTGGGTACCGGTGGTGCAGGCGGTGGTGAGGGCGTAGTTGGGCCCCTGCAGACCCAGGTGGATCGACAAGAAGCCGGAAACCATGTTGATGATCGAACCGGGCACGAAGAACGGCGAGATGCGCCGCGGCCCCTGCTCGAACAGGGATCGGCAGTTGTTCTCGATATTGGTCAGGCCGCCGATACCGGAACCCATGGATACGCCGATACGCTCACGATTGGCGTCGGTGACCTCCAGGCCGGAATCGCGAACGGCCTGGAAGCTGGCGGCGAGACCGTACTGGATGAACAGGTCGAGCTTGCGGGCTTCCTTGGCGGACAGGTATTCCTCGACATTGAAACCCTTGACCGAACCACCGAAGCGGGTGGAATAGGCGGACAGGTCCATATGCTCGATCGGGGCGATCCCGCTGCGACCGGCGAGAATACCTTCCCAACTGCTCGGGACATCCAGGCCCAGCGGCGACAGCATGCCCATGCCAGTAATGACGACGCGTCTACGCGACACTACGACTTCCTCTTTCTCATTTCACGGGGTTGCGCCGACAGACTACCAGAGTAGGTAAGGCGCTAAAGAAAAGCCGCACGCCCTTACAGGCTGTGCGGCTTTTCCACGTCGGAAAATCCGACGACTACTTATTGCTGGTGAGCAACGATGTAGTCGATGGCTTCCTGAACGGTGGTGATCTTTTCAGCTTTCTCGTCAGGGATTTCGGTCTCGAATTCCTCTTCCAGAGCCATCACCAGCTCGACGGTGTCAAGGGAGTCGGCGCCCAGGTCTTCGACGAAGGAAGCGCTGTTGGTGACTTCTTCTTCCTTCACGCCGAGTTGTTCAGCGACGATCTTCTTAACGCGTTCTTCGATGGTGCTCATACCTTGTTTTCACTCCTATGGAAAATCCGAGCAGCTGGGCTGCGGGTAAGTGTATAGAAAGGGTTTTCTGCTTTTCAAGCTGAACGCCTCACCTTCCCACGGCCACTTCGATAATTCTATCTAATAACCCGGCTGCAATTCCGCAACGAATTCTAGACAGCGCTTATGACAGACCCGAGAAAGGTAACGTCACATTCAGCTCATGTACATCCCACCATTGACCGGCACGGTGGCCCCGGTCACATAGGCTGCGCCGTCCGAAGCGAGGAAGCCGACCACCTTGGCGATCTCTTCCGCCTGCCCCAGGCGACCCAGCGGAATCTGGCCCAGCAGCGCTTCGCGCTGGGCTTCCGGCAGCTCGCGGGTCATGTCGGTGTCGATGAAGCCCGGCGCCACCGCATTCACGGTAATGGCACGCGAACCGACTTCCCGGGCCAGCGCACGGGTGAAGCCCTCCAGGCCGGCCTTCGCCGCGGCATAGTTGGTTTGCCCGGCATTGCCCATGGCGCCGACCACGGAACCGATGTTGATGATGCGCCCCCAGCGGGCCTTGGTCATACCGCGCAGAACGGCTTTCGACAGACGGTAGAGACTGTTCAGGTTGGTGTTGACCACATCGAACCACTCGTCGTCTTTCATGCGCACCAGCAGATTATCGCGGGTGATGCCGGCGTTATTGACCACGATCAGCGGTTGGCCGAGATGCTGCTGGATGTGCTCCAGGGTCGCGGCTACGGATTCGTCGCTGGAAACGTCCAGGACCAGGCCCGCACCCTCGACGCCATTGGCCTTGAGGGTTTCGGCGATCTTCTCGGCGCCGGACGCGCTGGTCGCGGTGCCGATGACTACGGCACCCAGGCGCCCCAGTTCCAGCGCAATCGCCTGGCCGATGCCACGGCTGGCGCCGGTTACCAATGCGACCTTACCTTGCAGACTCATGGGATTCTCTCCTTTCTCTCTCTCAGGCCAGGGCGGCGCGCGTGGCGGCGAACGCCTCGACGCCATCCAGGCCATGGGTATTGATGCCCTTCGCGCAGCGCCTGTTGAGGCCTGCCAGGACCTTGCCCGGCCCGCACTCGACCAGCTCGGTGACGCCCTTTTCCGCCAGCAGCTGGATGCTCTCCACCCAGCGAACCGGGCTGTACAGCTGTGCCAGCAGGTCGCGGCGCAGCGTATCGAGATCAGCCGGCACGGCGGCGCTGACGTTCTGCACCAGCGCAATCTTCGGCGCCTGCCACTGCAGGCTTTCGACCGAGGCGGCGAACTGCTCGGCGGCCGGACGCATCAGTTCGCAATGCGACGGCACGCTGACTGGCAGCGCCACCGCGCGCTTGGCGCCGCGTGCCTTGCATGCCTCGATGGCACGCTCAACGGCAGCCGCGGCACCGGCGATCACTACCTGCCCCGGCGCGTTGAAGTTGACCGCGCTGACCACCTCGCCCTGGGCCGCCTCGGCACAGGCCGCCAATACATCGGCGTCTTCCAGGCCAAGGATCGCGGCCATGCCGCCCTGCCCCGCCGGAACCGCCTGCTGCATCAGTTGGCCCCTACGCTCGACCAGCTTGACCGCATCGGCGAACGCCAGGCTTTCGGCCGCGACCAGCGCGGAATATTCGCCCAGGCTGTGCCCGGCGACGAACGCTGGGCGCGCACCGCCCTCGGCCAGCCAGAGGCGCCAGAGCGCGATCGAAACCGTGAGGATGGCCGGCTGGGTCTTGTCGGTCTGGTTCAGGCGCTCTTCAGGACCATTCTGGACCAGCGCCCAAAGGTCGTAACCGAGCGCCTCAGAGGCCTCGGCGAAGGTATCGCGCACCAGCGCCTGCTGGGCGCCCAGCTCGGCCAGCATGCCGAGGGATTGCGAACCCTGGCCGGGGAAGACGAATGCGAGGGATGCAGACATTGAATAGGTCCCTTGTGGTCTTTTGCTCGTCGGAGATAACGCGCCAGCCGCGACTGGCGCAGGAAACTGAGTGTTGGATGGCTGCCTGGACCGCCCGGTCACACATTAGAGCAGCAGATGCTCGAGACGGCCATGCAATCGTTGCGGCAGGTTTTCCCGGACTTCCAGTGCCGCGCGACGCAAGGCGCTCTGGAAACCCTCCTCGGCGGCAGACCCATGGCTTTTCACCACTATCCCCTGCAATCCGAGGAAACTGGCGCCGTTATAGCGTGCCGGAGCGATATCGCCGCGCAGCCGGCGCAGCAGCGGCAACGCCAGCGCACCGACCAGCTTCGCCGCCAGTCCATCGCGGAAGCGCTGTTCGATCCGCGCCGACACCATGGCAGCCAGGCCTTCGCTGGCTTTCAGCAGGATGTTGCCGACGAAACCGTCGCAGACCACCACGTCGGCCTCGCCGCGATACAGGCCATCGCCCTCTATATATCCGCTGAAATTCAACCCCTGCGCCTTCTGCAACAGACTCGCCGCCAGCTTGACCTGCTGGTTGCCCTTGATCTCCTCGGTCCCCACGTTGAGCAGGGCGACCCGGGGCGAGACGCAGCCCAAGGCCTCTGCCGCCACCGCGCCCATCACCGCGAACTGATAGAGATGCTCGGCACTGCAATCCACGTTGGCGCCGAGGTCGAGCAGATGACAATGCCCCTTCTCGGTCGGAACCGCCGTCACCATCGCAGGGCGGTCGATACCGGGCAGGGTCTTCAGCAGGTGCCGCGACAGCGCCATCAACGCCCCGGTATTGCCGGCGCTGACGCACGCGTGCGCCCGGCCGTCGCGGACCAGCTCCAGCGCCACGCGCATGGAAGCGTCCGGCTTGCCACGCAAGGCCTGGGAGGGACGTTCGTCTGAACCTATCACTTCGCTGGCCGCATGCACACGCAGGCGCTGCCGGTCGAGCGACGGATAGCGGGAAAGGAGTTCTTCGAGGAGGGCAGGCTGACCGACGAGGATCAGTTGCGAAGAGGAATTCTCGGCCAGGAAGGCAATAGAGGCCGGAACAACGCAGTGGGGACCGAAGTCCCCACCCATTGCATCAATCGCGATGATTGGTGCGGACAAGGATTACTCGTCGGAGCCCTTGTCTACTACCTTACGGCCGCGATAGAAGCCGTCCGGGGATACGTGGTGGCGCAGGTGGACTTCACCGGTGCTCTTTTCCACGGACAGAGCATTGGACTCGAGCGCATCGTGGGAACGACGCATGTCACGAGCGGAACGAGACTTTTTGTTCTGCTGAACAGCCATGATTGATTAACTCCTAAACGTTTGGGTCACGCTTCAACTGTGCCAGTACGCTGAACGGATTAGGACGCTTGTCCTCGACTTCGCTCGACTCCGGCTCGTCTTCGACGACGAATCCAGCCGGGTGCTGACATACTTCGGGGTCATGGGCCGGAACGATGGGTAAGGCGAGCAACAGCTCGTCCTCGACCAGCGCCAGCAGGTCCAGGGGTTCCTCCCCCACTTCCAGCGCATCGTACCCCTTCGGCAGACCGTCGGCGGACTGACCTTCCCGAAGAATGGCGTAGGTATATTCGCCATGCACGGGAATGGCCGCCGCATCCAGGCAGCGTTGGCATACCATGCTCACCTCGGTATCGAGCTGCATATGCATGACCGCCAGCTTCTGGTGGTCGCGCTCGAAGGAAACCTTCACGCGCACCTCACCGGCATCGCTGGTCAGTTGCTCGCATACACGCGGCATATCGGCGAGCGCGTACACACCCTCGAGGGTGGCGCCGCGGTCGACCAACTTGCGCGGATCGATATGAGGTGGAATCGGCCCATTCAACATAAGCGCGCCATTATAGGGACGCCCCCGCGCCTGTCAAAGGAAATTAGCCATAAACCGCTGTAAGGACGAGTCTTTTCGTTAAAATCGGCCGCTCGCCATGGAGAACCTCATGCCCGACCTGATCCTCGCCTCCAGCTCCCCCTACCGACGCGAACTCCTGACCCGCCTGCGCCTTCCCTTCGAAAGCGCCAGCCCCGATATCGACGAAAGCCATCGCGCCGGGGAAAGTGCCGAGGAACTGGTGCGCCGCCTTTCCGCCAGCAAGGCCGAAGCGCTGGCCGGACGCTATCCGCAACACCTGGTGATCGGCTCCGACCAGGTCGCCGTACTCGACGGCAACATCCTCGGCAAGCCGCACACCCCCGAACGCGCCATCCAGCAGCTACGGGACGCCAGCGGCAAGAGCGTGACCTTCCTCACCGGACTGGCCCTCCTCAACAGCGCCAGCCGACGCATCCAGGTGGCATGCGTGCCGTTCACCGTGCACTTCCGCCACCTCGACGAGAGCCGCATCCGCCGCTACGTCGAAGCGGAACGCCCGCTGGACTGCGCCGGCAGCTTCAAGGCGGAAGGCCTGGGCGTCAGCCTGTTCCGCTCCACCGAAGGAGAGGACGCCACCAGCCTGGTGGGACTGCCCCTGATCCGCCTGGTCGACATGCTCCTCGAGGAAGGCGTCGAAATCCCCTGAGCCGGCATTCCATATAAAGAAGCCCGGCTTCGGCCGGGCTTCTTTATATAAGGAAGGGAAACACCCTCAGCGCAGTACCGGCCCCTGCCAGCCCATCCACAGCGCGAGGCGCTCCGCCACACTGGCACCGAACTTCTTGGCGAAGCGATCGAAAGGCGACTCCTGCACGGTGTAGTCCTCGATCTTCTTCTCCTTCACCACTTCGCGCGCCACATAGCTGGCATTGCCCAGGCCGTCGATCAAACCCAGCTGCAATGCCTGTTCGCCGGACCAAACCAGACCCGAGAACAGCTCCGGATGCCCCTCGACCTTGAGCCGGTCGCCGCGCCCTTTTTTCACGCTGTCGATGAACTGCTTGTGGGTGGTATCCAGCACCTGCTGCCAGAACTGGGTCTCCTCGGGCTTTTGCGGCTGGAAAGGATCGAGGAACGACTTGTGCTCGCCGGAGGTATAGACGCGCCGCTCGACACCGAGCTTCTCCATGGTGCCGACGAAACCGAAGCTGGCCGCCGTCACGCCGATGGAACCGACCAGGCTGGCCTTGTCGGCGTAGATCTGGTCGGCGGCGCTGGCGATGTAGTAGGCGCCGGAGGCACCCAGGTCGCTGATCACCGCATAGACCTTGACGTTCGGGTGCTCGCCGCGCAGGCGACGAATCTCGTCATAGATATAGCCGGACTGCACCGGACTGCCGCCCGGACTGTTGATCCGCAGGACGATCCCCTTGGTACCCTCATCCTTGAACGCCGCGCGCAGGGCCGTGACGATATTGTCGGCACTGGCCGGCTCATCGTCGGCGATCATGCCCTTCACCTCGATCAGTGCCGTGTGGCTACCGCTGCGCGAGGCCGATTTCTCCAGGCTGCCGAACGGACTGAAGGCCAGCAGCACGACAAAGAGATAGATGAAGGTCAGCGACTTGAAGAATATCCCCCAGCGCCGCGCCCGCCGCTGCTCCTGGACCCCGGCGAGGACCGCCTTTTCCAGCAGCTTCCAGCTCTTGTCGTCATTCGCCTTCGGCGTTTCCGACTTCCACTCGTCAGACATGCTCAACCACTCCTGAAACCGCCTCACGTCGAGCACCGCCCAACCAGGCGCGCAACTCGGTGAAATGCTCAACTTCCAGCCGCGGCGCATAAGGCCGCAACTGCTCCAGCGATTGGGCGCCATAGGCCACCGCAACCGAATCCATCCCCGCCCGTCGCGCCATTTCCAGGTCGAACGGCGAATCACCGATCATCAGCGCCCGCCCCGGCTCGACCCGGCAGTGCGCCAGGATCTCGTGGAGCATCAACGGGTCCGGCTTGCTGGCCGTTTCGTCGGCGCAGCGGGTGATATCGAAGAAATCGCTCCAGCCATGCCCCGCCAGCACCCGGTCCAGGCCGCGCCGACTCTTGCCGGTGGCGACCGCCAGGCGGAACCCGGCCTCGCGAAAATGCACCATGGCTTCGGCCACGCCGGGGAACAACCGCGACGGCTGCGCTTCCTGCGCCAGGTAATGCTCGCTGTAGGCACACCGGAAACGCTCGACCAGAGCAGGATCGCCAACCTCCGGATAGAGCGAAGCGATCGCCTCGGGCAAGCCGAGGCCGATGATGCCCTTGATCCGGGTATCGTCCCGCTCCGGCAGAGCGGTTTCCCGCGCCGCCGCCTTCATCGAATCGACGATGCGCGCGATCGAGTCGACCAGGGTGCCGTCCCAATCGAATACCAGCAACGCGTAGTCAGTCATTCAAACGCTCCAGCGAACGCTGCCACATCTCGTCCACCGGCGCCTCCAGCTCCAACACCTGCCCGTCGGGCAGCGGCACGCGCAACTGCGCGGCATGCAGGAACAGGCGCTTGCCGCCCAGCTCGCGGATCTCGCGGGAGAAATCCTCGTCGCCATACTTCGGGTCGCCGGCGATGGCATGCCCGGCGTGCTTGGCATGCACGCGGATCTGGTGGGTCCGCCCGGTGATCGGGCGTGCTTCCACCAGGGTGGCGAAATCGCCGAAGCGACGCAGCACCCGGAACTCGGTCAGCGCGTCCTTGCCCTCGACGTTCACCTCTACCATTCGCTCGCCCGAACGCAGGTTGTTCTTCAGCAGCGGCGCGCGCACGTTCTTCTTGCCAGCCGGCCAGTGGCCACGGACCAGGGCGTGATAGCGCTTGTCGACGATCTTCTCGCCCCGCAGGGCCTCATGCAGGTGACGCAACATGCTGCGCTTCTTGGCGATCATCAGCAGGCCGGAGGTATCGCGATCGAGACGATGCACCAATTCGATATCCTTGGCATCGGGGCGCAACTGGCGAAACACCTCGATGACCCCGGCGCTCACGCCGCTGCCGCCATGCACAGCGATCCCGGCGGGCTTGTTGACCACGATCAGCGCCTTGTCCTCGTAGACGATCGCCGCCTCCATCCGCTCCAGCAGCCCCTGCGCCAGCGGCGCCGGCTCATCACGCT
Source organism: Pseudomonas sp. P20 (assembly GCF_016463925.1). Taxonomy (NCBI): domain Bacteria; kingdom Pseudomonadati; phylum Pseudomonadota; class Gammaproteobacteria; order Pseudomonadales; family Pseudomonadaceae; genus Pseudomonas; species Pseudomonas sp. P20. The sequence continues at coordinate 143,447 of NZ_JAEMVM010000002.1, read as the reverse complement.
CGGCCAGGCGCAGCGGCGGCACGCGCACCTGGTCTCCGGCCTGGAGCCGATAGTCGGGCTTGATCCGCCCCTTGTTCACGCGCACTTCGCCCTTACGCAGGATGCGATAGATCAGGGTCTTGGGCGCCCCCTTGAGACGGGCGATAAGGAAATTGTCGATACGTTGACCAGCCAGTTCCGGCGGCACATCGAGCAGCTGGACACCGGTGGTCGGAGAGGCGGGAGTAGTCATCCGTACATCATAACAATTTTTCATTCAATTGAAGCACTTAATCATTGCTGCTATAGTCGGGAAGCCGCCATAAGCGGCCTGGCCTGCGGATGATTGCCAACCTGCATTTCCCCCTCGCCTGCAAACACTTTGAACGGACGTCAGGCCGTCCTACAGAGGCGTTTCAGCGGAAATACGAAAATTTCCAACCCGCTAACGACTCGAAACCAAAGCCTTGAAACATGAGCCGCGACCACTTCGGTGAGCGCGAGATGCCAACCCGCTCCGGATACTGCGAGCGGCGCCCGATTCTTAAGGAACATGTGTAGGGTGGAGATGTACGGCTGTTGGACTGCGTAGCTTCTAGCTTGATCCAGACGCATTTTTCGTCCGCCTCCGACAGCCGATTCCTCCTCCTGACTCAAGTGCTTCTGAAACACAGGAAGCAGGAGACGTAGTCGCGGACCGGCACCCAGTGCCGAGCGCCGCTGGACACGGGAATGGCCTGCCATTCCTGAATACGCGCCCGAGCACCGACCGTGAGAGTCGTGTGTGCCGATCGCCGTTTCCGGTAGCCCCGGAAACCATTGGTACTACATGAAAAGAATGCTGATCAACGCGACTCAACCCGAGGAGTTGCGTGTTGCACTGGTCGACGGCCAACGCCTGTTCGACCTCGACATCGAGTCGGGCGCCCGCGAGCAGAAGAAGGCCAACATCTACAAAGGCCGCATCACTCGCGTCGAACCCAGCCTCGAAGCCGCCTTCGTCGACTTCGGCGCCGAACGCCACGGCTTCCTCCCCCTCAAAGAAATCTCCCGCGAATACTTCAAGAAATCCCCCGAAGGCCGGATCAACATCAAGGAAGTCCTGAGCGAAGGCCAGGAAGTCATCGTCCAGGTCGAGAAGGAAGAGCGCGGCAACAAGGGCGCCGCCCTGACCACCTTCATCAGCCTGGCCGGCCGTTACCTGGTGCTGATGCCGAACAACCCGCGCGCCGGCGGCATCTCCCGCCGTATCGAAGGCGAAGAGCGCAACGAGCTGCGCGAGGCCCTGAACGGCCTCAACGCACCGGCCGACATGGGCCTGATCGTGCGCACCGCCGGCCTCGGCCGCAGCACCGAGGAACTGCAGTGGGACCTCGACTACCTGCTGCAACTGTGGAGCGCGATCAAGGAAGCGTCCGGCGAACGTGGCGCGCCCTTCCTGATCTACCAGGAAAGCAACGTCATCATCCGCGCCATCCGCGACTACCTGCGCCAGGACATCGGCGAAGTGCTGATCGACAGCATCGACGCCCAGGAAGAAGCCCTGAACTTCATCCGCCAGGTGATGCCGCAGTACGCCAGCAAGGTGAAGCTGTACCAGGACAGCGTTCCGCTGTTCAATCGCTTCCAGATCGAGAGCCAGATCGAGACCGCTTTCCAGCGCGAAGTGAAGCTGCCGTCCGGCGGCTCCATCGTCATCGACCCGACCGAGGCCCTGGTTTCCATCGACATCAACTCGGCGCGCGCCACCAAGGGCGGCGACATCGAGGAAACCGCCCTGCAGACCAACCTGGAAGCGGCCGAGGAAATCGCCCGCCAGCTGCGCCTGCGTGACATCGGCGGCCTGATCGTCATCGACTTCATCGACATGACCCCGGCGAAGAACCAGCGCGCCGTGGAAGAGCGTGTCCGCGAAGCCCTCGAGGCCGACCGCGCGCGCGTCCAGGTCGGTCGCATCTCGCGCTTCGGCCTGCTGGAAATGTCCCGCCAGCGCCTGCGTCCGTCCCTCGGCGAGACCAGCGGCATCGTCTGCCCGCGCTGCAACGGCCAGGGCATCATCCGCGACGTCGAGTCGCTGTCGCTGGCCATCCTGCGCCTGATCGAGGAAGAAGCCCTGAAGGACCGCACCGCGGAAGTCCGCGCCCGCGTGCCCTTCCAGGTCGCCGCCTTCCTGCTCAACGAGAAGCGCAACGCCATCACCAAGATCGAACTGCGTACCCGCGCGCGCATCTTCATCCTGCCGGACGATCATCTGGAAACCCCGCATTTCGAAGTCCAGCGTCTGCGCGATGACAGCCCCGAACTGGTTGCCGGCCAGACCAGCTACGAAATGGCCACCGTCGAGCACGAAGAAGCCCAGCCGGTCAGCTCGACCCGCACCCTGGTCCGCCAGGAAGCAGCAGTCAAGACCGTCGCTCCCCAGCAGCCCGCACCGCAACACACCGAAGCACCGGTCGAGCCGGCCAAGCCGATGCCCGAGCCGAGCCTGTTCCAGGGCCTGGTGAAGTCCCTGGTCGGCCTGTTCGCAGGCAAGGATCAACCTGCCGCCAAGCCTGCTGAAACCAGCAAGCCGGCTGCCGAGCGCCAAACCCGCCAGGACGAGCGTCGCAACGGCCGCCAGCAGAACCGCCGCCGCGATGGCCGCGATGGCAATCGCCGCGACGAAGAGCGCAAACCGCGCGAGGAGCGTGCAGAGCGTCAACCGCGCGAAGAGCGCGCCGAACGCCCGAACCGCGAAGAGCGCAGCGAACGTCGCCGCGAAGAGCGCGCCGAGCGCCCGGCTCGCGAGGAGCGCCAGCCGCGCGAAGGCCGTGAAGAGCGCGCCGAGCGGACAACCCGCGAAGAGCGCCAACCGCGCGAAGGCCGCGAAGGTCGCGAGGAACGCAGCGAACGCCGCCGCGAAGAGCGCGCCGAACGCCCGGCCCGCGAAGAGCGCCAACCCCGCGAAGGCCGTGAAGAACGCGCCGAGCGCCCGGCCCGCGAAGAGCGCCAGCCGCGCGAGGATCGCCAGGCTCGCGACGCCGCGGCCCTGGAAGCCGAGGCATTGCCGAACGACGAGAGCCTGGAGCAGGACGAGCAGGACGATACCGATGGCGAGCGCCCGCGCCGCCGCTCCCGCGGCCAGCGTCGTCGCAGCAACCGCCGCGAACGCCAGCGCGAGGTCAGCGGTGAGCTGGAAGGCAGCGAGGCGACCGATAATGCCGCCGCGCCGCTGAACACCGTCGCAGCCGCCGCCGCTGCCGGTATCGCTGTCGCCAGCGAAGCCGTAGAAGCAAACGTGGAGCAAGCCCCGGCCACTACCAGCGAGGCTGCCAGCGAAACCACGGCAAGCGATGAGACCGACGCGTCGACCAGCGAAGCCGTCGAAACCCAGGGCGCGGACAGCGAGGCCAATGCCGGCGAAACCGCCGACATCGAAGCGCCGGTGACCGTCAGCGTGGTCCGGGACGAAGCCGACCAGAGCACCCTGCTGGTCGCGCAAGCCACTGAAGAAGCTCCCTTCGCCAGCGAAAGCGTGGAAAGCCGCGAAGACGCCGAGAGCGCCGTGCAACCGGCAACGGAAGCGGCCGAAGAAGTTGCCGCCCCGGTGCCCGTCGAAGCAGCAGCCCCTAGCGAGCCCGCAACCACCGAGGAGCCGACCCCGGCCATCGCGGCGGTGCCGGCCAACGCGACCGGCCGTGCCCTCAACGACCCACGGGAAAAACGTCGCCTGCAACGCGAAGCCGAGCGTCTGGCACGCGAAGCCGCAGCAGCAGCCGAAGCGGCAGCTCAGGCCGCTCCCGCCGTCGAGGAGGTCCCGGCTGTAGCGAGCGAGGAAGCGTCGGCCCAGGAGGAACCTGCTGCACCCCAGGCTGAAGAAATCACCCAGGCCGACGTTCCGTCCCAGGCGGACGAAGCCCAGGAAGCGGTACAGGCCGAGCCTGAAGCTTCCGGCGAAGACGCCGCCGACACGGAGCACGCGAAAAAGACCGAGGAAAGCGAAACCTCGCGCCCGCATGCCTGAGTGACAGACTGAAAAAAGGGGATGCCATGGCATCCCCTTTTTTTGCGTGTCATTCCGCGGCACTCCGGCATACCGCCCGTCATGACCAGAGCCGCCGAACACGCACAATGAAAAAGGGATGCCGCCGGCATCCCTTTTTCATTCTCCAGCCGCACCCTCAGTAGAGATTGGGTTCAGGCTCCAATTCGACGCCGAAACGCCGACGGACGTCCTCCTGGATACGCTCCGCCAATGCCCGGACCTGGGCACCGGTGGCACCGCCATGGTTGACCAGGACCAGCGCCTGCTGCGCGTGTACCCCCACCGGGCCATCGCGAAAGCCCTTCCAGCCGCCCTTGTCGATGAGCCAGCCTGCGGCCAGCTTCAACCGACCGTCCGCCTGCGGATAGCCAACCAGATCCGGGAAGGCCTGACGCAAGCGCTCGGCCTGCGTCGCATCCACCAGCGGGTTCTTGAAGAAGCTGCCGGCATTGCCCAATACGGCGGGGTCGGGCAGCTTCTCCCGGCGAATGGCGCAGATTACCCGGCTTACGTCCCTGGCCGTCGGACTGGCGATGCCCTCCTCCTCCAGGCGCTGGCGTACCGGCCCGTAGTCCAGGTGCAGCCTCTCCCGCCGTGTCAGGCGCAGGCGCACGCGGAGGATCAGCCAGCGATCAGGCTCCTGCTTGAACAGGCTGTCGCGGTAGCCGAAACGGCAGGCCTGGCGATCGAACTCACGCAGGGTTCCATCCTGGCGATCCAGCGCCGTCAGGCTGTCGAAGACATCCTTCAGCTCCACGCCATAGGCGCCGATGTTCTGCATCGGCGCCGCACCCACGGTGCCGGGAATCAGGCTGAGATTTTCCAGACCGGCCAGGCCCCGCTCCAGGCTCCATTGTACGAATGGGTCCCAGGCCTCGCCCGCCTCCGCCTCGACCAACACCGAATCCGCGGCATCGGAAACAATTCGCCGCCCCTGGCTGGCCATGCGCAAAACCAGCGCCTCGACGTCACGGGTCAGCAGCAGGTTGCTGCCACCACCGATCACCAGCAGCGGCAATCCACGCTCCCGAGCCAGGGCCAGGGCCTCGCGCACATCAGCCTCGTCCCGGGCGTGGGCCAGCAGGCGGGCGCGCACGTCGATGCCGAAGGTGTTATAGGGCTTCAGCGAGCAATGCTCTTGCAGTTCCAGGCTCACAGTCGCCCCTTGGCTTCGATCAACAGACGGTCGCAGGCATGTTCGATCAGGTCGAGGACCTGCTCGAAGCCTTCTTCGCCGCCATAGTAGGGATCGGGCACTTCGTCCCGCTCGGATCCGTAGCGACGCAGGAACAGATCCAGTTCGGCGGCACCGCGCCCGGCACGCAGGGTCTCGAGGTCAGCCAGGTTGGACAGGTCCATGGCCAGGATCAGGTCATGGCGGGAGAAATCCTCGATGCCGACCTGGCGTCCACGCAGTGCCGACAGGTCGTAGCCACGCCTTTGCGCGGCCAGGCGGGTGCGCTGGTCAGGCGCCTTGCCGACATGCCAGCCGGCGGTACCGGCGGAATCGACATGGATGCGGGAAGCCAGCCCGGCCTCCTCGACCTTGCGCCGGAACACGCCTTCGGCGGTGGGCGACCGGCAGATGTTGCCCAGGCAGACGAACAGGACGCGCATCAGCCCCCCAGCACGCGGCGAACGCGTTCGAGGTCTTCCGGCGTATCCACGCCCGGAAGCATGGTTTCGCGGGCATCGGCCACATGGATTCGCACCCCGTGCCAGAGCGCGCGCAATTGCTCGAGGCTTTCGGCGTTCTCCAGCCAGCACGGTCCCCAGGCGACGAAATCGGCAAGGAAACCCACGCGATAGGCGTAGATGCCGATGTGGCGACGATAGGGCACGCCCTCCGGCAGGCTGTCGCGATCGCGGGCGAAGGCGTCGCGAGCCCAGGGCAAGGGCGCACGACTGAAAGTCAGGGCCAGGCCGTCGATGTCGGTGGCGACCTTGACCACGTTCGGATTGAACAGCGCGGAGACCTCATGGATCGGCTCGGCCAGGGTAGCGATGGCGGCCTCCGGGTGCGCCGCCAGGTTGGCCGCCACCTGGTCGATGAGCGCCGGGGGGATCAGCGGCTCGTCGCCCTGGACGTTGACCACGATGGCATCGCTGGCCAGGCCGAGCCGGGAAGCGACTTCCTCCAGGCGATCGGTGCCGGAGTTGTGCTCGGCACGTGTCAGCAGCGCCTCGGCGCCGAACCCCTGGCACGCCGCCAGGATGCGTTCGTCGTCGGTGGCGACGACCACGCGGCTGGCGGCGCTCTTGCGGGCCTGGTTCCAGACGCGCTGGATCATTGGCTGGCCGGCGATATCCTGCAATGGCTTGCCGGGCAGACGAGTAGAGGCGTAGCGGGCGGGAATGACGACAGTGAACGCCTGGGTCATTACTTGTCCAGCCGCTCGTCCACGTTCAGGGAGCGAGCCTCGCTCTCCAGCATCACCGGGATGCCGTCGCGGATCGGATAGGCCAGGCCGGCCTGCTTGCTGATCAGTTCGGTCTTGTCTTCGCTGAGCACCAGCGGGCCCTTGGTCAACGGGCAGGCAAGAATATCGAGGAGTTTCGGGTCCATGGCGGAGTCCTTCATACAATGGCGGCACGGCCGCCGGTCAGCGCGCCAGGAGATGCTCGAGTCGGGCGTCGAACCAGGCGACGAATGCAGGGGAAGGCACCGCATCGACCGCCAGGTACCACCAGTCGGCCGCTGCGAAAGCCCGGCATTTAACGGCATCCTTCTCGGTCATCAGCAGCGGCAGCGGCGGGCTGAACGCCAGTTCGGCCGCCGTGTAGGTCGCGTGATCCGGGAAGGCATGCGGAATCGCTCGCCAGTGTAGCGCCTCGAGCGTCCTGAAGAAACGCTGCGGATTGCCGATCCCGGCCAGGGCGTGGACTTCCTGGCCCGCGGGAAAATGCTCCAGCGGTCGGCGCTCGCCGCTCTGCAGGTTGATCAGCGCAGTAGGCTGCAAGCGGAATGCGTAACCGCCGTCAGGATCCTCGTCGGCGCCGTTGTAAAGCAGCGCGTCGACGCTTTGCAGACGCTCCGCCGGTTCGCGCAACGGACCGGCCGGCAGGCAACGACCATTGCCGAGACCGCGCGCGGCATCGATCAGCACCAGCTCCAGATCGCGCGCCAGACGATAGTGCTGCAAGCCATCGTCGCAGAGGACAAGGTCCAACTGCTCTTCGGCGAGCAGCGCCTGCAGGGCGCGCGGACGATCCGGGTCGATCATCAGCGGCACGCCGCTGCGCCGGACGATCATCAGCGGTTCGTCGCCGGCCTCCGCGGCGTCCTGCTCGGCCCGCACCCGCCACGGCGTGGTGGGCGGCCGGGCACCATAGCCGCGGCTGATCACGCCAACCCGCAAGCCGCGAGCCCTGCAGTGCTCGATCATCCAGAGGATCATCGGCGTCTTGCCGGTTCCGCCGACGGTGATATTGCCTACCACCAGCACCGGCAGCGGTGCCCGGTAAGCGGGCTTGCGCCCGGACAGGAAGTCCGCCCGGCGGCCGTTCGCCACCCGACGATAGAGAGCCTCCAGCGGACGCAGCAGCGCCAGCGCCGGATGCCCCTGGTACCAGGCGGCGATCAGTCGCTCGGAGAACGACATCAGGGCTTGGCCGCCGTGTTCTCGACCGTGGTGATGCGCAGGTGGACGAAGCCCAGCTTGCCCGCTGCGTCCATCGCCGTGACCACCGACTGGTGGGTGGACTTGGCATCGGCGCTGATCACCACCGGCAGGTTGTTGTCGCCCGCCGATTCACGCTGCATCGCCGCCATCAGGGTGGCCAGGTCGCTCTTGGCCAGCGCCTGCCCGTTCAAGGCGTAGTGCCCCTCGGCATCCACCGAGAGTTCCAGTTGCTTCTGCTCGGTGCCGGCGGTTTCGCCGCTCTCCGCCGATGGCAGCTCGATGTTGAGCTGCTCGGGGCGGGTGAAGGTGGTACTGACCACGAAGAACAGCAGCAGGACGAAGATCACGTCGATCAGCGACGCCAGGTTGATGAAGACGTCTTCACGGGCGGCACCCGCCCGTCTGCGGCGGAATTTCACGCTTTGCCTTCCTCGACGTAGTCGACTTCACGATCGCCCTGCACCACTTCCACCAGCTTGATGGCCTCCTGCTCCATGGCGATCACCAGTTCGTCGACCCGCCGCAGCAGGTAGCGATGGAAGAACACCGCCGGAATCGCCACCAGCAGGCCGGCGGCGGTGGTGATCAATGCCTTGGAGATGCCCGCGGCGAGCATCGGCGAGTTGGCCATGCCGTTGTCCATGAAGGCGCCGAAGATCTGGATCATGCCGAACACCGTACCCAGCAGGCCCAGCAGCGGCGCCATCGCGGCGATGGTGCCGAGGGCGTTGAGGTAGCGCTCCAGCTCGTGGATGACACCGGAAGCAGCCTCCTCGATGCACTCCTTCATGATCTCGCGACCGTGCTTGGAGTTGGCCAGACCGGCGGCGAGGATCTCTCCCAGCGGCGAGTTGGCGCGCAGGTCCTTGAGCTTCTGGGCGCTCAGTTGCTTGCCCTTGATCTGCTTCCACACCTGGCCGAGCAGCTCGGGCGGCGCGACGCGGCTCTTGCGCAGCGTCCACAGGCGCTCCGCGACGATGGCGGTGGCGGCGATCGAACTCAGAATGATCGGCAGCATCATCCAGCCGCCGGCTTGAACCAGTTCCCACACAGTGGCATATCCCCGAAAAAAAAGTGGCGCCACTCTAGCACAGCGACCCTTTTCCGCCGACCGCCACGGTTCTCATTTTTCCCGCCAGAAGTGCGCCGAATCACGCTCCCGGCGTGCGCCGCCACGGCTTCCGAGGAGAAACGTCAGGGCACCGTCGCGTGCCGTGTCGTGGACCTGCGCGGCGACCCTCGCGTAACGCTCCATCACTTCGCCATGGGGATGGCCGAAGGCGTTGCACCAACCTCGCGAGACCAGCACATGGCGAGGCCGCGTACGCAACACGAAGGCGACTCCGGAGGAACTGCGGCTGCCATGATGCGGCGCCAGCAACCAGTCGACCCGGGGATCGGCCTGTCGCGCCAGCCAGGCATGCTCGGCCGCACGCGAGATGTCCCCGGTCAGCAGCAGGACTTCGCCATCGGCCTCGACCCTCAGCACACAGGAGCGGTCGTTGCTGTCGCCGGCCTGTGCCCATGCCCACTGTTCGAAAACCACGCCATCCCAGGACCAGCTCCGCTCGTCGCAGCTGTCCGCGAACAACGGCGAAGGCAGGCGCGCGGGTTCGCCGCTGACCAGCCAACCCGGCGGGAATCGGGAAGCGACCGTAGGAGCACCGCCTGCATGGTCGTTGTCGGCATGGCTCAGCAACAGGCCGTCCAGGCGCCGCAGGTCCAGGCTGCGCAGCACCGGCACCACCACCCGCTCGCCCATGTCGAACGCCCCCTGCCGCGCACCGCTGTCATAGAGCAAGACATGCTCTCGGGTACGCACCAGCACGGCCAGCCCCTGGCCGACGTCCAGCACCCGCACTTCCGCCCGCCCCCATTCGACAGGCGGCGATGACGGCAACAATGCCGGCAGTAGCAACGCGGCACCGAGGGCACGCAACGGCAAGCCAGCCGGCGCCAGCCAGCAGAGCGCGCCGAGCATGCCCAGCGCTACGCTCCAGGCCGCTGCGGCGGGTGGCTGCCAGGCCTCGGCCAGGCCCGCCAGCAGGCCAAGCGCACGAAACAGCAGGTCCAGCGAAACGCCAGCGGCGCGAAGCAGCCCCTCGCCCAGCCCGGGCACCCACAGCAGCAGGCTCCCCGCCAGGGCCAGGGGCACTACCAGCAGTTCGATCCAAGGCACCGCCAGCAGGTTGGCCGGCGCTCCGCTCAGGCTCAACGGCAGGCCCAGCGCCAGCAGCGGCATCGCCAGCCCCAGCGCCATCCCCCACTGCGCCCGCCCCCAGGCCGCCCACCAGCGCCAGCGCCCAAGGCGCCCGGCGAACAGCCAGAGCAGCAGGGCAACCGCCAGGAACGACAGCCAGAACCCCGCCTGCAGGCTGGCCAGCGGCTCGACCAGCAAGACCAGCACCAGCGTTGCCAGCAGCGGGGTCAGCAAGCCCAGGTGGCGGAAACGCAGGCGCCAGACCAGCGCCAGGCTGACCATCAGGCAGGCGCGCCGCACCGGGACCTCGAAACCCGCCATCAACCCGTAGCTCCAGGCACCAAGCAAACCCAGGGCGCAGGCACAGGGCAGCCAGGGCAGGCGCCGCGGCCAGCAGCCCAGGCGATGCAAGGCCGCCACCAGGCCATAGAGCATCCCCGCCAGCAACGAGATATGCGAACCGGAGATGACCATCAGATGCACGGTGCCGGTGTCCTGGAACATTCGCCACTCGGCCGCGCTCAGCCCCGAGCCATCCCCCAGCACCAGCGCCGCCAGGGCGGCGCCGCGCCCCTGTGCGTCGACCGCCAGCAGGCGCTGGCGCCAGGCATCGCGCCAGGCATCCAGGCCGCTGGCCGGCTGCAGGCGCTGGCCCGCCTTCACCGTGCCAACGGCACCGACCCGCTGCGCCAACAACCAGGCCTCGTAGTCGAAACCCGCCGCGTTCACCAGGCCGCGGGGGCGTTTCAGGGTCACCGCCAGGCGCCAGCGTTCGCCGCCCATCAGCGGCGGCGCGCCGCGCCAGCTCAGGCGCAGACGCTCGGGAAGAAGCACGCCCCGCGCAGCGCGGACCTCCTCCAGCCGGAAGCGCGTGACGCCCTCGCCGCTCGCCGGCAGATCGACCACACGCCCCTCCAGCCAAAGGGTGCGACCATCCAGCTCGGCGGCCAGGCGTCCGTCCAGGGCGACTTGCGCCGAGCCGCAGGCCCAGGCGAACCCGAGCAGGAACAACCCCAGCCAGTACAGCCGGCCGAACAGCAGCAACAGTCCGGCGGCGGCCATGCCCAGCAGCCAGCCGACCGACGGCAATTCCGCCAGGAAGCGCAGGGCCAGCAGCCCCGCGGCGAGGGCTGGCAATCCCAGGCGCATGAACGGTTCCTCCCATCCCCGTGGCGTGCCCTCCGCTCCCCGACATGTCACATGGGGTCATACAATGGGCAACGAAATCCTGTCATCTTGCTTGGCATAATACGCAAGCCTATATCCACCGAGAGCCCACATGCCGCGTCGCCTGTTCAAGCGCTACATGCCCGATCCGGAAAGCATCCGCTCGCAGAAGTCGCTGCGCTTTCTCGGCAAGTTGACGCACGATCCCAACCTTTGGCATCTCAATCGCCACTCGGTATCGCGCGCCATGGCCGCCGGGCTGTTCGCCGCCTTCATCCCGATGCCGATGCAGATGCTGCTGGCTGCCGGTCTGGCGGTGTGGATTCGGAGCAATCTGCCAATCTCCGTCGGATTGGTCTGGCTGACCAATCCGATCACGATGCCCCCGGTCTTCTATTGCACCTACAAGCTGGGCGCCTGGTTGATGCAGGTGCCGCCGCGCACCCTGCCGGACCATCTCACCTGGGAATGGATCAGCCAGGAGCTGTCCAGCCTCTGGCAGCCCTTCCTGCTCGGTTCGGTGGTGTGCGGCATCATCGCCGCCATCCTCGGCTACGCGCTGACGATGCTCTACTGGCGCTGGTGGGTGCAGCGCAGTTGGAGCCGACGCTGCCGGCAACGTCGCGAACGGGTCGCCGCGAAGTGATCCGCCGGACATGAAAAAGCCGCCTCGAAGGCGGCTTTTTCGTGGGCCTTGTCCGCCCCGTGCAGGGACTGGCGCAGGCCTTCTCGCTCACTCGTAGCGCAGCGACTCGGCCGGTTGTGTCCGCGCCGCGCGCCAGGATGGGTACAGGGTGGCGAGGAAGCTCATCAGCAATGCAGCGCTGCAGATCAGCACCACGTCCAGCACCTGCAGGTCGGAAGGCAGGTAGTTGATGAAGTACACGTCCGAGCTGAAGACCTTGTGCCCGACCAGCCGCTCGATGCGGTCGATCATCCCGGTGATGTTCAACGCCGCGAACACCCCGAGCACCCCGCCGATGACCGTCCCGATCACGCCGATGACGGTGCCCTGGACCATGAAGATCGCCATGATCTGCCGCGGCGTGGCGCCGAGGGTACGAAGAATCGCGATGTCGGTGCGCTTGTCGGCGACCACCATGATCAGGGTGGCGATGATGTTGAAGGCGGCGACCGCGATGATCAGCAGCAGGAGCAGGCCGATCATGGTCTTTTCCATCTTCATCGCGTTGAACAGGCTGCCCTGGGTCCTGGTCCAGTCGCTGGACCTGAAGCCCTGCCCCAACTCCTTGACCACCTTGGCGGCGACCTGCGGCGACTGGTAGAGATCTTTCAGTTCCAGGCGCACGCTCGGCACCTGGCCCGGTTGCAGGCGCAGCAACTGGCCGGCATCGGCGATGTCGATCAGCGCCAGCGAGTTGTCCAGTTCGGCGCCGACCTTGAACAGGGCGACGATGGTGAAGCGCTGCATGCGCGGAGTGATGCCGCCCGGCGCACTGGTGGCTTCCGGGACGATCAGGGTCAGCTTGTCGCCGACATTGACATGGAAGCGCCGCGCGGTGATCTCGCCGAGGACGATGCCGAACTCGCCAGGCTTGAGGTCGTCCAGGCTGCCCTGGACGATGTGCTCGCCGATGATGGAAACCTTGCGCTCCTCCTGCGGGTCGATGCCGTTGACCAGCACCGGCAGCATGTTGCCCTTGTACGACAGCATGCCCTGCAGTTCGGCGAACGGCGCCGCGCCGACCACCTCGCGGTGCCGCAGCGCCGCGTTGGCGACGGTCTGCCAGTCGTCCAGCGGCTGCGTCGCGCTGATAGTGGCATGCGGCACCATGCCGAGGATCCGCGTGCGCATTTCCTTCTGGAAGCCGTTCATCACCGAGAGCACGATGATCATCGCCAGCACGCCCAGCGCCAGGCCGATCATCGAGGTCAGCGAGATGAACGAGATGTAGTGGTTGCGGCGTTTGGCGCGGGTGTAGCGCAGGCCTATGAAGAACGGTAACGGTCTGAACATGTCGCGGATGCACCGAGTCGATGGGGGATTCGCCGGACGGGAGCGGACGGCGGGCACGCCGTCGCCCCGCTACGCGGCGATCAGTCGGCCTTCTTCCAGGCGCAGGATGCGATCCATGTGCCCGGCCAGCTGGAGATCGTGGGTTACCACCAGGAACGAGGTCTGCAACGAACGGCTCAGTTCCAGCATCAGCTCCTGGATACCCTGGGCGGTATGCTGGTCAAGGTTGCCGGTGGGCTCGTCGAGCAGTACCAGCTGCGGACGGTTGACCAGCGCGCGGGCGATCGCCACCCGCTGGCGCTCGCCGCCGGACAGCTCGGCCGGCTTGTGCGACAGGCGATGACCCAGCCCGACCCGCTCCAGCAGCTCGGCCGCCCGCTGGCGGGCTTCCGCGATCGGCGTGCGGCCGATCAACAGCGGCATGCAGACGTTCTCCAGGGCGGTGAACTCCGGCAACAGGTGGTGGAACTGGTAGACGAAGCCCAGCGCGCGGTTGCGCAGCAGCCCGCGGGCCGTCTCGTTCAGCGCCGAGAGTTCCTCGCCGGCGAGCCAGACGCTGCCGGCGGAGGGCGTGTCCAGGCCGCCGAGCATGTTCAGCAAGGTGCTCTTGCCCGAACCGGAGCTGCCGACGATAGCCACCCGCTCCCCAGGCAGCAGGTTCAACTCGACGCCGGACAGCACCTGCACCGATTGCGGCCCCTCGTCGTAGCTCTTGCTCAGGTTGCGGCAACTCAGCACCGACTTGTCATTCATAACGCAAAGCCTCCGCAGGCTGGGTGCGCGCCGCACGCCAGGCTGGATACAAAGTGGCGAAGAAGCTGAGGACCAGGGCCGCGCCGCAGACCAGCACGACATCGTCGAGCATCAGTTGCGACGGCAGGTAATCGATGAAGTACACGTCGGACGCGAGGAACTGGTGGCCCAGCAGCTTTTCCAGGGCGGAAATCCAGGCGCTGACGTTGAGCGCCGCGACCACCCCGAGGACCCCGCCGACCAGCGTGCCGATCACCCCGATCACCGTGCCCTGGACCATGAAGGTAGCCATGATCTGCCCCGGCGTGGCGCCGAGGGTACGAAGGATGGCGATGTCCGACTTCTTGTCGGTGACCACCATCACCAGGGTGGAAATGATGTTGAACGCGGCGACCGCGACGATCAGCAGCAGCAACAGGCCGATCATGGTCTTTTCCATGCGGATGGCCTGGTACAGGTTGCCGTGGCTGCGCGTCCAGTCGCGGGCGTAGAAGTCATTGTCGGTCAGGGTCCGGGCGATCTCCCAGGCCACCCGCGGCGCCTGGAACAGGTCGTCGAGCTTCAGGCGCAGCCCCTGTACCTGGTTGGTCTTCCAGCGCTGCAGGCGCGCGGCGTCTTCCAGGTGGATCAGCGACAGGCCGCCATCCAGTTCGCCGGCGCCGACGCGGAAGGTGCCGACCACGGTGAAACGCTTCATCCGCGGGAATACCCCGGCCGGGGTGACCGCCACCTCGGGGAGGATCAGGGTGACCTTGTCGCCGATGCCGACGCCGAGCTTCTGCGCCGCCAGTTGGCCGATGACGATGCCGAAGCCGCCGGCCTTGAGTTCCGCCAGCGAGCCCTGCTTGAAGAAATCGGGAATGATCGAGACCTTGGCCTCTTCCAGCGGATCGACCGCATCGACCATCACCGTCTGCACCGCGCCATTGGCGCTGAGCATGCCCTGCATCTGGGTGAACGGCGCTACCGCGGTGACATGCTCGTGGGCCTTGACCTTCTCGGCCAGGGCGCGCCAGTCATCGATGGGCTGGTACGACTCGACGGTGGCCTGCGGCACCATGCCGAGGATGCGGGTACGCATTTCGCGATCGAAGCCGTTCATCACCGAGAGCACCACGATCATCACCAGCACGCCCAGTGCCAGGCCGATCATCGAGGTCAGCGAAATGAAGGAGACGAAATGGCTGCGACGTTTGGCCCGCGTATAGCGCGTGCCGATGAAAACGGACAGGGGTCTGAACATGTCGCCCTTAGCTGGCAGAAAATGGATGCGTCGGGATGGCGAAGTGGCGAGGCATCGCCGGCGGCCTTACACTCTGACCATCACTGCCGCCGTGGGTTCGCCATGTCCACTCGTGACGCGGATGACCGCCGCGAATACTACCGTATCGAAGATACCCTCGCACTGGAATTTCGCCCTGCCGGGGCCGTCGAAGACGGCCTGGAGAGCGGGCCGGGGGCCACCCTGTTCAGCCTGCTCAGCGACCTCCACCTGATGGATTACGAGTCGCAGCACCTTCTGCGCCACATCAGCGAACGCGACCGCACGCTGGCCAACTACCTGAAGGTGATGAACAAGCGCATCGACCTGCTTGGCCAGGTCATGGTGCAGAGCCTGCTCAAGGAGATCGGCGAACCGCGCAAGGTCAGCCTGTCCGAGGGGGGAGTCAGCTTCCGCCACGACCGCGCATTGCCGGTCGGCCAGTTGCTCGTCCTGCGCATGGTCCTGTTGCCGCAGGGGTTCGGCCTCGAACTGCGGGCCCGGGTAATCCACGCCCAGCCACACGACGACGAATTCGAGATCGGCACCGAGTTCGAAGCGTTGAGCGACGCACAGCGCCAGTTGCTGGCCCGGCATATCCTCCAGAAGCAGGCCCAGCAGCGCCGCCTGGCACGGGCCGGACAGGGCCCGCTCGGCGAGCCGGGCCAACCTTCTTCGACCTGAAACCTTCTTCGACCTGAGATGTGCCGATGCTCCGTTCGCTACTGCTGTGCTCCCTCCTCCTCGCCCCGCCGCTGTTCGCCGACACCCTGAGCATTCCGCTGGGCGCCCAGGGCGATACCCGGGTCGCCCTGCCCGCGCACGGCGAAAGCCGCGAAGCCGTGCTGCAACGCTTCGGCCTGGCCGACGAGGAACATCCCGCGGTCGGCCAGCCGCCCATCGTGCGCTGGGATTACCGCGACTTCTCGGTATATTTCGAAAGCGGCCGGGTGCTCGACAGCGTTCGCCATCATCGGCCGCGGAATCCCGCGCAACCCTCGAACAAGGAGCCAAAGTGACTCTCATCTATGGACATCGCGGCGCCAAGGGCGAAGCGCCGGAAAACACCCTGGCCAGCTTCCAGCGCTGCCTGGAGCATGGCGTCAACCGTTGCGAACTGGACCTGCACCTGTCCCGCGACGGCGAACTGATGGTGATCCACGACCCGACCCTGAAGCGCACCACCGGCCGCCGCGGCAAGGTCGCCGAACACGACGCGGCCACCCTGGTCACCTACGACGCGCGCAAGGGCGGCCCCGGCTGGGTACGGCCGACGCCGATCCCGCGGCTGGAGGAGCTGTTCGAGAAGTGCCCGTTCGAGCACTGGCAGCTGGAAGTGAAGAGCGCCTCGCGCGAACGCGCGGCGCGGACGGTAACGCGGATCAGGGAGCTGACCGAGCGCTTCGGCAACCGCGACAAGGTCACCGTCACCAGCGGTTCGCGGACCGTGCTCAAGGCCCTCAACGAACTGACCCCAGAGCTGTCGCGCGGGCTGGTCGCCGAATACGCCTGGCTCGACCCGCTGAAGGTCGCCCAGCACTATGGCTGTGCCCTGCTCGCCCTGAACTGGACCCTATGCACCCCGGAACGCCTGCTCAAGGCCCAGCGCCAGGGGCTTCACGTCTCGGTGTGGACGGTCAACGAACCGGCGCTGATGCGCCGGCTCGCCGACTTCGGCGTGGACAGCCTGATCACAGACTTTCCCGGTTTGGCCAGCGCCACCCTCGGGAATCGCTGAGCACATCCCCTCCGGCCGGCTCAGGCCGCCGGCCGGAGTCCTTCAAAAAAGCCGGTTGAGGCCGTCGAACGCCGCTACCCGATAGGCTTCCGCCATGGTCGGGTAGTTGAAGGTGGTGTTGACGAAGTACTTCAGGGTATTCAGCTCGCCCGGCTGGTTCATGATCGCCTGACCGATATGGACGATTTCCGAAGCCTGGTCGCCGAAGCAGTGCACGCCGAGGATCTCCAGGGTCTCGCGATGGAACAGGATCTTCAGCATGCCCACCGGCTCGTTGGAAATCTGCGCCCGGGCCATGCCCTTGAAGAACGCCTTGCCCACTTCGTAGGGAATCTTCGCCGCGGTCAGTTCGCTTTCGTTCTTGCCGATCGAGCTGATCTCCGGAATGGTGTAGATGCCGGTCGGCACATCGTTGACGAAGCGCCAGCTGTCGCTCTCGACGATGTTGCCGGCGGCCGAGCGGCCCTGGTCGTAGGCAGCGCTGGCCAGGCTCGGCCAGCCGATCACGTCGCCAGCGGCGAAGATGTTGCTCACCGAAGTGCGGTAGTTCTCGTCCACCTCGATCTGGCCACGGCTGTTGACCTTGATGCCGACGTTCTCCAGGCCGAGCTTGTCGGTGTTGCCGGTCCGGCCGTTGCACCAGAGCAGCGCGTCCGCCTTGATCTTCTTGCCCGACTTCAGGTGCAGGATGACACCGTTGTCCAGCCCCTCGACGCGCTCGTACTCCTCGTTGTGGCGGATCAGCACGTTGTTGTTGCGCAGGTGGTAGCTCAGCGCATCGGAAATCTCGTCATCGAGGAAGCTGAGCAACTGGTCGCGCGTATCGATCAGGTCCACCAGCACGCCCAGGCCGCTGAAGATCGACGCGTATTCGCAGCCGATCACCCCGGCTCCGTAGATGATCAGCCGGCGCGGGGTGTGGCTCAGGGACAGGATGGTGTCGCTGTCGTAGACCCGCGGGTGGTTGAAATTGATGTCCGAAGGACGATACGGGCGCGAGCCGGTGGCGATCACGAACTGGTCGGCGACCAGGCGCTCCACCGCGCCGCTCGGCGTCACCACTTCGACGGTGCGTTCGTCGACGAAGCTGGCGGTGCCGGTGAACATGTCGATGCGATTGCGCGCGTAGTAGCCGGTACGCGAAGCGACCTGCTTGGAGATCACCCGGTCGGCGCTCTTCAGCACGTCGGGGAAGGAGAACCAGCGCGGCTCGCCGATCTGGCGGAACATCGGGTTGGTGTTGAACTCGATGATCTGCTTCACCGAGTGGCGCAGGGCCTTGGAAGGAATGGTGCCGAGGTGCGTGCAGTTGCCTCCGACCACGCGACGGCTGTCGACTACCGCCAGCTTGCGTCCGTACTTGGAGGCGTTCATCGCCGCCCCTTCGCCCGCCGGACCCGTGCCCAAAATCACCACGTCGTAGTTGTAGACAGCCATGCGTACTCCTCAGAACAGGCCGAGGCGCCCACTGGCGCCTCCGGCAAAGCCGCTGCACAACATGTGCGCGGCGGATCGATTCGATCATCGGGTCGGTGCGAACGACGGCATTCGCCGGGCAAGGCTCGGTCCGACCTCGAGGCGGGCATATGTTACGCCCTGTGCGAAATGTCGCACATTAGCGTTTGGTCGCGTCGTAGGCGAGTTTTCCGGGCACTACAGATTCGTCGCGGTTGGCTTCCTCGCATTTCTGCCGGTCGCCGCCGCAGATCGAGCATTCCTTCTCGATCCCCAGGTTGGCGATGCCGCCGCAGGAACCGGCGATCGGCTTGCGGCCCATGATGACGCCGATGGACATGCCGAAGACCACCAGCAGCATGATGACGAAGACCAGTAGCCAGGTCATGGACGTTCTCCTTGGTTGCCGAACAGTTGCTCGTAGCGTGGCGTGGTGCGGCTGTCGAAACCGTTGCCCTGGCGACTGACGAACAGCGCCGCCAGTCGGTGCTTCTCGGCGAAACGGTAGCCCTCCTCCGGACCGAGCACCATCAGCAGGGTCGACAGGCCGTCGGCGTTGCGCGTCGACGGATCGATCACCGTGACCGAAGCCAGGTGATGGTCGATCGGCGCGCCGGTGCGCGGGTCGAAGGTGTGCGAATAGCGCTGGCCGTTCTCTTCGAAATAGTTGCGGTAATCGCCCGAGGTCGAGACGCCGTAGCCGTCCAGCGCCAGTACCTGCTGGGCGACCCGCTGGCCCTCGCGCGGCGCTTCGATAGCGATGCGCCAGGGCGTGCCGTCCGGCTTGCGCCCTTCGGCTTTCAACTCGCCGGTGATTTCCGCCAGGTAGCTGCGCACGCCAAGCTCCTTCAGGCGTTCGCCTACCGCGTCCACCGTATAGCCAGCGGCGATGCTGTCGAAGTCCAGCTGTACGGCGGCGTCCTTGCACAGGCGCTGGCCGTCGATGCGCAGGTGTCGATGGCCGACGTCACGGCGCACCGCGGCGATCTGCTCGGCGCTGGGAACCTTCTCCACCCGCGCCTGCGGACCGAAGCCCCAGAGGTTCATCAGCGGCTCGACGGTCATGTCGAAGGCGCCCTGGCTCTGTTCCGACAACTCGCCGCCGTAGCGCAGCAACTCCAGCATCGGTGGCGGCAGCTCCATGCAGGACTGCGCCGGCAGCGCATTGAAACGCGAGACCAGGGAATCGTCGCGGTAGGTGGACATCTGCCGGTCGACCTCGGCGAGGATCGCCTCCACCGCGGCTTTCACCGTCTGGACGTCGGGCGCCGAGGCGCCGCGCACGTACTTGATCGAATAGGTGCTGCCCATGGTCGGGCCGCCGAAGCTTTCCAGGGTGTCGCCGCAACCGGCCAGGACCAGCGCCAGCGCTGCCAGTCCGGCCATGGCAAGCGGACGGAAACGCTCAGCCACCGAAATCGTCCAGCAGGATATTCTCGCGCTCCACGCCCAGGTCGGTGAGCATCTTGATCACCGCGGCATTCATCATCGGCGGGCCGCACATGTAGAACTCGCAGTCCTCGGGCGCCGGGTGGTCCTTCAGGTAGTTCTCGAACAGCACGTTGTGGATGAAACCGGTCAGGCCGGTCCAGTTGTCCTCCGGCTGCGGGTCGGACAGCGCCAGGTGCCACTGGAAGTTGGGGTTCTCCGCCTGCAGCTGGTCGTACTCCTCGGTATAGAAGGCCTCGCGCAGCGAGCGCGCGCCGTACCAGAAGCTGATCTTGCGGTTCGACTTGAGCCGGCGCAACTGGTCGAAGATGTGCGAACGCATCGGCGCCATGCCGGCGCCGCCGCCGATGAAGACCATCTCGGCCTCGGTGTCCTTGGCGAAGAACTCGCCGAACGGCCCGTACACGGTGACCTTGTCGCCCGGCTTGAGGTTGAACACCCAGGACGACATCTGCCCCGGCGGCAGGTCGCTGCCTGGCGGTGGCGAGGCGATGCGGATGTTGAACTTGACCACGCCCTTCTCTTCCGGGTAGTTGGCCATCGAGTAGGCGCGGATCACCGTCTCGTCGACCTTCGACACGTAGCGCCACATGTTGAACTTGTCCCAGTCGCCGCGATATTCCGACTGGATATCGAAGTCCTTGTACTCGACCACGTGCGGCGGGCATTCCAGCTGCACGTAGCCGCCGGCACGAAAGTCCACGCTCTCGCCGTCCGGCAGGCGCAGGGTGAGTTCCTTGATGAAGGTGGCGACGTTGGGGTTGGACTCCACCGTGCACTCCCATTTCTTCACCCCGAAGACCTCTTCAGGCACGCGGATCTGCATATCCTGCTTGACCGGCGTCTGGCACGACAGGCGCCAGCCTTCCTTCGCCTGGCGCCGGGTGAAGTGCGACTCCTCGGTGGGCAGCATCTCGCCGCCGCCCTCGACCACCACGCATTTGCACTGCGCGCAGGTGCCGCCGCCGCCGCAGGCGGAAGACAGGAACACGTTGTTCGCCGCCAGGGTTTGCAGCAGCTTGCCGCCGGCCGGCACGGTCAGGCTGTGCTCGCCGTTGATCTGGATGGTCACGTCGCCACTCGACACCAGCTTGGCGCGGGCGACCAGGATGATCGCCACCAGGCCCAGGACGATGGCGGTGAACATGCCGATGGCCAGGAAAATCTCGAATCCGATCACGGGCCTCTCCTTACAACTGCACGCCGGAGAACGACATGAAGCCCAACGACATCAGGCCGATGGTGATGAAGGTAATCCCCAGGCCCTGCAGGCCCTCGGGGACGTCGCTGTACTTGAGCTTCTCGCGGATACCCGCCAGCGCGGCGATCGCCAGCGCCCAGGAAAAGCCCGAGCCGACGCCGTACACCGTGCTCTCGGCAAGGTTGTAGTCGCGCTCGACCATGAACAGCGAGCCGGCCATGATCGCGCAGTTCACCGTGATCAGCGGCAGGAACACGCCCAACGCGTTGTAGAGGCTGGGTACGTACTTGTCGAGGAGCATCTCGAGGATCTGCACGATGGCGGCGATCACCCCGATGTAGCTGAGCAGGCCGAGGAAGCTCAGGTCCACCTCGGGCAGCCCGGCCCAGGCCAGCGCGCCGTCCTTGAGCAGGTAGGTGTAGATCAGGTTGTTGGCCGGCACGGTGATGGTCTGCACCACGATCACCGCGATACCCAGGCCGATGGCGGTCTCCACCTTCTTCGAGATGGCGATGAAGGTACACATGCCGAGGAAGAACGCCAGCGCCATGTTCTCGACGAACACGGCCTTCACGAACAGGCTGATGTAGTGCTCCATCAGTAAGCCTCCTTGCTGGATACCTGCGGGGCCATCTTGTAGGTCGGGGCCTCGACCTGGTCTTTCTTCCAGGTCCGCAGGGCCCAGATGATCAGGCCGATCAGGAAGAACGCCGAAGGCGGCAGCAGGAGCAGGCCGTTCGGCTGGTACCAGCCGCCATCGTTGACCGTCGGCAACACGCTGATGCCGTAGAGCTTGCCGGCGCCGAACAGCTCGCGGACGAAGCCGAGCACCAGCAGCATGGCGCTGTAGCCGAGACCGTTGCCGATGCCGTCGAAGAACGACACGAGCGGCGGGTTGGCCATGGCGAAGGCTTCGGCGCGGCCCATCACGATGCAGTTGGTGATGATCAGCCCGACGAACACCGAGAGCTGCTTGCTCAGGCTATAGGCATAGGCCTTGAGCACCTGGTCGACGACGATCACCAGCGAGGCGATGATCACCATCTGCACGATCATCCGGATCGAGCTGGGAATCTGCCGGCGGATCATCGAGATGAACAGGTTGGAGAAGCCGGTCACCAGGGTCAGGGCGATGGCCATGACGGTAGCGGTCTTCAGGTTCGAGGTTACCGCCAGCGCCGAGCAGATCCCGAGGATCTGCAGGCCGATCGGATTGTTCTGGAAGACCGGATTGAACAGGACTTCGCGGATCGTGGGTTGAGCAGCCATCACGCCTCCCCTTTGCGCAGATTGGCGAGGAAGGCGTCGAAACCGTCCTTGCCGAGCCAGAAATGCAGCAGGTTGTCGACACCCTTGCTGGTCAGGGTGGCGCCGGCCAGGCCGTCGACCTGGTGGGTCGCCTTCGCCGATTGCGGGTCCACCGAGCCCTTGATGATCTGTACGGCAAGATCGCCCTGGGCGTCGTAGAGGGTCTTGCCGACCCACAGCGCCTTCCATTTCGGATTGTCGACCTCGCCGCCGAGACCGGGGGTCTCGCCATGCTGGTAGAAGCCGAAGCCGGCGACCGTGTTGAGGTCGCCCTTGAGCGCCAGGAAGCCGTAGAGGGTCGACCACAGACCGTAGCCGCGCACCGGCAGGATCAGGGTGTCGAGCTTGCCGTCGGTCTCCACCAGGTAGACCGTGGTATAGCGCTCGCGGCGCTTGATCGAGGCGATGTCCTCGGCGGCGGGCAGCGCATCCGACAGCGCCGGGTCCTTGGCCGCTTTCAGCGGGTCGTAGCCGAGCGGGTCCTGGGCATCGCTGAAGGTGCCGCTCTGCAGATCGACCACCTTGGCGGTGATGCGACTGTCGAACAGCGCCTTGACCTCTTTGCCGGACATGCCCGGCTCGCCGAGACCAGCGATGGCGAGGATGCTGCGCTGCTTGTCGAGCAGGCGGTTTTCCGCCTGGGTCGGCTTCAGCGCCACCGCCGCGCCGGCGACGAACACCGAGCTGACCAGGCACACCACCAGGGCTACCAGCAGTGTGCGGGTGGTGGATTCTTGATTAGCCATTGCGCGCCAGCCTCCGCTTGATGTTGGCCTGAACGACGAAATGGTCGATCAGCGGTGCGAACAGGTTGGCGAACAGGATCGCCAGCATCATGCCTTCCGGGAACGCCGGGTTGACCACCCGGATCAGCATGACCATCACTCCGATCAGGGCGCCGAACAGCCACTTGCCGGTATCGGTCATGGACGCCGAGACCGGGTCGGTGGCCATGAAGATCATGCCGAAGGCGAAGCCGCCGGTGACCAGGTGCCAATACCAGGGCATGGCGAACATCGGGTTGCTGGCCGAGCCGATGGCGTTGAACAGGTAGCTCATGGCGACCATCCCCAGCATCACCCCGGCGACGATGCGCCAGGAGGCGATGCGGGTCAGCAGCAGCACGGCGCCGCCGATGAAGATCGCCAGGGTGCTGGTCTCGCCCATCGAACCCTGCATGTGGCCGAGGAAGGCATCCATCCAGGTCAAGCCGTGGCCGAGGATGTTGTCCACGCCGCCGGCGGCGGCCAGGCTCAGCGAGGTGGCGCCGGCGAAGCCGTCCACCGAGGTCCATACCGCGTCGCCGGACATCTGCGCCGGGTAGGCGAAGAACAGGAAGGCCCGGCCGACCAGTGCCGGATTGAGGAAGTTCTTCCCGGTGCCGCCGAACACTTCCTTGCCCAGCACCACGCCGAAGCTGATCCCCAGGGCTACCTGCCACAACGGGACGGACGGCGGCAGGGTCAGGGCGAACAGCACCGAGGTGACGAAGAAGCCTTCGTTGACCTCGTGGCGGCGGATGCTGGCGAACAGCACCTCCCAGAAACCGCCGACGATGAAGGTGGTCAGGTACACCGGCAGGAAGTACGCGGCGCCCTGGACCAGGCAATCCCACAGGCTGTTCGGGTCGAACCCGGCCAGCGCGCCGATCAGGGCGAAGCGCCAGCCATCCTGGGCGCTCAACAGATCGGGGCTCTGGGCGAAGATCAGGTTGGCCTGGTGGCCGACGTTGTACATGCCAAAGAACATCGCCGGGAAGGTGCACAGCCAGACGATGATCATCATGCGCTTCAGGTCGATGCCGTCGCGCACGTGTGCAGTGGTGCGGGTGACGCTGCCCGGACGATAGAGGAAGGTGTCCACGGCTTCGTACAGCGGGTACCACTTCTCGTAGCGCCCGCCCTTCTCGAAATGATGCTCGACCTTGTCGAGCAGGTTACGCAAACCCATGGCTCAGCCCTCCTGCTCGATGCGTGCCAGATTGTCCCGCAGAATCGGGCCGTATTCGTACTTGCCGGCGCAGACGTAGCTGCACAGCGCCAGGTCCTCTTCGTCGAGTTCCAGGGCGCCGAGCTTCTGGGCCATTTCCGTGTCGCCGACGATCAGGTAGCGCAGCAATTGAGTC
Organism: Pseudomonas sp. P20; assembly: GCF_016463925.1. NCBI lineage: Bacteria > Pseudomonadati > Pseudomonadota > Gammaproteobacteria > Pseudomonadales > Pseudomonadaceae > Pseudomonas > Pseudomonas sp. P20. The sequence goes on along the minus strand of NZ_JAEMVM010000002.1, from coordinate 119,186 downwards.
GGCAGGATATCCAGCGGCATCACCGCCTCGTAGTTACCTACCGGCACCATCGCCCGTGGGCTGCCGTTGGTGCTGGTGGTGAAGGCGAAGCGCTTGCCGCCGAGCAGCCTGGAGACGAACACGTTGAGCAGCGAATGCTTTTCCACCCCGGCGCGCAGGTAGTGGAGGAACTCGCGCTGGTCGCCCTCCTTGAGACAGGACAACTGCAGGTGGTAGCGCCCCAGGTAGGCGTAGGCGCCATGGGCGGTGCGACCGCCCAGCACGGAGCCGGAGATCAGCCGGTTGTTGCCCGGCTGCAACTGGCCGGCGGCCAGTTCGTCGAGGTTGGCGCCCAAGCGGGTGCGCACCAGACGCGGCTTTTCCACCACCGGACCGGCCAGGGCGATCACCCGCTCGGTCCACAATTGCCCGGTCGTGAACAGCTTGCCGATGGCGATCACGTCCTGGTAGTTCAGGTTCCACACGCTCTTGCCGGCACCCACCGGGTCAAGGAAGTGGATATGGGTGCCGGGCAGGCCCGCCGGATGCGGACCGGAGAATGCTTGCGCGGTCACGCCGGAGAGCGCCTCGCCGGGTAGCGAAACGCCTTCCGCCTTGCACAGGAACACCCGGGCCAGGCGCCCGAGCACCGTCAGCCCGGCCTGGAAGGCCTCGCCCTGCTCCGCGATAACCACCTGCGGATCGGCGGCCAGCGGCTGGGTATCGATGGCAGTGACGAAAATCGAACTGGGGCTGGACTCGGGATCGGGCACCTTGCTGAACGGCCGGGTCCGCAGCGCGGTCCACAGGCCCGACTGCAACAGGTTGTCGCGGACCTGCTCGGCGCTCAGCGTGGCGAGTTTGTCAGCGGGATAACGGGCGAACTCCAGTTGCTCGTCGCCGTCGAGATCGATGACCACCGATTGCAGGACGCGCTTCTCGCCACGATGGATGGCACTGACCACACCGGCGCCGGGTGCGGTATAGCTGACGGAGGGATTCTTCTTGTCGGTGAACAGCACCTGCCCCAGCTTCACCCGGTCGCCTACCTGCACCGCCATGGTCGGCTTCATGCCGTGGTAGTCGAAACCGATCAACGCCACGCTGCGTACCGGGCGTGCTGCCTCGATGCGCTGTTCGGGGGCGCCGCTGATGGGCAGGTCCAGGCCACGTTTTATCTTGATCATGTCTAGTGCCTAGTGGTCGTGGACAGAAAAGACGAGGCCCAAGTCAGAAAATGACCATCATCGCGCGCAACGTACTGAATTGGCACGATTGATGAATGGCCCCGCAAGGTAACCACGGGATTATAAAGAGCCACCTCCCCGGGAGCCACCCAAGCCGCACACCGGGTCTTGAAACGCGTAACAGAAAACGACAGAAAAATATGCCCGTGCGAAATGAAAAACGGGAGCCGAAGCTCCCGTCCTGCGCCACCCGCAGGCTCAGGCCTGCTGGCCGAGCCCGCGCCTTTCCGCCAGCGACAGCTTGACCCGGTAGCACAACCACATCAGCAGCAGCCAGAATGGAATGGCGTACACCGAGATGTTGATCCCGGGGATCATCAGCATGATGCCAAGGATGAACAACACGAAGGCCAGGCACAGGTAGTTGCTGAACGGCGACCAGAGCGCCTTGAAGAAGGTGTCCACGCCCTGGCGCTTCATCGCCGCGCGGAACTTCAGGTGCGACAGGCTGATCATCGCCCAGTTGATCACCAGCGCCGCCACCACCAGCGACATCAGCAGCTCCAGCGCCTTGTGCGGCAATACGTAGTTGACGATCACGCAGAGGAAGGTGATCAGCGCCGAGACCAGGATCGACAGCACCGGCACGCCCCGGCGGTCCACCGACATCAGCACCTTCGGCGCGTCACCCTGGGCGGCCAGGCCGTAGAGCATCCGGCTGTTGCAGTAGACGCCGCTGTTGTAGACCGACAATGCCGCGGTGAGTACTACGAAGTTGAGGATGTTGGCCGCGGTGCCGCTGCCGATCAACGAGAAGATCTGCACGAACGGGCTGCCGCTGTAGTCGTCGCCGGAAGCGTTGATGGTCTCCACCAACTGGTCCCATGGATACAGCGAGAGCAGCACCGCCAGGGCGCCGATATAGAAGATCAGGATCCGGTAGATCACCTGGTTGATCGCCTTCGGGATCACCTTCCGCGGCTCGGACGCCTCGGCGGCGGTGATACCCACCAACTCCAGCCCCCCGAAGGAGAACATGATGATCGCCAGGGTCATCACCAGGCCGCTGAGACCGTTGGGGAAGAAGCCGCCGCGGTCCCACAGGTTGCTCACCGAGGCTTGCGGTCCGCCACCGCCGCCGACCAGCAGGTAGATACCGAGCAGGATCATGCCGACGATCGCCGCTACCTTGATGATCGCGAACCAGAACTCGGTCTCGCCGAAGGCTTTCACGTTGGCCAGGTTGATCGCGTTGATCAGCACGAAGAACGCCGCCGCCGTCGCCCAGGTCGGCACGTCCGGCCACCAATACTGGATGTACTTGCCCACCGCGGTCAGCTCCGACATGCCCACCAGGATGTACAGCACCCAGTAGTTCCAGCCGGAAAGGAAACCGGCGAATCCGCCCCAGTACTTGTGTGCGAAGTGACTGAAGGAGCCGGCCACCGGCTCCTCGACGATCATCTCGCCGAGCTGGCGCATGATCAGGAAGGCGATGAAGCCGCCAATGGCGTAACCGAGGATCATCGACGGGCCGGCCGTCTTGATGACGCCCGCCGAGCCGAGGAACAGCCCGGTGCCGATCGCCCCGCCCAGCGCGATCAACTGGATGTGGCGATTCTTCAGGCCACGCTTCAGCTCGCCCTGGTGCAGATGTTGACCATCCATTGAAAAACCCTAAATCGAAGTGAGTAGTTTCTTGTTCTGGTTATCCACAGAAATGAAAAACGGGAGCCCGAGAGCTCCCGTTTTCCTCTACGCCTTGCGCATCAACGCGGGAAGGCCGGCGGGTTGACCCCAGCCATGTCTTCCATCACGCGCACTACCTGGCAGCTGTAGCCGAACTCGTTGTCGTACCACACGTACAGGACGACACGGTTGTCGTTGCAGATGGTCGCCTCGGCGTCCACCACGCCGGCATGGCGCGAACCGACGAAGTCGGTGGAAACCACTTCCTGGGAGCTGACGAAGTCGATCTGCTTCTGCAGGTCCGAGTGCATGGCCATCTGGCGCAGGTACTCGTTGATCTCTTCGCGGGTGGTGGCCTTTTCCAGGTTCAGGTTGAGGATCGCCATGGACACGTTCGGCGTCGGCACACGGATCGCATTGCCGGTCAGCTTGCCTTTCAGCACCGGCAGGGCCTTGGCCGCGGCGGTGGCGGCACCGGTCTCGGTGATCACCATGTTCAGCGGCGCGCTGCGGCCACGACGACTGCCCTTGTGGAAGTTGTCGATCAGGTTCTGGTCGTTGGTGTACGAGTGAACGGTCTCGACGTGACCGTTGACGATGCCGTACTGGTCGTTGACGGCCTTCAGCACCGGCACGATGGCGTTGGTGGTGCAGGAGGCGGCCGAGATGATCTTGTCGTCGGCGCCGATGTCGGTGTGGTTGATACCGTGCACGATGTTCTTCAGCGCACCCTTGCCCGGAGCGGTAAGGACCACGCGATCGATCCCCGGGCACTTCAGGTGCTGGCCGAGGCCTTCGGCGTCGCGCCACTTGCCGGTGTTGTCGACCAGCAGGGCGTTCTTGATGCCGTACTGGGTGTAGTCGATCGACGCCGGATCGTTGGAGTAGATCACCTGGATCAGGTTGCCGTTGGCGGTCAGCGTGTTGTTTTGTTCGTCGATGGTGATGGTGCCGTCGAACGGACCGTGCACCGAGTCCCGACGCAGCAGGCTGGCCCGCTTGACCAGGTCGTTCTCGGCACCCTTGCGCACGACGATCGCGCGCAGGCGCAGGCCGTCGCCGCCGCCGGTCTTCTCGATCAGGATGCGCGCCAGCAGGCGGCCGATGCGGCCGAAGCCGTAGAGCACGACGTCGGTGCCTTCGCGGGCATCGCCGTTCTGCTTGCCGACCACCTCGGCCAGCTCGGCCTTGACGAAGTCCTCGATGCTGCGGCCGTTACCTTCTGCCTTGAACTTGGCGACCATCTTGCCCAGATCGACGGAAGCGGCGCCCAGCTTGAGCTCGCTCATCGCCTTGAGGATCGGGAACGTCTCGTGAACCGACAGCTCGGCGTCATCAGCCATGCGATGACGGGCGAAACGATGCGCCTTCATGATCGCGATCACCGAGCGGTTGATCAGACCACGGCCATGGATCGAGGTCACCACATTGTTATTGCGGTAGAGCTGGCCAATCAGCGGGATCATGGCTTCCGCGATGGCTTCACGATCGATCCATTCACCGAGACACTGGTCGGGCTTCTGAGTCACGGGCAATACCTTCCACATGTAGGGGATGAAAAAAGGGGCTACATTATGACCGCGCCGGCCAGGCTCGGCAATCTGCAGCAGTCGGAAGACTGACATCCAGCAGTCGGGAAAGTTACAATCCGGCGGGTCAAATTCCCGACCGGAGCCCAGCTTGCCCGTGTCCGTACTGCGTCTTCCCAGCCTGCCGGCCAGCGCCGGCAAGCAACACTGGGGCAACCTCCCCGGTGCCGCGCTGAGCCTGGCTGTCGCCGAGGCCGCCAGTTCCGCCAAGCGCTTCACCCTGCTGCTGACCGCCGACAGCCAGAATGCCGAACGCCTGGAACAGGAACTGCGGTTCTTCGCCCCCGACCTGCCGGTATTGCATTTCCCCGATTGGGAAACCCTGCCCTACGACGTCTTTTCGCCGCACCAGGACATCATTTCCCAGCGCATCGCCGCCCTCTACCAGTTGCCGCAGCTCAAGCACGGCGTGCTGGTGGTGCCGATCTCCACCGCCTTGCACCGCCTGGCGCCGACCCGCTTCCTGCTCGGCAGCAGCCTGGTCCTCGACGTCGGCCAGAAACTCGACGTCGAGCGGATGCGCCTGCGCCTGGAAGGCGCCGGCTACCGCTGCGTCGACACGGTCTACGAGCACGGCGAGTTCGCCGTCCGCGGCGCGCTGATCGACCTGTTCCCGATGGGCAGCGAGTTGCCCTTCCGTATCGACCTGTTCGACGACGAGATCGAGACCCTGCGCACCTTCGACCCGGAGACCCAGCGCTCCATCGACAAGGTCGAGTCGATCCGCCTGCTGCCGGCACGCGAATTCCCCCTGAACAAGGAAGCGGTCACCGGCTTCCGCGGCCGCTTCCGCGAGCGCTTCGACGTCGACTACCGGCGCTGCCCGATCTACCAGGACCTCGCCAGCGGTTTGACACCCTCGGGAATCGAGTACTACCTGCCGCTGTTCTTCGAGGAAACCGCGACCCTCTTCGACTACCTGCCGCAAGACACCCAGGTGTTCTCCCTGCCCGGCATCGAACAGGCCGCGGAGCAGTTCTGGAATGACGTACGCAGCCGCTACGAGGACCGCCGGGTCGATCCGGAACGGCCATTGCTGCCGCCGGCGGAAGTGTTCCTTCCGGTGGAAGACTGCTTCGCCCGGCTGAAGAACTGGCCACGGGTGGTCGCCAGCCAGGAGGACGTCGAGCCGGGCGTCGGGCGCGAGCGCTTCCCGGCCCTGCCGCTGCCGAACCTGGCGATCGAAGCCAAGGCCGCCGAGCCGCTGGCCGCGCTGCGCCGGTTCATCGAGGAGTTCCCCGGCCGCGTACTGTTCTGCGCCGAATCGGCCGGACGCCGGGAAGTCCTGCTGGAGCTGCTGGCCCGACTGAAGCTGCGCCCCGAGGAAGTCGACGGCTGGCCGGCCTTCCTCGCCAGCCAGGCACGCCTGGCGATCAGCATCGCGCCGCTGGACGAGGGCCTGCTGCTGGACCATCCGGCCCTCGCCCTGGTCGCCGAAAGCCCGCTGTTCGGCCAGCGCGTCATGCAGCGCCGGCGCCGGGAAAAGACCCGCGACGGCGGCGACGCGGTGATCAAGAACCTCACCGAGCTGCGCGAAGGCGCGCCGGTGGTGCACATCGACCATGGCGTCGGCCGCTACCTGGGCCTGATCACCCTCGAGGTGGACAACCAGCAGGCGGAATTCCTCATGCTGCAATACGCCGAGGACGCCAAGCTCTACGTGCCGGTCGCCAACCTGCACCTGATCGCCCGCTACACCGGCGCCGACGACGCCCTGGCGCCGTTGCACCGGCTCGGCTCGGAAACCTGGCAGAAGGCCAAGCGCAAGGCCGCCGAGCAGGTCCGCGACGTCGCCGCCGAGCTGCTCGACATCTACGCCCGCCGCGCCGCCCGCGAAGGCTTCGCGTTCAAGGATCCGCAGGCCGACTACGCGACCTTCTCGGCCGGCTTCCCGTTCGAGGAGACGCCGGACCAGCAAAGCGCCATCGAGGCAGTGGTCGCCGATATGCTCGCGCCCAGGCCAATGGACCGCCTGGTCTGCGGCGACGTCGGCTTCGGCAAGACCGAAGTGGCGATGCGCGCGGCGTTCGTCGCCGTGCATAGCGGCAAGCAGGTGGCGGTGCTGGTGCCCACCACCCTGCTCGCCCAGCAGCACTACAACAGCTTCCGCGACCGCTTCGCCGACTGGCCGGTGAGCGTCGAGGTGATGAGCCGCTTCAAGAGCGCCAAGGAAGTCGAGAACGCTGCACGGCTACTGGCCGAAGGCAAGATCGACATCCTCATCGGGACCCACAAGCTGCTCCAGGAAGACGTGAAGTTCGCCAACCTGGGGTTGGTCGTGATCGACGAGGAACACCGCTTCGGGGTGCGCCAGAAGGAGCAGCTCAAGGCCCTGCGCAGCGAAGTGGACATCCTCACCCTCACCGCCACGCCGATCCCGCGGACCCTGAACATGGCCGTCTCCGGCATGCGCGACCTGTCCATCATCGCCACGCCGCCGGCGCGCCGCCTGTCGGTGCGCACCTTCGTCATGGAGCAGCAGAACGCGGTAATCAAGGAAGCGCTGCTCCGCGAACTGCTGCGCGGCGGCCAGGTGTACTACCTGCACAACGAAGTGAAGACCATCGAGAAGTGCGCCCGCGACCTCGCCGAACTGGTCCCGGAGGCGCGCATCGGCATCGGCCACGGACAGATGCACGAGCGCGAGCTGGAACAGGTGATGAGCGACTTCTACCACAAGCGCTTCAACGTGCTGGTGGCCTCGACCATCATCGAGACCGGCATCGACGTGCCCAGCGCCAACACCATCCTCATCGAGCGCGCCGACAAGTTCGGCCTGGCCCAGTTGCACCAGTTGCGCGGCCGCGTCGGTCGCAGCCACCACCAGGCCTACGCCTACCTGCTGACACCGCCGCGCCGTCAGATGACCCCGGACGCCGAGAAACGCCTGGAAGCCATCGCCAACGCCCAGGACCTGGGCGCCGGCTTCGTCCTCGCCACCCACGACCTGGAGATCCGCGGCGCCGGCGAGTTGCTCGGCGACGGCCAGAGCGGGCAGATCCAGGCGGTCGGCTTCACCCTCTACATGGAAATGCTCGAACGGGCGGTGAAGGCCATCCGCAAGGGCGAGCAACCGAACCTCGAGCAGCCACTGGGCGGCGGGCCGGAGGTCAACCTGCGGGTGCCTGCGCTGATCCCCGAGGATTACCTGCCCGACGTGCATGCCCGGCTGATCCTCTACAAGCGCATCGCCAACGCCCCTGACGAGGAAGGTTTGCGCGAGTTGCAGGTGGAGATGATCGACCGCTTCGGGCTCCTGCCCGATCCGGCGAAGAACCTGATGCGCCTGACCCTTCTGAAACTGCAGGCGGAAAAACTTGGAATACTCAAGGTCGATGCCGGACCGCAGGGCGGTCGTATAGAATTTGCCGCCGATACCCAGGTCGACCCGCTGGTATTGATCAAGCTGATCCAGGGCCAACCGAACCGCTACAAGTTCGAAGGCGCAACCCTGTTCCGCTTCCAGGTGCCCATGGAACGACCGGAAGAACGCTTCAATACCCTGGAGGCGCTGTTCGAGCGCCTGACACCGCAAACCACCTAAGGATTAGCCTATGCGCTTGTTCCGTTGCCTTGCCCTGCTGCTCTCACTGGCCGCCCCCGCGGCATTCGCCGGCGGTCCCTACCAGGTGGAACTGGTGGTGTTCCGCCAGGCCGGCGATGCCGTGCCGTCCAGCCAGCCGGCCCCGGACGACTGGGCCACCGGCGCACAGCCGCTGGCCAGCGACGCCCTGCGCGCCACCGCGCTCGACAACCAGCTCGCCAAGCTCAGCCAGGACAACGGCTACACCGTGCTGCTGCACAAGGCCTGGCGCCAGGACATCGGCGAGACCCCGGCGAAGATCGCCCTCAGCGAAGGCCAGGAACAGGATCATCATTTCCCGGTGGAAGGTACGCTGACCCTCAGCCAGGTGCGCTTCGTCGACATGGAGGCCGATTTCTGGGTCAATCGCTTCGGCGACGACGGTTTCCTCGCCGGCAGCCAGCACATCAGGCAGGGCACGCGGCTGAAGAATGGCGAACTGACCTATCTCGACCATCCGAGCCTGGGCATCCTGATCAAGGTGGTGCCGGTCGGCGCCCGTCCCGCCGCCCCCAATCCCATGGAAATGGAAGAACAGCAGGCACCGGCGGACGCGCCCCCCGTCGAAGGCGGCTTCGACGCCGCACCTCCTGCGCAATAGCGAAAAAGGCCGCAATAGCGGCCTTTTTTTCGTTGCGATGGCCGCCTAGCCGGCCAGGACCCGCGCCAACACCTCGCGCACCTTGCCGATGCCATCGTGCAACGCCTGTTCGATTTCGGCCATGGTGATGATCCCCGCCGACTTGCCCGCCGCGGGATTGACCACCAGCGCCAGGCAGGCGTAGGGCAGGTCCAGCTCGCGGGCCAGTGCCGCCTCGGGCATGCCGGTCATGCCGACGATATCGTTGCCGTCCCGCTCCAACCGGGCGATTTCCGCCACCGTTTCCAGGCGCGGTCCTTGGGTGCAGGCGTAGACCCCATGGCTGCTGTGCGCCAGCCCCAACGCACGCAACGCCTCGATCAGGCGCTGGCGCAACGGCTCGTCATAGGGGTGGCTGAAGTCGATATGGGTGACATGCTCGATATCGCCGGCGAAATAGGTGTGCTCGCGTCCCGAGGTGTAGTCGATCAACTGGTGCGGCACGCACAGGTGCCCCGTTCCCATCGCCGCATGGATGCCACCCACCGCGTTGACCGCGATCACCGCCTCGGCACCCGCCTGCTTCAGCGCCCAGAGATTGGCCCGGTAGTTCACCTGGTGCGGCGGGAAGCGGTGCGGATGACCGTGACGTGCCAGGAACAGCACCTCGCGCCCGGCGTAGCGGCCACGCTGGAGCGGCGCGGACGGCGCGCCATACGGCGTTTCGATCGGCAGGGACTCGCTCAGCGTCAGCCCTTCCAGCTGGGTCAGGCCGGTTCCTCCGATAATCGCGTAGACACTCATCGACAGCTCCCTCAATCAATCAGTTGCGCAGCGCGCAACGCGGACAGTGCTTCCAGCCAGCGCGGCTGCTGGCGATAGTCGGTATTCGCGTAGCCCTTGCCACGCATGCGTTGCAGACGCGACGGCGGGGTCACCTTCAGGCGTTGCAGGGCAGCCAGGGCCAGCTCGGCGGAAGCCCGGTCGTTGCACACCAGGCCCATGTCGCAGCCCGCGGCCAGGGCGGCCTCGATGCGGCTGGCGGCGTCGCCAACCACATGGGCGCCGGCCATCGACAGGTCGTCGCTGAATATCACCCCGTCGAACTTCAGCTCGCCGCGCAGGATCTCCTGCAACCAGCGCCGGGAAAAGCCGGCGGGCTGCGGGTCGACCTGCGGATAGATGACATGGGCCGGCATCAGCGCGTCGAGCTGTCCGGCCAGGCGGGCGAACGGAACCAGGTCGCTGCGCCGGATTTCCTCGAGACTGCGCGCGTCTTCGGGAATCGCCACATGGGAATCGGCCTCGGCCCAGCCGTGACCGGGAAAATGCTTGCCGGTGGCGGCCATCCCGGCGGCATGCATGCCGCGAATGAAAGCACCGGCAAGCAGCGCGGCACGCTCCGGGTCGCCCTCGAAGGCGCGGCTACCGACCACGGCGCTGCGCTGGTGGTCGAGATCCAGCACCGGCGCGAAACTCAGGTCGAGGCCGACCGCCTGCACCTCGGTCGCCATCAGCCAGCCACAATGCTCGGCCAGCTCTTCGGCATTGGGGTTGTCGGCGATCGCGCGCATCGCCGGCAGGCGCACGAAGCCCTGGCGCAGGCGCTGCACGCGCCCTCCTTCCTGGTCGACGGCCAGCAACAGGTCGGGACGGATGGCGCGAATGGCCGCACACAGTTCGCGAACCTGGGCAGGATGCTCGATGTTGCGAGCGAAGATGATCAGCCCGCCCACCTCGGGGTGGCGCAGGATTTGGCGGTCCTCGGCGGTCAGCCAGGTGCCGCCGATGTCGAGCATCAGAGAGCCTTGCATGAAGAGTCCTATGGCCTGGAAATCAGCGAAGCCCGCCGTCACGGGCCTCAGACAGCGCACACTGTACTGCACCCGGCAGAAAGACTTAAGTCCCGGGGCGGTACCGCGCGCCTGCCAATGGAGCCGGCCCGGCGCATGGAGTTCCGCCCGGAGCACAGAGAAAGGAGAAAGGAAAACGGCGCCCTGGGGCGCCGTCTGCGATCAGGCCTTGGCGGGCGTCTTGTTCCGCGGGCGCAGTTGCGCCCCGGCCAGCAGCGGATCGTCGATGCCGCTCTCGGCGCGCATGCCGGCAGCGAAGAACGGCACCATCAGGTGCATCACCTGCTCGGTGGAAGTGTTCACGCCGAAATCGGTTTCCGCCATCGCCCGCAGGGCCTTGATCCCCGACATGCTGAAGGCGGCCGCGCCGAGCATGAAGTGCACGCGCCAGAACAGCTCGATGGGCGGCAGCTTCGGCGCAGCCTCGTTGACCAGCAGCATGTAGCGCCGGAAGACCTTGCCGTAGACCTCCTCCAGGTACTTGCGCAGGTGCCCCTGGCTCTGGCTGAAGGCCAGGCCGAGCAAGCGCATGAAGATCGACAGGTCGTTGCCGCTGCGCGGCTTCACCGCCATCGCCTGGGACACCAGCAGGTGCAGGAGGTCCTCCAGGGTGGCGTGCTGGGCCTCGGGCTTGGCCTGGCGACGATCCAGCTCCTTTTCCAGGCTGGCGCAGAATGGCCCGAGGAAGCGCGAGAACACCGCCTGGATCAGCGCCTTCTTCGAACCGAAGTGATAATTCACCGCCGCCAGGTTGACCCCGGCCTTGCTGGTGATCAGACGCAACGAGGTTTCGGCGAAGCCTTTTTCCGCGAACAGCTGTTCCGCCGCATCGAGAATGCGTTCGACGGTTTCCGACTGGGCCATGGTTTCTCCGCCTGACAAACACTTGTTTGAAACATACGTTTCAGCCACATCCCTTGTCAAGCGGCAGATGACGCACCAGTCAGGAAAATTACAGAGAAGTCCCGAAAAACGGAAGCAAGACACTGGCCAACTTCATCGTGACGCAGGACGAAATGTCATGCGGAAAATCATTGCCACGCCCCGCTCACTGTATATAATCCCAGTCACTGGATAAAAACACAGAGCGACGACATGCAGAAGCTGACGCCCCGCCAAGCCGAGATCCTCTCCTTCATCAAGCGCTGCCTGGAAGACCACGGCTTTCCGCCGACCCGGGCGGAAATCGCCCAGGAACTCGGCTTCAAGTCGCCGAACGCCGCCGAGGAGCACCTCAAGGCGCTGGCACGCAAGGGCGCCATCGAAATGACTCCGGGCGCCTCTCGCGGCATCCGCATTCCCGGCTTCGAACCGCATGCCGCCAACGACGATGAGGGCCTGCCGGTGATCGGACGGGTCGCCGCCGGCGCACCGATCCTCGCCGAACAGAACATCGAGGAATCCTGCCGTATCAATCCCGCCTTCTTCAATCCTCGCGCCGACTACCTGTTGCGCGTGCGCGGCATGAGCATGAAGGACATCGGCATCCTCGACGGCGACCTGCTGGCCGTCCACGTCACCCGCGAAGCGCGCAACGGCCAGGTGGTGGTCGCGCGGATCGGCGAGGAGGTCACGGTGAAACGCTTCAAGCGCGAAGGCAGCAAGGTCTGGCTGCTGGCGGAAAACCCTGAGTTCGCTCCGATCGAAGTCGATCTGAAGGAGCAGGAACTGATCATCGAAGGCTTGAGCGTCGGCGTGATCCGGCGCTGACAGGAGATACCATGCAGACCTCCCACTCGCTGCCCAGCGCCCAGTTGCCACTGTTCCAGGAAGCGTTCTGGGCCAGCAACGGCGCACCCTTGCTCGACGATGTCATCGACAGCCCTTCCAGCGCCTCCATCGAGGAACCCGCTGCCTTTAGCGAACTTTCGCTCAGCGGCCTGCCGGGGCACTGCCTGACCCTGCTCGCACCGATTCTCCGCGAGCTCAGCGAGGAACAGGATGCCCGCTGGCTGACCCTGATCGCTCCGCCGGCGAGCCTGACCCATGAATGGCTGCGCCGCGCCGGCCTGAACCGCGAGCGCATCCTGCTACTGCAGGCGAAGGACAACGCCGCTGCCCTGGCGCTCAGTTGCGAGGCCTTGCGCCTGGGCCGCAGCCACACCGTGGTCAGTTGGCTGGAACCGCTGAGCCGGGCGGCGCGCAAGCAACTGTCCCGCGCCGCCCAACTGGGCCAAGCACAGAGCCTGAATATTCGTCTGGGTTGAAAAAACGGCGGGGGACAGCGTTCAGTGCAGGACGCGGGGGCCTTCGTCGTGTTCCATCTCGCCCTCGGCAAGACGACCGGCCATTTGCACGCCGACATTGAACATGGCCTTGGCCACTTCGACATGCTGGCCTTGCAGGAAATTCTTCGCGTCCCCGGAGAACTCCAGGGTCACCAACGCCTCCTCGTCATCGGCGCGACGCAGCACGATGCGCCCGTCGGGCATTTCTACGATTTCAAGGAAGGATGTTGGCATGACAGACGCTCTCTACGAAGACGCGACATTGTAACAGCCCATCCAGTGCATCCCTAGCCCGCATCCGCCTTCCGGTTCCCCTCTCGCGCCTGTAACGGCGGTTCCAGAGCGCCCGGACGGCATCCGCTAAATTTTTTTGCTGGCAAATCAACCGAGTGGAACGGTAGGAAAATGTCCTACCGCTGATCGGCGAATGACGACGGCGTTACAGCTCCGTCAGGCTCTCGCGAAAACGCAGGACCAATTGCTTCAGCGACTGCCGCCATTCCTCGAGGGTTTCGCGAGAAAGCAAGGGGGCTTCTTCGTCGATACTCACGGCAACGATCAACGGTGTGCTGGGGTCGATCTTCGCTGCCTTGGTCGGTCGCGGCGGCAGGAACAGCTCGGAGTAGGCGCCCAGCAACTGGCCCAGCCAGGTTTCCGGCTGCGACGCCAACTCCACCAGTTCAGCTAGCTCGGGGCTGGGCGCGGCCGCCAGCACTTCGGCATTCAGCAATGCATCCACGCGAGGAGCGGCAGCCTGCGGCAGACGGTAGTAACCGGCGATCTCATGGCATACACCGAGCACTGCGCCATAAAGGTGGAACAGCGCCGACTCGCGCTCCCCCTGGATGATCGCCTGGGCATTCATCGCCCGCTCGGCATCGGCTCGCTTCCAGGCCTCCAGAGCCAACCCGGCGAAATACAGCTTCTGGTTGGTGCGGGTATAAAGCTCTTGGGCCATGCCGGTACTCCCGATTAAAACTGGAAGGAATGCGGAGCGCAGGCCAGGTCAGCGCCCGGCCTTCGCGCAGTATAAGCGCGCCCCATGCAAGCGGGCGCGCCATCCATCAGCGCTTGTCTTCGACCTTCCACTTGCCGCCATCGTAGAAGGCGCGCCAGCCGGTGGGCTTGCCATCGACCTCGGACTGCACGTATTGCTCCTTGGTCTTGCGGCTGAAACGGATCACCGCGGGACGGCCGTCCGGGTCTTTCTGCGGGGCGTCGCAGAGGTAATGGTACTTGGGATCCAGCTCGGCCTTGTGCGGGATGATCTCGCTCACCAACGGCGCGCGGGTCTCGCGGTTCTTCGGGAACTGGCTGGCGGCCAGGAACATGCCCGAAGCGCCGTCGCGCAGCACGTAGATATCGTCCACCTTCTCGCACTTCAATTCAGGCATGCGGATGGCGTCCATCTTCGGCGGCGCCGCCTCGCCATTCTTCAGCAGCTTGCGGGTGTTCTTGCAGGTCGGATTGGTGCAACCGAAGAACTTGCCGAAACGGCCGGTTTTCAACTGCATCTCGCTGCCACACTTGTCGCATTCCAGGCTCGGCCCTTCGTAGCCCTTGATCCGGTACTGGCCTTCCTCGATCTCGTAGCCCGGACAGTCGGGGTTGTTGCCGCAGATATGCAGCTTGTGTTTCTCGTCCAGCAGGTAGGCGTCCATCGCGGTACTGCAGATCGGGCAGCGATGCTTGCCACGCAACACCCGCGACTCGGACTCGCCCTCGTCGTCCGCGGCGATCTCGTCGCCGGGAATCAGGTTGACGGTCGCCTTGCAACGCTCCTTCGGCGGCAGGCTGTAGCCCGAGCAGCCGAGGAACACGCCGGTGGAGGCGGTACGAATCATCATCGGCCGGCCGCACTCGCGGCAGGGAATGTTGGTCAGGGTCGGCTGGTTGGCGCGCATCCCCTTCTCGCTGACTTCGGCCACCTCGAGCTTCTTCTTGAAATCGCCGTAGAACTCGTCGAGCAGGTGCTTCCAGTCGCGCTCGCCCTGGGCCACGTCGTCGAGATGCTCCTCCATCCCGGCGGTGAAACCGTAGTCCATCAGGTTGGCGAAGCTCTCGTTGAGCCGATCGGTGACGATGTCGCCCATCTTCTCCGCATAGAAGCGGCGGTTGTGGGTGGTTACGTAGCCGCGCTCCTGGATGGTGGAGATGATCGCCGCGTAGGTCGAGGGGCGGCCGATACCGCGCTTCTCCAGTTCCTTGACCAGGCTCGCCTCGGAGTAGCGCGCCGGCGGCTTGGTGAAGTGCTGGCTCGGATCGAGCTTGATCAGCTTGAGGTTCTCGCCTTCCTTCATTTCCGGCAGGACGTCGTCCTCGCCCGGCTTGCTCTGCTGCGGCAGTACCCGGGTATAACCGTCGAACTTGAGGATGCGGCCCTTGGCGCGCAGCTCGAAATCGCCGGCGGTGACGCTCACGCTGGTCGAGAGGTATTCGGCCGGGGTCATCTGGCACGCCACGAACTGGCGCCAGATCAGGTCGTACAGGCGCTCGGCGTCACGCTCCATGCCGGACAGCTGGGTCGGCTTGAGGTTGACGTCGGAAGGACGGATCGCCTCGTGCGCTTCCTGGGCGCCCTCCTTGCTCGAGTAGACGTTGGCCTTGCCCGGCAGGTACTTCTGGCCGAACTCGTCCTCGATGAAACCGCGGACCATGCCAATGGCATCGGCCGACAGGTTGGTCGAGTCGGTACGCATGTAGGTGATGTAGCCGGCCTCGTAGAGACGCTGGGCCATCATCATGGTCTTCTTCACCCCGAAGCCCAGGCGGTTGCTCGCCGCCTGCTGCAGGGTGGAAGTGATGAACGGCGCCGAGGGTCGGCTGGAGGTCGGCCGGTCCTCGCGCTTGGCGACGCTATAGGCCGAGGCCTTGAGCTTTTCCAGGGCCGCCATGGCCTGGGCTTCGTTGAGCGGCTTGAAGGCCTCGCCCTTCTCACGGGTAACCTCGAAGCGCACGTTTGCGCCCTTGGCGGTACCGAGGTCGGCATGCACTTCCCAGTACTCTTCCGGGACGAAGGCGCGAATCTCGCGTTCGCGCTCCACCACCAGCTTCACCGCCACCGACTGCACGCGGCCGGCGGACAACCCACGGGCAATCTTCTGCCAGAGCAGCGGCGAGACCATGTAGCCGACCACGCGGTCGAGGAAACGCCGCGCCTGCTGGGCGTTCACCCGGTTGATATCGAGCTCGCCGGGCTGGGAGAAGGCCTCCTGGATGGCCTTCTTGGTGATTTCGTTGAATACCACGCGCTTGTAGCGGCTTTCGTCGCCGCCGATGGCTTCCCGCAGGTGCCAGGCGATGGCCTCCCCTTCGCGGTCCAAGTCGGTCGCGAGATAGACGGTGTCGGCGTCCTTGGCCAGGCGGCGTAGCTCGTCGATGACCTTTTCCTTGCCGGGCAGGATCTCGTACTTGGCCTTCCAGCCATGCTCGGGGTCGACCCCCATGCGCGAGACCAGTTGGCGCCTGGCCTTCTCCTTCGGTGACAGCGCCGGCGCCTCGGAGGCGCTCTTGCGGCCCTTGGCCGCCGGCTCCTTGGAACTCGACGAACCACTGGTGGGCAGGTCACGGATGTGGCCGATGCTCGACTTCACCACGTACTGGCTGCCCAGGTACTTGTTGATGGTCTTGGCCTTGGCCGGGGATTCCACGATGACCAGCGATTTACCCATGGATCGGAAGGTTCCTGCGTCGAAAAGATGAATATAAAGGAGGGAGCGACTAGCGCGGCACCGCTATATATAGTGGCGAACGAGCCAAGGTCAAGCGCGGTCTTCCCCGCCGGGAGCTTTCTGCAAGCCCAGAGGATCGGCCTCGGGACTCACCAGGACGAAGCGCGGCACCCACTCGCCATCGACCTCCACGGCCTCGGTGAACATCTCCAGCGGACGCACCCAGAGACCGAATTCGCCGTACAGCGCCTGGTAGATCACCAGCGCCTCTTCCGTCTCCGAATGCCGCGCGACACCCAGGACCCGGTAGTTCTGTCCCTTGTAATGACGATAGAGCCCAGCCTGCAGGTCCATGTTCCTTACCTTGTCTCGAAAATCGGAAAACAACGGCACAATGCCGACATACAACAGCCCGGTATAGGCACGGATCGCACAATAGGCAAACCCGCGCTCCCGGGGCGTCATTCGCTCGATACAGCCGGAAACGACTGACACTGAAAAACGAAAGCCGGGGCACGAGGCCCCGGCTTTCCCCTTCGACGAACGCTTAGATGCGCTCGAAGACGGTGGTGATACCCTGTCCCAGGCCCACGCACATGGTGGACACGCCAAGGGTACCGCCGTTCTGCTTCATCACGTTCAACAGGGTGCCGGAAATGCGCGCACCGGAGCAACCGAACGGGTGACCCAGGGCGATGGCGCCGCCGTGGAGGTTGACCTTCTCGTCCATCTTGTCGAGCAGCTTGAGGTCCTTCAGCACAGGCAGGGCCTGGGCGGCGAAGGCTTCGTTGAGTTCGACGAAATCGATGTCGGCGATGGTCAGGCCGGCACGCTTGAGCGCCTTGTTGGTCGACGGCACCGGGCCGTAGCCCATGATCGCCGGGTCGACACCCGCCACGGCCATGGAGCGGATCACCGCCATCGGCTGGATGCCCAGGTCCTGGGCGCGCTGGGCCGACATCACGATCATGCAGGAGGCACCGTCGGTGATCTGCGAGGAGGTCCCCGCGGTCACGGTGCCGCCTTTCGGATTGAACGCCGGCTTCAACTCGGCCAGGGTCTCGACGGTGGTTTCCGGACGAATGGTCTCGTCGAAGTCGAAGACTTTCAGGAAACCGTTCTCGTCATACCCTTCCATCGGGATGATCTCGTCCTTGAACTTGCCTTCCTGGGTGGCCTTCCAGGCCAGTTGGTGCGAACGCGCGCCGAACTTGTCCTGCGCCTCACGGCTGATACCGTGCATCTTGCCGAGCATTTCCGCAGTCAGGCCCATCATGCCCGAGGCCTTGGCGGCGTACAGGGACAGGTGCGGGTTCGGGTCGACGCCATGCATCATGCCGACGTGGCCCATGTGCTCCACGCCGCCGATGACGAATACATCGCCATTGCCGGTCTGGATCGCCTGGGCGGCGGTGTGCAGCGCGCTCATCGACGAACCGCACAGGCGGCTGACGGTCTGCGCGGCGCTGGTGTGCGGGATCTGGGTCATCAGCGACGCCATGCGCGCGATGTTCCAGCCCTGCTCCAGGGTCTGGTTGACGCAGCCCCAGATCACGTCTTCCACTTCGGCCGGGTCGACCTTCGGGTTACGCTCCAGCAGCTTGCTGATCAGGTGCGCCGACATGGTCTCGGCGCGGGTGTTGCGGTGCATGCCACCCTTGGAACGACCCATCGGGGTGCGGCCGAAGTCGACAATGACGACGTCTCTCGGATTCAGGCTCATAAATTCACTCTCGCTCTAGTCGTTCCGCGATTAACCGAAGAATTTCTGACCGTTCTTGGCCATTTCACGCAGCTTCGCGGTCGGGTGGTACAGCGCGCCCAGCTCGGCGTACTTGTCGGCCAGGGCCACGAACTCGGCGACACCGATCGAATCGATGTAGCGCAGAGCACCACCACGGAAGGGCGGGAAGCCGATGCCGTAGATCAGGCCCATATCGGCCTCGGCAGCGGTCTCGACGATGCCGTCTTCCAGGCAACGCACGGTTTCCAGGCACAGCGGGATCATCATGAAGTTGACGATGTCCTCGTCGGTCACTTCGCGCTGCTCGACCACGATCGGCTTGAGCACTTCGTAGGCCTGCGGATCGGTGACCTTCTTCGGCTTGCCGCGCTTGTCGGTCTCGTAGGCGTAGAAGCCCTTGCCGTTCTTCTGGCCCAGGCGGTTGGCCTCGTACATCACGTCGACGGCGGTCTTGCCCTCGACCGCCATGCGGTCCGGGAAGCCCTCGGCCATGACGTCGCGGCCATGGTGGCCGGTGTCGATGCCGACCACGTCGGACAGGTAGGCCGGGCCCATGGGCCAGCCGAACTTCTCCATCACCTTGTCGATGCGCACGAAGTCGACGCCGAAGCTCAGCAGCTTGGCGAAGCCGCCGAAGTACGGGAACAGCACACGGTTGACCAGGAAGCCGGGGCAATCGTTGACCACGATCGGGCTCTTGCCCATCTTCTTGGCGTAGGCGACGGTGGTGGCGATGGCGGTTTCACCGGTCTTCTCGCCACGGATCACTTCCACCAGCGGCATCATGTGCACCGGGTTGAAGAAATGCATGCCGCAGAAGTTTTCCGGACGCTTCAGCGCCTGGGCCAGCAGGCTGATGGAGATGGTCGAGGTGTTGGAGGCGATGATCGCGTCTTCCTTCACCGCGCCTTCCACTTCGGCGAGCACGGCTTGCTTGACCTTGGGGTTCTCGACGACGGCTTCGACGATGATGTCGACGTTGCCGAAGTCGCCATAGGACATGGTCGGACGGATGCCATTGAGCGCCTCGGCCATCTTCGCCGGGGTCAGGCGACCCTTCTCGACGCGCTTGCCGAGCAGCTTGGCGGCCTCGTTCAGGCCCATCTGGATACCCTCTTCGCGGATATCCTTCATCAGGATCGGGGTGCCCTTGAGCGCCGACTGATAGGCGATGCCGCCGCCCATGATGCCGGCGCCGAGCACGGCGGCCAGTTTCACGTCCTTGGCGACTTCGTCGTATTTCTTGGCTTTCTTCTTCAGTTCCTGGTCATTCAGGAACAGGCCGATCAGACTCTGCGCGACCGAGGTCTTGGCCAGCTTGACGAAGCCGGCGGCTTCGACTTCCAGCGCCTTGTCGCGGCCGAAGTTGGCGGCCTTCTGGATGCTCTTGATGGCTTCCACCGGCGCCGGGTAGTTCGGACCGGCCTGGCCGGCGACGAAGCCCTTGGCGGTTTCGAAGGCCATCATCTGCTCGATTGCATTCAGCTTCAGCTTTTCCAGCTTCGGCTGGCGCCGTGCCTTGTGGTCCAGCTCGCCGGCGACGGCGCGCTTGGCCAGGTCGAGGGCAGCGGCCTGCAGTTGCTCGGGAGCGACCACGGCGTCGACGGCGCCGACCTTCAGGGCGTCCTCGGCCTTGTTTTCCTTGCCCGAGGCGATCCACTCGACGGCGTTATCGCAGCCGATCAGGCGCGGCAGGCGGACGGTGCCGCCGAAGCCCGGGTAGATGCCCAGCTTGACTTCCGGCAGGCCGACCTTGGCGGTCGCGCTCATCACGCGGAAGTCCGCGGCCAGGCACATCTCCAGGCCGCCGCCGAGGGCGATGCCGTTGATCGCGGCAACGGTGGGTACGTCCAGGTCTTCGAAGTCGCTGAAGATCTTGTTGGCTTCGAGGTTGCCCGCCATCAGTTCCTCGTCGGGCAGCTGGAAGTTGTCAACGAACTCGGTGATGTCGGCACCAACGATGAACACGTCCTTGCCGCTGGTCACGATCACGCCCTTGACCGATGCATCGGCCTTGATCGCATCGACTGCCGCACGCAACTCACTGAGGGTGAGACGGTTGAACTTGTTGACGGACTCGCCCTTGAGATCGAAATTCAACTCGACGATGCCGCCCTCAAGAGGCTTAACCGTGATGGCTTTACCTTGGTAAATCATCAACTGATCTCCACGCTATTATGGAAGCTTGAACTTACACATCGGACGCCGTGTCGGGACCCTTTCGGCAACCGCCGAGCATAGTCCCAAACCCTTCGGCACACCCGCCGACGCGATAACCGGGTCTCTATTGTCGAGGCCTGCGCGAGGCAAACGCTCGATTCATACGCCCGTTTGACTTGGGTGCGCACACATTCCGGCAAAAGCCGGGAATTGTCAATCAGCCATCCGGAAAACACCTGCCCTCCTCCAGGCCCTCTGCGCAGGGCCATTCAGCCAGCCTCTGTCGGACCATTCAGATGTTCGATGATCGGCGCCGTGGGCGCTTGTCCCGGTGCGGAAAGGCAGGCTAGAGTCGCCGCAGATCGCCATGCATGATCGGCCACGGGCCGTTACAAAAGAACAACAAGAAGGCCTCCAGGGCCACATGGAGATGGAACCCATGATCTGCCGTCCGTTCACTCTTTGTCTGGCCCTGCTCGGCCTGCTGAGCCTCCCCGTCTTCGCGGCAGGGACCGCCGATGACCTGCTCGCCCTGCACCAGATGCGGCTCGCCACGCAGAAATCCCTGAACGCCTTCTTCATGTACGTCGGCCAGGAAGGCGATCAACGCTACGCCAGCCTGATCGAAAGCTCGGCGCAGACGGCGGAAGCCCGCCTGCAGCGACTCGACGGCGTGAACGGCAGCGAATCCCGGCGCCTGCTGGGCCAGCTTCGCGAGCAATGGCGGGACTATGCGCAAGACCTCGACAAGCTGACCGGCGCGGTGCGCAACAAGGGCTACAGCGACCTGCAACCGGTCGCCGACCTGGCACGACGCAACCAGCAACTGATGGACCTCGGCGGCCAGTTGTATCGCAGCCTGCAACGGGAAAACGCCGCCACGGTGCCGACGCTCACCGAGCAGAGCCGCGAACAGAGCCTGCTGATGCAGGACATTGCTCTGGACTATGCCTCGCGCAACGCGTCGGTGGGCGCCAGCTTCTTCGGCGGCGGCGAGGAGCGTCCACTGGACGACCTGGCCAGCCGCTTTTCGGTCAACCTGTTGAAGCTGCAGCAGGCGCCGCAGAACGACGAGGAGATCGCCAGGGCGCTGCGCAGCGTGGCGATCAAGTGGCACTACATCGAGAAGTCCCTGCGCAACTACAACCAGAACAGCGTGCCGTTCCTGGTCAACAAGAATGCAGACCGGATCATCGATGGCCTGGAGAAGGTCGCCGCGCTGTATGCCGCGCGCAACCAATGAACCTCGGCGCGCCGCCTCAGGCGCGCTGGCGGAGAAACTCGGCGATGCGCCCGAGGTCGGCGCTATCGCCGCGCTCGCCCCAATACAGGGCAAGGAACTGGGCGGTCGCCTCCACCTTGTAGACATCCCCGGGGAGGCTGCGCAGGGCGTCCAGCAACTCATCGTCCGCGCACGGCTCGCGCCACTGGTTCAGCCACTGGCCCGGGGTATTCTGCCAATAGCACCAGGCCTCCCGGCCGCGTCGGCGCGGGCAGTGGAACTGCGCGCAGGACGTCGGCGGAGCGCTCTCCAGCCAATGCGGCCAATCCTGGCGCGCGAGCTGCATGGCCAGGCCGAGACGGCGCGCCTCGAGGCGCAGGGCCATCCTGCCGCGCTGCCTGTTGGACGGCATCAGCCAGGCCAGGGGACTGAGCATGACAGCCAGCAGCAGGATCACCAGCCAAGTGGTCATAAGGAACGGACACTCGAAAAACGGTTAAGGCATTTGCCTCGATCCGCGCGCGCAGGCAGGATCGGTCGCAGTCGCCAAGGGAGGCGCAGTTTACAGGCGAATGCGACCACGGCGGAGCAGCTTTTTGCCCAGCGCAACGGAACAGGTTCCACGCGCGGCGCGAAAGTCCATAATGAAAACACTATCCCCTTCTGGGAGGAGACGTTCATGCCCTATCAACACATTCTGGTCGCCGTCGACCTGACCGACGAATGCGACCCGGTGATGAAGCGTGCGGCGGCCCTGGCCACCAGCAACCAGGCCCGGCTCTCGGTGGTGCATGTGGTCGAGCCCATGGCCATGGCCTTCGGTGGGGACGTGCCGATGGACCTGTCGATGTTGCAGCAGCAGCAGTTCGACCAGGCCCGTGAACGCCTGGATGCCTTCGCCGTACGCTATCCGGACCTCGGCAGCGAGCAGCGCCACCTGGTCTACGGGCAACCGCGCCAGGAAATCCACCGCCTCGCCGCGGAACAGGCCTGCGACCTGATCGTGGTCGGCAGCCACGGTCGCCACGGCCTGGCGCTGCTGCTCGGTTCCACTGCCAACGACGTGCTGCACGGCGCGCCCTGCGACGTGCTCGCGGTGCACCTGAAGAAAGCCTGATCTCTCCCCGCTCGGCCGGGGCCTGCGCCTCAGCCGAGCGTTTCCTCGGCGCTCATCACCAGCGGGCGGATCTTCTGCAACTGGGTTTCCAGCGAATAGCTGATGCTCGACGACAGCGAGAAGAAGGTCAGGAACGCCTTCAGGTTGGAATCGCTGACACAGGTGTCGTGGATTCGCTGCCAGAACGCCTGGTTGACCAGTTGCAACTGCTGGAACAGCCGCACCAGCCCTTTCAGTTCCCAATCGGCATGCCGCCCCTCGCGGAAGTTGAAGTACTGGCGCATCAGGTACAGCGGCACCACCCGCAGCACGAACTCCTGGTTGCTGGCGAACGGCAGGTGCTGCATGGCCATCGGCCTCAGCGGCGCCAGCAGCGGACAGGCGCTGCTGGCCATGATCAAGCCGATCAGCGCGCGCAGTCCTTCCTCCAGGCCCGCCTGCTTGATGTACTCGCGCTCCGGCGTGCGCACGCAGATGCCGGCCTTGCGGAACGCCGGCAGGTTGCGGAAATCCTCGATCACCCCATGCAGGTCGACCGCCGCCGGACAATGGCTGTAGCGTTCGCGATCGAGCGGGCAGTTGCTGCAGCGATTGTGTTCCAGGCGCGTCCAGCGCGGCGCTGCGGCAGCCGCCTGCGGGTCGTAGTGCCGCTCCAGCTCGATGCGATAGTTGAGCTGATGCTGGTCGTCCAGCGTGATGCGGTACTCGATTGCCATGGACTGATCCTTTCTCGGGAGACGGCCGGCCCGTCAATGACGCCAGCCAGAGGGACCGACGGGGGACTGCACCCACCGCCGGCAAGGCCCGCAAGGATCATCGAGATGAGCCGCTATCACATTGATGCAGCTCACTTTTTCGAGATGGATCAGTCTTCCAGTTCGGCCCAGCGCTCGAGCAAGGCATCGAGTTCCTGCTGCAACGCGTCCAGCCGCGCCAGGGTTTCGCGCTGCTCGTCCTGCGGGCGCAGATAGAAATCCTGCTGCGCGATGGTTTCCTGGACACCCGCCAGCTCCGCCTCGACCGCGTCGATCTGCCCGGGCAAAGCCTCCAGCTCGCGCTGCAACTTGTAGCTGAGCTTTTTCTTCGCCGGCGCCTCGCTCGGCGCCGCAGCAGCCGGCGCGGGTTCGGCGGCGGGCGCCAGCGCGGTATTCAGCTCGGCCTTGCCGCTCTTCGACTCGCTCACGCCGAGCAGGCGCGGCGTGCCCCCTTGGCGCAGCCAGTCCTGGTAGCCACCGACGAATTCGCGAACCTTGCCCTCGCCCTCGAAGACCAGGGTGCTGGTCACCACGTTGTCGAGGAAGGCCCGATCGTGGCTGACCATCAGCACGGTGCCCTGGAAGCCGAGCAGGACTTCCTCCAGCAGTTCCAGGGTTTCCACGTCGAGGTCGTTGGTCGGTTCGTCGAGCACCAGCAGGTTGGCCGGCTTGCTGAACAGCTTGGCCAGCAACAGGCGCGCGCGCTCGCCGCCGGACAACGCCTTCACCGGGGTGCGGGCGCGCTGCGGACTGAACAGGAAGTCGCCGAGATAGCTGAGCACATGCCGGTTCTGGCCGTCGATGGTGATGAACTCGCGGCCTTCGGAGATATTGTCGATCACCGTCTGCTCGGGTTCGAGCTGATGGCGCAACTGGTCGAAGTAGGCCACTTCCAGCTTGGTGCCCACCTCGATCTTGCCCGAGGTCGGCTGCAGGTCGCCAAGCAGCAGCTTGAGCAAGGTGGTCTTGCCGGTACCGTTGGCGCCGAGCAGGCCGATACGGTCGCCGCGCTGCAGGACCATGGAGAAGTCGCGTACCAGCGGCTGGCCGCCGGGATGGGCGAAGCTGACGTGCTCCACCACGATCACCTGCTTGCCGGACTTGTCCGCGCTTTCCAGCTGGAAGCTGGCCTTGCCCTGGCGCTCGCGGCGCTCGGCGCGTTCGCGACGCATTTCCTTCAGTGCCCGAACCCGCCCTTCGTTGCGCGTGCGGCGGGCCTTGATGCCCTGGCGGATCCACACTTCTTCCTGGGCCAGGCGCTTGTCGAACAATGCGTTGGCAGCTTCTTCGGCGGCCAGTTGCTGTTCCTTGTGCACCAGGAAACTGGCGTAGTCGCCGTTCCAGTCGATCAGGTGGCCACGATCCAGCTCGAGGATGCGGGTCGCCAGGGATTGCAGGAAGGCGCGGTCGTGGGTAATGAACAGCACCGCGCCGTTGAAGCCCAGCAGCGCTTCCTCGAGCCAGGCGATGGCGCCGATGTCCAGGTGGTTGGTCGGTTCGTCGAGCAGCAGCAGGTCCGGCTCGGCGACCAGCGCCTGGGCCAGCAGCACGCGCCGACGCCAGCCGCCGGAGAGTTCGGCGAGGGTCTTGTCGGCCGGCAACTGCAGGCGGCTGAGGGTGCTGTCCACCAGTTGCTGCAGGCGCCAGCCATCGCGCGCCTCGAGTTCCTGCTGGACCCGCGAGAGGCGCGCCAGGTCGTCGTCGGTATGGATGTTCAGGCTCAGGTGGTGGTACTCGGCGAGCAGCTTGCCGACTTCCGCCAGACCCTCGGCCACCACGTCGAACACTGTCCGTTCGTCGGCACGCGGCAGTTCCTGGGGCAATTCGCCGATCTTCAGCGCCGGTGCGCGCCAGACTTCGCCGTCGTCGGCCTGCTGTTCGCCCTTGACCACCTTGAACAGGCTGGACTTGCCGGTACCGTTGCGTCCGATCACGCAGACCCGCTCGCCACGGCCGATCTGCCACGACACCTTGTCCAGCAAGGGAGTGGTGCCAAAGGCAAGGGATACATCGGTGAACTTGAGCAGGGTCATGGGCGCCTCCGGAAACAGGGCGCGCATTTTACGCCGGATAGGCATCGGATGGCACGGCGCTTTCACCGCCATGCCGCAACGGCTAAGCTTAGGCGAGCCATCCGCCCGGCTTCGGGCGCGCCCCGCGACAGCGGTCGCGCGCCAGTCCCGCGAGCGGTCGAAACGCCCGTAGGCAGCCGTTGCGGACCTGCCGACGTTACCCGACATCACCTGCCCGGATAAGTCATGCGCGGTCGCCTGTTCACTCTCGTTTCCTGCCTTTTGCTCAGTATTTCCTCCGTCGACGCGGTCCACGCCGCTTCCCTGACCGAACAACGCCGTCTCTACGACCAGGCCAAGGCCGCCCTGGCCAAGGGCAACAGCGCGCCCTACATGGCCTCGCGCAGCGCCCTGCGCGATTACCCGCTGGAACCCTACCTGGCCTACGACGAACTGACCCACCGGCTGAAGTCCGCCAGCAACGAGGAGGTCGAGCGCTTCCTCACCGAACACGGCGACCTGCCGCAGATCGGCTGGCTGAAACTGCGCTGGCTGCGCCTGCTGGCCGACCGCGGCGACTGGAAGACCTTCGTCAACTACTACGATCCGAAGCTGAACTTCACCGAACTCGACTGCCTGTATGGCCAGTACCAGCTGGGCCACGGCCAGAAGGCCGAAGGCTACGCCACCAGCGAACGCCTGTGGCTGGTCGGCAAGTCGCAGCCGGCTGCCTGCGACACCCTGTTCGGCCTCTGGCAGGGCGAAGGCCAGCTCACCGAGGAAAAGGTCTGGAAACGCCTCAAGCTGGCCGCCGAAGCGCGCAACTACAGCCTCGCCTCGCACCTCGCGCAGCGCCTGCCGACCCTCGGCAACCAGGGCGCGCTGATGGTCAGCGTGGCGCAGAACCCCGCCCAGCTGAGCCAGACCGGCCGCTTCAGCCAGCGCGACCATGCCACCGCCGACGTGGTCGGTCTCGGCCTGCGCCGCCTGGCGCGGCAGGACCCGGAAAAGGCCCTTAGCCTGCTCGACTACTACAGCTCGGCGCTACCCTTCTCCAGCGACGAGAAGGTCGCCATCGCCCGCGAGATCGGTCTCAGCCTGGCCAAGCGCTTCGATCCGCGCGCACTGCCGCTGATGACCCAGTACGATCCCGGCCTGCGCGACAACACCGTCACCGAATGGCGCACCCGCCTGCTGCTGCGCCTGGGCCGCTGGGACGAAGCCTACGCGCTGACCCGCAAGCTGCCCCAGGATCTTGCCGCCACCAGCCGCTGGCGCTATTGGCAGGCACGCAGCCTGCAACTGGCGCAGCCGAACAGCAAGGAGCCGATCGCGCTGTACCAGAAGCTCGCCGGCGAGCGCGACTTCTACGGCTTCCTCGCCGCCGACCGCCTGAGCGTGCCGTACAAGCTCGGCAACCGTCCTGCGCACATCGACCCGCGCGTCCTGCAACGCGTACGCAACGCCGCCAGTACGCGCCGGGCCATGGAGTTCTTCAACCGTGGCGAAGTGATCAACGCCCGCCGCGAGTGGTACCACGCCGCGCGCCTGTTCGATCGCGACGAGCTGATCGCCCAGGCCAGGCTGGCCTACGACATGCAGTGGTATTTCCCGGCGATCCGCTCGATCAGCCAGGCGCAGTACTGGGACGACCTGGACATCCGCTTCCCGATGGCGCACCGCGCCACCCTGGTGCGCGAAGCGAAGAACCGCGGCCTGCACTCCAGTTGGATCTTCGCCATCACCCGGCAGGAAAGCGCGTTCATGTCCGATGCCCGTTCCGGAGTCGGCGCCACCGGGCTGATGCAGCTGATGCCCGGCACCGCCAAGGAGACCTCGCGCAAGTTCGGCATCCCGCTGGCCTCGACCCAGCAACTGATCGTGCCCGACGTCAACATCCGCCTCGGCGCCGCCTACCTGAGCCAGGTGCATGGCCAGTTCAACGGCAACCGGGTACTCGCCTCGGCCGCCTACAACGCCGGTCCGGGCCGCGTCCGCCAGTGGCTGAAAGATACCCGCCACCTGGCCTTCGACGTGTGGATCGAGACCATTCCGTTCGACGAGACTCGCCAGTACGTGCAGAACGTGCTGTCCTATGCGGTGATCTACGGGCAGAAGCTCAATGCGCCGCAGCCCATCGTCGACTGGCACGAACGCTACTTCGACGATTTCTGACCCCCAACCCGGCCCGGACGCCCGGGCCTTTCCAGTACCTTGAAAAGGACCTCAAGATGAACAAGCCCCTCGCCACCGCCCTGCTCGCCACCTCCAGCCTGCTGCTCGCCGACGGCGCCCTGGCCGCCGACGCCTGCGGTACGCCGCGCAACGCCTTCGACAGCGTGTACTGCCGCAGCGGCGAGTTTTCCCAGGCCGACCGCGAGCTGAACCAGCAGTTCGGCACCCTGCGCAAGCACCTGAACGACGGCCAGAAAGCCCTGCTGAAGAAGAGCCAGATCGCCTGGATCAAGGAGCGCGACGCGGCCTGCAGCGAAAGCAAGGACAACGGTTATTTCGTCAACCTCGACTGCGCCACCGAGAAGACCCGCCAGCGCCTCGACTTCCTCCGCGAACGCGAGCGCGAGTGCCTGAGCACCGGTTGCGTCGACGCCAAGCTCTGATCGCCGGCAAGGGCCGCCCGCCGCAACGGCGGGCGACCGTTCCTCAGTCGAGGATTTCCACCGGCATCCCCACCTCCAGGCTGCCCTGTCCCAGCGCAATCAGGTTCTGCCCGAACAGCACCGCGCCATCCTTTTCCCGGTAGGTCTTCAGGGTCGTCAGCGGCTCGCGGTCCTCGTTGCGCTCGCCGGTCGCCGGATCCAGGGTGGTGAGGATGCAGCGGGAACAGGGCTTGGCCACGACGAACTCGACCGAGCCGATGCGGATGCGTTTCCAGCCGTCCTCGGCGAACGCGGCGCTGCCTTCCACCACCAGGTTGGGACGGAAGCGCAGCATCTCCAACGGCCGGCCGACCCGCTGGCTGAGGTCGTCGAGCGAAGCCTGGCCGATCAGCAGCAGCGGGAAACCGTCGGCGAAATGCACCTTCTGCCCCGGTTCGGCGTAGCCGGTATCGACCTGCCGCGCGCGCGCCTCGGGAATGTGCACCAGGCGCGTCGGGCGGCCGAGGAAGCGCGTCAGCCAGTCCGCTGCGGCGTCGCCGGCATCCGGCGCCTGCAAGGTATCGCGCCAGACCGTGACGCCACGCAGGTTGGCGTCGGCTGCCGGTACTTCGAGGCTCAGCTCGGACATCCCCGGCGCATTCAGCCGCAGGACCTCCGGCGCCGCCCAGCGCGCCTGGATACGCCCCAGCTGCGGCAGCAGGCGCTGGGTGAAGAAACGTCCGGTTTCGGTGTCCACCGCCATCCAGCGTCGGTCGCCGACCACGCCCAGCGCATCGAGCGCGACGCGCTCCAGGGACTCGGCGGCGGAAGACTTGATCGGATAGCGGTACAGCGCGGAGAGACGGAACATGGAACCAGCATCCTTGGTGGAAAGATGCTGTTATACGGTGTCGCGGGAAAGGCCGACAAGACACAGACGCCACTCCAGGCAGCGGATCAGTCGGCCCCGCCCTCAGTCCTCGCGCGGCGGCTCGCGCAACAACGGCGAGCCGGCCGGCAAGTGCACGCGCAGCGCGCCCGGGGAAACCGAGAAACGCAGCTTGCGTCCTTCCAGCGGCTCGCCGTCGAGATTGACGTCGAGACCTTCCGCCGCCTCCACTTCCAGCCATGGCACCCGCGCGCGGACGAACAGGCTTTCCACTCCGTTGCCACCGCCGAGCAGGGTGCCCAGGGTACCGACCATGTCCTGCGGCGTCGGCAGGATGCTCACGTCCAGCAGGCCGTCGTCCACTCGCGCTTGCGGACACAGTACGTGCCCGCCGCCGGCCTGGCGCCCGTTACCGATGCCCAGGGCGAGGAACTCGCCTTCCCACTGGAAGTCCGGGGCGCTGAAACGGCCCTGGGCGGCATGCACTTCGGAAAAACGGGTCAACCCGGTCAACAGGTAGGCGGCACCGCCGAGAACCTTCTTCAGGTCCTCCGAGGTATTCGCGGTGACCTTCGAACCGAAGCCGCCAGTGGCCATGTTGAGGAACAGCTTGCCGTTCACCTCGCCCAGGTCGATCGGCCGCGCCGTCTGGTCGAGCAGCGCCAGCGCCGCGGCCGGTTCCAGGGGAATCCCGGCGGCGCGGGCGAAATCGTTGGCGGTGCCCAGCGGCAGGATCGCCAGGCTCGCCTCGCCTCGCCCGCGCGCCAGCGCTTCGGCCACCTCGCGCAGCGTGCCGTCGCCACCGCCCGCGACCAGCGTCGCATAGCCGGCCGCCAGCGCCTCCTCGACGATGCGCCGGGCGTCGCCGTCCTCCCAGGTTACCCGCACCGCCAGCTCCCGCCCGGCCTCGCGCTGTGCCGCGACCGCGGCACGAACCTCTTCGTTGCCCGCCTGCTTGCCGTGCAGGACCAGCAGAACCTTGTCCTTGTCCATCGAACCGAACCCCTCGTCGTGGCCTTGTCTTTGCCTATTGACCGCGTATCCGGGACGGAAGTGCGGCGCCCGGTTCAGGCAGGGTAGCCGGTAATCTCGCGAATGCTGCGGTAGAGCGGGCGCAACTGGCGATACATGCGCAGGTAGACCTCGCCATAGAGCCGCTGGTAGATCTGCCGGGCTTCCGCCTGGGGCAGGAAAACCCGGCCGACGCGGGTCATCCCGGCCACCGCGCTGGCGACGTCCGGATAGAGGCCGAGCCCCACCGCGCAGTCGATCGCCGCACCCAGGCCGGACGCCTCGTAGACATGCGGGCGCTCGGCCGGCAGGCCGAAGATGTCGGCGGTGAGCTGCATCGCCGCGTCGCTCTGCGAGCCGCCGCCGGCCACGCGCAGGCGCACGATCGGCGTGCCCGAACGCTTCTCGATGCGCTCCTTGCCCTGGCGCAGGGCATAGGCCAGGCCCTCGAGGATGGCCCGGTAGATGTGCGCCCGGGTATGCACGTCGCCGAAACCGATCATCGCCCCCTTGGCCTCCAGTCCCGGTTCGCGGATTCCCGGCGACCAGTAGGGTTGCAGGGTCAGGCCCATCGAGCCGGGCGGCACGCCGTTGACCAGTTCGTCGAACAGTTGCTCCGGCTCGACCCCCTGCTCGCGCGCCTGCTGCATCTCGCGCAAGCCGAACTCGCGCTTGAACCAGCTGACCATCCAGTAGCCGCGATAGATCATCACCTCGGTATTGAAATGATCGGGAATCGCCGCCGGATAGGGTGGAATCAGCGGCACGGTTTCCAGGTAGCGGGCGCGAGTGGTGTTGATGGTCGCCGTGGTGCCATAGGAGAGGCAGGCGATGGTGGGCTCCAGCGCACCTGCGCCGAGCACCTCGCAGGCCTTGTCGGCCCCCGCGGCGATCAACGGCAGGCCTTGCGGAATGCCGGTGTGCCGGCTGGCCTCGGCGCTGATCTGGCCGAGCCGCTCGCCCGGCTTGAACAGCTCCGGCAACTGCTCGCGGCGTACCGCCAGCGCCTGCCATTTCCAGTCGCGCGGCGCGGCCCAGCGCAGGCGCTTGTAGTCGAACGGCAGGTAGGCAACGCAGCACCCCACCGAGTCGACGAAACGGCCGGTCAGGCGGTGGCTGAGAAAGCCGGAAAGCAGCAACACCTTGTCGGTCTTCGCAGCGATCTCCGGCTGCTCCTGGGCCACCCAGTTGACCTCGGCCTGGGCGCGGAAATGCTCCACCGCGCCCTCGGCGCCGACCAGCTTGAACAGCCAGCCCCAAGGCCCCCTGATGCGCTCGCGGACCTCCGCCCGGCGCTGGTCGAGCCAGAGGATCGCCGGCCGCAACGGCCTGCCCTCGGCATCGACGTGGATCACCGTGCCACGCTGGGTGGTCAGCGACACCCCGCGGATGAGCCCGCGATCGATGTCCACCTGGTCCCAGAGCCGCCGACAGGCCTCGCCGAGCATCGCCCAGTAGTACTCGGGGTCCTGTTCGGCCCAGCCCGGATGCTTCGAGTAGTAGGCCTCCAGCTCCACCTTGCCCTTGCCCAGCAGGTTGCCCTGCAGGTCGAACAGCAGGGCGCGCACGCTCTGGGTGCCATTGTCGATCGCCAGCAGATAGTTCTTGTCGTTCATCTCGTTCTCGTCTCGACTGGTCAGACGGGCAGGCTGTAGTGCCGGCGCCAGAGGTCCAGATAGGCCTGTTGCTCACGTTCCCAGCGCGGGTCGTCCCAGCCCAGGCGCGCTTGGCAGAGCGCGCGGATACGCGGCAGGTATGCCGCGCCGCCTCCGGGCAACAGCAGGCCGAGGCGGGTGCGGCGCAACAGCAGGTCATCGAGATGCAGCACCATTTCCGCCTCGGCGGCGAACGCCAATTCGGCCCAGAGCGTTTCGCTGGCACCCACGCAGTCCGTTCCGAGGGTGTCCACCAGCCGCTTGAGGCGGACCAGGTCGCGTCCGTAGCGACCGGCCAGGCGGCGTCGCTGGCCACTGCCGAGCCCGTCGATGAGCGGACCTTCGCAGGCGCCGAATACCGCCGCGCCATCGTCCGTGACCGTGCGCCCGAGCAGCGGCGCGCAGGCTTGTAGCACCTCCACCGCCAGCGGCCGGAAGGTGGTCAGCTTGCCGCCGGCCAGGGTCACGCAGCCCGGCTCGCGCCAGAGCACATGCTCGCGTTTCTCGTCGGAAGGCTTGCCGCTGTCGTCGCCGCTGCTGACCACCGGTCGCACGCCGGCCCAGGTCGACAGCACGTCGCGCGCCTCGATGGCAGCGGCGGGAAACTGCTGGGCGCAGGCCGCCAGCAGGTAGTCGAGTTCGGCGCGGCTGATCCGCGCGTCCTCCCCAAGGCCGTCGCGATGGTCGAGATCGGTGGTGCCGACCACCGTCGCGCCCTCCCAGGGGAACACGAACACCGGTCGCCGGTCCGTGGCGTGCATGAAGCTGAAGGCATGGGCCACCGGCAGGCGCCAGGCCGGCAGCAATAGATGGCTGCCGCGCAGCGGGCGGATGTGCTCGCTTCCGCCGGGCTGGCGCAACTCATCGGCCCAGGCCCCGGTGGCCAGCGCCAGGGCGCGGCAGCGGAAGTCGAGAAGCTCGCCGCTCTCGCGGTCCTCGGCGCGCAGGCCGACCACCTGGCCGCCCTCGCGCAGCAATTCGCGCACACGCATGCCGTTGAATGCCTCGCCGCCGTCGTGACGCGCCTCGGCCAGCACCCGCAGCACCAGGCGCGCATCGTCGGTCACCGCATCGAAGAAACGCGTGCCGCCGAGCAGCCGTTGTTCCTTCAGGCCCGGCGCCAGGTAGCGCAACGCGGCGGCGTCGTAGAAACGGTGGTTGCGCCGCCCGGCAAGGGCGTCGTACACGCTCAGCAGGCCGCCGAATAGCCGCGGGCCGGGAAAGCCGCCGCGGTAGTGGGCCATCACGAAGCTCAACGGCTCCACCAGCCCAGGCGCCTCGCCGAGCAGGCGCTGGCGCTCGCGCACCGAGTCGCGGGTCAGCCGCCACTGGCCCTTCGCGATGTAGCGCAGGCCGCCATGGACCATCTTCGACGAGCGGCTCGAGGTGCCCCAGGCGAAGTCCCGCTGCTCCAGCAGCAGGCAGCGCCAGCCGCGCCGCGCGGCTTCGCGGAGGATGCCGGCACCGCTGATGCCGCCGCCGACCACGATCAGGTCCCACTCCTGCCCCGCCAGCGCCGGCAGGCGGCGGCGACGCCACTCCTCGTTCCAGGCTGAAGTCATTCCGCTCAGTCCTGCAGCAGGGTGCCGCGGTTGAGCCGCCCGGCCGGGTCGAAGTGACCGGCCATGGCACGCAGCGCGGCGACGCCCAGTTCGCCCTTCTCGCGGGGCAGGTAGGGTGCGTGGTCCTTGCCGACGCCATGCTGGTGGCTGATGGTGCCGCGATTGTCGACGATCGCCTGGCTGGCCGCATGCTTGAGACGCTTCCAGCGCTCCAGCGTCGCCGCATAGCTCGCGGCCGGACGGAACACGTAGGTGGTATAGATGCTCGACCCCTCGCCATAGACATGCGAGAGGTGGGTGAACACATGGACCCTCTCGCCCTCGGCCGCCAGGCCGTCGCGCAGGCTGGCCTCGATCTTCTGCAGCAGGCCGTCGACGTTGCTCCAGTCGGTGGCGGTCTCCAGGGTGTCCACGGCGTAGCCCGCCTGCCACAGGGCCTCGCGCAGGTAGGGGAAGCGGAAGCGGTTCTGCGCCCACTTGCGCCCCAGCAGGGTTCCGGTGAAGACCCCGCCGAAGCGTTTCAGCAAGGCCTTCGCCTGGCTCAGCGACAATCCGTTCTGCCGGCGGTTGCCGGTCACGCCGAAGGTCAGCATGCACTTGCCCTCGCCCGCGCCGCGCAGCGCCAGGTATTTCTCCAGCCAGGCGATCTGTCCGGGATGGCCGGCCAGGGCCAGTTGGGTCATGGTTTCCACGGCGTTGGACAGTCGCAGCATCGACAGCGGCACGCGCGCCTGTGCCAGCTCGCGGGTGGCTTGCAGGGCCTGCTGC
This sequence comes from Pseudomonas sp. P20, assembly GCF_016463925.1. Classification (NCBI taxonomy): domain Bacteria; kingdom Pseudomonadati; phylum Pseudomonadota; class Gammaproteobacteria; order Pseudomonadales; family Pseudomonadaceae; genus Pseudomonas; species Pseudomonas sp. P20. Next base: position 85,335 of record NZ_JAEMVM010000002.1, on the reverse strand, counting down.
CAGTTCGGCAGGAAGACGCTGTAGAAGCGCTCGTCCTCGGCCAGCGGCGAGACCCGCACCTTCACCGAGGAAATGATCCCGAAGCGTCCCTCAGAGCCCAGCACCAGTTCGCGCAGGTCCGGTCCCGCCGCGGATGCCGGGAAGGTAGCGATTTCAAGCGGCCCGGCGAAGGTCTCCAGGGTCCCGCCGGCGAAAAGTTGTTCGATCCGCCCGTAGCGCAGCGACTGCTGGCCACTGGAGCGGCTGGCGACCCAGCCACCGAGGGTCGACAACTCCCAGGACTGCGGGAAATGCCCGAGCGTGTAGCCCAGCGCACGCAACTGGCTCTCCACCTGCGGGCCGGCGGCGCCGGGGCCGAAGGTCGCGACCAGGCTCTCGCGGTCCAGATCGATCAGGCGGTTCATGCGCTCCAGCGAGACCGTCAGTACCGGCCGCCGCGAGGCTTGCGGATTGATATGGCCGGCCACGGAAGTACCGCCGCCATAGGGAATCAGTTGCAGGTCGCGGGAGTCGGCCAGGGCCAGCAACTCGCGGATCTGTTCGGCGGTTTCCGGATAGGCCACGGCGTCCGGGTAGACGCCGAAGTCGCCCTCGCGCATCGCCAGCCAGTCCGGCAGGCTCTGCCCGCGGGCATGCAGCAGACGCTCACGGGGGTCGATGCTGTAGCGCGGATCGGCCTCCAGGCGCGACGCCGGGACCTTCGCCAGCGCCGCCTCCAGGCTGGCGTCCGGCAAGCGTGCGCCCTGCCCGACCAGTTCCGCCAGGAACCCACGGGCGCTGTCCGGCAATTCGACCACGGTGCTTTCTTCGCCCCAGCCATTCCAACGGCGCATGAACCTCTCCCCTCGCTTGTCGCGGCAACCTGTTTATCGGAACCTTTCTGGCTGCCTATACTAGCCAGCCGCCCTCGCCTGTCACTGTCGGATCGAGACACTCCCTGTGACCGATCAAGACAGCCGGCACGCACGCCGGACGGCCTGTTCCACCCGCCACGACAAGAACAACGACCATGCAGACCCTTGGCTCCACCTCGGTTCCGGCCCTGCTGAAATACCTGCGCCATGCCGAACGGCTCGGCCTGGACATCGCCCCTGCCCTGGCCGCCGCCGGCCTCCAGGCCGACCAGCTCAACGACAATCGCCAGCGCCTGCCGGGCGAAGCCCACGAGCGCCTGCTCGGCTATTTCTGCGAGCATTCCGGCGATCCCCTGTTCGGCCTGCATTCGGCGCGTTTCGTCCAGCCCGGCTCCTGGAGCGTGCTCGGCTACATCGCGATGAACTGCGCCACCCTGGGCGAGGCCATGAGCCGCATCACGCCCTACGAGAAGCTGGTCGGCGACATGGGCACCAGCCGCATCGAGGCGGCCGGCGGGCAGGTCCGGCTGATCTGGAACTGCCGCCACCAGACACCCCTGGTACGGCGCCACATGGTCGAGCACGTCCTGGCTTCCTGGGTCCTCTACGCGCGCTGGATCGCCGACCTGGAAGGTTCGCCGGACGAGGTCTGGCTGGAACACGACCTGCCGGACGGAACCCGCGTGGAAGACTACGAGACCTTCTTCGGCTGTCCGGTGCGCTTCGCCCAACCCTGTTCGGCGCTGCTGGTACCGCTGGACTACCTGGCGCTGCCGCTGCGCCAGGCCGACGCGACGCTGCTGCGCACCCTGGAGGAACATGCCCTGGCGCTGATGGCCGAGCTAGACGATGACGAACCGCTGCCGCTGCGGGTGAAGAACGCCCTGCGCCAGCTACTCAAGGACGGCCTGCCGCGCAAGGAACGGGTGGCGGAGAAGTTCGGCATGACCGTACGCACCCTGCAACGCCACCTGCAGCAAGCCGGCAGCAGCTACCAGCAGACCCTCGACGAACTGCGCCGCGAACTGGCCGAGCACTACCTGCTGCATAGCGAGCTGCCGATCCAGGACATCGCCCAGTACCTGGGCTTTACCGAGTCGCGCTCGTTCCATCGCAGTTTCAAGGGTTGGACCGGGCAGACGCCCGGCGAGTACCGGCAACGGCGCAAGGAGCCGGCGGCGCAATGAGAACGGCGGCCATCCGGCCACCGTCGGCTCAGTCGAGCAGTTCGCTCAGCGGAATGAACGCCACACCCTCGCCTTCCACGAGGGTACGTCCCTCGCGGACCTCCACCAGCCCCTCGGCCCAGGAAGCGCTGCGCAGTACCCCGGAACTCTGGTTCGGATAGAGCACCGCGCGGCCCTGCTCCAGGCGACCACGCAGGTACTCGCGACGCTGCCCCGCCTTGGTCCAGGCAAAGCCGGCCGGTACCTCCACCCGCAGCGGCGCGACCTGCGCCACGCCAAGCCGGCGCAGCAGGTAGGGACGCGCCAGCAGGGCGAAGGTGACCAGGGTCGAAGCCGGATTGCCCGGCAGGCCGATCACCGGGATGCCCTGGAACTGGCCGACGGTCAGCGGCTTGCCGGGTTTTATCGCCAGCTTCCAGAGGGTCAGCTCGCCGGCTTCGCGCAGCGCCATGCCGAGGAAGTCGGCCTCGCCCACCGATACGCCGCCGGTGGACAGGATCAGGTCCACCCCGGCCAACCCGGCCAGGCGCTCGCGAGTACGTGCCAGGTCGTCGGGAAGGATGCCGGCGTCGAGCACGTCGCAGCCCAGGCGTTGCAGCCAATCCTTGAGCAACGGACGGTTGCTGTTGTAGATCTGCCCGGCCTGCAGCGGCTGGCCCGCCTCGACCAGCTCGTCGCCGGTGGACAGCAGCGCCACCCGCGGCTTGCGTCGCACCTCCAGGGCCGCGTAGCCGAGCGAAGCCGCCAACCCCAGTTCGATGGAGCGCAGGCGCGTGCCGGCCGGCAGGACCAGGTCGCCCTGGCGGATTTCCTGGCCACGCGGGCGCACATGCTGGCCCACGCGCAACGGCTGGGTGAAGCGCACGCGGCCATCGTCGAGCGCTTCGGCGTTTTCCTGCATCTCTACCAGATCGGCGCCTTCGGGCAGCGGCGCACCGGTGAAGATCCGCGCACAGGTATCCGCTTGCAGCGGCTTCGGCGCCTGTCCGGCAAAGATCTTCTGGCTGACCGGCAGTGGCTCGCCGTTCCAGTCGGCGAGGCGCAAGGCGTAGCCGTCCATGGCGCTGTTCGGCCACGGCGGCAGGTCCAGGCCGGCCAGCAGGTCGACCGCCAGCACGCGGCCGCCAGCCTGCTCCAGGGGCACCTGCTCACACGTATCGATAGGCGTTTGCGCGGCCAGTTCGAGGAGCCGTTCCAGCGCCGTCTCGACCGGCATCAGCCCCGGCTGTTCGCAGCAGCCGCTCACCCGCGGCTCTCGCAGGGCGCCGCCTGTTTCAGGTGCGGGACGAAGTTGCACGGGCGATGACGGGCGTCCAGTTGCTCGACGAGGATGCCTTCCCAGGCAGTGCGGCAGGCGTTGGTGGAGCCCGGCAGGCAGCAGACCAGGGTGCCGTTGGAAAGCCCGGCCAGGGCCCGCGACTGGATGGTGGAGGTACCGATGTCGGCCAGCGAAATCTGCCGGAACAGCTCGCCGAAGCCGTCCACCTGCTTGTCCAGCAGGCAGGCCACCGCTTCCGGGGTGCTGTCGCGGCCGGTGAAACCGGTGCCGCCGGTGATCAGCACGACCTGCACGCTATCCTCGGCGATCCAGGTCGCGACCTGTGCGCGGATCCGGTATAGGTCATCCTTCAGCAGCACGCGAGCGGCCAGGTTGTGCCCGGCCTCGGTCAGGCGGTCGACGAACAACTGGCCTGAAGTATCGGTTTCCAGGGTACGGGTATCGCTGACGGTCAGGACGGCGATGTTCAACGGCACGAATGCCGTTTCGGCCTTGTGGCTCATGGGGTTGGCCCTTGCTTGTGGACGTGATCGCGGTGTTATATCACAGGCCCGACACGGAGACCCCAGATGCCCGATAGCGCCCTGCCCCCCTGCTCCATCCTTCTCCTGGCGGGAGGCCGCGGCCAGCGCATGGGCGGTCGCGACAAGGGCCTGATCGAGTGGCAGGGCCTGCCCCTGATCGCCCACCTGCATCGCCTGGTGCGCCCGCTCACCGATGACCTGATCGTCTCCTGCAACCGCAACCAGGAACGCTATGCGGCCTATGCCGACCGCCTGGTGAGCGACGACAGCCGAGACTTCCCCGGCCCGCTCGCCGGCATCCGCGCCGGCCTGGCGGTGGCCCGGCATCCCTGGCTGCTGGTGCTGCCCTGCGACGCGCCGCGCATCGACCGCGCCTTGCTGGAAACCCTGCTGCAGGCCGCCGGCCGCACACCGGCGCGCCCCTGGATGCTGCGCTGCGGCGGCCAGTGGGAACCGCTGTTCAGCCTGATCCCGACGCACCTGGCCGAAGAGATAGAACACGCCTGGCGCCAGGGCGACCGTAGCCCACGCCACGTCCTGTTGCCGCTTGGCGCGGAGGCCATCGAGCTGGCCGCGGGCGATCCGCGGCTGGCCAACCTGAACACCCCCGAGCTGTTGGCTAATCACCGCGAACTGAAGTAAAACGGAAGGGACGTCGAGTCGAATTTTCTCGAAGGTGGGGGGAACACTCGTTTTTAGGGGGGAACTCTTCCTAGAACTCGTCTGTCAGAAACTCGTAACTTCAAAGTCTGACCGCACAGGAGAACTGCGCAATGATCAAGCGGATGCTACCCGCCCTCCTCCTCGCCGTAGGCCTCGGCGCCCTCGCGGGTTGTTCCAGCCCTACCGTGATCACCCTCAACGACGGACGTGAAATCCAGGCCGTAGACACCCCTTCCTATGACGAGGATTCCGGCTTCTACGAGTTCGAACAGCTCGACGGCAAGCGCGCCCGCGTGAACAAGGACCAGGTCCGCACCGTCAAGGAACTCTGATACCGTCGCGTAACAGGTTTTCCTGAAGACCCCGTCGACTCGAACGAGCGACGGGGTCTTTGCTTTTTCGCCCGGGGAAACCGGGGCTCGAAAAAAAATTCATCTAACCCCTTGTGTACCAAAACTTTTTCTGTAGAATGCGCCCCAACAAAACGGAGCGTAGCGCAGCTTGGTAGCGCGTCTCGTTCGGGACGAGAAGGTCGCTGGTTCGAATCCAGTCGCTCCGACCATATCCCGAAAAACCCGCCTCAACGGCGGGTTTTTTATTGCCTGCGATTCGGCCTTTCTCACAGGGTACGCAGGTAGGCCACCAGGTCGCCCTTCTCTTCCGCGGACAGCTTGCGCTCCAGCACCAGGTTGAAGAACTCCACGGTGTCCTCCAGGGTCAGCAGGCGGTCGTCGTGCAGGTACGGCGGCGAATCCTTGATCCCGCGCAACGGGAAGGTCTTGATCGGCCCGTCGGCGGACGCCATCACGCCATTGACCAGTTTCGGATCGTAGAAGCGCTCCACCTTCAGGTTGTGCATCAGGTTGTCGGTGAAGTAAGGCGGCGCATGGCACCCGGCGCAGGCCGCCTTGCCGTAGAACAGCTTTTCGCCACGCAATTCCTGCTCGCTGGCCTTGCCCGGATCGAGCCGCCCCTCCACATCCAGCTTCGGTGCCGGGGGGAAGTCCAGCAGCGCCTGGAACTCACCCATGAAATGCACCTGACTGCCACGCTCGAGCACGTTCACCCCCTTCTTGGTGGCGATTACCGGATCACCGTCGAAGTAGGCGGCGCGCTGCTCGAACTCGGTGAAGTCCTCGACGGTCTTCAGCGCCCTCTGCGAGCCGAACAACCGCTGGATGTTCACCCCGCGCAGCGTCGGCGTGTCGATGCGGTGGCGGAACGGCTGCGGGCGCACATCGCCGGCCAGGTGGGTAGCGGCATTGGTGTGGCCGTTCGCATGGCAGTCGAAGCAGGCTACGCCGCGGCTCGGATGCTCGCTACGGCGATCGTCGGTGAGGTTGAACTGCTGCTGCGGAAAGGCCGTTAGCAGCAGGCGCAGCCCTTCCAGCTGCTTGGGATTGAGAATCCCGTTGAACAACTCGAAATAGTTGTCGATGGTCACCAGCTTGCCCTTGGACACATCGCCCAGGTCAGGCCGGGTGGTAAGGAACATCGGTGCCGGGAATTCCGGCAGGAAGTGGTCCGGCAGGTCGTAGTCGAGGTCGAAACGAGTCAGATCGCGGCTTTCCTGGCGCTTGATCTCGTCGATGAGGAACTTGGGAAAGACCATCCCGCCTTCGGCATGGTTAGGGTGCGGCAGCGGCAGGAAGCCACCGGGGAACAGCCCCTGCTTGCGGATTTCCTCGGGGCTCAGCCTGGCCAGTTCCTCCCAGCTGGTGCCGGCCGGCAGCTTCACCCGGATCCCTTCCTGCAGCGGCTTGCCGCGCGTCATGCTGGCGCCCTTGGCCGGCCTGTCGCTGAGATCGTAACGCTGCTCGAGAAGCGTCTTGTGGGCCTGTTCGATCGACGGTTTGTTCGCCGTCATGCGCTTCATGATGGTGGCGAAGTCCTCATTGATCACCACCGGCGAATAGCTGGAAGTCTTGCTTGGCTGCTCATCCCCCGCGACCACGGCGGATTGCAGCCCCAAGGCGAGCGGCATGACCCAGAGGGCATGGCGCGTCCAGGCGGGCGTTTTCATCAGGCGTCCTCTTTCGTTATGAGGAAACGCCGAGCCTCGTCGTCCCGACCCCCACACCCCGGCGGTCCGCGACAGCGGACCGAACGACCTGCGACGCGTCCTGCGCCACGCGGGTTCCCGGCTGTTTCCAGTCAGTCCTGAAGGGAACTCAGGGTTTATCCATCGCCCTTAGGCCTAGCCGAACGCAGCCTGCCGAGCCAATAGACTCAGGCTATGAAAACCATTGAGAAACGCCTATGCATCGCTTCGCCAGCATCGCCGAAGCCAGGCACCGCGCGGCATGGGGGAAGGAAGCGGAACGCAGTCCGGTTTGCGCATAGAGCGCGGGGTTACCAGCGGTGCCGCGCTTAGCGCGAATGAATAGGCATCAGCAGCTGAGGAAGGCTGCGACCTGCTCGGCCTCGAACGGCCAGTTCAGCTCGGCGCCATTGTCGCAGCGGCGCAGCACCGGGATCCGCAGGCCATAGTGCTCGACCCAGGCTTCGTCGTCGGCGATGTCCACCAGTTCGACCAGCAGGCCATGTTCGACGAAGGGCATCAGCACCGCCTCCGCGACTTCGCAGAGGTGGCAACCGAGGGTTCCGAAGAGTTGGCATTCCGGGGGCATCGAAAGGACCTGTGCAGTGTTTCGCGGCGATGGTAGCACCCGCGCTCAGATGCCAGCGACCTGCAACAGACTTTCGGCCGCCTGCCGGGCCTCGCGAGCCTGATCCGCCGGCCCATGAATGTGCGCCATCACCAGGGCGCCCTCCATTAGGTATTGCAACTGCCGCGCAAGCAGTGCCGCCGAACGCGCGCCCAGGCGCTCCAGCTGGCGCTGGAAATAGGCTTCAACGAAGGCCTTTTGCTCGGCCGCCTGGCGATGGATCGGATGCGAGCGCTCATGGAACTCGGCGGCGGCATGGATGAAGGCACAGCCACGGAACGCCTCGTCCTGGAGGAACTCCTGCAGACCATCGAACACCGCCAGGATCGCCGCTCGCGGCTGCAACCGTGCCTCGGCTTCGAGCATGCGTTCGGCGGTGCGCTGCCGACGCACCTCCAGGGCGGCCATGATCAGTTCGTCCTTCGAGCGAAAGTGCTTGTACAGCGTCATCTTCGCCACCCCGGATTCGGCCAGGATGCGGTCGATGCCGGTGGCGTGGTAACCCTCGCGATAGAACAGGTCGACGGCGGTGCTGAGCAGTTGCTCGCGTTTGCGGGATGTCATGGAAAGCCTCCTGAGCGGCCCATTATGCGCGACCCTGCCGCCCCCTTGAACCGCTCTGCGTCGCTCCCCGGACGAATACCGACGGAAAAAGGCGAACGCGCGCCTTGAAATATACAGACCTGTCTGTCTAATATCCAGGCACCAATACCCGCCTGGAACCCTCAGATGAAACTCCATGACCTGGATCTCTCCGGCAACGCCTACAAGGTCCGCCTGTTCCTCTCCCTCATCGGCCGCGAGGCGACGCTGCGGCCGGTCGATTTCCTCAACCGCGAGCACAAGACCCAGGCCTTCCTCCGCATGAATCCCCGCGGACAGATCCCGGTGCTGGAAGACGGCGAGCTGCAACTGGGCGACTCCCACGCCATTCTCGTCTATCTGGCACGACGCCATGCCGGCCCCGAGTGGTATCCGCTCGACCCCGTCAGCCAGGGCCGCATCGCCTACTGGCTCAGCTATTCGGCCAACGAGGTGCAGAACGGCCCGGCCAGCGCCCGGCTGATCACTCGCTTCAACCTGCCGCTGGATCGCGAGCAAACCCACCAGCGAGGCCTGGAAGTGCTGCGCCTGGTCGACCGGCACCTAGCCGAGCATCGCTGGCTGGCCCAGGGCGAACAGCCGAGCATCGCCGACGTGGCCCTCTACCCCTACCTGGCCCTCGCCCCCGAAGGCGGCCTGGCGCTGGACCACTACCCGGCGCTGAACGCCTGGATCGCCCGCATCCGCGCGCTGCCCGGCTACATCCCGATGCCCGGCCTGTAGCTCGGCAGGAGGCAGCATGAGCCAGGAACAGAGTCCCTTCCACACCGGCGAACTGGCGATCCAGGAACGCGCCGGCGTTCGCGAACAGGTCGCCGGCTTCGGCAGCCGCGCGATCCGCACCTTCATGCCGGACCAGCACCGGGAGTTCTTCGCCCTGCTATCGCTGTTGCTGGTGGGCAGCCTCGACGCCGACGGCTACCCCAGCGCCTCGGTGCTCTGGGGCCCCCCCGGCTTCGCCCGTTCGCCGGAACCGACCCGCCTGCGCATCGACAACCTGCCGCAAGCGGACGATCCGCTGGCGGCCAATCTCGAGGCTGGCACCCGCCTCGGCATCCTCGGCCTGGAATGGCCGACCCGCCGCCGCAACCGCATGAATGGACGGGTCCTGGCGCGGGACGGAAAGGGTTTCACGGTCGGCGTCGAGCAATCCTTCGGAAACTGTCCCAAGTACATCCAGGCGCGCAGCCATCAGCCCGTCTCCAGGATCGCAAGTCCCGCATTGCAGGGCGAAGGACTCGATCCACGCTGGCTGTCGCTGGTCTCGTGCAGCGATACGCTGTTCATCGCCAGCCAGCATGCCGACCCGCTCAGAGGCGGCGTCGACGTCTCCCATCGGGGCGGGCCGCCGGGCTTTCTCCGGCTCGGCGCGGATGGCCGCCTGTGGTTGCCCGACTATGCCGGCAACCGCCTGTTCAATACCCTCGGCAACCTGCTCCAGGATCCTCGCTGCGGCCTCCTGTTCATCGATTTCGACAATGGCGACCTGCTGCACCTGCACGCCGAGGCCGAGCTGTTCTGGCCGGGTTCGCAGCCATCCATCCCCTGGCCCGCCGGCGCCGAGCGCCTGCTGGCGTTGCGCCCCGCAGGCTGGCGCTGGCGGCGCGGCCGCCTGCCGCTGGCATTCGGCGAGCCCCAGCCATCCCCTTTTCTTCCTCCCGGTGAATCTTGATGCCTTTCCTGTATCGCCTTGCCTCGTTGTTGATCGCCCTCCTCGTCCTGCCGGTGCAGGCGGCGGAAATGCGAGTCGCCCTGTTGCGCACCTCGGGAGTGGAAACCCTCGATGCGCTCACCGTCGACGGCGGCTCCTGGGTGCGCCGGGTGCCGCTCAGCCATACCGCGGTGCTGATCGAGCACCACGCCGCCACCCTGCTCTTCGACACTGGCCTGGGGCGCGACATCGACGCCCAGTTCCGCGCCGACATGCCTTGGTGGGCAGCGCCGCTGTTCGCTTACCAGAAAGTCGTCCCGGCGCGCGACCAACTGGACGCAGCCGGTATTCGCGTCGATCGCATCCTGCTGTCCCACGCACACTGGGATCACGCCTCGGGCCTGGTCGACTTCCCCGAAGTACCGGTCTGGGCACCCTACGAGGAGATCGCCTTCAGCCGCATCGCCACCCCGCCGGCCGCCTTCCCCAGCCAATTCCGCCATGGCGTGCGCTGGCGACCTTACAGCTTCGATCCGCAGCCGTTCATGGGCTTCGACGAAAGCCTCGACCTGTTTGGCGACGGCCGCCTGGTGCTGGTCCCCCTGCCCGGCCATACGCCCGGCTCGGTCGGTCTGTTCGTCACCCTCGACAGCGGGCGCCGGCTGTTCTTCAGCGGCGACACCAGTTGGCGACTCGAAGGCGTCGAAGGCCCACGGCAGAAATTCTTCGCCGGCCGCGCCCTGGTCGATCGCGATCCCGCGCGCACCCTCGCGCAACTGGCGAAGATCCGCCTGCTGCTCCGCAGCGACCCGCGCCTGAGCGTGATTCCGGCGCACGATGCGCGGGTCCAGGCCGCCCTGGGCTACTTCCCGCACTGGCTGGAATAGCGGGAAAGCCCGTCCTAGACAGGGTTCGTGCCAATTCGCGGCCACCCTCGACTAATGTCTAACAGTGGCCGTCTTCCTGTAGTGCTTAAGTAACCGGGCTGTCACAGGCCGACGTGGCGTCACGCCGCCGCCATCGGCCTGCCCCAAGCGCTCGAGGAGACAATAACAATGAGCATGACCCCGATCGCCCGTGCCGTGGCTTTTGCCGCGCTGGGTTCCAGCATTACCGTCCCAACCCTGGCCCATGCCGAGTTCATCAAGGACAGCAAGGCCAGCATCGAACTCCGCAACTTCTACTTCAACCGTGATTTCCGCCAGGAAGGCGCCAGCCAGTCCAAGGCCGAGGAATGGGCCCAGGGCTTCCTCCTGCGCTACGAGTCCGGTTACACCGAGGGCACCATCGGTTTCGGCGTCGACGCCATCGGCCTGCTCGGGGTGAAGCTCGATTCCAGCCCCGACCGCAGCGGCACCGGCCTGCTCAAGCGCGACCGCGAGACCGGCCGCGCCCAGGACGACTATGGCGAGGCAGGGATCACCGCCAAGCTGCGGGCGTCGAAGAGCACCCTGAAGATCGGCACCCTGACCCCCAAGCTGCCGGTGATCATGCCCAACGACAGCCGCCTGCTGCCACAGACCTTCCAGGGCGGCGCGCTGAACTCCATGGAGATCGACGGCCTGACCCTCGACGCCGGGCGCCTGAAGAAGGTCAACCAGCGCGACTCCTCGGACAACGAGGACATGACCATCACCGGTGGCGGCAAGCGCAACATCGTGGTCCGTTCCGGGCTGACTTCGGACAAGTTCGACTTCGCCGGCGGCAGCTACAAGTGGACCGACAACCTCAGCACCAGCTACCACTACGGCAAGCTCGACAACTTCTACAAGCAGCATTACCTCGGCCTGGTGCACACCCTGCCGATCGCCGACAAGCAGTCGCTGAAATCCGACATCCGCTGGGCGCGCTCCACCGACGACGGTTCCAGCAACGTCGACAACAAGGCGCTCAACGCCATGTTCACCTACAGCCTCGGCTACCACGCCTTCGGCGTCGGCTACCAGAAGATGAGCGGCGACACCGGCTTCGCCTACATCAACGGCGCCGACCCCTACCTGGTGAACTTCATCCAGATCGGCGACTTCGCCAACAAGGACGAGAAATCCTGGCAGGCGCGCTACGACTACAACTTCGCCGGCGTCGGCATTCCCGGCCTGACCTTCATGACCCGCTACGTCAAGGGCGACAACATCGACCTGCTGACCACCTCGGGCGAAGGCAAGGAATGGGAACGCGACATGGACATCGCCTACGTGTTCCAGAGCGGCCCGTTGAAGAACCTCGGGGTGAAGTGGCGCAACGCGACCATGCGCACCAACTACACCAACGACTACGACGAAAATCGCCTGATCGTCAGCTACACGCTGCCGCTCTGGTAACGGCAGGCCCCGCGGATAGCCGCGCTACGGCCATCCGCCCCTCCCCAGAGCCCCGCGGCGGAACGAAGAGGCCACCCTTGGGTGGCCTCTTTCATGGCGGGATGCCTCGCTCGCAGCGTGCAGGACGGATAGCGCCTGGGGCGTTATCCGCCGATACCCCACCGGACCAAGGAAGTCCGCCCCCTCATTCGTGGCTGATCGCGCCGATCTTGTGGATCGACAGGTCCGCGCCGTAGTACTCCTCCTCCTGGCTCAAGCGGATGCCCAGCAGCGCCTTCATCAGCCCATAGACCAACAGGCCGCCGGCGAAAGCCACCGTCACCCCCAGCAGGCTGCCGAGCGCCTGGCTGGCCAGGCTCACCCCGCCGAGCCCACCCAATGCCTGCTGGCCAAAGATGCCGCAGGCAATCCCGCCCCAGACCCCGCAAAGACCGTGCAACGGCCAGACACCGAGGACGTCGTCGATCTTCCAGCGCACCTGGGTCGCGGTGAACGCCCAGACGAACAGGGCCCCCGCTACCAGGCCGGTAGCCAGCGCGCCGATCGGATGCATCAGGTCGGAACCGGCGCACACCGCCACCAACCCGGCCAGCGGACCGTTGTGCAGGAAACCCGGGTCGTTGCGGCCGATCAGCAGCGACGCCATGGTGCCGCCAACCATCGCCAGCAAGGAGTTGACCGCCACCAGCCCGCTGACCCCAGCGAGGGTCTGGGCGCTCATCACGTTGAAGCCGAACCAGCCGATGATCAGGATCCACGACCCCAGTGCCAGGAACGGGATGCTCGACGGCGCCATCGCCACCAGCTTGCCGTCGCGATAGCGGCCGTTGCGGCTGCCCAGCAATAGCACCGCCGCCAATGCCAGCCAGCCGCCCAGCGCATGCACCACCACGGAGCCGGCGAAATCGTGGAAGGGCGCGCCGAACTCCAGCTTCAGCCATTCCTGCAAGCCGAAATTGCCGTTCCACACCAAGCCTTCGAAAAACGGGTACACGAAGGCCACGATCAGCGCCGTGGCGCACAACTGCGGACCGAACCTGGCACGCTCGGCGATGCCGCCGGAGATGATCGCCGGGATTGCCGCGGCGAAGGTCAGCAGGAAGAAGAACTTCACCAGCGCATAGCCACTGTCCACGGTCAGCGCCGCCGCCGGATGGAAGAAAGTCACGCCGTAGGCAATCCAGTAGCCGACGAAGAAATAGGCCAGCGCCGAGATGGCGAAGTCGGACAGAATCTTCGACAGGGCGTTGACCTGGTTCTTCAGGCGCACGGTGCCCACCTCGAGGAAGGCGAAGCCGGCGTGCATCGCCAGCACCATCACCGCTCCGAGCAGGATGAACAGGGTATTGGAGCCGTGGATCAGGACTTGCACCGCACTATTCAGGTTATCCATGGATTGAGGCAGCCTTCGCGCGTAGAGAGAAAGCACCAGAAACGCCCACGCCCGCCCTTCAACGCACCATGACGAAGCAGTAGTCGTCGTGCGAACCGCCGCTTTTCTTCGGCAGACGTTTCGCAAGGTGCCTGAGGCAGCATGGAAAGCTCCCGGACTTTCCTTGATTTTCATTGGGTTGGACGTTCATCCCGAAGTACCCTCCGGGAGCGCCTGGCGCCCTCGCAAGGGGCATTCCGGCCGACGTGCGCACCAGGGAATTGCAAGCGCCATACCAGTTCGCGCCCCGTTGCGAGGCAGCCGGATGGGCGTCATCTCGCCGCAGCCGCGCCGACAGGCACGCTGTGGCAGTCTTTAATGAAAGGAACGCCGGGAGCGACCGGCAACGCGCGGAAATTACCCACCGGTTGAACCTTCCGCCCCGCGCTCGGCTCGAAAAAAACACACCCCATGACCAGAGGAGCTCGTCATGCCCCGCAAGACCACTGCAAACGCTGCAAAGGATGAACTGTTGGCTGAATTCCAGGCACTGGTCGCCGATACCGAGAAACTCCTGCAAAGCACCGCCGACGTGGCGGGCGACCAGGCCGAAGAAATCCGCGGCAAGATCCACGACAGCCTCAAGCGCGCTCGCGATACCTTGCGCGACACCAAGGACTCGCTGAAGGACAACGTCCGCGAACGCAGCCAGGCCGCGGTGGACGCCACCGAGGTGTACGTCGGCGAACACCCCTGGCAGAGCATCGGCATCGCCGCCGGCGTCGGCTTCCTGCTTGGCCTGTTGGTCAGCCGGCGCTGAGCCATGAGCGAAGGAAAGGACCCGGCGGACGGCCGCCCCTCCCTGCGGCGCTTCGGCGCCGCCTTCCTCGGCCTGTTGCACGGTCACGTCGAGCTGTTCGGCATCGAGCTGCAGGAACAGAAGGCCAACACCCTGCGCCTGCTGCTGTTCGCCGGGCTGGCCCTGGTATTCGCCCTGCTCCTGCTGGTCGGCCTGTCGCTGCTGGTGCTGATCGTGTTCTGGGACACCAACCGGCTCGCAGCGGCGCTCGGGTTGTGCCTGTTTTACGTGATCGGCTCGCTGTTCTGCGGCTGGCGCCTGTACCAGTCGATCAACGACGAAAGCTCGCCGTTCAGCGCCACCCTGGAAGAACTGGCCAACGACCGCGAGCGACTGCTGCCATGACAAGGAAACGCGCATGAGCCAACTACCGGTGAACGCGACCGGCCTGTCGCGTCGCGAATTGCGCAAGGCGGTGATCCGCCTGCGCCTGGAAATGCAGCGCCAGCAATTGCGCCGCGAAAGCCAACTGCTGGTGCAACCCTTCCGCCAGGCCCAGGGGCTGGGCCACAACCTCAGCCAGCAACTGTTCGGCGGTGGCAATGCGGCGCTCTGGGGCGCCGGCGGAGCCGCACTGCTGGGCGTCCTGCTTGGCAAGGGCGGACGCTGGCAGCGTCTGCTGCGCCTGGGCGTCGCCCTGGCCCCGCTGTTGCTCGGCCTGCGCAAGCAGAAAGGCCGTTGAAGGATGCGCCGACCGGCAACGGTCGGCGCCCTCCGTTTCCCCAACGCGACGATTGAGCTTGCCGAGGCAAACCGTTAGCGTGTCCGCATCGCCTCAGCGCATCCCTGGAATTCCCGATGGACTGGCAGACCCTGCTCACCCGCGAACGGCTCGGAAAGCCGGTACACAGCAACGATGAACTGGGCCGCAGCGCCTTCCACAAGGACCATGACCGGATCATCTTCTCCGGCGCGTTTCGCCGCCTCGGACGCAAGACCCAGGTCCATCCGGTCTCCAGCAACGATCACATCCACACCCGCCTGACCCACTCCCTGGAAGTCGCCTGCGTCGGCCGCTCGCTGGGCATGCGGGTCGGCGAGATTCTCCGCGAGGAACTACCCGAGTGGTGCGACCCCAGCGACCTCGGGGTCATCGTCCAGTCGGCCTGCCTGGCCCACGACATCGGCAACCCACCGTTCGGGCACTCCGGCGAAGACGCGATCCGCAACTGGTTCCAGCAAGCCGCCGGACGTGGCTGGCTGGACGAGATGAGCGACGCCGAGCGTTCCGACTTTCTCCACTTCGAAGGCAACGCCCAGGGCTTCCGGGTCCTCACCCAACTGGAATACCACCAGTTCGACGGCGGCACGCGGTTGACCTACGCCACCCTGGGCACCTACCTGAAGTACCCCTGGACCTCGCGCCACGCCGAAGCGCTGGGCTACAAGAAGCACAAGTTCGGCTGCTACCAGAGCGAACTGCCGCTGCTCGAGCAGATCACCCATAAGCTCGGCATGCCGCAACTCGACGACGAGCGCTGGGCTCGCCATCCGCTGGTCTACCTGATGGAAGCGGCGGACGACATCTGCTACGGCCTGATCGACCTCGAAGACGGCCTGGAAATGGAGCTGCTCGAATACAGCGAGGTCGAGGCGCTGTTGCTCGGCCTGGTCGGCGACGACCTGCCCGACACCTATCGCCAACTCGGCCCCAGGGACTCCCGCCGGCGTAAACTGGCGATCCTCCGCGGCAAGGCCATCGAGCACCTGACCAATGCCGCCGCCCGTGCCTTCGTCGACCAGCAGCAGGCCCTGCTCGCCGGGCAGCTTGCCGGCGACCTGGTGGAACACATGCATGGCCCGGCCAAGCTCTGCGTGCAGCGGGCCAAGGCCATCGCGCGGGAAAAGATCTTCCAGGACAAGCGCAAGACCCTCCACGAGATCGGCGCCTACACCACTCTGGAGATCCTCCTCAACGCCTTCTGTGGCGCCGCGCTGGAGCAATACGGCGGGCATACGCCGTCGTTCAAGAACCGGCGCATCCTCGACCTGCTCGGACGCAACGCGCCCGACCCGCAGTGGCCGCTGTACCGCGCCTTCCTCCAGGTGATCGATTTCATCGCCGGCATGACCGACAGCTACGCCACGGAAATGGCCCGGGAAATGACCGGACGCTCGAGCCCCTCCTGAAAGGAAGGGCTCATACCGCAGCGCCCGCCAACTGCTCCTGGAGTTCCTCCTGCAACGCCTCCAGGGCCAGCCGGAGTCTTTCGCCAGGCGTCTGCAGGCACTCCCCGTCGCCACTTCGCCGGCAGGCGTCCTCCAGGGCCTCGCAGGCCTCCAGCAGGGTACGCGCCCCGATCATCCGTGCGGCGCCCTTGATGCGGTGGGCATGCTCGGCGAGCCGGGTCCTGTCGCTCTCGCGCAGGAGGATGGCAAGGCGCTGGAGGTCCTGACGGTTGCTGCCTAGCAGGGTCTCCAGCAGTTCGCGCAGCCGTTCCGGGCGGCCGCCGCCGAGGCTGCTGAGAGCGGCTGCATCATAGAGCCCCCGGGGCTGCGCGGCGTCGCGTCCGAAAGAGGTCGCGAGGTAGTTGCGCAGGGTCTCCAGGCCGAGCGGCTTGAACAGGCAATCATCCATGCCCGCGTCGCGGCAGCGCTGTACCTCGTCCGGCTCGGCGTCGGCGGTATAGCCGAGGATCAGGATCGGCGCGCGTCGCTCGCACCGTTCCTGGATGCGTATCCTGCGTGCCAGCTGATAGCCGTTCAGGCGCGGCATGTTGCAGTCGCTGATCAGCACCTCGAAGCGCTCGTCGGCCCAGAGCTCCAGCGCCACCTGGCCATCCTCCGCTTCCGCCACCCGGTGGCCGAGAAACTCCAGTTGCTGGCGCAGCAGTACCCGGTTGGGCGGATAGTCGTCGGCGATGAGGATATGCAGGCGGGGAGACGGCTCCATGGATGCTGCCAGCGGGTCCTGGCCGGATTCAGGCATTTTCGGCCCGCACTGGCGCAAGAGCAGGTCGAGCGACACCCGGGTGCCTTTGCCCGGCTCGCTGTGCATCTCGACATCGCCGCCCATGAGGTCCACCAACTTCCGACAGATCGCCAGCCCAAGGCCGGTCCCGCCCTGCACCGTGCGTCCCTTGGCCACCTGGATGAAAGGCTGGAACAGGCGCGCCTGGTCCGCCGGAGCGATACCGATACCGGAATCCTCCACGTCCACCCGGACGATCACCCTCCCCTCGTCCAGGCTCCTTTCCTGGAGACGGATCGTCACCTGTCCCCGCTCGGTGAACTTGATCGCATTGCTCACCAGGTTGGAGAGCACCTGCTTGAAGCGCAGGGGATCGATCAGCACGTCCCGTCCCGGGGCATCGTCCAGCTCCACAACGAGCCTGAGGCCTTTCTGCCGGGCCAGGCCTTCGAACATGCGGCGCACCGACTCCACGACATGGCGCAGGCGAACCCGCTCGGGCGTGAGGGTCAGGTGACCGGACTCGATCTTGGCGACGTCGAGGATGTCGCCGATGAGCAGTTGCAGCGACCCCGCTGCCTCGTAGGCGACCTCCAGCGAGGCGCGTTCGCGCTGCTCCGGCGCCAGGCGCTGCAGGACCAGTTCGAGGATGCCGATGACCGCATTCATCGGCGTACGGATCTCGTGGCTCATGGTCGCCAGGAAGACGCTCTTCGCCCGATTCGCCTCGTCCGCCTGGCGCATCGCCTCGCGCAACTGGCGGGCCAGGCGCTCCCGTTCGGTGATGTCGATCCAGCCGTTCATCAGGCCGAGCATCCGGCCCTGGCGATCCCTGTAGGGCGTGACCCAATGGTGGATCTCCAGCAATTGCCCGCCGATGCGCACCGCCATGTCGGTGAAGCTCGCCGTTCCTCCCCGAGCCACCGCCAGGCACTGCTGGTGCATGAGCCGTGCCTTGCTGCCCTCGACCCAGTCGGAATCGGTCAACAGGGTGCCGCGGGCCTGCTCTCGGGTCATCCGCAGGCTTTCCAGGTAATTGCGGTTGCAGGCCAGCAGGCGACCGTCGAGCGTGCGGATGCTCACCGGGTAGGGAATCCCGTCGACCAGCGCCTGCTTCAATGCCAGGCGGCCGCTCAGGTCGGCTTCGGTACGTTGCCAACGCCTGAGCCTGAGCTGCAGGACGGTATTCCAGCCCAGGCATCCGACGCAGACCAGGCAGGCCACCAGCAGGCCGAGCACCAGGCTGGAAGGGGATGGCGAGCTCAGCCCGTCGGCAGCCTGGCGTAGCGGCGCTTCGTCGACCACATCGGCGTCCCCCGGACGATCCGGAGCGGGAATCCGGAGCATGGAAGAATATTCGCCAGCCGTCGCCCTCGCCGGAACGGCATATCCCGCCATGCAGGCGAATATGAGAAGCAGGCCGAGCATGCACGCACTGCGTTTCTGGAACTTCATTCGGTTCCGGCCCTTAGATAAGCGTATTGCGTTTGGCGAACTCGATGAGATCCACCAGCGAGCCGGCGTTCAACTTCAACAACAAGCGCGCCTTGTAAGTGCTGACGGTCTTGTTGCTGATAAACATCTGCTCGGATATCTGCTTGTTCGAATAACCCTGGCTGAGGTATTGCAATACCGATACTTCGCGATCGGACAGGCGTCCGAGCAATTCCACATCGTCGGAATAGGCGCCCTGTTGCACAGGACGCATGGCCGAGCTGGGAAAGTAACTGTATCCCGAGGCGACCGCATTCACCGCCGTCACCAGTTCGGCCAGTCCGCCCTGCTTGCAGACGAACCCGGCGGCGCCCGCCTGCATGCTGCGCAGGGCGAAGAGCGAGGCGCTCTGGCCGGTCAGGACGAGGATCTTCAGGGGCAACGCCAGCACCATCAGGCGGCTGATGACCTCGAGGCCGTCCAGCCTGGGAATGCCGATATCGAGGATGACCAGGTCCGGCTTCAGCTCCCGCCCGAGGCTGATGGCATCCACGCCATTATCGGTATCGCCGACGATCTGGTGCCCTTCGGCTTCCAGCAACATCTTCATGGCCATGCGAATCACGGGATGATCGTCGACTATCAGGATACGGCTCATTGTCTGATTTCCTTGCCAATAAAAATTCAGAAAAAATTCTCCTGAGCAAGATATAGACGGGAGCCATATTGTCGAGATACTCGATGGCAACTCATATACTTTAAGGAATATTCTCACGGAAACTTAATTTATTTCTTACGGCGAATTCAAAACCTCGTATATTGCCAAGCAATTGGCCTGGTTATCTGCATGAAAAACACCCGCATATATACGCGCCTTCCCGGCTCGTTATCTGCCAGAGCGAGTTGAATAGTTCGTCAGGGGTTTCGGAGTATTGCTATCCGCATGTACGGCCACAAGCCGCCGACATGCCTTGGCAGGGCAAAGGGAAGCACGACGGGCGCCGGGCCAGATAGCGCCGGAGCAGGATTGAAAGGGAGGGAAGACGCGACCGCCATCCTCGGGCGGGATGGCGGCGCTATCGCTTAGAGCTTCGGCAGGACAGGCTGTTCCGGGTACCAGGCGTCGACCAACGCGCCGACCTCGACGCTGGCCAGTTCCGGTTGCTGCTTCAACCAGGCCTCGATCAGGGCCCGCTGCTCTTCATTGACCGAGCCACGGCGCGCCAGGCAGACGAAACCGAATTCGTCGCAGCCGCCATAGGTCAGTTCGTTGGCTTCGATCGCCTGATCGATGAAGCGCAACATGAAAGCGTTCACCGCATCGGCATCCACGCCTTCCTTGTAGTGGAAGTTCAATTCGAAACCCAGCTCCTGGAATTCATCGACGCACAATTTCTTGCGCAGGCGGCGGGAACGATTAGTAGCCATGGCGGCATCTCCTGGATTGACGCTCCATTGGCGGAGCCTCGCATTACAGACAGTAGCCGACGCCGCTGGAGCCGCGGGCGAACCCCGGCAAGCTCCGCGCGGCGCGGCCGGATTGCCGGCGCACTCTACCAGTTCCGACCATTCGGCGATATGACGGCGAACTCCGCGAAACTCCAGCGCATCGTTATCCGCCTTGCGGCATAATGAGCAAGACGGCCTCTTCGCGTGATGTCCGTCTCTTTTTTCAGGTTCGCTTCGTTTTTCATCTTCATTTCATTTTCTACCCTCCGTCTTCAAGGGTTCTTCATTAATGTTCAAGTCGCTGCGTACTCTTGCCTTCGCCACGCTCCTGCCTTTCGCCCTTCCCACCCTCGCCCAGGTCAACGCCACCCTGCCGGCCAACGTGCAGAAAGCCCTGCAGACCAACAAGCTGACCGGCAACGATCTGTCGCTGGTGCTGATTCCGCTCGACGGCCCGGGCAACCCCACCTACTACAACGCCGACGTATCGGTGAACCCGGCCTCTACCATGAAGCTGTTCACCACCTATGCCGCCCTGGAAATGCTCGGCCCGACCTACCAGTGGAAGACCGAGTTCTACACCGACGGCCAGCTCAAGAACGGAGTGCTCAACGGCAACCTCTACCTCAAGGGCGGCGGCGATCCGAAACTGAACATGGAGAAGCTCTGGCTGCTGATGCGCGACCTGCGCGCCAATGGCGTGACCAAGGTCACCGGTGACCTGGTACTCGACCGCAGCTACTTCAACATCCCGCAGTTGCCGGTATTCAACGACGACGGCGGCGACGACACCAAGCCGTTCCTGGTCGGTCCGGACTCGCTGCTGGTCAACCTGAAGAGCGTGCGCATGGTGGTGCGCACCGACGGCAACAAGGTCAACGTGCAGATGGACCCGCCGCTGGCCAACGTACGCATCGACAACCAGGTGAAGATGACCGCGCCGGCCACCTGCCCAGCCTGGCCGAAGCTGCGCTTCAGCCCGGTGACCCAGTTCGACGGCACCACCCTGCTGGCCACCGGACAGATTCCCCAGGGCTGTAGCGCGCAGACCTACATGTCGCTGCTCGACCACCCCGGCTACACCGCCGGCGCGGTGCGCGGCATCTGGCAAGAACTGGGCGGCAGCATCCTCGGCAAGGACCGCCAGGGCAGCGTACCGCGCAACGCCACGCTGATCGCCAAGGCCTTCTCGCCAGACCTGGTCGAGATCATCCGCGACATCAACAAATACAGTAACAACACCATGGCCCGACAGTTGTTCCTCTCCATCGGCGCGCAGTTCCGCAACAGCGCCGACGGCGACGACGCCCAGGCCGCGCAGCGGGTGGTGCGGCAGTGGCTGGCGCGCAAGGGCATCACCGCGCCGCGCCTGGTGATGGAGAACGGCTCGGGACTGTCGCGCCAGGAACGGGTCAGCGCCCGTGAGATGGCGGCGATGCTGCAAGCCGCCTGGCACAGCCCCTATGCACCGGAGTACATCTCCTCGCTGCCGCTGGCCGGCCTCGACGGCACCATGCGCAAACGCCTGCGGCGCACCGCACTGGTCGGCGAGGCGCACGTGAAGACCGGCACCCTCAACACCGTGCGCGCCCTCGCCGGCTTCAGCCGCGACGCCAGCGGCCACAACTGGGTGGTGGTGGCGATCCTCAACAGCCCGCGGCCGTGGGGCGCTTCGGCGATCCTCGACCAGGTACTGCTGAGCCTGCACGCGCGGAAATAAGGCGCAGTACGAAAAAAAAGGCCGCCAGCGGTTGCCCGCCGGCGGCCTTTTGCATGAATGCCGCTCGCCTCAGCGAACGGTGATTCTCCAGGCCCGATGGATCTTCGGATTACGCGCGAAATCCGGATCGAGGGTTTCGCCAGTGATCTCTTCGACCGCATAGCGGGCCTGCACGCTCTCGTCCAGTTCGAACTTGCGGAAGTTGTTGGAGAAATACAGCACCCCGCCCGGCGCCAGCCGCGCCATGGCCAGGTCGAGCAGTTCGACGTGGTCGCGCTGCACGTCGAACACGCCTTCCATGCGCTTGGAATTGGAGAAGGTCGGCGGGTCGATGAAGATCAGTTCGTACTGGCCATCGTCTTCCCGCAACCACTCCATCACGTC
Organism: Pseudomonas sp. P20; assembly: GCF_016463925.1. NCBI lineage: Bacteria > Pseudomonadati > Pseudomonadota > Gammaproteobacteria > Pseudomonadales > Pseudomonadaceae > Pseudomonas > Pseudomonas sp. P20. Next base: position 63,455 of record NZ_JAEMVM010000002.1, on the reverse strand, counting down.
GCCGTGCACCAGGCGCTGCTTGTCGGAAAAGCCGTTGAGCGACAGGTTGCGGCGCGCCCAGTCCAGGTAGGTCTTCGACAGGTCGACGCTGGTGGTGCTGCGCGCGCCGCCCCTGGCCGCATGCACGGTGGCCGTGGCGGTATAGCAGAACAGGTTGAGGAAGCGCTTGCCGGCCGCCTCCTTCTGGATGCGCAGGCGCATCGGCCGGTGATCGAGGAACAGCCCGGTATCCAGGTAATCGGTCAGGTTCACCAGCAGGCGCACATCGCCCTCACCCACCTCGAGGAACTTGCCCTCGCTGCTCTGCCGTTCGTACTGCTTCTTGCCGGCCTGGCGCTCGCGGCGCTTGACCACCACTCGCTCCTGGGCAACGCCCAGGGTCTGCGGAATCGCCGCCAGGGCGTCGAACAGGCGCGCCTGGGCTTTTGCCGGATCGATCGACTTGGGCGCGGCGTACTCCTGGACGTGAACCCAATCGCCGTAGATATCCACCGCCAGGGCATACTCCGGCATGTCGGCGTCATACAGGCGATAGCACTCGATCTTGTCGCGGCGCGCCCATTTGCCCAGTTGCCGGAGGTTCTTCTGCAGGCGATTGGCGAACATCTGCCCGCCCTCGCTCAGCCGTGCCGGCTCGCTCGGCGCCCGCGCCAGGCCTTCGTCGTTGCGTTCGCCACGCTCGCCGGTGACGAACTGGCGCGGCTCGACCTGGATCATCAGCAGCTTGCAGGCCAGCGCGCCGTTCCAGAACGCGTATTGCTTATGGCTGCGGATGCCCATGCGCTTGCCCAGTTCCGGCGCCCCGGTAAACACCCCGGCGCTCCAGCCGATGCAGCTCTGGCGCAGGCGCTCGCCGAGGTTCTGGTAGAGATACAGCAGGCTGGCTTCGTCGCCGAGACGCTCGCCATAGGGCGGGTTGCAGATCACCAGGCCGGTCTGGCCCTTGTCCGGGCGCGGCTCGAAAGTCGCCAGTTCGCCCTGGTAGATCTTCACCCAGTCGGCCACTCCGGCACGCTCGATATTGTTGCGCGCCGGCTGGATCAGGCGCGGGTCGGCCTCGTAGCCGCGAATCCACAACGGCGGCCTGGCCAGGCCGGTCGCCGCGCGCTGCTGGGCTTCCTCGTGGAGCTTGCGCCACAGCGCCGGCACGTGACCCAGCCAATTGCTGAAGCCCCAGCGCTCGCGCCTGAGGTTCGGCGCGATATCGGCAGCCATCAGCGCGGCCTCGACCAGGAAGGTGCCGACGCCGCACATCGGGTCGGCCAGGGCACCGCCCTCGGCGGCGATCTTCGGCCAGCCGGCACGGATCAACACCGCCGCCGCCAGGTTCTCCTTCAGCGGCGCGGCGCCCTGCTGCAGACGATAGCCGCGCTGGTGCAGGCTATGCCCGGAGAGGTCCAGGGAGAGGGTCGCCTGGCCGCGGTCAAGGTGCAGGTGGACGCGCACGTCCGGATTGACCTTGTCCACCGACGGGCGTCGGCCGGAGCGCTCGCGCAGGTTGTCGACGATCGCATCCTTGACCTTCAGCGCCCCGAAATGAGTGTTGTCGATGCCCGAGCCCTTGCCGCTGAACTCCACCGCCAGCGTGCCGCCGGCGTCCAGGTGGTCTTCCCAGTTCACCGCGTGGACCGCCATGTACATGGACTCGGCGTTCTCCACCGGGAATCGCGCCAGCACCAGCAAGACCCGGTTGGCCAGGCGCGACCACAGGCAGAGGCGATAGGCCACCTCCAGGCTGCCCTGTCCGCGCACCGCCGACACCTGGGCGCGCGCCTCGTCCAGGCCGAGCCCCTGCGCCTCTTCGAGGAGCAGGCTTTCCAGGCCTTTCGGGCAGGTCAGAAACAATTCGTAAACATCAGCCATATCGCCTTCCCGGGCCGTAGCCCTTGTCAGTGGAAGCACCCTCATGGGCACTTCTTTGGCACCAGGTGCCGTGGTTCGATTGCCGGAACGCTCCCGGCGTTGCTCGCTGCGACCCCGAGTCGCAGTCTGGGCGACCCTTCGTCGGAATGCGAGGAAATCTCAATTGGTGGGGGTACAAATCGTTATAAGGCGCAACCCCGCGACCCTGCGGCGTTAGCGCCGGAAACCAGGCGTCATGAGCCTGCAACATATGGCCCTATCGACGAAAGCGTTAAGTCTTTATGACAAATCGGTCATTCACACGCCTGAACGCTTTGGTTAGAACTCCAGTTAATCCGCCACCGCAACGGTGTCGGGCGAGGGTCGTCACGCCGGCAACGACCCCTTTCGGCGAAAGCTTCGCCAGGCCTCCCCTGGGGGCCAACGGGACATAACAGTCAACAAGTGAGGGCAACACCCTATGAGAAGACTTAAGCGTGATCCGTTGGAAAGAGCCTTCTTGCGTGGTTATCAGAACGGCATAACCGGTAAATCTCGTGATCTTTGTCCGTTCACCCATCCTACGACGCGGCAGTCCTGGCTCAACGGCTGGCGCGAGGGCCGTGGCGACAACTGGGACGGCCTCACTGGCACGGCCGGCTTACAACGTCTCAATCAACTCCAGCACGTGTAAGCGACAACACGGATAGCACCGATTTCCCCAAGGCACGCCCCATCCGGGCGGCGGGCGCAAGCCCAAGGGCTCCGCAAGGAGCCCTTTTCAATTCCGCCGCGGCAAAGCGGCGATGGCATCCACCGCTTCGCGGATCAACGCCGGTCCCTTGTAGATGAAACCCGAATAGATCTGCACCAGGCTCGCCCCGGCGGCGATCTTCTCCGCCGCGTGCGCGCCCTCGGTGATACCGCCGGCGGCGATGATCGGCAGCCGTCCGCCCAGTTCGCCGGCCAGCACCTTCACCGTGTGCGTGCTCTTTTCCCGCACCGGCGCGCCGGACAGGCCACCCGCCTCGTCGCCATGCGGCAGGCCTTCCACGCCTTCGCGGCCGAGAGTGGTATTGGTCGCGATCACCGCGTCCATCCCCGCCTCGACCAGCGCCGCGGCGACCAGCGCGGTCTCTTCGTCGGTCATGTCCGGGGCGATCTTGATCGCCAGCGGTACCCGCCGGCCATGCCGCAGCGCCAGCGCTTCCTGGCGCTGGCGCAGTGCATCCAGCAGTTGCTTGAGCGAATCGCCGAACTGCAGGCTGCGCAGGCCGGGCGTGTTCGGCGAGCTGACGTTGACGGTGACGTAGCTGGCGTCGGCGTAGACCTTGTCCAGGCAGATCAGGTAGTCGTCGACCGCGCGCTCCACCGGGGTATCGAAGTTCTTGCCGATGTTGATCCCCAGCACGCCGCGATACTTCGCCGCGCGCACCCGTGCCAGCAGGTGGTCGACGCCGTGGTTGTTGAAACCCATGCGATTGATGATCGCGTTGGCTTGCGGCAGGCGGAACAGGCGCGGCCTGGGATTGCCCGGCTGCGGTCGCGGAGTGACGGTGCCGATCTCGATGAAGCCGAAACCGAGCTGGCCGAACCCGTCGATGGCGTCGCCGTTCTTGTCCAGGCCCGCGGCCAGCCCCACCGGGTTGGGAAACTCCAGGCCCAGCACAGAGACCGGCAGACTGGCCGGCTTGGGCGTCAGCAGGCGGTTCAGGCCCAGGCGGCCGCCGGCCCCGATCAGGTCGATGGACAGTTCGTGGGAGGTTTCCGGGGACAGTTTGAACAGCAGCTGGCGGGCCAGGGTGTACATGGTCAGGTATCGGTCGGCAGAATGAAGGGTGCCGATTATAGCCGTCGAGCGCCCGCTCAGGCGAGGCGTTGCAGCGCCAGCAGGCGGCCATCCTCGCTGAAATCGAGGCGGAACGTGCCATGCACGCCATCGTGGCCGATGAACGGACGCAGGTGATGGGCCGGCAGATTCACCCGGCGACCGTCGCGGCTGCGCAGCAGGACCCGATTGGCCCTGCCGCCGTAGATGGCCTGCAGGCGTTCGCCGGACAGGGCGATATCCATGATGAGACTGGGCATGGAGCCCCCCGCTTGAATGAACCACGACAGCTTGCCACAAACCACGCGGTTGAATGTCACGCCCGAACCTGTGCTTCAATGGACGGACCGTCGCCGTCCCCTCCCACCCCTTTCCGCGTCGGTCGCCGAGCCCGAGGAGCCCTCCGTCGATCATGAGTTCCAACTCGCGTAGCAACAGCACCTTCACCGGTCGCCTTTCCGCACTCGCCAACCGCCTGCGCCTGGGTGCCGCGCGAAGCGATGGCCGGGAGCTGCGCGAACGGGCGGCCGCCCTCGAGCTGCCGTTCCAGCCATTGCGACGGCCGGAGCCGAGCGTCTGGTGGCAGGCCGGACCGCCCCTGCACACCCTGGTCGACCTGCCGCGCGGCGCGCTGTCCGGCCCGGTCCAGGAAGACAAGGCGGAAGCCCACGCGGTCCTCAAGCGCCTGGTGCGGGTCAGCCACTCCACCCTGGAGTCGGTCGACCTGAAGACCATCGAAGGCGTATGCAGCCGCGAGATCCTCGTCCAGGCACCTTGCCCACGCCTGGAAGACCTGGCCACGGCCGAGGTCTGCCGGGGCGTACGGATCATCAGCTACAAGGATTTCGTCAAGGCCCTGAGCCTGGCCCTGCCGCGTTTCACCAACGGCGACAGCATCCGCCTGCGCCAGGCCGCCTGGCACGGCGAGCGCCTGTTCTGGGCGGGCGAACGCCAGGCCTGCGCCTTCGCCGCGGCGATCGTCTACGCCCGCCGCCGCGAACTGGAACTGAAGCTGCCGGCACATCTGGAACGCTACGAACTGGAGCCCGGCGCGCTGGACGAACTGGAACAGCGCTACCACATGCTGCGGATTCCGACCGAGGCCTGGTCCGAGCCGACCTTCATGAGCCTGCTGCTGGATACCGGCCTGCCCTATGCGCGACTCGCCCTGTTCACTCCGGAAACCCCGGAGTGCCTGTTGCTGCCCCGCAACGACGAACGCGCCGATGCCCTCGGCGAAGGTCTGCGGGCGGCTGGCGCGGCAGACGTGGTGAAGTATCTGAAGCAACTGTAGGCAACCGGCCAGGACTGGCCAGCTCGCGCCCTGACGTGCATCCTCCAGCAGACCCACACAGGAGCGATCGCATGTCCCTACCCCGCCTCAGCCTCTGTCTCGCCCTCGCCTGCGGGCCGGCGCTGGCCAGCCAGGCGCCGGTCTACGGCGAACGCCTGGAAGGCTTCGACTACGCCTATCCGGTGCATTATCTGGACTTCACCTCCCAGGGCCAGCCGCTGAGCATGGCCTACCTCGACGTCGCGCCGAAGAAAGCCAACGGCCGCACCATCCTGCTCATGCACGGCAAGAATTTCTGCGCCGGGACCTGGGAGCGCACCATCGACGTGCTCGCCGACGCCGGCTACCGGGTGATCGCCGTCGACCAGGTCGGTTTCTGCAAGTCGAGCAAGCCGGCCCATTACCAGTACAGCTTCCAGCAACTGGCAGCCAACACCCACGCCCTGCTGGAACGGCTCGGCGTCGCCCGGGCCAGCGTGATCGGCCACTCCATGGGCGGCATGCTCGCTACCCGCTACGCCCTGCTCTATCCGCGGCAGGTCGAACGATTGGTGCTGGTCAACCCCATCGGCCTGGAGGACTGGAAGGCCCTGGGCGTGCCCTGGCGCAGCGTCGACGACTGGTACAGGCGCGACTTGCAGACCAGCGCCGAAGGCATTCGCCAATACCAGCAAGCCACCTACTACGCCGGCGAATGGCGCCCCGAGTTCGATCGCTGGGTACAGATGCAGGCCGGCATGTATCGCGGCAAGGGGCGCGAGTCGGTGGCCTGGAACTCGGCGCTGACCTACGACATGATCTTCACCCAGCCGGTGGTCTACGAACTGGACCGGTTGCAGATGCCGACCCTGCTGCTGATCGGCGAGAAAGACAACACCGCCATCGGCAAGGACGCCGCGCCGGCAGAACTGAAAGCCAGGCTGGGCAACTACGCGCAACTGGGCAAGGACGCCGCCCGACGGATTCCCCAGGCGACCCTGGTGGAATTCCCCGACCTTGGCCATACCCCGCAGATACAGGCTCCGGAACGCTTCCACCAGGCACTGCTGGAGGGTCTGCAAACCCAGCCCTGAACCATCCACCGGCGGCGCTCTCGCCATCGGCTTCGCCGCGCCTTGCCCGGCGTCAACACCGATGCCTGCCGCCGGCGTTTCACTGCACTGGCTGCGCGACGACGCGTGGCTCGCGTCGCGCAGGCCCGCCCACGCCGCGGCCGTTCCCATCCACATGGAGGTTCATCGTGTTCCCTTGCCTACCCCGTTCGCTACTCGCCGGCGTCCTGCTGGCGAGCGCCCTGCCCGCTCACGCGGAGCTGCCCCACGCGCCCGCCTACATCGATGACAGCGCCTACCCGGCCGCGGCCCGCCAGCGCATCCTGCCACCGATGTTCGAGCAGAGGCTGGGCAGCCTGCGCTACCTCGCCAAGCCCGGCGACCCCTTGATCACCCAGGCCGAGAGCAGCGACTTCCAGCGTACCAGCGACTACCGCGAGACCCGCGCCTACCTGGAGAAACTGGTAGCCGCCTCCTCCGGCCGCATCGCCCTGCGCGAGTTGCCCGAGCGCAGCGCCGAGGGTCACCCGATGCTGCTGGTGACCGCCTCCACCGAGGCCGACAAGTCCGCCGCCGGCCTGAAGCGCTCCGCCAAGCCGACCTTGCTGGTGGAAGCCGAGATCCATCCCGGCGAGGCCAACGGCAAGGACGCCATGTTCATGCTGCTGCGCGACATGAGCGCTGCCGACCGCCCGCTCGCCGGGCTGCTGGAGAAGATCAACCTGCTGTTCATCCCGGTGGTCAACGTCGACGGCGACCTGCGCCGCAGCGCCTACGGGCGGATCAACCAGAACGGCCCGCAGGAGACCGGCTGGCGGGTGAACGGCCGCAATCTCAATCTCAACCGCGACTTCACCAAGCTCGACAGCGCGGAGATCCGCAACGTCGCCTGGGTGTTCAACCACTACGAGCTGAGCTTCTTCGCCGACACCCACTCCACCGACGGCGCCATGTATCCCTACGACAGCTCCTACTGCCACAACGGCAACGGCTGGTCACCGGCGAGCAGCGCCTGGATGGACCAGGTCATGCGCAAGCCGGTGTACCAGGCGCTGGAAAGCCTCGGGCACATGGTCCATGAATGCATCAGCCTGAACGACAACCAGGATCCGACCCAGGGCTACTACCCCTACCGCACCGACCTGGCGCGCTTCTCCAACCAGTACGGCGACATCCGCAACGTGCCGTCGATCCTCATCGAGCAACACGCCCTGCATCCGTACAAGACCCAGGTGCTGGGCAACTACGTGATGCTCAAGGCGATGTTCGAGGTGATCGGCGAGCAGGCCGCCAGCCTGCGCCAGGCCATCGCCAGCGACCGCGAGCGCCTGCTGCGGCAGAAGGAGGTGATCCTCACCTGGAAGCCGGGCGAGGCCGCCGAGACGCCGTTCGTGGTGGGCGACTACCGCTACGAGCAATCGCCGGTCACCGGAGCCCGCACCATCGTCTGGAGCAACCGGCCGAAGACGCTGAAACTACCGGTGACCGACAACGGCGTACCCGACCTGGTGGTGCCGCGTCCCCAGCGTTTCATCGTCCCGGCGCAGTGGCACGAGGTGATCGCCCGGATCAAGGCCCATGGCATCCGCTATAGCACCCTGGAGCGTCCGACCGAAATCGCCGTGACCCTGTACCGCATGGACGACATCAAGCTCGCCGATGGCTTCGAACCGGATCGCGTGCAAGGCAACCGGATTCCGGGCTACGAAGGTCGCCTGCTGGTCAGCGGCACGCCGAAGCCGTTCCAGCGCCTGCAGACCTTCCCGGCCGGCTCGCTGTCGATCGACACCGCCCAGCCGCTGGGCGTCCTGGCCATCGACCTGCTGCAACCGCAGAGTCCGGATTCCTTCTGGTCCTGGGGCTTCTTCAATTCCACCCTGGTGGCCGCCGAGGAGCCGGAGGAATACGTGATGGAGCCGATGGCGCGCAAGATGCTGGCGGAAGACCCGGCGCTGAAGGCCGCCTTCGACAAACGCCTGCGCGAGGACAAGGCCTTCGCCGCCGATCCGCAGGCGCGCCTGCAATGGTTCTACCAGCGCACGCCGTTCTACGACGTGAACGCCTTCGTCTATCCGGTAGGAGTGGTGTTCTGAGGCCCACCTGGGGCTGACGGCGGATAACGCTGCGCGTTATCCACCCTACCGCTGGGCTTCGGGAGCCCCGTTGCCTCTCCCGCTTGCGGGAGAGGGCTGGGGAGAGGGAGCCGGTCTCAGGTACCGTCGGTGGGTGTGGGCAGGTTGCTTCTCGGCTTGCGCTTGCGCCTGGGTTTCGGTGGTTTTTCGGGTGGCGGCGACAACTCCCGCTTGCGCACCTTCTTGAGGATTTCCCGATGCTTCTCGCGCCAGGCCGGCACGTCGAGACCGTGGAGTTCGAGCAGCTCGGGGTTGCGCTCCACCAGATAGACCGCCGCTTCCTGGGCGGCCTCGGCGATCTTCCAGGCGATCGACTGCGGTTCGATGCTGCCTTCATAGGCGATCCAGTCGCTGAACTCCGGGAAGGTCCCGCAGACCTTCTCGAAATCCTCGTCGTGCATGCGCTGCCGGCCACTCTCGATGTTCTCAAGGCGTTTGGGATCCATGCCGACCACCTCGGAAAACTGCGGTCGGTTCAACCCCGTCAGCCCGCGCAACCCGAACAGGCGCTCGCCGGCGCGAAACAGGCAGCGCTTCCTCACTACATAGACCATGTACGGATACTTCCCTTCGTTTCTGGCGCGATGCGCCTCAGTCGCCCTTGCCGCTCGCGGGCGTTTTCCTCTTCCGCTGGCGCCTGGGTTCCGGCGGCTCTTCCAGGGGCGCCGGCTCCGCCTCCGGCGCCTGTTCCGCCGCCAGCAGCGCCTCGCGTATCTCGCGGTGGCGTTCGCGCCAGGCCTGCATGTCGATGCCGTGCCGCTCCAGCAGCACCGGGTTGCGCTCCACCAGGTAGACCGCGGCCGCCTGCGCCGAGTCGGCGACCTTCCAGGCGATCGACTGCGGCTCGATGCTGCCTTCATAGGCGATCCAGTCGCTGAACTCCGGGAAGGTTCCGCAGACCTTCTCGAAGTCCTCGTCGTGCATGCGCTGCAGCTCGTTCTCGATGTTCTCCAGGCGCTTGGCCGTCATCCCCACCAACTCGGCGAACTGCGGACGGCTCAAGCCCATCAGCTCGCGCAGGGCGCGCAAGCGCTTGCCAGCAGTGAACAAACGTCGATTCTTTACCATGTGTAGTCCGCGTCTGATGGTTCCCTATGCATATTGATTCACTAACTGTTAGTAGATCAATATGAATCCAAGCCCTCTAGACCGAGGGTTCCCCTCCAACATCGGACCATGGTGCAGGACGCCTGATGAAAGTGGAAGAACTCCCCCAAGAGGGTTTCGCCGAGTGCCCCCGCTATATAACCCTGATGCGTTTCGCCTTCCTGACCGGCCTCAGCGACCGGCCGGACCTGCTCTACGCCTGGATAGAGAGCGGCGACCTGCCGATGCGAACCTTCGGCACGCAACGCCTGGTGGATATGCAGAAGCTGCAAAAACGCATCGAGGAAGCAAAAAAAGGGGCCGATTCAACCGGGTGAATCGGCCCTTTCTGAAAGACCCTGCCGCCGGCGAAACCCCTCAGCGATTGAGCATGAAGGTCTCGTACTCCAGGTCGTCCAGCGCGGTGGTCAGGCGGTACAGCCCGACCAGCACGCAGACCAGCAGCGACAGGGTGAAGCCGTAGCCGAAGAAGCTCGGCCCGAGCAGCAGGCTGACGAAGGTCAGGGCGCCGTTGACGATCACGAACAGCACGCAGAGTTCGAGGACGATGCGGCGCTTGTCCAGGTAGAAGAAGACGTTGAGCAAGGCCATGAACACTACCTGGATGCTCACCCCGATCAGGTCGATGTAGAACAGCGGCAGGTAATAGCGGGAAATTCCCAGCCAGCCGAGCAGTTGCGGCGCCAGCAGGAACAGCAGGACCACCGCCAGCCCCTGCACCTTGCAGATTTCCAGCAGGCCCTGGCGGATGGCGAGGATCATCTGCTCCTTGAGCAGGCCGATGTGCTGCAGGGTCTCTCCGCCGCGGATCGCCTCGTAGACCCGCTCGTACCACTCGGCGAAGTCGGTCTCGATGCGCACCAGGAACACCGCCATGCCGGGAATGATCGACAGGTAGGCGAGGAAGATCGGCAGGTCGTAGAGGATCGAGGCGCGCAGCGGGCCGATCACTAGGTCCGAGGTGGAGGGGTTGAACCAGAAGATGAACTTGTCGATCCAGATTCCCAGGTTGTAGCAGAGGCCGGTCAGCAGCAGGCTGACGAAGACCTGCCGGCGGTCGAGGAAGTCGAAGGCCACCATGCGCCTGGCCGGGTACTCGCGGAGGATGTCGTAGAGGAAGACGAACAGCAGGCTGGCGTGGCCGATCAGCAATGCCAGCAGCAGGCCGTCCATCTGCATGAAACGCAGCAGGTAGGCACAGGCGACCATCAGCGCGTAGCCGATGAACATCACCAGCAGGATGCGTTTGTAGGCCTTCATTCCCGACAGGAAGATGATCACCAGCCACAGGTTGCAGAGCACCACGAAGTTGGCCATCACCAGCAGGCGGTAGGCGAACGGCTCATCGAACAGGGTCGCCAGCAATATCGCCGAGAGCAGGCCCGCCGCCAACGTCACCAGCAACAGCACGCCCACCAGGTTGGGCAGGATCGCCTCGTGCTTGCGCTCGAACAGGCGATCGGAAATGAAGCGGGTGAAGAACAGTTGCAGTCCCCCGGTGAAGATCAGCGACAGCGCCATCAGGTAGGTCACCGTGATCAGGAACTGCCGGACCAGCACGTCCGGCACCACCACGCCGAGGCTCAGCGCGCCGATCAGCATCACGCTGACGATCGACAGCACCCAGGGACCGGAGCTGATCAGCCCGGCGTAGAGGTAGGCGCGCAGGGTCGCCGTATAGGAATCGCGGGAAAGGATCTTCCGCAGTTCGAAGCCGATGCCGGCCATGTCATGCAATCTCCGTGGCTTCGCGGTACAGCCCGCGGTAACGTCCGAGCATCAGCGCCTCGGTGTAGTAGCGTTCGACCCGTTGCAGGCCGACTGCCTGGGCCGCCTGCCAGCGCTGCGGATTGCGCAGCAGGGCGAGGATCGCCCGCGAAGTGGCCTGCGGGTCGGCGATCGCCACCACCTCCCCGGCGCGACCCAGGGCGCGATCTTCGGCGTCGGCGCCTTCGATCAGTTCGCGGCAGGAGCCGACGTCGCTGCTCACCACCGGGGCGCCGGCAGCCCAGGCTTCGAGGATCACCAGCGGCTGCGCTTCGCTGATCGAGGTGAGGACCATCAGGCCGAGTTGCGGCAGGACCTCGCCGATCCGACGGAAACCGAGGAACTTCACCTTGTCTTGCAGGCCGAGGCTGGCCACCAGGCTGCGGCATTCGCTGGCATAGTCCGGATCTTCCTCCTCCGGACCGACGATCCAGCCCTCCGCCTCCGGCATCGCGCTGACCACCCCGCGCATGGCGCGGATGAAGGTCTTCACGTCCTTGATCGGCACTACCCGGCCGACCAGCCCGACCACCGGCGGAATCCCCGGCGGCCGCCGTTCGAGGGCGCCGGCCCAGGCATCGAGGTCGATGCCGTTGGGGATCACCCGGGTGCGCCGTGGCTCGGCGCCATCGAGTACCTGGCGCTGGCGGTTGCCTTCGTAGAGGGCGACGATCGGATTGGCCGCGCGATAGGTGAGCAGGCCGACACGCTCGAAGAAGCGGATCCACAAGCGACGGATGTAGCTGACCTCGGCATCCAGTCCGGTACTCAGCTGCTCGTCGGGGTTCTCCGCGATCCAGTTGGCCTGGGCCAGGTCGATCTTGCGCTCCTTGGTGTAGATGCCGTGCTCGCTGAGCAGGTAGCGGCAGCCCCAGCGACGTTGCAGGATGCAGCCCAGCAGGCCGGCGTAGCCGGTGGAGATCGAGTGCAGCATGCGCGCCCGCGGCATCCGCCGGGCCGCCTCGGCGAGCATGAACACCGGCGCCTGCATCGAGCGCAGGGTCCAGAAGTAATTGACGAAGGACGGATCGGTGCAATAGCGCTCGTAGCCTGCGGTGATCGCCTCCCAACTGGCCTTGCTGTGGAGAAAGTCCTCGCGGCCGATGCGGCCCTCGGCGAGCAGGTCGAGCAGCGCGTCGCCCTCCTCCACGTCCGGCGTCTCCGGGTAGTGGAAGAAACGGTGCAGATCGCGCAACGCCTTTTCGGTCTCGCTACTGCCCTGTCGCGTCTGCGGGTTCGGCGAACTCCAGGCGGTTTCCAGGAAGTGTTCCTCGATGTGCAGCACATTGTCCGGGATCGGGTAGTGGCGCTTGCCGTAGGCATCCTTCTGGCCGCCGATGAAGAACACCGAGAAGGTCAGGTCGGGGAGACCGAGGATCAACTGGTTGACCCAGCTGGAGACGCCGCCGCGGACATAGGGCCAGGTGCCCTCCAGCAGCAGGCAGACATCGGCGACGGGCGCCGTCGGAGCGGTGTGTTCGGTCATGTCCAGTATCTCGCCAGGGCCGCGAAGGGCGGCCGTTGCAGCATGTCGTCGGGCATTCCGGCGAGAAGCCGGGGGATGTCCCGGTAGCGCCGCTGGAAGAACGCCACCTCGGCGCGGAACGGCGCCAGCTGGGCGCTATCGATTCCCGCCTCCTCGGCGGCCTGGAGGGCGCGTCCGGCATCCTCCAGGCGGCCTTGTTCGAGGGCGATGCGCCCGGCCAGCAGATGCAGGTCGGCCGAGGGTGCGCCGCGCAGCGCCTGGTCGGTATGCTCGCGCGCCTGCTCGAGGATGTGCTCCAGCACGCTGCCCTGGGCCAACCCCAGGTAGGCCAGTTCCCAGTACCAGCGCGCCAGGGTTCCGTGCAGCGCGCCGCGTCGCGCCGGCGTGGCGCCGGCGAGGCGGCCGAGGGCGGCCTCGATGCGCTGGTTGATCCGGCTTTCCTTCTGGTCGAGCATCGAGTAGGCCAGCAGGCGGACGTCGTCGGCGGGGTCGCGCAGGGCCAGCTTGAGGATCGGGATCGCCTCCTTGCCGGGCATCCGCCGGGTGGCGAAGATCGCCGTGAGCCGCTGGTTCGGGTCCGGCGCATGGCGCAGGACGTCCTGCAGACCGCCGTCGCTGAACATCATGTCGAGGCGCTTTTCCTTCGGCCGGAACGGCAGCTCGGGGACGCCCATCGCCTGCCAGGCCTGCTCGCCACGCTGGCGCGGCAGGTACAGCGCCGGGAATACCGCCGCAGCGACGCCGACCGCTCCGATCAGCGGCACGAAGAAGGCCAGGCTGAAGAGGAACAGCGGGCTCCACGGCAGCGGGAACTTGTAGCGCCGCGGCAGCAGCAGCCATACGCCGACGCACAGCAGCGCGCTGCCCAGGCCGTGGGCGAACAGGTAGAGCGCCAGCGCCTGGCCGAACGGCAGGTCGGCGAAGACGCTCGCCCAACTGCTCAGCTCGAACAGGAAGGCGCCGCTAAACAGCCACTTGCTGATCATTCAGGCCGCACTCGTTGAAAAGGAAATGTCCCAGCGCCTGCCGATCGTTGCCGGCGTCCAGTTCGTACTGGCGGATGCGCACGCCCAGCGACTCCAGCTCGCGGGCCTGGCCGAAGCGTTCGGCGAAGAGAATCCTCAGGCGCTGCAGATACCCCTGGGAGCCTTCGGCGGAAGTCAGCGGCAACAACACCAGCAGGACCCGCCGGCCCTCGTCGTTGCGCAGTCGCAACTGCACGTCGAGGCCACGCTGGCTGCCTTCCAGCAGACGCTGGACCTCTTCGCCGTAGCGCGCATCGGTCAACTCGAAGGCATACAGGCAGGCCGGCAACCCATGGTCGCGGGCGTCCAGCAGGGAGCGCTTGAGGTACTGGGAGAAGCGCTGGGCGTCGATGTCGGCCAGTTGCAGTGCGCGACGGTCGCTCTGCAGCAAGTCGGCGATGTGCCCGGCGAGGATCGCCAGCAGGCTGAAGGTACGTTCGTTGAAGACGAAGAATGGCATCTGCTCCACCGCCAGCAGGGCGAGGATCCGCCCATCGGTGTCGACCAGCGGCACGCACACCTGCAGCGCGCTGTGCGCACGCTGCTCGCCGCGCTCCAGCAGTTCCTGGCGCACGCTGACCAGTTCGCCGCGCTCCAGGCAGGTGCGCACCAGCAGATCGTCGGCGTCCAGCGCCGGCATCTCGCCGAGCGTCGCCAAGGATTGCGGCTCCGGGGTGCGGTCGTGGCGCACCCGGTAGAGTCCGGCGATGCGCAGCGAACCGTACTGGGCCAGCAGCGCCAGCACGGTTTCCGCCAGCGCATCGAGCGGTGCCTCATCGCCCGGCAGCTCGCGCAGCAGTTGTCGCAGACCGAGCAGCGAACTGCGCAGGCTCTGGTCGTTGCCGGCGACCCGCTGTTCCAGGCGATCGTGGGAGATGCGCAGGATGTGATGGGCGCGGGTGAATTCGTCGAGGCGCAACTGGCGGTACTCGTTCGCCAGCTCCAGGCGCTCCAGGCGGCGTTCCCAGATGTCGCGGAACTCGCCCACCAACATGGCGCAGAGCAGCACGCCGACGATGAAGGCCGCCGGTACCTGGGCATAGGCCTCGACGCCCTGGACGCGAAACGCGAACAGCGCCGCCACCAGCAGCGCCGCGCTGGCCAACCCGCGGACGAAGCCGTAGCGCATGCCCAGCAACAGGGGCGCGAGGATCACCCAGGGAAAGGTGGCGTTGACCTGCAGCGGGTCGTCCGGGCTGAACCACCAGCCCAGGCCCAGCGCGAGCGCGCTGATGACCAGCGTCTCGACCCAGGAGACGCTGCCGCTGGCGCGCGGTGCGAGGGCGAAATCCTTGTGCGCGGACATCGCCGTCACTCGAGCCGCAGGTCGCCGACCAGCTCGCGCAGGACTTTCTGCGCGGCGCCCGCCAGGCTTTCCCGGGACCAGCCGGCGCGCGCCCCGCTGGTGCTCCAGAGCACCCGCCCGGAGGCCGGCTCCAGCACCTGCAGGCTGACGCCCACCGCCGGCTCGCCGTCCAGGCCGTTCTTGTACTGCCACTCCTCGACGCTGCCGGTGACCACGTAGGCCAGCTTCTGCTGGCGTGCCCAGTCCAGCGCGCGCTGCTGGCGCTCGCGGTCGTCGACCAGTTGCAGGTCGCCTTGCGGTTGCGCCGGGTACAGGCGCGGCCGCACGCCCTCCTCGGCCAGCACGCTGAGCAGGATCTGCTCGGCACGCTCGCCGGCCTGCGGCGCCTGGGAGTAATTGAGCAGCGGCACCAGGCCCCACTGCGCGCCGCGCGCCAGCGGCGTAGCGCTTTCGCTGGTGAAGCTGGAGCAGCCCGCCATGAACAGGGCGACGGCCGCGAGAGCCAGGCAGCGGATGGATTGCATGTTGTGTTCCTCCTGTTGAATTCCGTATCCGGGCCGCGTTCAGCGGCCGAAGCGCGTGCTGTAGGTCACCCCGAGCGTGCCGCCGGCATCGCCGCCGCCGCCCTGGGGAGCCGACTGGTAGCCGAAGGTGAACGCCAGTTCGTCGTCGCCCAGCAGCTCCATGCCGATGCCGAGATCGATGCCGTAGTTGAACTCCTTCTCTGTCCACTGCCAGCCGGCCAGGGTGTCGACGATCCAGGTGTATTGCGGACGGCTGCGGTTCAGCGCGCCAGGGAAGCCACGGCGCCAGGTGCTGCCGAGGTAGACCTGGCCATAGCGGTCCTGCAGCAGGTCCTGGCTGCGCGCGCCATCGAGCGCCAGCGCACCGCCATGGGCCGCCAGCAGGTCGTCCGGCACGCGGTTCTCCAGGCGATTGCGCTGGTAGTCGATGCCGCCGCGCAGTTGCCAGGCCGGGCCGTCGAAGAACAGTGTGTGGGCCCATTCCAGGGACAGCGCCTCGCCGTTGCCGAGGTCGTCGCCCTGGCGGGTGGAGAAGCGGTTGTGCGCCAGCGACCAGCTCAACTGGTCGCGCCCGCTGAGGGTGTGGCGGCCGCCGAGCCGTAGGCTGTCGCGCATGCCGAGGGCTCGCATCAGGCCGGTCTCGTCGGTCTCGCGGTGCCAGTCGAGGCCCGCTTCCAGTTCGTCGCGCGAGCTCAGCCGCCAATTGCGCAGCACCCCCAGGCCGTGGCGGTCCTCGTCGTCGCGCCAGCTGCCATCGAGCGTCGCCGCGGCGAAGCCATCGGCCAGTTCGCGCCGCAACGTCAGCCTGGCGTTGCGTTCGCTACCGAGGAGCGAGCTATCCAGCGCATCGCCGTGATAGCGGCCACTGCCCAGTTCGAGATCGGCGTACCAGTCGTCGCCGAGGTGGCGCGCCGCGCGCAGCGTCGGCCCCTTGAAGTCGAGACCGCCGAAGTCGCGCTTGTTCCAACCCAGTTGCAGGCCCTGGGGAGTGCGTTCGAGGATTTCCGCCGCCTGCCGCCGCAGCTGCTCGCGGTTGTCGCGCGAGTGGCCGTCGCCCAGTGCGCCCAGGGCCTCGCCCAGCGCTTCGCCGCCATGGCCGAGACGCACCAGCGCCTCGACCCGCTGCGCCGGATCCAGCTCGCCGCGCTCCAGCAGGCGTTGCAGGGCGGCGCGATTCTGGCTGCGCAGGGCGGCCTGGATCTCTTCGTTGCGCCCGATCTTCAGGCCCCGGCCGCGCGCCCAGGCCAGCCAGTCATCCTTCAGCGGCTCCTGGTTGGTGGCGGCGAGCTGGTCGAGGAACTGCTCGAACCACAGCTGCAGCATCGCCGGCTCGCCATTCCAGGCCCGCCGCGCCTCGCCCTGGGCGAGCAGCGGCCCCTGGGCCACGGCGAGCAGGCGCAGGTAGGCGGCGAAGCTGTCCGGGGTGGCCCTGACCGCCTCGCGGTCGAGCCGCCGGAGCAGTAGTCGGCGCAGGCGCAGGGCCTTGTCCTGGTAGCCGCTGGCATCCAGTGCGTCGGCGTAGGCGGCCTGCACCAGCCAGTCGTTGGGATTGGACTTGAGGTACAGGCGGAACCAGGCCAGCGCCTGGTCGTTACGCTCGAGCAGCAGGCTGGCGCTGGCGAACGGCAGCCACAGCGTGCTGTCCCGCAGCGCCAGGCCATGCCACTGCGCCAACAGGGGCGCCAGGCTGTCGCGACGGCCACGGTCGATGTAGAACCAGAGCAGGCGTTCGCGCACCAGGTTCTCGCCGGGGAAACGCACCAGGGCTTCCCGGTACAGACGCTCGGCGACGTCGCCATGGCCTTCCTGTTCCGCCAGCCGCGCCCTGGCCACCCAGTAATAGGGGCTGCCCTGCGCTTCCGGCAGGCCTTCGGCCTCGGCCAGCAGGCTCTTCAGGGCCGGCCAGTCGTGGAGGTTCTCCGCCAGTTGCAGGGCGCTGGCCAGGCGCCGCGGATCGCGGCTGCGCTGCCAACTGCCGATAAGCACCTGCAAGGCCTGCTTCGGATTGCTGTCCCGGTACAGGGCGATCAACTGGTCCTCGTCGCTGCTGTTCAGGCGGATGTCCAGGGCCAGCATGCGCTCGTAGGCGGCGCGGGCATCGTCGTCCTGCTCCAGGGCCCAGGCCAGCGCCGCGCGCAGGCGCCAGAACTCCGGCTCGCGGATCGCGCGGGTATCCACGCCGGCGAGGACCTTCCAGGCCTGGCGCGGATCGAACAGGTTCCAGTGGGTTTCCGCCCACTGCATGCGTTCCTTGACACTCAGCGGGAAATGCCGGGCCATCCGCGCCCAGACCCCGGTCTCTTCCTGCAACTGCTGGGTGTGTTCGAGAATCTGTTGCAAGCGCTGCCAGGCCAGGCGCTGTTTCGGATAACGCTGCACGTAGCCGCGCAGCCATGCCTCGCCCTCTTCCGGCGTGCCGCGGGTTTCATGGCTGTAGACCAGCGCATCGAGTTCCTCGTCGGTCATCTGTCGCTGCGCACCGATGGGCGCCAGCAGCTCGATGGCGCTGTCGAAATCGAACATCTGCAGCGACAGGCGCCAGGCATGCCCGCGCAGGGCCGGGTCATCGGCGCCGGCCAGCAGTTGCTTCCACAGGCCCAGCGCCCGCGGGCCGTTGCCGGTCCATTCGCCAAGGCGCGCGAGATCGGCCAGCAGCGTCCTGTCCTCCGGGCGCAGGGCCAGCAACTCCTGGCCGACCTCCCAGGCCCGCTCGACCCGCCCGGCGGCCATGTTCAGACGCAGGTCGGCGGCCAGCGCCTCATGGTCCTCGGGGCGCAATTCGCGCCAGCGCCGGATGAAGCGTTCGGCCAGGTCGTAGCGCTGGCTGCCTTCGGCGGCGCGTACGCCCTGGGCGAGCCAGGCCAGGGTCGATTCATCCTCCGGCAAGGCGTCCAGCCGCTCGTCCAGCAACAACGCCGCCTGTTCGCCGCGCTCGCCAGCGAGCAGGCTGGCGAAGGCCTGGCGCAGATAGGCCAGGCGCTTCGCCGGCTCGGTTTGCGCTTCGGCCAGTTGCCGCTGGATGTCCGCCGCCGGCAGCGGCTCGCCGGAAGCCAGGTACCAGCGCGCCGCCTCGTCCAGCCAGCGCTGCCGGCCCTGCGGGTCGCGGCCGGCCAGTTCGGCAAAGGTCCGCGCCGCCAGGTCCGGCGCGTCCAGGGCCAGGGCATGACGGGCAAGTCGTTCGAGCATGGCGTCGTTCAACGAAACGTGCTCGATCTTGCGCAGGCGCTCCAGCAATCGGCGCGTCTGCTCCTCATCCATGCCCTCGGGCCTGGCCAGGGCGCCAAGGATGTCCAGTTCCACCTCGTAGAACGGCGTTGCCAGGCGGTCCTTGCCGCGCAGACGGGCGAGGTGATGACGCGCCTGCTCGAAGTCGCCGAGCTTGACCAGCAGGTCGATCAGGGTCAGGCGCAGCGCGTCGTTCTCCGGGTGCGCCTGCAACAGCAGTTCGGCGTAGTTCACCGAGACCGCGTCGGGCTCGCCATCGCCGCTGGGCATGAATACTTCTTCGCTGTTGAAGGTCAGCCACAGCACCAGCGCCACCCCGAGAGCGACCGGCAGCAGGGCCCAGGGATTCAGCAGGCGCGCCTGGGGATGCTTGTCAGCGGCAGACGAGTTGGCCATCGCGCACCTGCTCCATCGGCAACTCGAACGTCCACAGGCCGTTGCCGGCCTTTCCCGGGAAGGCCTTGCCGGCCGCACTCAGCCGGCAATCGCCCGCCGCGCGCACCACCAGGCGTAATGGCAGGTGCCCGGCGAAGGCGAACTCGACGCGGCCATCGTCGCGGTAGCGCCAGTGCTTCAGCGGCAGGTTGGCCTCCTCCAGCGCCGGCCGCGGATCGCGGCTGTCGCGCAGGACCAGGCGCGCATTCGCCGCACTCAGGTGCACATAGCGCCCCTGGGGCAGGTCGCGCACGCCCGCGACTCCCGTGGAGCGGCCGAGGTCCGGCCAACCCAGCGCCGGGTCCAGGCGCACCGTGCGCAAGGCGGCGAAGCCACGCAGTTGCCAACTGCCATCGGCACGCTTGGCCAGGCTGGCGCGATGCAGGCCTTCCAGGCGCGGGATGTAGTCGCTCATCCACAGCGACAACGGATGCTCCGCCTGCATCGCCGCGTAGATCTGGTGCATGGTGCGGATCGAGGCCTGCTTGGTCCCCGAATAGAAGTGGTAGTACAGGTGCAGGCCGCGCAGGCGGCGCGGGCTGTCGGTCAGGGCGAAGGTATCGATGACGCCGCGGAAGCCGTAGTACGGCCCCTGCCAGAGATTGGTGTAGACGTTCTCGTTGATGATCGGCGCGTAGTACTGCACGCCGCCGCGGGTGGGCCGGATCAGCGGGTAGAGTCCGGTCAGCGAGGGAAAGGCCCGGGTCAGCGCGGTATTGCCGCCGTTGACGTTCATCAGCCCGGCGTCGTAGGCGAGCTTGATGGTGGCGGCGTCGGGCAGCGCGTCGCCGGACCAGAAGATCATCTTGACCGGCTTCCGCGGGGTGGTCAGGCGCTGCTCGATGTAGTCGCGGGCGCCGATCACCTCGCGTACGAAGTCGACCTTGTCGTAGCCCGGGATGGCCATCTTGTAGCCATACTGGGCCTCGAAGTTCTCGCCCTGCTCGGCCAGTTGCGGCTGCCAGAAGAACGGATGGCTGAAGGTATGGCTGGCGACCTCCACCTTGTCGTCGGCGAAGATGCGCCGGGCGATCGGCTCCAGTTCCCTGGCCAGGTGCGGGTACATGCCCTTCGGCCCGACCTCGCCTTCGATCACCGAGACCGAGGTGAGGAACGGATAGGGCTTGATGAAGTCCTCCAGCACCTGCTGGCCGGCATAGGGACTGCCGGGCACCTCGGCACGGGAGACGAAGCCGTCGCCATCGATGTGCACGGTGGCGATGCGCCGGCCATTCTCGGTGGTCGCGTCGGGACTCGGCAGCGGCACAAGACGCAAGGCCTTGCGCAGGAAGGCGAACGGATCGAGGATCCAGCGCCGGTGCTCGCTACCCTCCTCCAGCACATAGGGCGCCAGGGCGAAGCCCCCCCAGTCGGCGGTCGCCACCGGCACGTACTCCTTGCCGTCGCCCTTGAGCTTGAGCGCCGGGGTCACCCGCGCCGGATCGAGTACGGTGAGCGCCGGCAGGTCGCGGATCCGGATCACCAGCGGCGCTTCGAAGGAACCAAGCAGCGCCTGGTCGTGGGTCTCGGTGCTCGGCTTGACCTTGAGTTTCTGCGACAGTCGGCGAATACCCAGGCGCTGCAACAGGCCGTCGTTCTCGGTAGGCAGGCCGGCGAGGAACGCCACCGGCACCTTTTCGTCGAGACGTGCAGCGATCCAGTTGTCGAAGGCGTCGCTGGCCAGCGGCGGTCCACTGGTCATCCAGGTGACTACCCCGGCGTAGAGACCGCTCAGCGGACGTTCGGGCAGCGGCTGGTCGGTGGGCAGGTAGTCGACCCGATAACCGAGGTATTCGAGCAGGCCGCCGAGGTAGACGTGACCGGGGCTCAGGGTCAGGTCGCCCTCGCGGGGATCGTAGAGCAGCGCGATGCGTCGCGGTTGCACCTCGACGTCGCTCACCCCCAGGTAGTCCAGCGCCGGGGTGCTGACGAACGGCACGTAGCCTTCGCTACGCAGGCGCGCAGCGAGCGTGCGCGCCTCGTCACGCCGCTCCGGCGGCAGGTAGTCGATGGCGACGATGGGCATGCCCTGGGCGCGCAGGGCATCCAGGTGGCCCTTCAGCCAATCGCGATCCTCCTGGGGCACCTCGCGGTATTGCCCGGCAGCGGCGTCCCAACCGGCATGGATCGACTCCACGGCCACCGCCGACGCGACGCCGGGCAACTCCGGCAGCACTTCGAAACCGCGATTGAAAAACAGCTTGAGGCCCGGCTCCTGGCGATGCAGCTGGGCGAGGAAACTGGCCAGCGCCCGGCGCTGGCCCTCGCGGCGCTCCTCGGCCTGTAGCTGGAAGCTGTCCAGGGTATCGAGGAACAGGCCGGCGTAGCCCTGTTTGCGCAGCTCCGCGGCGCGCTTGAGCAGGTGCGCCCGCCAGCTCGGCGCGGCGAGGTCCATTACCTGGCTGTTCCAGGCTTGGTTGCGGACCGCGCTCTTGCCCCGGGCCAGGCCGCTGTCGGCGATGGCGGCGGCGTCGCCGTCGAACTCGCCGACCGACAGATAGGCGAAGGGCGTGCTGCCCTGCTCTTTCAGATACCCGACATCGGCCGGCTTGAGGTGCGCCGCTTCGAGCACCACCCAGTCGAACTGGGAAAGCTCGGCCAGCGGCGGCCGCTCGGCGTACCAGAACGCCACGCTGGACGGCCCGCCGGCAGCCCCTGCGGCAGTGCCGGCACAAAGCGCCAGCGCCAGGCCGGCAAGCCAGGCGAGCGGGCGCTCGATGGGTCGAAGGGTGTTACGGCGGGACGGCAGACGCAGCACGGCGATTCCTTTCTTGCTGAACCGCATGCCCAGCCTACGCGGCAGGGTCGATACCGACCGAAGCGGCAGGTCGGAAGCATGGATGCGGTTTCCGGTGGCAACGTCGAATCCCTGACAGTGCGGGCACAGCCAAAGCAGCCGCAGGCGATTAACGTCAATCTAATGACTAAATATGCTAATTGCTAAATTTTTAAGCGGAAACTGTCAATTTTTAGGCACATACATGACGCCATGGTGTCCTTTTGCCTGCCCGTGACGCTTTGCAGGTCAACTCCGCGCTTTCCGAGACACCGGTGTGGCAAAGTGGAAAGCCCAGGTTTCACGCACTTCATCAGGAAAGTCGACGGCCCTCCGGAAGCCCCCGGAAGTCACTTCGTCTAGACCCATCGGTTCGGTAGATGCCGTTCGCTAATAACTAAATATTTATTAAATCCGTGAAACAGGTTGTCTTTTCCGGCCAACGAAAGGCGCCGGGCATTTGGCGCACGCGCGTGCGGTCGCACCGCCTTCAGTTGCGTGCGAGGAACCGCACCAGCCACACCGAGGCGACGCCTATCGCCCCACCCGCCAGTACTTCGGCGACCCGCAGCGAGGCGACCAGGGGCGACTGCTGAATCGCCCAGGAGGCGCAGGCGATGCACGCGCAACGCGCGGCAAAGCCTGTCGCGTAGTGACGGAATCCGACGAGGGTGAGGACCGAGGCAAGAGTCGCCAAGGTGTGGACCAATAGAACATGCGGTAGAGCGGCCCCTACCGCGAGGCCGAGCGGTACGCCGAGCAGCGCGCCAAGCCCGCGATCGCGCAGCTTCAGGTGCGCGCTGGCGGCATTGCCGGTAACCACGCTGGCGGACGACCAGATCGCCCACTGGCCGTATTCGATGTGCCGCCACGCCACCAAGGTCGCGCTGCAGGCTACGGCGAGTGTGACCGCCAACACAGCCTGGAGCAGCTCGTCATGCGCGGCCGCGTGGCCCGTCAAGTGCGCCCCACGCCAGCGCAGCAGGGTGCCGTAACGGCGTGCGAGCGCTGCGTGGCGCAAGGTATCGACACCGGCGAGCGCCACCGATGGTAGCATCGCGACGACGAGATACGGCACCAGGGACAGCGCAGCGCGGTGCGTCGCGGCAACCTCGCAGGCCAGATAGAGCACAGGAATAAAGACGAAATTGCCCAGCGTGCGCAAGCGCGTATCCAGGCCGGATAGCGCGACAGCAGCAGCGGCGAGCGCTGCGCAAGCGATGGCAAACGCCGCTCCCCAGGCGAGCGCGAACGACAGGCCGAGAAAGCCGAGGATGATCGCCACCCCCTGGCCGAGCGCCGCGAGCGGTGCGCTACCGACCCGCTCGACGACGACCGCCACGGAGATCGTCGCGATATTCGCCAGCAGCCAGTTGGCATCGCCGCTGGCGCTGTAGAGCACGAACAGCGGCAGCGACACGGCGAGCGCGCGCCCCATGGCGCGGCCGTCGAACAGGCGTGTCAGCGAGGCGCACACACGACGCGCCGCCTAGAGCGCTGCCAACTGGTCGAGCGTGACGATCCGCGCGATGCCGCCCAGGACCTCGATGGAGCGCCGGTGCTCCTCGTCGCTGGCCGCCGCGCAGGCCTCCTCCAACACCAGCACTTGGTAGTCGCGATCGTGCGCATCGCGCGCGGCGGCCTGCACAGCCCAGGTCGTACTGACACCGGCGAGCACCAGGCGCTCGATCCGCCTCGCCCGCAACACGGCCTCCAGGCGCGTGGCATAGAAGGCGCTGATGCGCGGCTTGAGCACTTCCATCTGCACGGCATCCCGCTTCAGGTCAGGATGAAATGCGCAACCGCGCCCGCAGAGGTCGAGAGCGCCGAGTGCCTGCGCGGCAGCGAAGATCGGCGAATGTTCCGGCAGGTCCGGATAGCCGGGCTCGAAGCCCACCCTCACCGCGATCCGCAGCCAGCCACGCTGCTCGGCGACGGCGAGAGCGCGGTTGAAACGCGCGACCACGCCACGCAAGGCGGCCTGTTCTGCACAGCGGGCAATCCTACCGTCGGGATGCATGATATCGACGATGTAGTCGAGACCGATCAGTGCTGTGTTCATCGGGAACTCCTCTTCCATCTGCCGGAACCCAAAGCCCTGGATTCAGGGCTCCTCGAATTGCGCCAGGCGTGTCAGCAACGGACCGGCCGCCGCCAGCAGGGCGCGCTCGCTCTCGTCGAGACAGGCGTGCATGGCACGCACCAGCCATTCTTCGCGCTTGGCGCGGTTGCCGTAGAGATTTCGCCGGCCCTCCGAGCTCAGCGACACGCGGGTTCTGCGCCCATCTTGCGGATCGGCGTGACGGACGATCAGCCCTCCGCGTTCCAGTTCGCGCAGCAGCGCGGCCAGATTCGACGAGCGCATCCGCTCGGCGGCGGCCAGCTCGGAAGGTGTGACGTCGCCGCCAAGGCGGTCGATCGCGCCAAGCACGACCAGTTGCGAGAATTGCACCGGATCGGCCTGCGCCTCGCGACGCAGGCGGCGGGTCAGGGTGGTGACCTGGCTGCGCAGATGCGCTGCCAGTTGGAGATCCTGGTTGGTGGGCATATTTATCTACATAATCATAGCTATATTTTCATAGCAAAATAACACATCCAACGCCGCCCGCCATGGGACCCGACCGACGGCACGACAGCTGAAATGAAAGAGCCCCGCACTAGGGCGGGGCTCTTGCTTGCCGTCAGTCCGGTCGCATCAGGGGATGCAGACACCGTGCTGGCTGCTCTGCGCCAGGTCCATCAGCTCGCGGTTGGCCACGGCGTACATGGCGTAGTCGGTACCCGACGCGGCACGCAGTTCGACCAGCATCGCCCGCCAGCGCTCGACCAGCGGCAGGTGCTGTTCCAGCCACAGGCCGACGCGAGCCTCGACCTCCTTCGGTCCGTCCTGCATCTGCAACACCGAGACGGTGATCGCCCGCTGCTGCCAGTCGAGGTCGTCGCGGAACGCCTCGCGGGCCAGCGCCTGCCAGTTGTTCTCCACCGGCAGGTTGGTGATCTGTTGCAGGTACCAGGTCAGGTCCAGCGCGCTGCCCACGGCGAAATAGGCCTTGGCCACTTCCGCGGTGTCCTGGCCGGTCACGTCGGACGCCTCGATGATCGGCAGCAGCGTGTACAAGTGGCTGGTACCGGCCACCATGCGTGCCAGCAGTTCCGGCACGCCGGCGTCGACGTAGGTCTGGTAGCGCGCCTGCCACAGCTCGCGGGTCGGCCCTTCGAGCAGCTCGTTGAGCTTCAGGCCGAGGGCGGCGATGCGCGGGCCGAAGTGGGCCACGTCGCGCGCCGCGTCCAGCTCGTTGCGGCGGCTGCGGAGGAACCAGCGGGTGGCGCGGCGACCGAGACGCATCAGTTCGTCCATCAGGGTCAGCTGGATATCAGCGGGCACCTGGTAGTCGAGGTTCTCGATCTGGCGGAACCAGTGCGGCAGGTGGAACACGTCGCGGACGATCACGTAGGCCCCGGCGACGTTGGCCGCGCTCATGCCGGTGGACTCCTTCAGGCGCTGCACGAAGGTGATGCCCATGTGGTTGACCAGGTCGTTGGCGATCTGCGTGCTGACGATCTCGCGCTTCAGGCGATGGCGGCGCATGGCGTCGCCGAACTTCTCCGCCAGCAATGCCGGGAAGGCGGTCTCCATGTCGCGGGTCAGGTAGTCGTCGTCCGGCACCAGCGATTTCAGCAGCGATTCCTTGAGGTCGATCTTGCTGTAGGAGATCAGCACCGACAGCTCGGCGCGGGTCAGCCCCTGGCCGGCACTGATGCGTTCCGCCAGCTCCTCGTCGGAAGGCAGGAACTCCAGGGCGCGATCGAGCTTGCCACGCGCCTCGAGGTCGCCCATCAGCCGCTTGTACTCGGCGATCCGCTCGCGGGCGCGACGTTGCGCCAGGGACAGCGCCTGGGTCTGCTTGTAGTTGTTGCCCAGCACCAGGGCGCCGACCGCGTCGGTCATCTTCACCAGCAGCGCGTTGCGCTGCTTCTCGGTCATGTCGCCGGCCTGCACCACTTCGTTGAGCAGGATCTTGATGTTGACCTCATGGTCGGAGCAGTCCACGCCACCGGCGTTGTCGATGAAGTCGGTGTTGTTGGCACCGCCGTGCAGGCCGAACTCGACCCGCGCCAGTTGGGTCATGCCCAGGTTGCCGCCCTCGCCCACCACCTTCGCGCGCAGCTCGCGGCCGTCGACGCGCAGACCGTCGTTGGCCTTGTCGCCGACATCGGCGTGGGTTTCCTTGCTCGACTTCACGTAGGTGCCGATCCCGCCGTTCCAGAGCAGGTCGACCGGCGCCTTGAGCAGCGCATGGATCAGCTCGGTGGGCGCCAGCCTGTCGGCCTGGATGTCGAAGCGCGCCTTCATTTCCGGGGTGATGGCGATGCTCTTGGCGCTGCGCAGGAAGATCCCGCCGCCGGCGGAGATCAGCTTGGCGTCGTAGTCGGCCCAGCTCGAACGCGGCAGGTTGAACAGGCGCTGGCGCTCGACGAAGCTGCTGGCGGCGTCCGGGTTCGGGTCGATGAAGATATGCATGTGGTTGAAGGCGGCCACCAGTTGCAGCTTGTCCGACATCAGCAGGCCGTTGCCGAACACGTCGCCGGCCATGTCGCCGATGCCGATGACGCTGATGTTGTCCTTCTGCACGTCGATGCCGCGCTCGCGGAAGTGCCGTTGCACGCTGACCCAGGCGCCCTTGGCGGTAATCCCCATGCCCTTGTGGTCGTAGCCGGCGGAGCCGCCCGAGGCGAAGGCGTCGCCGAGCCAGAAGCCGTACTCGGCGGCGATGCCGTTGGCGATGTCGGAGAAGGTCGCCGTGCCCTTGTCCGCGGCGACCACCAGGTAGGGATCGTCCTCGTCGTGGCGGACCACGTTGGCCGGCGGCACCACTTCGCCTTCCTTGAGGTTGTCGGTGATATCGAGCAGGCCGGAAATGAAGATCCGGTAGCAGGCGATCGCCTCGGCCTGGATCTCGTCGCGGCTACCGCCAAGCGGCAGGCGGCGCGGGACGAAGCCGCCCTTGGCGCCGACCGGCACGATCACCGCGTTCTTCACCTGCTGGGCCTTGACCAGGCCGAGCACCTCGGTGCGGAAGTCTTCCTCGCGGTCCGACCAGCGCAAGCCGCCGCGAGCCACCTTGCCGCCGCGCAGGTGCACGCCCTCGACGCGCGGCGAGTAGACGAAGATCTCGTACTTGGGCACCGGCCTGGGCAGCTCCGGAATGGCCTTCGGGTTGAACTTGAAGCTGAAGTAGCTCTTGTTCTGGCCGTTGCCGTCGGGCTGGTAGAAGTTGGTCCGCAGGGTCGCCTTGATCAGGTCGAGGTAGCGCCGCAGGATGCGGTCCTCGTTGAGCACCTGGACTTCGTCGAGGGCACCGAGGATCGCCTGCTCCAGCTTCTGTTGCTTGTCTTCCAGGTCTTCCGCGGTGAGTTTGCGCGCCAGGTAGAAGCGGGTCTTGAACAGCCGCACCAGCTCGCGGGCGATGTCGGTGTGGGCATTCAGCGCACTGGCGATGTAGCCGAGGTCGAAGCCCAGGCGGATCTGCTTCAGGTAACGCGCGTAGGCACGCAGCAGGGCGACGTCGCGCCACGGCAGGTTGGCGGTCAGCACCAGGCGGTTGAAGGCGTCGTTCTCGGCGTCGCCGCTGACGATGTGGACGAAGGCGTCCTGGAGGATCTCGTTGAGCTGCTGGATGTCCACGTCCAGCCCTTCGGCGTAGGTGAAGGCGAAGTCGTGGATCCAGTATTCGCGGCCGTTCTGGTGGCGCAGGCGGTAGGGGAATTCGCCGAGCACGCGCAGGCCGAGGTTCTCCAGGATCGGCAGGACGTCGGACAGGGCCAGCGGGGTGTCGGCGTGGTACAGCTTGCAGTGCAGTTGCTGCTCGCCCTGCGCCAGCGGCTGGTAGAAGCTCATCACCAGCGGGCGCTGCTCGGAGAGGCTGAGCAGGTGCTGCAGGTCGACCACCGCGAAGTGCGGGGCGAAGCGCTCGCGGTAGCCGGCCGGGAAGCCTTTCGGGAAGTCAGCCAGGACGTTGGTGCCCTTGGCCTCGCCGAGGTTTTCCACCACCAGGCTGCTGTAGTCGTCCTGCCAGGAACGGCAGGCCTGGATCACTTCTTCCTCCAGGCGCGCCGGGTCGATGTCGATGCGCGACTTCGGGTCGACGCGGAGGATGAACTGCACGCGGGCCAGCACCGACTCGGAGAAGAAGGTCCAGAACTCGCAGTCGCTGGCCTGCAGGCGCTCCATCAGGACCTGCTGGATCTTCAGGCGCGTCTCGGTGGAATACACGTCGCGCGGCACGTAGGCCAGGCAGTAGCAGAAGCGACCGTAGGGGTCCTTGCGCAGGAACACGCGGATCTTGTTGCGCTCCTGGATGCGGACGATCGCCAGGGCGGTGCTGAACAGCTCGTCCACCGGGGTCTGGAACAGGTCGTCGCGCGGCAGTACTTCCAGCACCTGGGCCAGTTCCTTGCCGAGGTGGGCCTTGGTGTCGAAACCGGAGCGCCGCATCACTTCGGCGACCTTGCCGCGGATGAAGGGGATGTCGTTGACGCTCTCGTTGTACACCGAGGAGGTGAACAGGCCCATGAAGCGGCACTCGCGGATCACCCGGCCCTTGCCGTCCAGCTCGCGGATCGACACGTAGTCCGGGTAGGCCGGGCGGTGCACACGGCTCGGATGGGCAGCCTTGGCGAAGGACAGCAGGACCGGTTCGCGCAGGTAGGCGACGGCATAGTCCTCGATGTGCAGGTCATCCTTGCTCAGGCCGGCACGCAGCAGACGGGTCAGGCCGAGGAAGGATTTCTCGTCGTAGACCATGCGCCCGCCGTCGGCCTCGTCGGCGACGCTGAATTCCTCGTAGCCGAGGAAGGTGAAGTGGTTGTCCAGCAGCCATTCGAGATAGCTGCGTACTTCCTTCAGTTCCTCCGCCGGCACCTTCAGCTTGGCCTTGCCAAGCCAGGTCAGCAGTTCGCGGGCCTTGGCCTTCATCGGTTCGAAGTCGGCGACGGTCACGCGTACTTCACCGAGCACTTCCAGGATGGCCTTCTCCAGCGCCCGCAGTTCGCCGGCGTGGGCGCAACGGTCGATCTCCAGGTACATCAGCGATTCCTGGCTGACGTCCTTGCCCTGGCTACCCTTGGGCAGGATTTCCTTCAGCTCGCCCTTGGCCGAGCGGCGCACGCTGAGGACGTTGGTCTGCAGGGTATGGATGCTGTAGCCGCGGCGGTTCAGTTCCATGCGCACCGAGTCGACCAGGAACGGCAGGTCCGGGTGCAGCACTTCCACCGCGGTGTGGGTGGATTGCCAGCCGTGCTTCTCGTAGTCGGGGTTGTATACGCGGACTTCGGGCTGGTCGCGGTCGAAGCGCTCCAGCAGGCGCCAGGCGGAAAGGGTGCAACCGACCAGGTCGGAAAGCCGACGCTGGGTCAGTTCATCGAGGGAGATCAGGCTGAAGAACTGTTCGGCGAACAGCGTGACTTGTGGTAACGCCTTGTCGCCGAGGTGCTGCGCCAGTGCCGTCTGCAGTTGATGCTGGAAATCGGCTTTGCTGGCCGCGGTGAAGAACGCCATGGTTGTACTCCGCTTGGCTTGTTATTTCATGGAGGCGAGCGGTTCGCGGGAAAGGTCGCGAGCAACGCACCTTCGGACCGACCCTCGCTGCGTCCATGAAGTTCAGCAGAAGCTGAGCATTAATCCAGGCAGGCAGGCGCACAGCAAAGGCTGACCGGGAACCGCCCTTTTCGGCGAGCGACCCGCCGGTCATATCCGACAGAGCTTAACGAGCCGGCAAGGCAAAACACTTACCGTGCTGCGACATATTCGTTCACCCCGGGAGCATCGGCTCACTGCACCGGCAGGAAATGCATGAACAGCAGTCCCTGGGCGTAGTTCACGCTGATCCGCCGGTAGCGTTCGCCGAGCACCTCGGCGAGCAGGTCCAGGCGCGCGACGATCTTGGCGAACTCGCGGGCGTAGCTGAGGTTGCTGGCGTCGTCGGTGAGGGCGTTGGAAAGCAGCAACGGGGCACCCTTGTCGTCCTTGCGGGTAGCCAGCATCCAGGTGGCGACCTCGACGTTGCGCGCGGCGTTGTAGACGTACTGCGCGTCGATCCCCTGGTAGACGTAGAACTCGGTGCGCCCGCCATGGGCGGTGATCAGCATGCTGGCCAGGGAGTATATGAAGGCACCGACGCGGTCGCCCTTGAACGCCGGATCGAGGGAGTAGGACAGTGCGGCGATGTCGCGGCGGCCGCCCAGGTCGCTGAGTTCGCGGTTCTGCTCGATGGCCCGGCGGATCGCCAGCTCGGCGTCGGCCTGGCTCGGCAGGCCGGTCTTCTTCCATTCGGCGGGATTGCGCTTGTACAGCTTCCAGAGCAACTGGTAGAGGCTTTGCAGGTTGTCGCGCATGGCCAGGGTGGCCATGCGATCGGCATCGGTCTGGAGGAATTCGCCAGCGCGCATCGAACCCTGGCTGGTGTCCTCGCCGGCGGCGTTGCGCGGCGCGTTCGAACATCCGCTGGCGAGCGCGCCGAGCAGCAACAGCAGCCCACCGACCCAGCGCCGCCACCCACGCCGGGCGCGGCCCTCCCCCTTGCGCCGGGCAAGCCCCGGCAATGTCGCTCCTGACAAACGCTCTGTCCATTCGCTGTTCGCATCGCGGAAACCGACCCGCCTGAGCCGGCGAAGTTCCCCGGGCGCGTCGATCCGCCGCGCTTCGCGAGGCAGGTCACGGCGAGAGGCGGAGGCTTTTCACCGGCATACCCGCGCGGGTTCACGAATAGGCGCGGCACGAGCGTCGGAGAGTACGCTAGGCAGTCGCCGTGCGCTAACATGTGCGGGATCGGGGGGCGTCATCCGCCGCAGAGCGGAGCCTTCTCCCCGCCCGCGCGCGCCGGCCTCGCCGTGCGCCACCGAGCGACACCCCAGCAGGCCTTGGAACCGGTAGTCCAGACAATGAGCAACGAGCCAGAAAGCACGCAGCACAAGAGCGCCCTGCAGGGACTGAAGGGCTACCTGTCGAGCCAGATCCTCGGCCAGGAAAAACTCGTCGACCGCCTGCTGATCGCGCTGCTAGCCGACGGCCACCTGCTGGTGGAAGGCGCGCCGGGACTGGCCAAGACCAAGGCCATCAAGGACCTCGCCGAAGGCCTCGAAGCCGAGTTCCACCGTATCCAGTTCACTCCCGACCTGCTCCCCGCCGACATCACCGGCACCGAGATCTACCGTCCGGAGACCGGCACCTTCGTGTTCCAGCAAGGCCCGATCTTCCATCACCTGGTGCTGGCCGACGAGATCAACCGCGCCCCGGCCAAGGTGCAGTCGGCGCTGCTCGAAGCCATGGCCGAGCGCCAGGTTTCGGTCGGCCGCAGCACCTACGACCTGCCACAGCTGTTCCTGGTGATGGCGACACAGAACCCGATCGAGCAGGAAGGTACCTACCCGTTGCCGGAAGCCCAGCTCGACCGCTTCCTCATGCACGTCAAGATCGGCTACCCGGAGGCCTCGGTGGAACGCCGCATCCTCCAGCAGGCGCGTGGCGAGGCACTGAACGGCGAGGCCCGGCCGGAGCGCCGGGTGACCCAGGAAACCATCTTCGCCGCGCGCCAGGAAATCCTCGGCCTGTACATGGCCGACGCGGTGGAGGAATACCTGGTGCAACTGATCATGGCCACCCGCACCCCGGCCAAGCACGACGCGGAACTCGCCGAATGGATCTCCTACGGCGCCAGCCCGCGCGGCTCCATCGCCCTCGACCGCTGCGCGCGCGCCCACGCCTGGCTGGCCGGACGCGACTTCGTCAGCCCCGAGGACATCCAGGCGGTGCTGTTCGACGTGCTGCGCCATCGCCTGATCCTGACCTTCGAGGCGGAAGCCGCCGGCATCGACCAGGACCGGGTCGTGCAGCGCATCCTCGACGTGGTCGCCGTGGCCTGAGGCCGCCGCCATGCTGAGCGCCGCCCCGGGCGTCGAACTGGGCCTCGACGAGCTTCTGGAAATGCGCCACCGGCTCCACGAAGCGCGCCTGTTCTCCTCGCAGAACCGCCGCAGCCCACTGGTCGGCCTGCATCACTCGCGCCTGCGCGGACGCGGCGTGGACTTCGACCAGGTGCGCATCTACCAGCCCGGCGACGACGTACGGACCATCGACTGGCGCGTCACCGCGCGCACCCGCGAGCCGCACACCAAGCTGTTCCACGAGGAACGCGAGCGACCGGTGTTCGTCCTGGTCGAACAGAGCCAGCGCCTGTTCTTCGGCTCCGGCCTGTGCTTCAAGGCGGTGCTGGCGGCACGCGCGGCGGCCTTCATCGGCTGGTCGGCGCTGGCCCACAACGACCGTATCGGCGGCCTGGTATTCAGCGACCGCGACTGCCACGAAATCAAGCCGCGACGCAGCAAGCACAGCCTGCTGCAACTGTTCAACCAGCTATTGCGGGCCAATCGCGAGCTGCGCGAGACGCCGGCCGAGCGGCCTGGCGAACTGTTCGGCCTGGCCCTGCGCCGCGCCCGCGAAGTGCTGCGCCCGGGCAGCCTGATCCTGGTGCTGTGCGACGAGCGCACCCTCAATGACGTCGCCGAGCAGCAACTCAGCCTGATCGCACGCCATACCGACCTGGTGCTGCTGCCGCTGTCCGACCCGCTCGACCATGCCCTTCCCGCCGCCGGACTGCTGCGCTTCCGCGAAGGCGCCGCCGACCTCGAGCTGGACACCCACGCCGACGAGCTGCGCCAGGCCTATCGCGAACTGGCCGAGGCGCGCCGCGCGCGCTGGCAGCGGCTGGCCCAGCGACTGGGCGTGCCGCTGCTGCCGCTGTCGACCCAGGAAGACCTGGTGGAGCAGTTGCGGGACCTGCTGGAACAACACCAGCCGGGGTATCGCGCATGAACCCGCTCGACCGGCTGGAACCGCTGATCGCCCCCCCGCCCGTCGGCTGGTGGCCGCCGGCGCCCGGCTGGTGGTTGCTGGCCGCCCTGCTGCCGTTGCTCGGCTGGGGGCTCTGGCGACTGCGCCGGCACCTGCCGCGGCGCACCATCGCCACCCGCGGCGAAGCGCCGCTGGATCCGCTGCGCGAAGCGGCCCTGGCCGAACTGGCGGCGCTTGCCAAGCCCTACGGCAGGGCTTCCGCCGGACCCTGGCTGCAAGCCATCAACGGCCTGCTCAAGCGGGTCTGCAGGGCGCGCTGGCCAGATAGCGGCAGCCACGCCCTCAGCGGCCGCGCCTGGCTGGCGTTCCTCGACAACCGTTGCCCGGCCGCCGGCCTGACCCGCTGGATGATCCTGGTGGAAGGCGGCTACCGCGCCGACTGCACCCTCGACGACAAGGCCGTGGACGGCCTCGACGCCGCCGTCGCCACCTGGATTCGCAAGCATGTTTGAGTTCGCCTGGCCCTGGGTCTTCGCCCTCGCCCCGTTGCCCTGGCTGCTGCGTCTGGTGCTGCCGGCCGCCGACAGCGGCGAGGCGGCGCTCAAGGTGAGCTTCCTCGACGAACTCGAAAGCCTCGCCGGACGTCGTGCCCGCGCACGCCTGCCGGCCTGGCGGCAGCAGGTGCGCTTCGCCCTGCTCTGGTTCCTCCTGCTGCTCGCCGCGGCCCGCCCGCAGTGGGTCGGCGACCCCCTGCCGCTACCCGCCAGCGGCCGCGACCTGCTGCTCGCGGTGGATGTCTCCGGTTCCATGGACTACCGCGACATGCGCTGGCAGGACGACGAGATCAGCCGCCTGGAACTGATCAAGAAACTCTTCGGCGACTTCATCGAAGACCGTCGTGGCGACCGCGTCGGCCTGATCCTGTTCGGCAGCCAGGCCTACCTGCAGGCGCCGCTGACCTTCGACCGGCACACCGTGCGGGTCTGGCTGGACGAGGCGCAGATCGGCATCGCCGGCAAGAACACGGCGATCGGCGACGCCATCGGCCTGGCGGTCAAGCGCCTGCGCCAGCGGCCTGCGGAAAGCCGGGTGCTGGTGCTGATCACCGACGGCGCCAACACCGGCGGACAGATAGCCCCGCAGATCGCCGCGCAACTGGCCGCCGAGCAACAGGTGAAGATCTACACCATCGGCATCGGCGCCGACCCGCAGCAAGGCGGCGTGCCCGGCCTGTTCGGCTTCAACCCGGGGCTCGATCTCGACGAGCCGACCCTGCGCGGTATCGCCGAGAGCACTGGCGGCGAATACTTCCGCGCGCGATCCAGCGCCGAGCTGGAAAGCATTTCCGCGACCCTCGACCGCCTCGAACCGGTCGCCCAGCAGACTACCCGGGCGCGCCCGGCCCTGGCGCTGTACAGTTGGCCGCTGGCCGCCGCCCTCGGCCTGAGTGTGCTGCTGGTGGCGCTGGAACTCTGGCCACGGGAAAACCGGACCTGGCCGCGCCGCCGTTCCGGGAGGCAACCATGAACCTGTTGCTGGACGCCTGGCCGCACTGGCTGCGCCCCTACTGGCTGCTGCTGGCGCCGCTGCTTGGCTGGTTGCTGTGGAAGCTGCTGCATCGCCAGCGTCGTGCCGGACGCTGGCAGTTGCTGTTGCCGACGGCCTTCCAGCCCTGGCTGCTGGTCGGCGGCGCCGGGCGGCAGAACCGCATGCCCTGGATCTGCCTCGGCATCGCCTGGCTGCTGGCCCTGCTGGCCTTGCTCGGGCCCAGTTGGCAGCAACTGGAACAGCCCTCGATGAAGCGTAGCGACCCGCTGGTGGCGATCCTCCAGCTGACTCCCGGGATGCTTGCCGGCGACCTGTCGCCGACCCGCCTGGAGCAGGCCCGGCGCAAGCTGCTCGACCTGCTTCGCACGCGCAACGACGCGC
This sequence comes from Pseudomonas sp. P20, assembly GCF_016463925.1. Taxonomy (NCBI): domain Bacteria; kingdom Pseudomonadati; phylum Pseudomonadota; class Gammaproteobacteria; order Pseudomonadales; family Pseudomonadaceae; genus Pseudomonas; species Pseudomonas sp. P20. Next base: position 28,878 of record NZ_JAEMVM010000002.1, on the reverse strand, counting down.
AGACCGCGATCGTCGTCTACGCCGGCAGCGCGCATACCCTGGTGCCGCTGTCGGACGACCAGCTCACCGCGCGCAACCTGCTCGACGCCCTGAAACCTTCGATCATGCCCGAGCCCGGCCAGCGCGCCGACCTCGCCGTGCGCCAGGCCCTCGACCTGCTGGAACAGGGCGCCCAGGGCCGCGGCCGCCTGCTGCTGCTGACCAGCGAGCTGAGCGAACCCGAGCGCCAGGGCATCCGCAGCGCCCTTGAGCACCGGGCGGCGCGCCTCGCCGTGCTCGGCGTCGGCACGCCGAAGGGCGCTCCGGTGCAGCAGGAGGATGGCAGCTTCCTCAAGGACGACCAGGGCGGCATCCTCCTGCCCAGGCTCGACGAAAGCGGGCTGCGCCGCTTCGCCGCGGAGATCGGCGCCGGCTACCAGCGCCTGCGGCCGAACGACCGCGACCTCGACAGCCTCGGCCTGCTGGCCCGCGGCGGCACGCTGGAGGAAGATCGCGAGAACGCCCTGCTGCGCCTGCAGCGCTGGGCCGACCAGGGTTACTGGCTGCTCCTGCCGCTGCTCCTGCTGGCCGCCTGTGCCGGACGGCGCGGCTGGCTGTTCTGCCTGCCGCTGTTGATGCTGAGCCTGCCGCAACCGGCCATGGCCTTCCAGTTCGAAGACCTCTGGCTGCGTCCGGACCAGCAAGGCCAGCGCCTGTTGCAACGGGGCCAGGCGGACGAGGCGGCGAAGCGCTTCGAGGACTTCCGCTGGAAAGGCCTGTCGCTCTACCAGGCCCGCGACTACGCCGCCGCGGCCCAGGCCTTCGCCCAAGGCGACCAGGCCGACGATCACTACAACCGTGGCAACGCCCTGGCCCGCCAGGGCGAACTGGAAGCCGCCGTCGACGCCTACGAACAAGCCCTGGAGCGCCAGCCGCAACTGGTCGCCGCGCAACGCAACAAGGCCCTGGTCGAGGAACTGCTGCGCCAACGCCAGGAACAGGCGGCGCAGCAGCAGGCCGGCGAGAACAAGGAACAGCGCCAGGAAGCGAGCCAGCAGAGCCCGCCATCCGGAAGCAGCCAGCGGCCGCCGCGCGACGCGGCGACCGTCGATGCGCAGAAGGCCCAGGCCGCGGCGCCCTCGACCAGCCTGCCGGAAGACGAAGGCGAGAAGACCGCCGGAGCACCCGGCCAAGCGCAGCCGCAGCCCAACGCCGAGGACGAGCGGACGGGCGACGAGGAAGCCGACGACGGACTCGACGACGAACGTCGCCAGGCCCTCGAGCAATGGCTGCGACAGATTCCCGACGATCCCGCCGAATTGCTGCGGCGCAAGTTCTGGTACCAACAGCAGCAACGCCAGGAAGCCACGCCATGATCCGCCTGTTCTGCAGCCTGCTTCTCGCGCTCCTCTGCGTTTCCGCCCATGCCAGCTTCAGCGCCAGCGTCGACCGCGCCCGCCTGACCGAAGGGGAAAGCGTCGAACTGACGCTGGAATCGGACGACCCGACCCTCTTCGGCAAACCCGACCTGAGCCCGCTGGACGCCCTCTTCGAGGTCCTCGGCACGCGCCAGGTCAACCGTCTCGCCACGCAGAACGGCCGGGCCCAGGCCACCACCCGCTGGATCGTCACCCTCCTGCCGAAGCAGAGCGGCTACGTGGCGATCCCGCCGATCAGCCTCGGCGCCAGCAGCACCCAGCCGATCAGGCTGCACGTACTGGAGGCGCGCGACCGCGCCAAGAGCAGCAAGCTGGCGCCGGTCTTCATCGATGCCAGCGTCGACCAGGAGACAGTCTACGTGCAGGCCCAGGCGATCCTCACCCTGCGCATCTACCACTCGGTGTCGCTATACGACGACAGCAGCCTGACCCCGCTGGCGATGAACGACGCGAAGGTCGAACAGCTCGGCGAGGCGCGCACCTACGAGAAGGAGATCAACGGCATCCGCCACGGCGTGATCGAGGTGCGCTACGCGATCTTCCCGCAGAAGAGCGGCACCCTGGAGATTCCTGCGCAAGCCTTCAGTGCGACCCTGGTCGACCGTGGCAGCGACGACTACAACCCCTTCGGCCCGCGCCCCGGCCGGCAGATGCGGGTGACTTCGCCGAGCATCCCGCTGCAGGTCCGGCCCAAGCCCGCCGACTATCCGGCCGACGCGCCCTGGATGCCGGCCCGCGCGCTGAGCATCAGCGAAAGCTGGAGCCCGCAGCCGGAGCAGGCACAGGTCGGCGAATCGCTGACGCGCAACGTGCTGCTGAAGGTCGAGGGGCTTTCCGGCACCCAGCTTCCGCCGTTGCCGCTGCCCGACGTGCAAGGCCTGCGGCGCTACCCGGACCAACCGCAGCTGGCCGACCAGAGCACCGACCAGGGCCTCATCGGCAGTCGCGAGGAGCGCGAGGCGCTGGTGCCCGAGCAGGCCGGGCGCATCGAGTTGCCGGCGCTCGAAGTGGTCTGGTGGAACACCCGCGAAGACCGCCTGGAGCGCACCAGCCTGCCACCGCGCACCCTGGAAGTGGCCGCCGCGCCGCAGGCCGAGGCGGAGCCGCCGGCGGCGGCGCTGCCGCTCGGCGAACGCCTGGAGCCGACGCTCTGGCCCTGGCAACTGGCTACCGCCGTGCTGGCCCTGACCACCCTGCTCGGCTTCGGCCTCTGGTGGCGCGCCCGCCAGCTGCCGGCGGTGATCCGCGCCGCGGCCAACGGCCCGAGCAGCCGCAGCCTGCTCGACGAGCTGCGCCGCGCCTGCCTGGCCAACGATCCCCAGGCGACCCGCCAGGCCTTGGACGCCTGGGCCCGTCAGCAACCCGATACCCTGGCCGACATGGCGGCCCGCTTCGTACCGCTGTCCGACGCCCTGGATGGCCTCAACGGCGCGCTGTACAGCGAGAGCGGCCATTCCTGGCAGGGCGAGGACCTGTGGCGGGCGATCCGCGCCCTGCCCACCACGGAACAAGCGCCGGCGGGAGCGGTCGACAATGGCGGCCTGCCACCGCTCTATCCGCGCTGAACGGCGCTATGGTTAGGACTGGCACGACATTCCGATTCCGCAAGAGGGCCCGCATGCGCTTCCGTACCCTGTACCTCGTCCTGTGCGGCCTGCTCCTGGGCCACGCCGCGACGGCCGCCGAACCGCCGACCGCGCCCACGCCGCCGACGCAGCCGGCCGAAGGGCCGGGCGGCGCGGACTATCGCCATGCCAGCGTGCATCAGTGGCACTTCGGCGAAGGCGCTCGCGAATACTGGGTGTTCACCCCCGAGCAACCGGTCCCCGGCAACGCTCCGCTGGTGATCTTCCTGCACGGCTGGAGCGTGATGCAGCCGGACCTCTACCGCGCCTGGATCGACCATATCGTCCGCCGCGGCATGGTGGTGGTCTACCCGCGCTACCAGCCGGACCTGAAGACGCCCAACGCAGACTTCCTCGACAATGCCGCCGGCGCCCTCGGCGACGCCCTCAGGCGCCTGCAGGCCGGCGAGCTGGGGGTGCGCCCGCGGCTGAACCAGGTCGCCTACCTCGGCCACTCCGCCGGCGGACTGCTCGCCGCCAACCTGGCGGCCGCCAGCGAACGCCTGAAGCTGCCGGCGGCGAAGGCGCTGATGGTGGTCGAGCCCGGCAAGAGCCAGGGCAAGCGCTGGGACGGCGTGGCCCAGGAACGCCTGTCGGGGCTGGCCAAGGGCACCCTGCTGCTGGCGGTCTGCGGCGACGAGGACAGCCACGTGGCCTGCACCGACGCCAAGCGCATCTACCGCCAGAGCCGGCACATTCCGCCCAGCGACAAGAACCTCCTGCTGCTGCGCAGCGATCGCCACGGCGCTCCGCCGCTGCTGGCCAACCACGCGGCACCCACCGCGCCGGTATTCGGCCCGCAGTATCCGAAGGAAGAAGACAGCGACTGGTTGCTCGACCGCGTCGAGAAGCGCCTCGAAGTCCAGCAGGCCGAAGGCCGCTATACCGGCCACGACCCGCTGGTGATCGACGCCCTCGACTGGTACGGCACCTGGAAGCTGTTCGATGGCCTCACCGACGCGGCGTTCTACAACCGCAACCGCCAGTACGCCCTGGGCGCTACGCCGGAGCAGACCGGCATGGGCCAGTGGAGCGACGGCACCCCGGTGAAGCCGATCAAGGTGCTCAAGTAGGCGCGGGCAACGCCCGCGGCGAACCAGGCACAGCGTCCCATCCGTCATGCGAACAGATACCATGCATATCCACGTACTCGTCGTCGAAGACAACTTCGATCTCGCCGGCACCGTCATCGACTACCTCGAGGCCGCCGGGGTGGTCTGCGATCACGCCCGCGACGGCCAGGCCGGCCTCAACCTGGCGCGCGCCAACCGCTACGACGTGATCCTGCTGGACATCATGCTGCCGCGCATCAACGGCCGGCAGGTCTGTCGCCAGCTACGCGAAGCCGGCCTGCAGACCCCGGTACTCATGCTCACCGCCCTGGATACCCTGCAGGACAAGCTCGACGGCTTCGACGCCGGCGCCGACGACTACCTGCTCAAGCCCTTCGAACTGCCGGAGCTGCTGGTCCGCCTGCAAGCCCTCAGCCGGCGCCGCAGCGGCCAGGCCCAGCGCCTGCAGGTCGACGACCTGGTGATGGACCTCGACAGCCGCCAGGCCAGCCGCGGCGGCACGCCCCTGGCGCTGTCCCCCACCGCCTGGAAGATCCTTGAGTGCCTGATGCGCGCCAGCCCCGCGCTGGTCACCCGCGAGCAGCTGGGGCGCAGCGTCTGGGGCGACGAACCGCCGGAAAGCAACACCCTCAACGTGCACATGCACCACCTGCGCAGCACCGTCGACAAGGGGTTCGCCACCCCTCTGATCCATACCCTGCACAGCGTCGGCTTCCAGCTGGAGCGCAAATGAAACGCGGCCTGAGCCTGATCCCCATCGTCGGCGGCGGCGTCACCCTGATCCTCGCCGGGGTGTTGCTGGTCTACACGCGCATGCTCGGCGACTACGGCGAGACCGGCGCCCTCTACCTGCTCAGCATGATGATGGAAGAGGAAGGGCTGTACTTCGCCCAGCGCTACCAGGAAGACCCGGCTACGCCGGCGCCGGACAGCTACTACTTCAAGGGCAGCGTCGGCACCGCGGGGCTGCCGCCGAAACTCAGGGAGATGCTCGACACCCCGCCCTACAAGAGCATCGGCGCCATGCAACTGCTCGGCAACTGGGACGACGATGACGAAGAGGAGGATGACGACGCGCCCAGCGACGATGCCTACGTGGTGGTCCGCCAGCCACTGGCCGACGGCAAGACGCTCTACCTCTACGACAACGACGCCGCCGGCAGCATCGACACGCCGCTGTCCGACGCCATCATCGACGCCCGCGTCAGGCAGACCTGGATCGTCACCCTATCGGTCACCCTGCCTTCGCTGGCCGCCGTCGGCCTGCTGGTCTGGTTCATCGTCGCGCCGTTGCGCAAGCTGACGCGCTGGTCGATGACCCTCGACGACCTCGCCCCGGACAGCCAGCGGCCGCGCTTCAACTACCGCGAACTCAACGTGCTGGCGGATACCCTGTGGAACAGCGTGACCCGGATCAAGGACTTCAGCCAGCGCGAGGAACGCTTCCTGCGCTACGCCAGCCATGAGCTGCGCACCCCGCTGGCGGTGATCGGCATGAACCTGGAGCTGCTCGACCAACCCGGCCGCGCGCCCTCCCCGCATGCCTTGCAACGCATCCGCCGCTCGGCGCTGGGCATGCAGCAGATGACCGAGACCCTGCTCTGGCTCAGCCGCGAGAGCGGCGAACTGCGCGACGACGGACACATCGAGGTCGGCCGCCTGCTGGAGGAACTGCTCGAGGAACAGCAGGCGCTGAGCCAGCGCCGCGGCCTGACCTTCCACCTCGACGTGGAGCCACACAGCCTGCCGCAGACCCGCGCACGGATCATCATCGGCAACCTGCTGCGCAACGCCCTGCAGTACAGCGACGAGGGCGTGGTGGAAATCGTCGTGCGCGACCGCAGCCTGCTGATCAGCAACCCCATCGGCGCGGCCCAGGGCACGGAGGAGTCGATGGCGTTCGGTTATGGCCTGGGCCTCGACCTGGTCCAGCGCCTGTGCCAGAAGAGCGGCTGGCGCCTGCATTACAGCAGCGACGAGCAGCGCTTCCGCTGCGAGCTGCTGTTCCCCGCCACACCGGACTGAAGCGCGGCGGCCTTCCTCCGCACAAAAAAACCGCGGCCTGGGCCGCGGTCTTGGCGGGGCTCGGCGCGACTCAGTGAGCGAACACCGAGGCCTTCCTGGCCTGCAGCTTGGCCGGGTTGATCAGGAAACGCGCCAGGGCCGGCAGCAGCCAGAGGGCGCCGAACATGTTCCAGAGCAGCATGAAGGTCAGCATCAGGCCCATGTCGGCCTGGAACTTGATCGCCGAGAAGATCCAGGTGGCCACGCCGATCGCCAGGCACAGGCCGGTGAACAGCACCGCCTTGCCGGTGGAGCGGAGGGTCTCGTAGTAGGCCTCCTGCAACGGCAGGCCCATGCGCAGGAAAGACTCCAGGCGGGTGTAGATGTAGATCCCGTAGTCCACCCCGATGCCGACGCCGAGGGCGATCACCGGCAGGGTCGCGACCTTCACGCCGATGCCCAGCGCCGCCATCAGCGCGTTGCCCAGCACCGAGGTGAGGATCAGCGGCAGGACGATGCAGAGGGTCGCGGCGAAGGAACGGAAGGTGATCATGCACATGGCCGCCACGCAGATGTACACCAGAACCAGGATGATCAGTTCGGACTGCTTGATCACCTCGTTGGTGGCGGCCTCGATCCCGGCGTTGCCGGCGGCCAGCTGGAACTGCAGGTCGTCCTTGTCGTTCTCCGCGGCGAAGGCCTGCACCGCCGCCACCGCGCGGTCGAGGGTCTCGGCCTTGTGGTCGTTGAGGAAGACCAGCAGCGGCGCCAGCGAGCAGTCGGTGTTGTAGAGACCGTCGGCACGGGCGATGGAGTTGTTCAGCACGTCCTGGTTGCGCGACAGGGTCTCCCATTTCAGGTTGCCTTCGTTCATCCCCTTGATCACCTGCTTGGACACGGTGACCATCGAGATCGCCGACTGCACACCCTCGGTGTTCTCCAGCTTCCAGGCCAGCTCGTCCATGGCCGCCAGGGCCTGGTGGGTGGAGCAGCCTTCCGGGGAGGTCTTGACCATCACCACCAGCACGTCCGAACTGGTCGAGTAGTTGCGGATGATGAAGTCGTTGTCGAGGTTGTAGCGCGAGTCGGGACGCAGTTCCGGCGCACCCTGGTCGAGGTCGCCGATCTTCAGGTGCTTGCCATACCAGAGGCCGCCGCCGAGCATCAGCAGGGCGATGGCGATGGACACCGGGGCCACCTTCGGGCTGGCGAAGTTCGACAGCAGGCGCCAGAACGGGTGCTCGCGCACCGCGTCATCCTTGCTGCGCTGCACCGCCTTCTTGCTGATGCCGATGTAGGAGATCGCCACGGGCAGCAGGATCAGGTTGGTGAAGACGATCACCGCCACGCCGATCGAGGCGCCGATGGCCAGCTCGCGGATCACCCCGATGTCGATCACCAGCAGGGTGATGAAGCCGACGGCGTCGGCGAGGATCGCTATCATCCCCGGCAGGAACAGTTGGCGGAAGGTCAGCCGCGCCGCCATCAGCGCATTGTCGGCGCCGCTGGACTGCAAGGCGATGCCATTGATCTTCTGCACGCCGTGGGAAATACCGATGGCGAAGATCAGGAACGGCACCAGCATCGAATAGGGATCGAGGCCGAAACCGACCAGGTTGAGCAGGCCGAGCTGCCAGAGCACCGCGACCAGGGTGGTGATCAGCACGGCGATGGTGCTGCGGATGCACTTGGTGAACCAGTACAGCAGGACCAGGGTGATCAGCAGGCAGATACCGAAGAAGCCGACCACCATCACCAGCCCGTCGATCAGGTCGCCGACCTTCTTCGCGAAGCCGACGATGTGCACCTTCACGTTGGGATTCTGCAACTGGTACTTGTCGCGGATCTTCTCTTCCAGCTCATGGGAGAACTGGCGGTAGTCGAGCTTGATCAGTTCGCTCTGGTTCTTCGGGTTCGGGTACATCTCCAGCAGCGGTACGTCGACGATGCTCGACTTGAAGTTGTTCGCCACCAGGCGGCCGATCTGCCCGGACTTGAGCACGTTGTTGCGCAGTTCCTCCAGCGCCCGCGGCGAACCGTCGTAGGTCTGCGGGATCACCTCGCCGCCGGCGAAGCCTTCCTCGGTCACTTCGGTCCAGCGCACGCTGGGGCTCCACAACGACTTCAGGCCGGAACGGTCGACGCCGGGGATGTAGAACACCTCGTCATGGATCTGCCGGAGCGTCTCCATGTACTCCTTGGTGAAGATGTCGCCGTTCACCGCCTCCACCGAGATGCGCACGGTGTTGCCGAGGTTGGCCAGGTCGTTGCGGTGCTCGAGCATTTTCTGGATGAACGGGTGCTCCAGCGGGATCATCTTCTCGAAGCTGGTGGACGGCCGCACCTGGGTGGCCTGGTAGAACAGGAAGACGCTGACCAGCAGGCAGAGGAAGATCACCACCGGCCGGTTGTTGAAGATCAGGCGTTCGAGCAGGCTCGCCTTGTTTTGCTGATGCTGGTTCATGGCACTCATGCGACCCCCGCCTTATTGTTGTTGTTCGAGCGCGGCACCGTTCGCCGCAGCGAGGTGCACGCCGCCCTGGCCGACCAGGATCAGGTGGCCGTCGCCGGTGGCGCTGACGCCGGCCAGGGACAGCCGGTCGGGACGGTTGAACACGCTGAAGCTGCGCCCGCCGTCGGTGCTTTCGAGGACACTGCCGCCGTGGCCGACCACGACGATACGCCCGTCCGCCAGCAGCGCGCCGTCGGAGAGACCGAATTCCAGGTCGCCGGACGCCGCCTTCAGCGGTATCTCTTCCCAGCTGTCGCCGAAATCGGCGGAGCGGAACAGGTGGCCGCGCAGGCCGTAGACCAGCACGCCGCCCGCATCGGCGGTACCGATGGCGCCGAACAGCGAGCCCTCGTAGGGGCCTTCGAGTTTTTCCCAGGTGGCGCCCCAGTCCTTCGAGCGGAACAGGCTGCCGGCTTCGCCGACCACCAGCAGGCCGTTGTCCTTGACCGCGGCGATGGCGTTGAGGTGGAACTGGTCCTCGTTGTCCAGGCGCTCGCTGACGTCTTCCCAGTGCTGGCCGCCGTCGCGGGTCTCCAGCAGCGCGCCATAGGCACCGACGGCCAGGCCGTGCTGTTCGTCGGCGAACCAGATGTCCAGCAACGGCGCTTCGCGGCCGAGGTCCTCGAACTGCCTGGTCCAGGTGCTGCCGGCGTCGTCGCTGACGAGGATCTGCGCATCGTGCCCGACCGCCCAGCCCTTGCGCTCGTTGACGAAGAACACCGAGGTGAGCAACTGGCGGGTCGGCACCTTGGCCTGGGTCCAGGTCTTGCCGTCGTCGTCGGAGAGCAGGATATGCCCACGGTCGCCGACCGCGACCAGCCGCTTGCCGGCATGGGCGACGCTGAGCAGCAGGCTGCTGGCGGCCTTCGGCGATTCCACGGCGAATTGCGGCGGCGCGGCGGTTGGCGTCGACTCGGCCAGGACCGGGGTGGCGGCGAAGGTCAGAAGAGAAAGCACCCCGAGAAACGACAGGGCCCTGCTGGCCAGGGGCGATCTGGAAGGAATGGCCGGATGCCGCGAAGCGTCCGCGGTTTGGCCGGGCGAAGTGCGCCACGTCATGGGCTCACGCATGGATACCGTCCCCGTTGTTGTTATTAGTGGTTCGTGGTGAGCGTTATATAGCCAGCGTTTGGCGACGGAGACAATTGAAGCCACGTTATCTTTTGTTAAGCGTGTAAGCCGTCTGTAACGGGGGATCGGCGCCGCCCTCCTCCCCGGAGGGAAGCGGTCGGCGCCGGCGAGCGGAGCGATCAGCGGGTGCCGCGGCGGCGCAGGGCCGAGGGCTTGAAGTAGGAGTCGTCCGGTATCGCCTGGGTGAAGTCGATGGTACCCGGCTCCTCGTTGTCCAGGTTCTGCACGTGGTAGCGACGCGCCTGCAGGTCGTGGAACACGTCCAGCGCGCTCCAGGTGTACGGCAGGTCGTAGAAGTTCTTCAGGTAGGCCATCGACACCCGCCACAGTTCGCCGCGACCGTCGTACTGGTCGACCACCGCCGCGCTCCAGCTGTCCTCGTCGAGGTACAGGGTGCGCTTGGAGTAGATATGCCGCGCGCCCGGCTTCAGGGTACCTTCCACCACCCACACGCGGTGCAGCTCGTAGCGGGTGTATTGCGGATCGAGGTGGCCCGGCTTGAGCAGTTCCTCGTACTTCACCTCGGGGCTGCTGACCTTGTAGTTGTTGTAGGGAATGTAGATTTCCTTCTTGCCCAGCAGCTTCCAGTCATAGCGGTCCGGCGCGCCGTTGAACATGTCGGTGTCGTCGGCGGTGCGCAGGCCGTCGGCGGCGGCGATCGGCGTGTCGTAGGCAAGGTTCGGCGCACGCCGCACACGGCGCTGGCCGGCGTTGTAGCCCCAGGCCTGGCGCGGCTCCTTGACCTGGTCGAGGGTCTCGTGCACCAGCACCGCGCCGCCGGCCAGGCGCGCCGGGCTCTTGGTGAACGACAGGTAGTAGAACATCAGGTTGTTCAGGTCGGCGAAGCTGCCGCCCTTGAGGTAGTACTTGAACAGCGCTTCCTGCTGCGAGGTCACCAGCGAATAGCTACCGTTGCGCTGTACCGCGACTTCCGAAGCGCGGCGCACGACATAGGTGCCGCGGTAGCGGGCGACGTGGTTCCACAGCGCCTCCACGCCGCTCTTCGGAATCGGGAACGGCACCCCGCCATAGGCGTCGGCGAACCCGTTGCCGCCGTCCAGCAGCCTGGCGCTGGTGGCATTGGCGAAGGTGTTGTCGTACAGCCACTGCGGCGCCGAGCCGGAACGGCGACTGGGGTAGACCGGCATCCGGAAGCTGTCCGGGTAGGTCTTGAACAGCGCCAGCTGGCCCGGGGTCAGGTGTTCCCTGTACTGCTCCAGGTTGGCCTTGTCGATGGTGAACAGCGGCTTGTCCGCGGCGAACGGGTCCGGGTGGTGCTGGCCCGGCTTGTAGCCGGCCGGCGCCTGGGTGATGCCGCCGGTCCAGGCGGGAATGCTGCCGGCGGCGTTGCCGGCCTTCTCCGCGCCCAGCGGGGTGAGGCTCGACTTCAGTTGCGCCGCCTCGTCGGCGGAAACGCCGGCCAGCGCGCCGCCGCTGCCCAGTGCCAGCGCCAGGGAAGCGCCGATCAGCAGGTGCTTGTTCAACATGAGGGTTCTCCGTGTGAGGTGCCGGGCGCTCGCGGCGCCCGTGTCGTTATCGGTTCGGTCAGAAGGAGTACTTCACGGTCAGGCCGATGTTGTCGCGGTCGCGGATGTTGTTGTTCTGCCCGCCGCCGTAGAACTCGGTGTACTGCAGTTCGCCTTCCAGGCTGTTCAGGTAGGTGGCCTTGATCCCCAGGGTGTAGGCCTTGCGACCTTCGATGAAGTTGCCGGTCTGGTAGGAGTTGCCTTCGAAGTCGTCCTTGTAGACCACGTAGGGCGACACGTTGACCCCGGCGAACACGTCGTTCCAGGTGCCGCTGAGCAGCAGGGTGTAGCCGTAGGCGTTGCGGTTCACCTGGTCGCCACGGTCGCCGCCGGAAACGTACGAGCTGTTGCCGCGCCCGGCATAGTAGCGGGTGCTGCCGTCGTAGGCGGTGTACTTCAGGCTGCTGCCACGCAGGTGTTCCGAGGCCAGCTCGGCGACGCCGGTCAACGAGTCGAAGCTCAGCGACGGGCCGAAGTTGTAGATGGTCCCGAGGGAGGTGTTGAACGCCTCGACCCGCTCGTAGTTGTGGATCTGCCCGCCGAGGCCGACCATCTGCCCGCCGACGTTGATCTGCCCGCCGTTGGCGGCTTCCGCCGCACCGTGGGCGAGGTCGCCGATCAGGTCGTTTGTGGCGGCGATGCCGATCGGCAGGTTCGGCCGATAGGCCAGCTCGCCGAACACCGAGGCGTCGCCCACCGTGGTGTTGAAGCTGAAGCCGTACATGCGGATGTCTTCGGCGAACTCGCGGCGGGCATTGATGTTGCCCATCACGTCGGCGGTCACCAGGCCGTTGGCCAGGGCTTCGGCGAGGTTGCCGGCGATCGGCCGCAGGGTGTTGGCCAGCGCCGCTAGGTCGGCCCCGGCATAGTCGCCGATGTCGGCGTACAGGGTCGGCTCCTTGGAGTGGTAGTTGACGAAGTAGAAGCCGAACTCGGTGCTGTTCAGTTCCTCGGCGATGTAGCGGAAGGCCACGCCGAACTGGCCGTCGTTGCGCGCGTTGATGTCCTTGCCGATGGACGACACCTTCATCACGTTGCCGTAGGCCGGGGTCACGCCGTTGGCATAGAGGCCGGTGTTCTTCAGCGCGCCGCTGAGCAGCGGATTGTTGCCCAGCGCCTGGTACAGGCCGATGACGTTGCCGAAGCCGGGCACCGGGGTGTCCAGCGCGGTACCGGTGAAGTCGCTGTAGCCGGTGTTGCCGCCGTCGGCGAACAGGTCGGTCTCGGAGAAGAAGGTACCGACCGGGTCGAGGCGGGTTTCCTTCCAGTTCCACTGGTAGAAGGTTTCCATCGACAGGTTGTCGGTCAGGCCGATGTTGAAGCTCAGCGCTTCCACCGGCATCAGCACTTCCTTGAGCTCGGAACCGGGCAGGCGGTACTTGGCGGCGTCCACCGGGTTGGTGGTGTTGACCCCGCCACGGTAGAAGATGCCCTCGCCCCAGTTGAACACCTGGCGGCCGAAGCGCGCGCTCAGCGGCATGTTGCCGATGTCCCAGCTGCCGTAGACGTAGGCGTCGAGGATTTCCGCCTTGTGCCCGGCGATGTCGCGGGTCTGGCTGGTGAAACGGTCGTCGTGGGGATAGCTCTGGCTCGGCTGCGATGGATCGTTGTGGCTGTAGTAGTCGTTGCGCTTGTCCATGATCTGGGTGTCATAGAACGCCGTGCCGCGGATGAACACGCCATAGTTGCGCCAGGTCGCCTCCAGGTCCGAGGTGATCTTGTAGACCTCGGAAACCAGGCCGGTATCGAAGTTGCGGTTGCCGTCGTTGGTGTTGATGTCGTTGTTGCTCTTGTCCTGCCCCTGCACCCGCCACAGGGTGCCGTAGGATAGGGTGGTGTCGAGCGAACCGGACACCTCGTTGTCGAGGAAGCTGAATTCGACGGCCTGGGCCTGGCCGCCCAGCAGCGGCAGCAGCCCGGCGAAGGCGAAGCCGGCCCGGGCCGGCGCGGAGCGCAGCCGGGGCTGGCGGTTGGGGATGTACATCGGGAACTCACTCCATGTGGTCATGCGTTGGGCGCCGCCACTGCGGGCGGTTCGCCGTTCGGCCGTTTCTCTGCGGCCTTGTTATGGGTGGTCGCGGCGTCACCGGCCTCGCATCGACGAAAGGGAACCGCGCGACGAGGCAGTGCAACCGGGATGCCAATTCAACGGAATCCTCCAGGCAATTCAATGGATTGCGAAAAAAACAGGACTTCCTGCGGGATGACTGTTCATTCACTGACCAGAAAACAGGAAGTGTCCGACAAAACGCGCCAGGCGAATTTCGCCGGTGGCGCGAAAAGTCCCTTCGCAGAGCCTGCGCAGGGAGGTTCGCGAAACACGATTAAGCGGACTCCATCAATGGAAAACAGTGAAGCGATTCCCAGAAGTAACAAAGGGCGTTACCAGCCAGTGGCCAGTAACACCCTCTTCCGGGCGAAGCTGGCGGATCAGGCCAGGCTCTTGCTCACCACTTCGTAGACGTCGCTGGACAATTCGCCGGAGGCCAGGATGCGTTCCAGCTCGCCGCGCATCAGCGCCTGCCGCGCCTCGTCGTACTTGCGCCAGCGGGTCAGCGGCACCAGCAGGCGCGAGGCGATCTGCGGGTTGAGTGCGTTGAGCACGATCACCTGGTCGGCGAGGAAGCGATAGCCGGCGCCGTCAGGACGATGGAAGTTGACCAGGTTCTGGTTGGCGAACGCGCCGATCAGCGCGCGCACCTTGTTCGGGTTCTTCAGGGTGAAGGCCGGGTGCCGCATCAGCGCCTGGACCCGCTCCAGCCCGCCCGGCAGCGGCGAGCCGGCCTGCACGCTGAACCACTGGTCCATCACCAGCGGGTCATCCTTGAAGTAATCGGCGAACATGGCCAGGGCCTTGCCCTTCTCCGCCTCGAAGCCGGAGTTGACCAGCACCGCCAGGGCGGTCAGGCGCTCGGTCATGTTGTCGCAGCCTTCGTACTGCTCCAGGCAGGCGGCGAGGATTTCCTCCCGGCCCGACAGCGACAGGTAGGACAGCGCGATGTTCTGCAGGCTGCGCCGGGCTATGTGCGAGGCCTCGGCGAGGTAGGCGGTGTCACGGGAAATCTTGCGGTTGGCCTGGTAACGCTGCCACAGCGGCTCGAACAGCGCTTCGCCGATACGCTGGCGGGCGAATTCGCGGGCGGCATGGATCGCGTCGACATCGGCGACTTCGCTGATCTCGGTGAGATAGGCCTCGCTGGGCAGCGAGAGCATCTCGGCGACCATCGCCTGGTCCAGCGCCTCGTCCGCCAGGAGGGTACGGTAGGCCTCGATCAGGCGCGGGTCGAGTACCAGTTGCTCGCCGCGCTGGTGCTGGCCGATCAGCTCCTGCAGGACCTGCACCGAGAGCTGTTGGCCGGCCTCCCAGCGGTTGAAGCCGTCGCTGTCGTGCTGCATGAGGAACAGCAACTGGTCGCGGCTGTAGGGGAAGCTCAGTTTCACCGGCGCGGAGAAGCCGCGCAGCAGCGATGGCAGCGGCTGCTCCGGCACCTCGACGAAGACGAAGCGCTGCTCGGCCTCGGTCACCGCCAGCACGCGGTTGCCGCCCTGGGCCACGGCCTCGCCTTCCAGGCGCAGCGGAAGTTCGTGGCCCTGGCCGTCGAGCAGACCCAGCTCCAGCGGGATGACGAAGGGTTCCTTGCTCGGCTGGCCGGGAGTCGGCGGGCAGCTCTGGCGCACCGTCAGGGTGTAGCGGCGGGCGGCGGCGTCGTACTCGCCTTCCACCGCCAGGCGCGGAGTGCCGGACTGGCTGTACCAGCGCTTGAACTGGGTCAGGTCGACGCCATTGGCGTCTTCCATGGCCTTGACGAAATCGTCGCAGGTCACCGCCTGGCCGTCGTGGCGCTGGAAGTACAGGTCCGAGCCCTTGCGGAAGCCTTCGGCGCCGAGCAGGGTGTGGATCATCCGCACCACTTCCGAGCCCTTCTCGTAGACGGTCAGGGTGTAGAAGTTGGAAATCTCGATGAACGAGTCGGGGCGCACCGGATGCGCCATCGGCCCGGCGTCCTCGGCGAACTGGTTGGTGCGCAGGAAGGCGACGTCCTCGACGCGCTTGACCGTGCGCGAGTTCATGTCGGCGGAGAACTCCGAGTCGCGGAATACGGTGAAGCCCTCCTTGAGCGACAGCTGGAACCAGTCGCGGCAGGTGACCCGGTTACCCGACCAGTTGTGGAAATACTCATGCGCCACCACGCCCTCGACCCGCTGGTGGGCGGCGTCGGTGGCGGTTTCGGCGCGGGCCAGGACGCAACTGGAGTTGAAGATGTTGAGGCCCTTGTTCTCCATCGCGCCCATGTTGAAGTCGTTGACCGCGACGATCATGAAGATGTCCAGGTCGTACTCGCGGCCGTAGACCTCCTCGTCCCAGCGCATCGACTTCTTCAGGCTGTCCATGGCGTGCTGGACCTTGTCGATGTTCTCCGGCTCGACGTAGATGCGCAGCGCCACGTCGCGCTGGCTCATGGTGCGGAAGCTGTCCTCGACACACCAGAGGTCGCCGGCGACCAGGGCGAACAGGTAGGCCGGCTTCTTGAACGGGTCTTCCCAGGTCGCCCAGTGCCGGCCGTTGCCTTCGGAACCGCTGGCCACCGGGTTGCCGTTGGAGAGCAGCACCGGGTAGCGCTGCTGTTCGGCGCTGACGGTGGTGGTGAAGCGACTCATCACGTCGGGACGGTCGAGGTAATAGGTGATCTTGCGGAAACCCTCGGCCTCGCACTGGGTGCAGAACATCTTGCCGGACTTGTACAGGCCTTCCAGCGCGGTGTTGCTCTCCGGATGGATACGCACCGTGCTCCTGAGGACGAATTCGGCCTGCCGCGGTTGCACCCCGAGCTGCTCGTCGTCCAGTTGGTAGTCGTCCGCGCCGAGCGCCTGGCCGTCCAGTTCGAGCGCCAGCAGCTCCAGTTGCTGGCCATGCAGCAACAGCGGCGGCAGGCCGGCGCCGCGCTCGGGGTTGCGCCGCAGCTTCAACTCGGCGTGTACCAGGCTGTGGTCTTCGAACAGTTCGAACTTCAGGTGGGTCTCGTCGATCAGGTAGTCCGGCGCCTGATAGTCCTTGAGGTGGATGACTTTCGGTTGCTCGGTGCGCATGGCTTGTGGCCCTTCTGCTCAGTGATGCACGGCGATCTGGTAGGCCGTGTATTTGCGAATGTTGATCACCCCGGTATCGAGGATCAGGTACTGGCCCTTGATACCGCGAAGCGTGCCTTCGACGATAGGCGTTTTTTCCAGGTCGAGGCTGGCGACCTTGCTCGGGTAGGCCTCGACCGGGTAGGCGATCTCGAGCGGATCGAGGTCGATAACCGGTTGGATCGCCTGCAGGCCGAAACGTTGCTGCAATTCGCGCAGGCCGTCGGCGCACTGGTCGAACAGCTGCTCGCGGACTGCCGCCAGATCGACCGGCTCGGCTTCGCCCTTGAGCATGGCCCGCCAATTGGTGCGGTCGGCGACCTGGCTGCGCAGCAGGTCTTCCACCAGGCCGGACTGCTGGCGGGTGGCCACGCGCAGGATCGGCAGCGCCTGGCGCGCGCCCTGGTCGATCCAGCGGGTGGGAATCTGGCTGGCGCGGGTGATGCCGACCTTCACCCCGGAGGAGTTGGCCAGGTACACCACGTGATCGGTCATGCAGAACCGCTCGCCCCACTCCGGTTCGCGGCAGGTGCCCTGCTCGTAGTGGCACTTCTCCGGGCTGACGATGCAACTGTCGCACTGCGCCAGCCGGGTGAAGCAGGGATAGCAATAGCCCTGGCTGAAACTCTTCTTCGTCTTGCGGCCGCAATGGGTGCAGAAGATGCTGCCGAGGTACTCCAGGCGCAGCGGCCGGCCGATCAGCGGGTTCACCGCGACTTCGCGGTCGTCGAGGCGGAAGGCGTATTGCACGGGAGCATTGCTTTCCAGGCGCGCCGTCATCTTGCTCAGCGCGCCGCGGGCGATTTCTTCCATCAGTGCACGGAATCCGACTTGAACAGGATGTTCGGGATCGGCTCGTCGGAATGCGAGGAGCAGTGCTGCGGGCCCATGTAGCCGGTGCGCTCCTCCTCGGGGAGGTTCTGCAGCTCCCAGGCGATCACCGCCTGCAGGCAGAGTTCCTTCTGCTCCTGGGTCAGCTTGCGGCCGTCCGGCCACTTGCCGATCTCGATGGCCAGCTTGAGGTTCTGGTAGATCTCAGGAGTGATGTTCTCGATCGCTTGATTGAAGGACGACATGGCCGGCTCCGGTGAAAAGGCGTACCGGCCATTCTACCGGGCCGGGGCCGGCGGCGCACATCGAAGCTGCCGCAGCCCCTCGCTCAACGGCGACGCCGCGCCAGCAGGCCGCCCAGCAAACCGCTGAGGCAACCGACCAGCAGCCCGCCAACGTGCGCGCCGTTGGCGATGGAGCCGAAGCCGAGCAGGTCGATCACCCCGGACAGGCACACCAGCAGCCAGATCAGCATCATCGCCACGACGCCCCTGGGCAGGCGATAGGCCTGGTTCGGCGCCAGGTACTGGAAGATCCAGCAGTGCCCGAGCAGGCCATAGAGCACCCCGGACAACCCGCCGAACAGGCTGGCGCCGCTCACCGCGTACTGCACCACGTTGGACACCAGGCCGAACAGCAGGGTCAGGCCGAGCAGCATCGGACGGCCCTGGCGGAATTCGATGCGCCGGCCCAGCTCCCAGAACCACATGGCGTTCATCGCCAGGTGCAGCCAGCCGAAGTGGATCAGCATCGGCGTGAACAGCCGCCACCATTGACCCGCCGCCAGGCTCTCGGCCAACGGCGTGAACAGCGCGTACTGGCCCTGGATACGGAAGTCCTGGAAGGTCAGCCAGCGCATCGTCGCGAAGTTGTCGCCAAGGTAGGTGACAGCGGCGACGACGAAGGTCAGCAGCAACACCGCGGCGGTCATCGGGCTCATCCGCAGTTGCCGGACGAAACCCTGCCCCGCCGGTCGCGGCGCGGCCTCCAGGGTCGCCTGCGGATCGCCTTCGGGATAACGCCGGTACAACTCGCGGACCTGCTCGGCGAGCCGCTCGTCGGGCACCCAGAGGACCTGCTGGCCGGATTCCTCGCTGACCCGGTGCGGCACGTTCAGACGCCGCAGCAGGCCGACGAAGCCGGCCAGGTCGACCGACAGGGGAAACTTCAGGACCTGCACCGCGCTCACTCGTCAGCCTCCGGCCGCTTCACTTCGACCCAGACGAACTTGTGCCGGTCCAGGCGGGTTTCCTCATCCAGGCGGTAGGCCGCCAGCTTGCCGTACATCACCGCGCTGTAGTCCAGGCAGGCCAGGTTCGGCCGGATCGGCGCCGGCGTGCCGCGTCGCCAGTAGTGGCCGACGAACAACAGCGGTTCGTCGGCGCCGTAGGTCAGCAGGCTGGACTTCTGCTCCTCGCTGAGCGGCTCGCGGGCGATCGCTTCGGGCAACGCGTCGGGCTGGAAGACGATATCGCCGTAGGTGCGCGGCGCCTCGTCCTCGACCCAGAACTTGGTGCGGAAGAAGGCGCGCGTATAGCCATCGCTGCTGGTCAGGGTGGCACCGTGCGGCAGGCGCATGTCGGTGCCGCGCAGCAGACGGTTGCAGGCCAGGTCGGCGAAGCTGCCGGGCTCCGCCGACTCCTGCAGGAAGGCTTCGCTGATCCGCCCGTCGGGGAACTGCCGGCGCAGGGTCGCGATCAGCTCGCCGTCCCAGCAGGCATGGACCATGCGGAAGCGCCCGGCATCGAGGAACAGCGGCAGTTGCTGGAACCAGCCGAGGAAGTCGCGCCAGTCGGCGTCGTGGCCCTCGAACTGCTCGAGGGTCTCCTTGATCAGCCGGGCATGCCGCGGCGTATGCTCGCGGACGTACTGGCGGCCGCTGCCGGGCGCCGCCGGGGTGCTCCAGCCGAGCGCGTTGAATTCGTGGTTGCCCATGATGCACAGCGCCTCGCCGGCGTCGACCATCGCGTGCACCCGGTGCAGGGCCTCGCGGATGCGCGGGCCGCGGTCGACGATGTCGCCGAGGAACAGCGCCTGGCGCCGCGGATGGCGCCAGACGCCGCCCTGCAGGCGGTAGCCGAGCAGGTCGAGGAGGCGGTCCAGGGTATGCGCGCAGCCGTGGACATCGCCGATCAGGTCGTAGCCACGTCCGGGGTCGAGTTGCATCAGTCGCCTCCGCCCAGGCGGCTGCCCCAGCCGAGCTTGGTCCGGCAGATCTCGTAGTAGTTGTGGTCGATGGGGTGGATCAGGCGCAGCTTCTGCGGCTTCTTGCTGATCGTCACGGTATCGCCGGGGGCGCAGGTGAAATGGTTCTGCCCGTCGCAGGAGACCTGCGGGTAGATCTGCATGTTCGGCGACACGACGATCTTCAGCTCGCTGTTGCCGTCCACCACGATCGGGCGGCTGGAAAGCATGTGCGGGTACATCGGCACGATGACGATGGCATCCAGCTTCGGATGCATGATCGGACCGCCGGCGGACAGCGCGTAGGCGGTGGAACCGGTGGGCGTGGCGACGATCAGGCCGTCGGCCTTCTGGCTGCAGACGAACTGGCCGTCGATATACAGCTCGAACTCGATCATCCGGGTCGACTTGCCCGGGTGCAGGACCACGTCGTTGAGCGCATCGCCCTGCCCCATCGAGTCGATACCGCGACGCACCTGGGCATCGAGGAGGAAGCGGCTCTCGACGATGTACTGGCCGTCCAGCACCTCGCCGACCTTGGCCTCCAGTTCATCCGGGCGGATGTCGGTGAGGAAGCCCAGGCTGCCGCGGTTGATCCCCAGCACCGGCACCTTGTGCCGGGCCAGCGCGCGGGCCGCGCCGAGCATGCTGCCATCGCCGCCGACCACCACCACCAGGTCGCAGATCTCGCCCATGATCTTCCGCGAGCAGGTCTGCAGGCCGTGTCCGGGCAGGACTTCGGCGATGGTGTCCTCGAGGATCACATGCAGGTGGCGATCGATCAGGAATTTCTTCAGCCGGCGAATGGTGTCCAGCACCTGGGTGCTGCCGAGGCGGCCGATGATGCCGATATTGCGAAAGGGTTCCATGCGGTTCCTGCGAAAAGCTGGCGGGCGGGATAGAGCGGATTATGGGCGAAAGCCGCGGACAGCGGCAAACCCGCGCATGTATGGGAAATCGCCGCGAGTGGCGCAACCCGGCTAACCTCTGGGTATGACGCTGCTGACCGAATTGCTCGACGAATTGCGCCACCCGGCCGTCCGCGACCTGGCCTGGACCCTGCTCGCCCCGCCGTTGCTGCGCCGGACCCCGGAGCCGCAGCGCCATCCGCTCGCCGCCAGCCGCTGGCGCCAGGAACCGGAGCGCCTGGCCGCCTGGTTGCGCGAACAGGAGCGACAGCCGCAGCACCTCGCCGCCTGGCTCGCGCAATGGCCACGGCAGCGTCTCGGCCTGTACTACGAACATCTCTGGCAATTCGCCCTGGAACAAGCCCCGGACGTGCGCCTGATCGCCGCCAACCTGCCGGTGCGCGACGGCGGGCATACCCTTGGCGAACTCGACCTGCTGCTGCGGGACGACGACGGCATCCACCACCTGGAACTGGCGATCAAACTCTACCTGGGGCCCCAGTCCGGCCCCGGCGACTGGCTCGGGCCCGGCGGCCAGGACCGCCTGTCACGCAAGCTGGAACACCTCTGCCGACACCAGTTGCCGCTGGCGGCGACCCGCGAGGGTCGCCAGGTGCTGGCCGCCCATGGCGCCGAATCGGCCGTTTCCGCATTGTGGCTGAGCGGCTACCTGTTCCATCCCTGGCCCGGGCCGGGCAGCCTGCCCGCCGACATCGAGCCACGGCATCTGCGTGGCCGCTGGCTCCGCCAGCGCGACTGGCCGGCGTACCTGGCCAGCCTGGCCGGACCGCAGACCGGGCAGCATTGGCTGCATCTGTCGCGCGAGCACTGGCTGGCGCCGGCCATGCGGCGGCAGGACCCGCTCGACCCACCGCGCGACGGCGCCTACTGGAACATCACCTTCGCCGGCGAGGCACGTCCGCAAATGCTGGTAAGGGTGGTGCCGCGCGACGGCTACTGGGTAGAGGCCGAGCGCCTGTTCCTGGCCAGCGACGACTGGCCACCGGGGCTCAGCCTGTGGGGTAGCGCGCGCCAGGCCGCGGATGCCTGATCAGAGCAACGCCAGCAAACGCTCCTGCAATGCCCGGCGGCCCTGCAGGCCTCCGCTGTGCAGCGCCACCAACCGGCTGCCGCGAGCCACCGCGCCGCTCTCCACGGCCTCGCGCAGGGCGAGCAGCAGCTTGCCGGTGTACAGCGGTTCGAGGGCGACGCCGCTGGCCGTCTCGAACTCGACGATGAACCGCGCCAATCGCCCATCGAGGCGGGCGAAACCACCACGGCTGGCGTCCAGCAGGCGATAGCCGGTATCGGCCCAGCCCGCCTCGGCAAGGGTCGCCGCGACCTGGGCGGCGACGCCGTGGTCCTCCGGCACCGCCAGCGCGCCCACCACGGGATGCCGCCCGGCCTCGCCGAGCACCAGGCCGGCCAGTGTCGTACCGGTACCGGCGGCCACCCAGATCGCGTCGTAATCGTCCCAGCCGAGCGTCGGCAACTGGGTCGCTATGCGCTCCACCAGCCCGATGCAACCGCGCGCGCCCAGCAGCCCGCCACCGCCCTCGGCGACCGGCAGCAAGCCTGGGTAACGTTCCCGCCAGGGAAGCCAGAAGCCGGCGGCATGCCGCTGGCGATAGCCGCCGTAGCCGAGCCAGTGCAGTTCCATGCCGAGACTGCGCAGGTCGCGCACCGTCGGCGTATCGACTTCGTGTCCGCGCAACAGGCCGACGCAACGGAAACCGAAACGCGCGCCAGCGCCGGCCAGCGCGTGCAGGTGGTTGGAGTGGGCGCCGCCGAGGCTGATCAGGCCGTCCAGCCCCTGCTCGCGGGCCAGCGCCAGGTGTGGCGCGAGCTTGAACCCCTTGTTGCCGGAGATCAGCGGATCGGCCTGGTCCAGGCGCAGCAGCGCCAGTTCGACCCCGGCCCGTTGCAGCCAGTCGAGTTCGAGACGCTGCAAGGGTGTATGCGGTGACCAGTGGGGAAACGGCAAGGAGTCAGCTCACGGTGCGCAGGCGCCCCGTGGTCTTGTGCCGGGCGCAGCAGTTGGTGTCGCCGGCGACGAAGCGCGCCGGGTTGTCGACCCGGTCGAGCGGCAGGTTGCAGCGTTCGCCGCCGGGCAGCAGCGCCTCGCAGCGCGGCTGCTGGAAGTGGTCCAGCCACTGGCGGTACTGGCTCTCGGAGACGAAGCACTTGGCCGCCGCGTAGGCCAGCGGATTGTCCTGGTAACGCGGGATGTCCTGCAAGGGGATGGTCAGGTGCCCGGCGCCGGGATGGTAGGCGACGAATACCACGCCCTGGCCGGATAGACGCTCCAGCAGTTGCTCCGGCCCCTGGGCGGCCAGACGGTCGCGCTCGGCGCGCAGCTCGGCCAGTTCCTGCTCCAGTTGCTGGTCCAGCTCGTTGCGGTAGGCCAGTTCGACGTCGCGGATCGAGACCTGCTCCTTGTAGCCGGCCACCGCCGCCGCCACTCGAGCCTCCAGTTCGTCGGCGAACTCCGAGCGCAGCAGGTCGGTCTCGTTGCGCCCCTGGTTCTCGATGAAACGCAGTTGCCGGGTCAGTTCCTCGCGGTTGCGCTGGAACTGCTCGCCCTGCTCCAGCAGACGCTGCTGCAATTCGGCGTTCTCCCGCGCCTGCCGTTCCAGGGCCTGTTGCAGGCTGAGCACTTCGCTGCGCAGGATGTCCAGTTGCCCGCGGGCGTCCTGTTCGCGCCTGGCCAGTTCCTCTTCGTGCTGCCGGGCGAGCCCGGCCAGGCGCTGCTCCTGCTGCCGGGCCAGGGCGGCGAGCTGTTGTCGCTGCTGCTTGACCAGTTGCGCCAGGCGCGCCGTCTGCTCGTCCTCCTGCTTGCGCGGAGGCTCCGCGGGCGGTGCCTTCGGGGCGGCGGGACCGGCGGCGTACCATTGCTCTTCGGCGGCCATCTGCAGCCGCTGCGGCTCCACCGCGGCAGGCTCTTCGTCCACCAGCAGGCCCAGCTGGTTGCGCCTGAGCGCGTCGCGGATGAGCACGAAATGGTTGCGTCCGGCGCTGCTCTCCGGGTCCCAGAGGTGCATCTGGTGCCAGGACACCGGGCACTGGCTGCGACAGGCCAGGCGGATCGGCCCGCCGCCCATGTCGGGGCCGCGTCCGGCGCGTTCGGCGAGGTTGCGCAGAGGCAGGTTCCAGCCGGTGTCGGCGCCGCCCTGCTCGTCGAAATCGAGATAGAAGAACACCGCCGCCCGCGCCTGCAGGCGCGGATTGATCAACACATAGGCCAGGTGCATCTGCCGGTCGGCGTATTCCGGCATGCGCACCAGGCCATCGAGCAGCGCCTCGAATTCGGGATACAGCATTTCCTTGCAGACGCCGCTGTCGTTGAAGAACAGCACGGCCTCCGCCATCTGTGGCTTTTTCTGCATGCTCATCGCTAACCCTCGAACGCCTGGCGAGGCGGCCCGCATCCGGCAGTACCCATCTGGCATGTCACCTGAAAAACAGGCGCTATCTCGTTGTTCGGGCAAGTCTAGGGGAAAAAATGTCGCGGGCAATGTGACTGGGTTGGCAGACACCCGGGCGATGCCGGACGGCCCGCCGAGCGGTAGGGGAAATTGTGAAGCGGTCGGGTTTTGAGCGGACGGAGATCACCGTGGCAGAGCGCCACCGTTCACCGAACCGGTGCGCAGCGCCCCGCCGCGCCGACGAGGGCGGACAGGGGCGATACGCAGAACCTGTGCGAGCTGGAGAAAAGCCGTTTTCAACGCAGTTTCTCCGCTACGCAACAGATCGCGGAAAGGCTCTCAGAGTTCGGCGGCCAGGCGCGAACCCTGGTTGATGGCGCGCTTGGCATCCAGCTCGGCGGCGACGTCGGCGCCACCGATCAGGTGCACGCTCTGGCCGGCCGCCAGCAGGCCGTCCTGCAACTCGCGCAGCGGGTCCTGGCCGGCGCAGACGATCACGGTATCCACCGGCAGCACCTGCGGCTCGCCCTCGGCAACGCGGATATGCAGGCCGGCGTCGTCGATCCCGAGATACTCCACGGCATTCACCATCTGCACCTGCTTGTTCTTCAGGCCGGCGCGATGGATCCAGCCGGTGGTCTTGCCGAGGCCGTCGCCGACCTTGCTCTTCTTGCGTTGCAGGAGGAACACCTGGCGCGCCGCCGGATGCACCTCGGCCTTGACCCCGGCGATGCCGCCGCGGGCTTCCAGGCGAGTATCGATCCCCCACTCCTTCCAGAACGCCTCGCGCTCCAGGCTGGTGGACGGACCGGCATGGGTGATGAATTCGGAGACGTCGAAGCCGATGCCGCCGGCGCCGATCACCGCCACCTTGCCACCCACCGGCTTGCGCTCGAGGATCGCATCCAGGTAGCTGATCACCTTCGGATGCTCGATGCCGGGGATCGCCGGTGTGCGCGGAACGATGCCGGTGGCGAGGACGATCTCGTCGTAGCCGCCCGCGACCAGGTCGTCCACGTCGACCCGGCGGTTCAGGTGCAGTTCGACACCGGTGCTCTCCAGCTTGTTGCGGAAGTAGCGCAGGGTCTCGTGGAACTCTTCCTTGCCGGGAACCCGCTTGGCCACGTTGAACTGCCCGCCGATCTCGCCGGCGGCGTCGAACAGGCTGACCCGGTGCCCACGCTCGGCGGCCACGGTGGCGGCGGCCAGGCCGGCCGGGCCGGCGCCGACCACGGCGATCTTCTTCGGCCTGGTGGTGGGGATGTAGTTCAGCTCGGTTTCGTGGCAGGCGCGCGGGTTGACCAGGCAACTGGTCAGCTTGCCGCCGAAGGTGTGGTCGAGGCAGGCCTGGTTGCAGCCGATACAGGTGTTGATCCGTTCGGCGTGGCCGGCGGCGGCCTTGTTGACGAAATCCGGGTCGGCGAGGAACGGCCGGGCCATGGAGACCATGTCGGCATCGCCCTCGGCCAGGACCTTCTCCGCCACCTCGGGAGTGTTGATGCGGTTGGTGGTGATCAGCGGGATGCCGACCTCGCCACGCAGCTTGGCGGTGACCTTGGTGAAGGCCGCGCGCGGCACCTTGGTGGCGATGGTCGGGATGCGCGCCTCGTGCCAGCCGATACCGGTGTTGATCAGGGTCGCGCCGGCCTTCTCGACGGCCTTGGCCAGCAGCACGATCTCGTCCCAGCTGCTGCCGCCCTCGACCAGGTCGAGCATGGACAGGCGATAGATGATGATGAAGTTCGGCCCCACCGCCTCGCGCACCCGGCGGACGATCTCCACCGGCAGGCGCATGCGGTTCTCGTAGCTGCCGCCCCAGCGGTCGGTGCGCTGGTTGGTGTGCTGCACGAGGAACTGGTTGATGAAGTAGCCTTCCGACCCCATGATCTCGACGCCATCGTAGCCGGCGACCTGGGCCAGGCTGGCGCAGTTGACGAAGTCGGCGATCTGCTTCTCGATGCCTTCCTCGTCGAGTTCCTTGGGCTTGAACGGATTGATCGGCGCCTGGATCGCGCTCGGCGCCACCTGCTTCGGGCTGTAGGCGTAGCGGCCGGCATGCAGGATCTGCATGCAGATCTTGCCACCCGCCTCATGCACCGCCTGGGTCACGATCCTGTGCTTCTCCGCCTCTTCCGGCGTGCTCAGCTTGGCCGCGCCGGAATACACGCCGCCCTCCTCGTTCGGGCCGATGCCGCCGGTGACCATCAGGCCGACGCCACCGCGGGCGCGTTCGGCGAAGTACGCCGCCATGCGCTCGAAGCCCTGCGGCTTCTCTTCCAGGCCAGTGTGCATGGACCCCATCAGGGTGCGGTTGCGCAGGGTGGTGAAGCCGAGGTCCAACGGGGCGAGCAGGTGCGGATAGGGAACGGCGGCGGTCATCGGGGGTCTCCACATCGGGCGAAACGCGTTCACGGATATGCCGCGGCCTCGGGCGCAATGCGCGGGACGGGCAGCGGTCGGTATGGCGACGACTCTAAGGAGCGCCACCGGAGCGCTCAATGATCCTAAATGACAAGTTACTGATCGGAATGCACAGGGATGCTTGGCAAGCCGACGCCACTCCCCTACCCTGTGGGCTGCCTTGGAGACCCGCATGCGCAAGCTGATCTTCCTGATCCTCATCACCCTCTTCGCCGCCTACGCCGGCTGGGCCGAACGCCGCCCGGTAGGCCACTACCTGTCCGACCTGCGCAGCCAGGTCAGCGTGGTCCAGGGCCAGCCCGGCGAGCGCGGCAACCTGCTGGCGGTCCAGCCGGAACTGTTCACGCCGGACTACCAGAGCGCCGAACGGTTGCAACTGAAATTCCACGCCTACCTGGAAAATGCCCGCCGCCAGGGCCTGCTCAACGAGCGCACGGTGGTGGTGTTCCCCGAGCATGTCGGCACCTGGCTGGTGGCCAGCGGCGAGAAGCCCGAGGTCTACGCCGCTGCCGACTGGCCCACGGCGATGGACTGGATGGCCGCGAGCAACCCACTGAAGGTGGCGCGCGGCTGGATCACCGCGCGCGGCGATCAGCGTCTCACCGACACCCTGTTCCGGATGAAGGCGGTGGACATGGCCCACGACTACCAGACCCTGTTCGGCGGGCTCGCCCATGATTTCAAGGTGACGGTGGTCGCCGGCTCCATCGTCCTGCCCGACCCCGAGGTCGAGGACGGCGAGCTGCGTCCCGGCACCGGCCAGCTGTACAACGTCAGCCTGACCTTCGGTCCCGATGGCCGGCCGCTCGGCCAGCCGCAACGCAAGGTGTTCCCGACCCGCCACGAACTGAGCTACCTCAACAACGGTCGCGGCGAGCGCCTGCAGGTGCTGGATACGCCGGCAGGACGCCTGGGCGTGCTGATCGGCACCGACAGCTGGTACCCGGACACCTACGCCACCCTGGTCGAACAGGGCGTCGAACTGCTGGCGATCCCCGCCGCCCTGAACCAGAGCGGTCGCTGGCAGCAGCCCTGGCCCGGCTTCGATGCGGAGCTGGTTCCCGGCGACGTACGCCTGGCGCCGAACAGCCTGAGCAACGCCGAGGCCTGGCAGCGCCTGGCGGTCGGCGAGCGCCTGCTGGCCAGCGGTGCGCGCGGCGCCGCCGTGGCCTTCGCCCATAGCCGCCTGTGGAACGTCACCGAAGACGGCCAAAGCCTGCTCGGTTCGTCGCAGGGCATGCGCCAGGCCAATCCCGGCGGCGGTGCGCAACTGGTCAATCTCTGGCTATGAGCGCGCCCCGGGTTCGCCTCGGCGACCTCTCGGTCGGCTTCGTCCAGGCGCTGGCCGACGCCCTGCTCGCCGCCGGCGTCGAGCCCGCACCACTGCTCGAGCAGTACGGCCTCGACCAGCGGCGCCTGGCCGAACCCGGGGCGCGCCTGTCGATCCCTCGCTACATGCGCCTCGGCCATGCCGCCATACAGCTCAGCGGCGACCCCGCCCTCGGCCTGCAGATGGGCCGCCTGAGCCGTCTCGGACAGATGGGCCTGGCCGGCGTCAGCGTCGCCCAGGCGCCCAACCTGCGCGCCGCCGCGCGGGCAATGATCCACCTGGAACCGCTTTACGCGCAGAACTACCGGGGCCAGTCGAGCCTGGTGGAAGACGCCGGCGGCGCCTGGCTGCGCTTCTATTCGATCAGCCCTTACAACGCCTATAACCGCTTCGTCGTCGATTCGGTGCTGGCAGGCTGGATCAGCCATCTCGGCGCCCTGGCAAGGCAGCCGTTGAAAGCGGAGCGGGTGGAGATCGAATATCCAGCGCCGCCTTGGGCCGAGCGCTACGAGGCATTCTTCGGCTGCCCGGTGGAATTCGGCGCGCCGACCAACCAGTTGCGCCTGAGCCAGGCCAGCCTGGCCCTGGCGAATGCCGAGCACTGTCCGAGCACCTGGAGCCAGATGCTGGAACTCTGCAACCGCGAACTGGAGCAGTTGACCCGCACCCGCAGTTGGCGCGAGCGCGTCAGCCGCCTGCTGGGGCCGATGCTCAATGGTCGCGAACCGGACCTCGAGGAAATCGCCGCGCGCCTCAAGTTGCCGACCTGGACCCTGCGGCGCAAGCTGGCCGAGGAAGGCACCCAGTTCCGCAGCATCCTCAACGACACCCGCCGCGACCTGGCGATGGTCTACATCCGCGAGACCGACCTGGCTTTCGGCGAAATCGCCTACCTGCTCGGCTTCGCCTCGGCGGAAGCCTTCCAGCGCGCCTTCAAGCGCTGGAGCGGGCAGACGCCCGGCGAATTCCGCCGCGCCCAGCGACAGAGCGCCTGATCACATCTCGGTGGCGTCGTCCGCCGGCTCTGGCAGATCGCATTCGGCGGCATGCTGCTCCAGCAGTTCTTCCTGGTAGTCGTCCATCGCGGATCACCTTTCGTTCGTCTGTGTCTTTCAGCTGTAGACGAGGAAGATGACAGCGGGATTACCGCGCGCGGACCGACGGAGCAGGAAATCCGGCAAACAAGGAGAAAACGGAAGGCGCAGGGGACGACGGAAACGAAAAAAGCGGCCATTGGCCGCTTTCTTCGTGGCTCACCCCGCCTCGGCGTGGTGAAGATGTATGGCGCAGCGGACGGGACTCGAACCCGCGACCCCCGGCGTGACAGGCCGGTATTCTAACCGACTGAACTACCGCTGCGCGT
>NZ_JAEMVM010000019.1:0-11038 GCF_016463925.1 Pseudomonas sp. P20 | reverse complement strand
GAGGCGCACCTGCTGGGCTCCAGGATCGAGTACGACGAGGAGCGCGACACACTCCGGATCAGCAGCCTCCCCACTCAGCTTCGCGACCAGCTCAAGCGCCGCAAGGCGGAGCAGGAGAGCACGTCATGAAAGGGGTTCGTCGCCCAATCCTGCGCTACCACGGAGGCAAGTGGAAACTTGCTCCCTGGATCATCCAGCACCTGGCGCCACATCACACTTACGTCGAGCCCTTCGGCGGCGCAGCCTCCGTCCTGCTCCGGAAAGCCCGCAGCTACGCCGAGATCTATAACGACCTCGACGGGGACGTGGTGAACCTGTTCCGCGTCGCGCGGGATCACGGTGAGCAACTGCGCCAGGCCCTGGCGCTTACCCCGTTTGCCCGGGAAGAGTTCGAAGCCAGCTACGCGGAAACGTCCGATCCGCTCGAGCGCGCGCGGCGGATGGTTACCCGAAGCTTGCAAGGTTTCGGTACCGCAGCTGCGTCCGGCGAACGTACAGGGTTCCGCTCAACCTCGACCAGATCCGGTACCGGACCTGCACTGGACTGGCGCAACTACCCCGACACGCTGACCGCGATAACAGAACGCCTGCAGGGCGTGGTGATCGAAAACCGCGACGCCCTCGCGCTGATGGAATATCACGACCGGCCGAATACGCTGCACTACGTGGATCCGCCCTATGTCCACTCGACCCGCAGCACGAAGGTGCGCCACAACGCCACAGGCAAGTCGTACCGGTACGAACTGGACGACAACCAGCACAAGGAGCTGGCGGCATTCCTCAAGCGGCTGCGCGGCATGGTGGTGCTCTCCGGATATCCCTGCCCACTCTACGACGAGCTCTACAGCACCTGGCACAGAGTCGACCGCCACGCCTATGCAGACGGCTCCAGAGAGCGAATCGAATGCCTCTGGCTCAACAGCGCAGCGCTTGAGGGGTTGGCACAACTGGACTTCTTCCAGGCCAGTAATGCGTCTCCATCGCCCTCATTCCAGACCACGGCCGCTCATTACTGAGCGATCTGCAGGAGAACAACATGAAGAACGTTACTTCGATCAGCCGCAAACACGCAGAAGACAAGTTTGTTGTACGCATGCCGCAAGGGCTCCGCGATCAGCTCAAGCAAAAGGCCGCGCATAACCACCGCTCGGCCAACAGCGAGATCGTCTACCGACTGGAGCGCAGCAACGAGCTCGAGGAAGAACTCGCGCGAGCAAACCGAATGGTCGACGAGCTCCTCGCCAAAAATCAGCGCCTGCAGGCAGAGCTGGCGGCGGCGAACGCGCCTCAGGTGGCGGAGGCATGAGTATGGCCAAGATCAACCCGCAAGATCTGAAAGACCGGCTACTTGCCCCTGGTTTTACCGCGCCGCCCAAGGTTCTGGAGCAGCTGTCGGACCCAGTCAGCGACACGCCCATGGTCCTGACGCTCGACCAGGTCCTCCCCTGGCACGATAACCCCCGGACCACTCGAAACCCGAAATACGATGAGTTGAAAGAATCGATCCGGCATCGAGGCCTCGATACGCCGCCACCAGTGACTCGACGCCCTGGGGAAGACAAATACCGCATTCGCAACGGCGGAAACACTCGCCTGGAAATTCTCAACGAGCTCTACAAAGAGACCGGCGACGAGCGTTACTTCCGCTTCAACTGCCTATTCCGCCCCTGGGATCAGCAGCGCGGCGAAATCATCGCGCTCACCGGTCACCTGGCCGAAAACGATTTGAAGGGCGACCTCAAGTTCATCGAGCGGGCCGTCGGCATTCAGAAAGCGAAAGCCTGGTATGAGGAGGAGAAAGGAGAACCGGTCGGCATCCGCGAGCTATCTCGGAAGCTCACCGATGACGGCTATCCTGTTTCACCCTCACACATCAGCAAGATGTTGGATGCCGTTGAGATACTGCTGCCAGCCATCCCTGTGATGCTGTATTCGGGACTCGGCAAACCTCAAATCGAAAAACTCCTGTCACTCAGAAAGTCAGCCTCTTCCTGCTGGACACGTCTATACGCCGGCGAAGGCATCGACTTCGAGATGCTGTTCCAGGACACCCTGGCAATCTTCGACAGTAGCCCTGACGAATTCATATTCGACCGATTCCAGGACGAACTCATCGACCAGATGAAGCGTCCCTTGGGCCTGCGTTATGACCAGATCCTGCTCGAGATCACCAACGGGCAGCAGGAACAACGCCGCAGCACTCTGGTCGACCTGCCCACACCTGCCGGGCCACCTGAAATTCCACCAGTTGGGCAGGAAAACCCTGCTGCGTCGTCTACTGGGCAAGCACAAATACAGAGCCCCGCTACCGGCCTCCAAACGTCCAAGACCAAGAGCCCCCCGGGTACATCTACCCTGCCAGCTCCGCCGCCACCAGTCCAACAACAGCAACTGACCGACGAGGAGCGTGCAGCGGTCTTGGCAGGCCATATCGTGAGCCCGGTATCGACCAGGATCCAGCAGACTCGCCAACGGCTTGCCGGCCTTGAGGGTGAACATCTACCTGTCTTCGATGAAACAGCCCTGCAGGCAATCCCAGTGCAAGTCGGCGGTCTGCACCCGATCACCGACCTCTGGTACATCGAGCGGTCGATCGATACCCCCGAGATCTTGCGACAGCACATCGCTGACCTGGCTGAAGAGATCGCTCTGCACGTCGGCGCCCCAGGCGAGATCGTCAGGATTCAGGGCGGTGTGGGTTACACGTATCGCGAGCCCAATGAAGACCGTGAGATTACTGATTCAGCGCTGCACCTCATGACGTTGCTTCAAGCGCTCAGCGGCCAGGTCCAAGTCGTTCTGAACACTCACGATCAACAGACCTGCCGCGATGCACTGGGTGAATTCCAGTTCTCAGCTGGCCTAGCTCAGTTGCTGCTGGGCCAACCCACCACAAGCGATCAGCCATCCAGCCAGGCAGGCCGTCTCAATGACGAAGCCCTGGTGAAACTGTTCCGGATCATTCGTCTTGCCCGACGCCTGGTTGACCTTGAGCTGCCGCCGACCGCCTTCGAGCAAGCAGCTACCGACCAGTGATTTCGCACGATTTGGGGAGAGATCGACATGTCGAAGTCGTTGATCAATGAAGCGGTCCTGACGCAGGTGCTCAACCACCTGCGCAACGGCCAGCTCAGGCGTTGTGCCGAGATGGGGCTGCGGCCGGAGATTCTGGCTCAGCTCCAACAGCCTGCTGTCATGAGCATCCTGACCAATACCCCGGTTTCCTGGGTAGACGTCAGAGTGAACATCGACGTCATGGAGAAGATCCTGGCCACAGCCGAGCGCAGCGCGCAGGAAGACCTGCAGATCGAACGCGCACTGAAGCTGGGAGCCACCACAACGATGATCCAGAGCTTTTTCGGTCTGTCGCCGGAGGACACCGCCACCAAGCGCTTGATGCTGGAGATCCACCCGCGCCGCGGTCGCTGGCGGCAGCTCGATGAACAGATCGAGCGCCAGATTTGGTTCCGCTGGGAGCACCTGATGCATGAAAACCAGGTCCGCCTCGAGGACAGCATGGAGTTGCTGGACATCGCGATGATCCTCACCGAGGAAATCAACGCCGGAATCGAACAAGACAGTCCAGAATTCATCAGCCTCGCCATTGTGTGGTCTCTCATCCAGAGCTGGTTGAAAGACAACCTCTATCAACCAAACAGGAAAGGACAGGCCAAGCCCACCACCCTTTACCTGGCCAGCGTCAGCGCTCACCTCCCCTCGCCTGCGGCTCACCCGCCACAGAGTCCCGCCCTGGAGATTGAGCCTGCGCAGCAGCAACTCCTCAACCTGGTTCAGTCGGAAGGCGATACGACACCATGACAATGAGGCTGTCGCGCTTTCCCATTTCGACCTTGCTGGACTCGGCCTCGGGACATCTCGAGGACCACTTGTTTAAGAAGCGGCTCGCTGCCGAAAGCGGCGAACCGCTGGCTCAACAATATTCCGGTATCATTTTCAGCGGCAACCCGCATGAAACCGTTCCTCGGCGCCTGCTGCTGGATAAACGCCTCACCCCGCTGGAGCGGAACTGCTGGCAAGTGTTCCGCCTGCTCATCAACGACGACGGGCTGACCGCGTTCCCGACATACGAGCAACTACGCCCCTACCTCGGTATGCAGCCGGGCAAGATCGCCTCGCGCGAAACCATCGCCAAGGCACTCACGGTCCTTCGTCTGACCCGCTGGCTCAGCCTCGGCCGACGCCTACGCAACGACCTCAACGGGCAAGTACAGGGCAACGTCTACATCCTCCACGACGAACCGGTATCCCCGGCAGAGGCCCTGGAGCTGGACGCCGACTACATGCAGTTGCTGAGCCAGTCCACCGGCCACAGCAACCGAGCCATACGCGAAATCGGCCAGATCACCTGGCGGGAATTCAGGGATGACCCGGACGTGGGTCGCCGCCTCCCAACCCATCTGGAGAAGCTCGAGGGACGATTGAACCACCAGCAATGGGCTATCGATAGTCAGCTCGAAGCGGATCCAGCGGCAGAGTTCGGCATCCGAACTCTGCCCGATCTACCTCATTCAACCCCGAGTTCGGATGCCGAACTCAGTGAAATCAGCAACAAGCAATGCGCTTTACCGCTGAGTTCGGATGCCGAACTCAGACAGAATCCGCCGAGTACGCCCTTGGTTCGGATGCCGAACTCATATAGTACGTATACATACAAACAAGATTCTGTATATAAAAAGCCAGTACAACCGCGAACACGCGAGGAAGCACATCCGAACTGGCAGGGCCTCTTGCACGCACTGGAGGCCGAGCAACGGATCCAAGCCGTAAGCGCGCTCCGACGGGTGTCCGAGGATCTTCGGCTACCCATCATCGAGCAGTGGCAGCACCGATGTGCCGGCGGAACCGTCGGCAATCCGTTCGGCTACCTCATGACGCTCATCCAGCGTGCAGTCCAGGGCAAGTTCAACGCTTCTTGGACTCCGGAAGAACCGGCTGAGCGAACCATCCCCGCAACGGAACGCCCCATTCGTGCTCCGGCACCATCAAGCCCCATAGCGCCTACACAGCCTCAGGTCCAGCCCAGGGGGGATACCCGGACAGGGAGCGAGGTCCTCAGCCGGCTCAAGGACCTCATTCGGCCCAGGCACGGATCGAGCGTGCCATCCGAGCGGGGTGATGAGCCATGAGAAAGTCTCGGTCGGGCGTCGTGTTTTTTAGTGTTGCGGCCCGCATCACTCTGCCAAGGAACGACCTCGGCGCCGACGGCGAGCTGGGTGTTTCCACTGGAAACACTCTGCCAAGGATCGACCTCGGCGCCGGCGGCGAGTTGGGTGGTTCCACTGGAACCACTTCACCAGGAACTGACTTCGGCGCCGACGGCAAGCTGGGTGATGCCACTGGAAACACTCTGCCAAGGATCGACCTCGGCGCCGACGGCGAGCTGGGTGTTTCCACTGGAAACACTCTGCCAAGGATCGACCTCGGCGCCGGCGGCGAGTTGGGTGGTTCCACTGGAACCACTTCACCAGGAACTGACTTCGGCGCCGACGGCGAGTTGGGTGATTCGGCCCGAAACACTCTGCCAGGTCCTGGCCTCGGCGCCGCCGGCGAACTGGGTGTTGCCACTGGCAACAGTCCGCTAGGACCTGGCCTCGGCGCCGAGGGCTATCAACCTCTCCCACTCAATAGGAACCGAAAAGATGTGCGACTCAATCGTGTATGCCCCTATGGACGAACTCGAATTCGAGCGGCTGCTAGGGCTGGCAACCCTATTCAACGACAACGATGAATGGCCTATCGACTTTACGGAGCTGCAGGAACTGAGCGAGCTGCTCGGCAAGCTCAAAAGTTGCGTCGACGTAGCGATAGACAACACACCTGAGGCGGCCAAGAGCTGAAGGAGGCCAACCTCCATGAGCCGCAGGCGGGATGATGATGAACCCGCACTGCCAGCGGAAATACCCCAGCGGCGAACCATGTATTTCCTACTGCGCGCTCCTACCCCGATCAGCACGATGTGGCCGAACCCCTTCCCTATATAGGAACCCTGCACCATGGCTGAAACCCATCGGCTTCAGATCGGCTCTCTCCGCAGCGATGTCGCCCTGACGCTTCACACCTATCACGCCGCCCGCATCTGGACAGGCCGGCAGAAGTCGGATGCCAAGCACAGCATCCTCGGCCTCTCCGGCTTCTGCGCATACGTGAATCGCATGCACCGCGGGGCAGCACAGGACGATCCGTACTCCGACTGGTGGCTGGTTCAGATCGAAGAGAAAGTCGAGAGCTGCCAAGCCGCGCTCAAGGCCATCGACCAGCGACTGGATGACGTCATGGCCAAGCTGCCCGCGACCCTCGATATCTCCGAGAACCTGTCCGTCACACCGGTCAAGGTCCCGTTGTTCATCTCCAACCCTCTCGGCTTCAAGGCAGTCTATCTCCTGACCAACTACGACGAACTCGCCCGTCGAATCCTGCTGGCCCAGCACGTCGGGCTGGTCGGTCGCCGCGACATGGAGGTCTGGCTCGACGAAGGCGCGTCGGTGCTGCGCAGCCTCTTTGGTCTGGCCCAGAGCTACCAGTTCTCGGGCGCCACTCGCGACGACTTCGCCGCAAACAATGCTCGCGCCGAAGCCGCGCGGAAGATGTACGAGAAGTTCGGCGAGATCCCGCAGGACATCCTTGAGGGCACCCGACGCTCGAACTTCGCTCCGCCGATCACCCGAGGCCGCTCTGACGGTGATGCCGATGATGACGCGGACCGTGTCGAGCTCGAGGACTGATCGGAATGCGGCAGCTCGATAAGAACCAGCAAGGCGCTCTGCAACAAA
This sequence comes from Pseudomonas sp. P20, assembly GCF_016463925.1. Taxonomy (NCBI): domain Bacteria; kingdom Pseudomonadati; phylum Pseudomonadota; class Gammaproteobacteria; order Pseudomonadales; family Pseudomonadaceae; genus Pseudomonas; species Pseudomonas sp. P20. Next base: position 4,247 of record NZ_JAEMVM010000019.1, on the reverse strand, counting down.
GTGCCTTCCGCCCACTGCAACAAACTGCCTTCCAGGCGCTGCAACACAGTGCCTCACTAAAAGGCCTTTTAAAGCCTTTTAAAGGTAATAGGGAGCTGGCCCAGTTGGCGGAACAGTGCGAAGCCCTGGAGCAGGGATTGCTTGAACTTGCCCAGGGACTGCTGGCCCAGGTTCGTCGCCATCCCTTCACTCTTCTGCCCACCCGACTCATCGAGCAGCGCACATCCGCCCGCACAACCTTTCTTCGCTGGCAGCACATTGCATCCCGGCGGATGGGCGTCGGGGTGTGGGCGGAAATGCTGCGCCAGGACAAGACCCCGGAATACCTGCTGCAAGACCTCTACGAGATGGAGCTGCAGCGCATCACCCTCAACATGCAGATCAGCCTGATCCACTCCATCGGCAAGCAGGCCGCAGAGTGCGCGGAAAAGATGGGCCAGGCCGAGGCCGAGTTCATGGGCCGACTGCAGCAGAGTCAGACCCGCCCTGGTTACGTGGGCATGTAGCTGTACCGCTCTACCTTCGACGAAACGATCACCAACGGAGAAACAGCATGAGCAACATCAGCAGCAAGACCGTTTCCAACACCAAAGGCCAGCCCTCAACCGAGGTCAGCGTCGAGATCATCGGCGGCAAGCCCACCACTACCAGCCTCGACGTCGCCAAACACTTCGGCAAGCAGCACAAGGATGTTCTGCGCGCGATCCGCAATTTGGATTGCTCGACGGAGTTTCATGAGCGCAATTTTGCGCCCACGATCCAGACCGTGCTGGGGCCCAAAGGGGCCAAGCGGGAGGAACCCGCATTCCGCATGACCCGCGACGGCTTCACCTTCCTCTGCATGGGATTCACCGGCAAGGAAGCCGCCCAGTGGAAGGAGGCCTACATCAACGCCTTCAACAAGATGGAACAGGCGCTCATCGAGCAACCCGAGATCCTCAGCCACAACCACCTGCTCCAGTTCGCCATCAAGACCCTCGACCTGATGCGCGATCACACCCTCGGCGAGCCGGCCCGCCCCAGGACAGAACAGGTCGTATGCAACTACCTGGCCGTCGAGTCCTTGGACGCGGCGACTCCCGAGCAGATCAAGCAGGCCCTGAACTTCCTCCAGGGTCAGATCATCGGTGAGGGTGTGGCCGCCAAGTCCTTGCCCAGCGTGGCCGGCTCCTCCATCGCCAAGGACCTGCTCTATGGCCTGCTGCGCTCGGCCCACGATGCCGAGTTGCTGTTCAACTCCCTCTACGACAGCGGCGTCGAAAAGCTGGCCAGCGATGTATTCAAGGAGCACATGGCCAACACCTTGGCTGCAACTTCTCGGCAAACCCGTGAACTGCTCGGGTACGTGGCCAGCCGCGCCACTCGCTCCCCCTTCAAACCACGCTCCACCCACTAACCCCCTACTCAACCGACTGGAGATTCATCATGGCTACCCCCGTCTTCTGGGAAGGCAACATCGGCTCGGCGCCGGAGCACCGCAGCTTCCCCAACGGCAACAACCCTCCGCGGCAGTTGCTGCGTCTCAACGTGATGTTCGACAACTCGATTCCAGATGGGCAAGGCGGCTACAAGGATCGCGGCGGCTTCTGGTGCAGCGTCGAGTGGTGGCATCAGGATGCCCAGCGTTTCGCCGAACTGTTCGCGAAAGGTATGCGCGTCAAGGTCGAAGGCAGGGCGATCATGGACCGCTGGCCCGACAAAGAGTCAGGCGAAGAAGTCCAGGCTCTGAAGGTCGAAGCCTCGCGCATTTCCATCCTTCCGCATCGCCTGGCCGAGGTCACCCTGTTGCCGTCTACCAACGGCCAGTCGACACAACATCAGCAGTCTCGGCAGGTGCCGCAGCAACCTGCTCAGCAGGATGCGCAATCGCAGCAGGACTACGACAGCGCCTTCGACGACGACATCCCCATGTAGCAGGCGGCTTAATTTTTGGCCGCCCATTCGTGAAGCTGCGGGTGGCAAGCACAACTCTTCGCCGCCCGCAGCCTCGTAAAAACACTCGAGCAACTGGATCAACCACAATGATCGGGAATCGTCTGAGAGAAGAAAGGCTTCGACTGGAAATGAGCCAAGACGCCTTTTCACAGCACTGTGGGGTGACGAAGAACACTCAGGTTTCGTATGAGAAGGGACGGCGCAGTCCCGATACCACCTATCTGCTTAAAGCCATCGAGATCGGAGTCGACGTTCTATACGTAGTCACTGGCCGACATGTTCCAGCGGCGGTGAAAGCGCTCACTCAAGAGCAGCTGGATATCCTCAATTACATGTCCGGAATGTCCGAGCAAAACCGCGCCGATCTCGTTCGCGTGGGAAGGGCAATGTATGACGCCAACCAGTTTCGAAGGATGGCGCCTGCAAACTCCCTGTCTTAATTTTGGCCGCCCGTTCGTGAAGTCTCTGGTGGCAAGGGCTTCCGATTCGGAAATCTCGTTCGGAAATCTCGATCAGTACGAGGTGCAGTGTGTCAAAGAGAGCGACCGATACCGACAAGCTGGACAGACGACACTTCAACGATCCCCACCGGACTGTACGGGCTATTGGTGCTGAGGCCGCGCGGAAAGGGCTACGGGTGTTCGACTGCCCCTACAGTCATCCTGCGATGCGGGCGTCCTGGTTGAAAGGGTTTGCCCAGGAGCAGCAACAGCAGCTCGACTTCTGATGACGTTACCCTTCAGTTCCTCTCGAAAACTGCAACAGCGCACCGTCCATTTCGTATTGTTGGCCCGCTCTCTGATCGCGACAGTTCGACCGACTGTTCCGAGAGATTCCGCCGATGCACCTCGTAATCATTGAAGCCCCGGGCAAGCTGAAAAAGCTGAGGTCCCTTCTCCCCTCGATTCGTCCCGACGTGACCTGGCAGGTCGAGGCGACAGCCGGCCACATCAGAGACCTACCCGTTCACGGCCAGGATCCGCAGATGCTCACCGTCGGCGTGGGCCAGGATTTCAAACCGCACTACCAGATCCTCTCGGGCAAGGAAAAAACCGTCGCACGACTGAAGGAGCTGCGGCAGAAAGCTCTGGAGATCTACGTCGCATCCGACCCGGATCGCGAAGGCGAAAGCATCGGCTGGCACATCCTCCAGGCTGCCGGGATCAAGAACTACAAGCGCGTTGCCTTCAAGGAAATCACCAAGTCGTGCATCAGCGCCGAGCTCAGCTCGCCGCGCCGTCTGGACCTCCCGAAGGTCGCCTCGCAGGAATGCCGTCGCGTCATCGATCGCCTGGTGGGGTATCTGGTCACGCCAGAGTTGCGGCGCGTGATGGGTAGGCCAACCACCGCCGGGCGCGTGCAGTCCGTCGCGGTGTACCTGGTGGTCCTGCGAGAGCGGGAGATCCGCGCCTTCACAGCAATCAAGCACTTCGGGGTGGAACTGACCTTCGTTTCGCCCAGCGACGGCCGTACCTGGACGGCGGAATGGGATCCAGTGCCCGTGTTTGCCAGCAAGGAGTTCCCGTATGTCCAGGATCGTCAACTCGCAGAACTGGTGGGGGCTATACGCAATGTCATCGTCGAGACCTGCATTGATGGCGAAGAAACCGATACGCCTCCGGCACCGTTCATCTCCTCCTCGCTCCAGATGGCCGCCGGGAATGCGCTGAAGTGGTCACCCGACAAGACGATGAAGGTCGCCCAGCGGCTGTATGAACAGGGGCTCATCACCTACCACCGGACGGACAACCCCAATATTTCGAAGGACTCGATGCCGGATATCCGTGCTGTCGCCAAAGCCTTGGGGCTGAAGTGTGTAGAGCAACAGCGGATGTTCAAAGCGGACCAAGACGCCCAGGAAGGGCACCCCGCCATCACCCCTACCGACTGGATGGCCGCTTCCGCCGGTGAAACTGCTGATGAGCAGGCGCTGTACCAGCTCATTCGAGTCCGTGCGCTTGCCAGCCAGATCGAAGCTGCCGTGTACGCAGTGAGAACCATCACCCTCCTGGGCGTCGGCCCCGACAAAAAGCCGCTGCGCTTCGGCGCCAAAGGGAAGCTGTTGAACGTGCCTGGCTGGAGAAAACTGCTGCAGGGCGATGACGCCGAGGAGCAGAAGAACGAAACGCCTTCAAACCCCATCCCGGCGCTGGAGCCAGGCCAGATACTCAAGGTCTACAGCGGCGAGGTCCTGGAGAAGAAAACCACCCCTCCCAAGCGATTCACCGACGCCAGTCTGGTGGGCGAGATGAAGCGCCGCGGGATTGGTCGGCCATCATCCTACGCCTCTATCGTGAAGAACATCATCGACA
>NZ_JAEMVM010000018.1:179-106457 GCF_016463925.1 Pseudomonas sp. P20 | reverse complement strand
GTGGCCTTCCTGGTAGGTGTTGCCGACCGAATCCTCGGTGAAGGCGCCGGCGGTGATCAGGCCCTGCTTGGTGCCGGTGATGGACATATAGGCGGGGGTTGCCATGGATGCATTCCTTGTCAGTGGTAGCCGGGACGACATGTCCTGGTGCGGCAGCTACCCAACAAGCTTCGTGCCAATAAAATATTTATCTTTTAAATCAAATTCTTGAAGAATCTCCCGGCCCGCACGAACACTTTCCCCTGGGTTTACCCCGAAAAAGTGAGCAAGTTGTTGCACAGTGCTATGCAAGAACTTGCTCACTTCATCGAAGACCCCGTCAGGCCTTGGCCCCAGCGTGGTATCCACAGCTTTTCCCGAAGTTATCCAGCAAAAAGTTGCACACCTGCCGAGTGCCTCAGAGCCAGTTCTTGAACTTGAACCAGAGGTACGGAAGGATCGCCGATACCACCATCATCCCCAGCGCCATCGGATAGCCGATGGACCAGTCCAGCTCGGGCATGTCCTTGAAGTTCATGCCGTAGACGGTGCCCACCAGGGTCGGCGGCAGGAACAGTACGGCGGCGATGGAGAACACCTTGATAATGCTGTTCTGCTCGATGTTGATCAGGCCAAGGGTCGCGTCGAGGAGGAAGTTGATCTCGGTGGACATCTTCGCCAGGTACTCGTCCAGCGAGCGCACATCGCGCTCCACGGTCTTCGCCAGCACCTTGGCCGGCTCGGAAAGCCAGCCGTTGCAACCCTGGCGGAAATAGCTGTTCATCCGATTGATGCTGAGCAGGCTGTCGTTGAGCTTGGACAGCAGCGAGCTGCTGCGCCCGAGGTGCTTGATGATCTGCTGCAGGTCGGTCTTCGGCTTGCGGGTCTGGGCGGTGGACTCGGCGAAGATCTCCCGCGACATGCTGCTCAGTTGCCCCTGTACGGCCTCCAACACGTCGGCGATGCGGTCCACCAGGCTGTCCATCATCAGGGCGAACAACTGGGTGCTGCTGCGGTTGGCGTCGAGCTGGCGGATGCAGCGGTTCTCGAACTCGCGGAACGAACGCAGGTCGGCGTAGCGCACGGTAATCAGCCATTTCTCGCTGAGGACGAAGGTCACTTCCTCTGTGCTCGGCCGGTGCTCGGTGATCCCGCCGACCACCGAAGTGGTCATGTAGAGGACGTTGCCGTCCTCGTAGAAGCGCGACGAATCCTCGATCTCGGCCATCTCCTCGCGGGTCGGGATGTTCACCTGCAGGTGGGATTCGAGCAGGCGCTCCTCTTCGGGGGTCGGGTGATGCAGGTCGATCCACAGGGTGCCCGGCGGCAACCCCCGCTGGGCATCGTCGTGCTGGCGTCGCTCCAGGCGGTCGCCGGAAAGGATGTAATAGGTGATCATGTCGGGTATCGCTACCTTCGCGGCCATCCGTTGGCCAAGCAGGGTGGACAACTTCCCGCCGCCGCACAAGCGGTACTTTGCGCCAGAACGAGGAACGCCCGATGAGCGAACAGGACGACAACCAGGAAGACGGCTTCGCCGAGGAAAAACTGATCCAGGCCATCGAGAACCAGATCGAAAGCGAGAATCCGCCGGCGGCGCGCGCCGTGTTCAACAAGCTGACCCTGGTCGGCTACGAGCGCGACGAGGCGCTGGGCATGATGGCCTACGTGCTGGCCCACGAGATCAACGCCATGCTCGCCGCCGACCGCGCTTTCGACAGCGCCGGCTACGAGCATGCGCTGCGTGCCCTGCCGACGTTGCCGGACGACGAATGAGCGGAGCCGGGCCGACTGGTGCCGGCGAATGCCCCTCGTATCCATGCGGTTTTGTTTCGCCAAACGCCTGCCGCTCTGGTAGAAAGGTGGCGCCCACTCTCCGTGCCACCTGCTTTCGCGGAGCGATACCGGATGCGATCCTGGTTCCACTTCCTGCCCATCTGCCTGCTGCTGGCCCTTTCCGGCCCGGCAGCGGCCGTCCCGACAGAACCCCTGGTGCTCGGCGCCGAAGACGACTGGTATCCCTATACTGCCTACAAGGACGGCCGCATCCAGGGCATGAGCGCGGACATCGTGCGGGCCGCCTTCAGGGCTGCGGACACGCCGGTCCAGCTCAATCCCTACCCCTACTCCCGCTGCATGAAGCTGGCCCTGAAAGGCTTGATCGCCGGCTGCTTCAATACCTCGCCGAACCCGCACATCCTCGCCGACTACCGTCTGCCCCGGCATCCGTTGTTCCGCGCGGAGATCCAGCTCTGGGCGCGACGCGACGAAGCGCGGCCGGTGAATGCGGAGCAGGCGCTGAGCGGACGGAAAGTCGCGGTGACCCTCGGCTATGAATACGGCGACGGCTTCGATCGCCGCCACGACCTGGTGCGCATCCCGGTGCGCAAGGACTACTACGGTTTCCTCATGCTCCAGCGCGGCCGCGTCGACTACGCCCTGGCCTACCGCAATACGGCTCGCCAGTTGTTCAGCGAACATCCCGAACTGGAAGGCCAGTTCCAGCCGGTGGCCACGGTCCACCGCCCGGAGCTGTACCTGTCGTTCTCGCGCCGCCACCCGCAGGCCGAGCATCTGCTCGAACGCTTCGACCTCGGCATGCAGCGCATCCTCGCCAGCGGCGAGTACCAGAAGATCCTCGACGGCTGGAGCCAGGCCGCCGACGCTACGCCCTAGTCCAACTACACTCACCGGTGCTCAACACCGCAAGGAGCCGACATGGCCTTCACTCCCGAGCTGATCGACGAACTGGAACTGCTGGCGCTCTTCAACCTGAACAACACCCAGGAAGGACTCAAGGTCCATCACACCGCCGACGGCAAGGCCGTCGCCGCCGCCCGACGCCTGCACGACAAGGGGCTGATCGACCAGCCCGACGGCGGCTACCTGACCAGTCTGGGGCTGGACGCCGCGGAGCAGGCACAGGGCCTGCTGACCATCCTCAAGGGTTGACGGAAGCGGCCATCGCGACCTGCTCCCGACAGGCCGCGACGGTTGCCCCGGTTCGCGGTGCGGTGCTCAAGCCGCCGCGCTTCCGGGCGATACAATGGCATGACCGGAGCCAGGCACGGCGCCTGGCCTTGCCTGTGCCCGGACGCCCATGAACCGACACCCCGCACTCAGCCTCGATCTCGACGATGGCATCGACCGCAAGGTCCTCGGCCAGTTGCGCCAACGCTTCCTGGCGGTCAATGCCGGTCGCCTGCAACGCGCCCGGCAGGCGTTGTCCAGCCGCCAGGAGCGGGTCCTGCGCCTGCTACCGCTGCTGTTCCACATCAACCATCCGCTGCTGCCGGGCTACCTGTCGGCCAGCACGCCAGCGGGCCTGAGCGGTTTCGAAGCGGACGACGAAGTACTCGCCGAAGCCCAGCGCCTGGCCCGTTCGTTTGTCTACAAGCCACGCAGGCAGGAACCCGCACAGCAGCCGATCCACGGCCTGTTCCTGATGGGCAGCCTGGGGAGCCTGGCCCAGGAGGAACAGAGCGATCTCGACCTCTGGGTCTGCCATGCCCCAGAACTGGAGCCCGGCGCGCGCCAGGAGCTGCGCCGCAAGTGCGCGTTGATCGAGGACTGGGCGCGCAGCCAGGGCAGCGAGGTGCACTGTTTCCTGATCGACGTCGCCCGTTTCGGCCAGGACGAACGCAAAGACTGGAAAGAGTCCGGCGGCGACGGCAATACCCAGCACTTCCTGCTGCTCGACGAGTTCTACCGTAGCGCGATCTGGCTCGGCGGACGCACCCCTCTATGGTGGCTGGTGCCGCCGGCCCATGAACGGCGCTACGACGAATACTGCCGGACCCTGCTCGGCAAACGCTTCATCCGCGCCGAAGAGGTGCTCGACCTCGGCCACCTGGCGCACATCCCCGCCCGGGAGTTCATCGGCGCCGGCCTCTGGCAGTTGTCCAAGGCCATCGATTCGCCCTACAAGTCGCTGCTCAAGCTGCTGCTCACCGAAGCCTACGCCAGCGAGCACCCGCGGGTCCGCTGCGTCGCCCTGCGCTTCAAGGAGCAGGTATTCGCCGGCCAACTCGATCTCGACGAACTGGACCCCTACGTCCTGGTCTATCGCCATCTCGAACGCTACCTGCGGGAACAGCAGGCGCCGGAACGCCTGGAACTCGTGCGGCGCTGCCTGTACCTCAAGGTCGGGCGCAAGCTCGGCGGTCGCCAGCGCCAGGCGCAGAAGGGCTGGCAGCACCTGTCGATGGAGCGGCTCGTCGCGGAATGGCAATGGGAGCCTCGCCGCTTGGCCCTGCTCGACAGCCGCAGCCAGTGGAAGATGCGCCAGGTGATGGAAGAGCGTCGCACGGTGGTCAACGAACTGACCTACAGCTACCGCCTGCTGTTCCAGATCGCCCGCCAGCAAGGCGCTGACAGCGGCATCGACAGCCGCGACCTGGGCCTGCTCGGCCGCCGCCTGTATGCCGCCTTCGAGCGCAAGGCAGGCAAGGTGGAGAACATCAACCCAGGGATCGCCCCGGATCTCGGCGAAGACGTCCTGACCCTGGTCCAGCTGCCCGCCGACGACGACCGCGAGCAGGCGCAGTGGGCGATCTTCCCCGGTGCCCTGGGCGCTCACCAGTGGCCTGACTACGCGCCGCTGAAACGCAGCCTCAGGCTGGTCGAGCTGCTCGCCTGGTGCCATCGCAACGGCGTCATCGACAGCGCCACCCGGCTGTCCCTGCATCCCGGCCAGAGCGACCTCGGCGATGCCGAACTGGACAATCTCCTGGGCAGCCTGCGGCAGTTCCTGCCGGTCCCCCTGGCGACCGTGGACGACGCCGACCTGCTGCAACCGCGTCGGCTCAAGAGCGTCCTGCTGCTGGTCAACGTCGGTGTCGACCCGCTGCGCCACCACAGCCAGATGAACCTGCACATGGCTACCGGGCGTACCGACGTGCTTGGTTATGCCGGGGTGCGCGACAACCTGGTGCTGACCCTCGACCAGCTCAGCCTCAACAGCTGGAACGAACTGACGGTGCGCCATTACGCAGGCCCCCAGGCGCTGCCCGAGTGCCTTGCCGAGTTCCTCGACGCCGTCCGCGAAAAGCCCGGAAGCCCGCCGCAGCCGCCTGAACTGATGGTGCGCTGCTTCTGTCGCAACCGGGCCGCCGCCATCGCCGTGCGGGTCGAAGAGCTGTTCCGCGAGACCTACGGGCAACTGCTTGGCGGCCAGCCAAGCCGCTACCTGCTGCAGATCCGCCAGCAGTACCACCTGCTGGAAATGTCGCCGGAAGCGGTCAGCCACGAGAGCCTGCCCGACCTGCCGAGCCTGCTCCAGCACCTGGGCCGCGAGCGAGATGGCTACAGCGCCCTGAAGCTGGATCGCCACGCCCTGGAGGGCGAGGACCTCGGGCTGATCCTGTCCATGGGGCGGCCGGACTGCATCCAGGTGTTCTACCGGCGCGACTTCGACAGCGCCGAGATCAGCCTGCTCGACGAACGCAACGCCCTCTGGCGCCAGCGCCAGGCATTGCGTGACGAACGCAGCCTGCTCGCACCGCTGCAGCGCTTCCTGCAATCGCTGCTGTACCGGCGCAACGCCCTGTCGCTGGCGGAACAGGTGCCGGCCGCGCTGGATATCCGCTACTACGAGTTGCTCTCCAACGACGGCAGAGTGCATGTCGAGCCTCGCGAGGCGCCGGAGGCCCTGGCCGGGCCCGCGCTGTACGAGCTACAGGCGCTACTCGAGCGCGGCGAACGCAAGCGCGTGCAGGTCACCCTGTACTGCGACCACCAGGAGTTTTCCGAACTGGAGTACGGCGTCGGCCTGTTCAAGGCGGTCGCCCGGCATATCCTGGCGCATCGCGCAGAAAGCGAACCCTACCCCTGCTACCTGACCGACCTCGACCTGTCGCGGCTGTTCGCCGACGAACAGCCGCAAACGCTGCACTATCTGCGTTATAAAAGCGTCCTGGAAACGGCGCTGAACCAGGCGCTGCTGGAACAATGACCCAGCGCCGCACCGCGCGGGGCTCGACAAGGACGTACGGATGGCACTCCTCGGTATTACCCTGCTCGCTGGCGCCGCATTCGTGGGCGGCTATCTCTACCGCCGCGGCCTGGATCGCCGGCGCTACCGCTTCATCCAGCAATTCCGCCTGCCGCCGCGGGTCACCCAGGCGGTCCGCGAGCGCTATCCGCAGCTCAGCGAGGAACAGGTCCAACGGGTGCTCGGCGGCCTACGCGAATACCTGCTGCTATGCCGCGCCGCCGGCAAGCGGATGGTCGCGATGCCGTCCCAGGTGGTGGATGTCGCCTGGCACGAACTGATCCTGCATACCCGGCTCTACCAGCACGTCTGCCGCAAGGGACTCGGGCGCTTCCTCCACCATACGCCGGCCCAGGCGATGCGCAGCCCCCGACAGGCCCAGGAGGGCATCCAGCGCGCCTGGAAGCTGGCCTGCCGCCGCGAGGGCATCGACCCACTGAATCCCACGCGCCTACCGCTGCTGTTCGCCCTCGACACGGAACTGGCGATCGCCGACGGCTTCCGCTACGCCCTGAACTGCGCGCAGCGGCAAGACGGCGGCGCAGCGGTGTATTGCGCCAGCCATATCGGTTGCAGCAGCGGCTGCGCCAGCGATAGCGGCAGTACCTTCGGTTCGGACGGACAGGATTCGCGCCACGGCTGCGGCGGCGATAGCGGCGGAGACGGCGGCAGCGGTTGCGGGGGTGGAGGATGCGGGGGCGGTGGGGGCGACTGAGGGTCGCGAAGCCCGTCGCCGAATGGCGACGGGCGAAAACCGATCAGCACGCGTAGTCGCCGGCGGCTTCCGGCTGGTATTCGATTTCCAGCAGGGTCAGCTTCAGCGTCTTCCCGCTCGGCGCCGGCCAGTCGATGGTCTGGCCGATGGTCAGGCCCAGCAGCGCGGTGCCCACCGGCGCGAGGATCGAGACCTTGCCTTCGCCGGCGACGTCTTCGGGATAGACCAGGGTCAGGGTGTACTCCTTGCCGCTGCTTTCCTCGCGGCAGCGCACGGTGGAGTTCATGGTCACGACGCCCGGCGGAATCTCGTCATGCCCCACCACCTGGGCGCGCGACAGTTCGGCCTCCAGCGCCTCGGCGGCGGGTCCGAATTCGTCCAGGCCATCCAGCAGGCGCTCCAGGCGCTGCAGGTCCAGACGAGTGATGGTGATCGGCGGCGTGCTCATGATCGCAGGCGTGCTCCTTGGTCCGGTTCGGTTGATCGATGAAAAGCAGGAATCGCAAAAAAGCAAAAACCCCGCCCGAAGGCGGGGTTTTCCCGGACACTAACACAGTCGCAGGAATTAGCAACATCCCCCCTATCAGGAGAGACGGCCCGCCAGCGACTGGCGTCGAGCGGCCTGTGACCTGATCTGCAAGCGGCGGGAATCGTCGGCCTTGCCCCACTCGCGGATTTCCGCCAGGGAACGTCCGCAGCCGACGCAAACGTCCGCATCGTCGAGGCAGCACAGGCGCCGGCAGGGCGAGGCCACCGCCGGCGGCGAAGCCTCAGAGGCCGGGGAACTCGACATCCTCGCCCCCCTGCTCCAGGGTCGCCCGGTTGAGCAGCGCGCCCAGCGGTTCCTGGCTGCCATCGTGGCGCCAGAGGCCGCTGGCCTCGTCGTAATCGAAGTGGAAGCCGCCCGACTTCGCCGCCACCCACAGCTGGCGCAACGGCGCCTGGCGGCTGAGGATCAGCTGCGAGCCGTTCTCGAAGCGTACGGTGAGCACGCCGCCGGCGTTCTCCAGGTCGAGGTCCAGGTCGCTGTCATCGAAGGCGTCTTCCACCTGCTGCTGGAGCGCATCGACCAGGTCGTGGAAACGCGCTTCATTCATCGTACTCATGCATTGCCTCGGCATTCGCTAACGGGAAAAAAGGCGGACGACTACCTTCGTCTTGCCCTATTCCGACAATTCTACGCTGGTATTGCCGTAGTCCGCGCTGTTTTGCCGCGACGCTCGCGGAAAACGCCGGCATCCCCTCTGCCGCAGGCCATTCCCCTGCAAGCCCCGGCACACCTGATCCGGCTCGCATAGGCAAGGCGCCGGGGGGTCGGTATACTCCGGAACAATTCACGTTTTCTACAAGGATTCCGTCATGAAGCGGCTGTTCCTGTCCTTCGTCGCGCTCGCCCTCCTCGCCGGCTCCATCGCCGCCTGCGGCCAGAAAGGCCCGCTGTACCTGCCGGACGACGAAAAAGCCAAGAAAGAACACAGCAAAGACCGCTACGGTTTCTGAGAGAGCGCCCATGGACACATTCAGTTACCGCGACGGTGAGCTGTTCGCGGAAGGGGTGGCGCTTTCCCGCATCGCCGAGCGTTTCGGCACGCCCACCTACGTCTATTCCCGCGCACACATCGAGGCCCAGTACCGCGCCTATGCCGATGCCCTCGCCGGCATGCCGCATCTGGTCTGCTTCGCGGTCAAGGCCAACTCCAACCTCGGGGTGCTGAATGTGCTGGCGCGCCTCGGCGCCGGTTTCGACATCGTTTCCCGCGGTGAGCTGGAGCGTGTCCTGGCCGCCGGCGGCGATCCGGCCAAGGTGGTGTTCTCCGGCGTCGGCAAGACCCGCGACGACATGCGCCGCGCCCTGGAAGTCGGCGTGCACTGCTTCAACGTCGAGTCCGGCGAAGAGCTGGAGCGCCTGCAACGGGTAGCTGCGGAACTCGGCGTGAAAGCGCCGGTATCGCTGCGGGTCAACCCGGACGTGGACGCCCAGACCCACCCCTATATCTCCACCGGCCTGAAAGAGAACAAGTTCGGCATCGCCATCGACGAGGCCGAGGCGGTCTACGCCCGCGCCGCCGAGCTTGACCACCTGGAGGTGATCGGCGTCGACTGCCACATCGGCTCGCAGTTGACCCAGCTGGAGCCCTTCCTCGACGCCCTCGAGCGCCTGCTCGGGCTGGTCGACCGCCTGGCCGGCAAAGGCATCGGCATTCGCCACCTGGACCTCGGTGGTGGCCTCGGGGTGCGCTACCGCGACGAACAGCCGCCGCTGGCCGGCGACTACATCCGCGCCATCCGCGAGCGCCTGCACGGCCGCGACCTGACCCTGGTGTTCGAGCCGGGCCGGTCCATCGTCGCCAACGCCGGCGTGCTGCTGACCCGTGTCGAGTACCTCAAGCACACCGAGCACAAGGATTTCGCCATCGTCGACGCGGCGATGAACGACCTGATCCGCCCGGCTCTCTACCAGGCCTGGATGGACGTGCAGGCGGTACGCCCGCGCGACGCCGCGCCGCGCCGCTACGACCTGGTCGGGCCGATCTGCGAGACCGGTGACTTCCTCGCCAAGGATCGCGACCTGGCGCTCGCCGAAGGCGACCTCCTGGCGGTGCGCTCGGCCGGCGCCTACGGCTTCGTCATGAGCTCGAACTACAACACCCGCGGCCGCGCCGCCGAGGTGCTGGTGGATGGCGAGCAGACCCACGAGGTCCGTCGCCGCGAGACCGTCCAAGAGCTCTACGCCGGCGAAAGCCTGCTGCCGCAGTGAGGCCCAGACCATGCTTTTGCGCTTCACCAAGATGCATGGCCTGGGCAACGACTTCATGGTCCTCGACCTGGTCAGCCAGCACGCCCATGTGCAGCCCAAGCACGTCAAGCTCTGGGGCGACCGCAACACCGGAATCGGCTTCGACCAGTTGCTGATCGTCGAAGCCCCGAGCAGCCCCGACGTCGACTTCCGCTACCGGATCTTCAACGCCGACGGCTCCGAGGTCGAGCAGTGCGGCAACGGCGCTCGCTGCTTCGCCCGCTTCGTTCAGGACAAGCGCCTGACGGTGAAGAAGAGCATCCGCGTAGAAACCAAGGGCGGCATCATCGAGCTGAATATCCGCCCGGACGGCCAGGTCACGGTGGACATGGGTCCGCCGCGCCTGGCCCCGGCCGAGATACCGTTCCAGGCCGAGCGCGAAGCCTTGTCCTATGAGATAGAGGTGAATGGCCAGCGCGTCGAACTGGCCGCGGTATCCATGGGCAATCCCCATGGCGTGCTGCGCGTCGAGAACGTCGACAGCGCACCGGTACACAGCCTCGGTCCGCAACTGGAAGTCCATCCGCGCTTCCCGAAGAAGGCCAACATCGGCTTCCTCCAGGTGCTCGATCCGCACCATGCGCGCCTGCGCGTCTGGGAGCGCGGCGTCGGCGAGACCCAAGCCTGCGGCACCGGCGCCTGCGCCGCGGCGGTTGCCGGGATTCGCCAGGGCTGGCTGCAATCGCCGGTGCAGATCGACCTCCCCGGCGGCCGCCTGCACATCGAGTGGGCAGGTCCCGGCCAGCCCGTTATGATGACCGGGCCTGCCGTCCGCGTGTATGAAGGCCAGGTCCGCCTGTAAGGGCCGTCGCCCGCGAGAACCGAGACGCTTATGACCGAGAAAAGCCAGGAACCGACAGCAGCGCTGGACGCCGAGCAGGTGGCCGCCTATCTGAGCCAGCACCCGGAGTTCTTCGTCGAGCATGACGAGCTGATCCCCGAGTTGCGCATCCCACACCAGCCCGGCGACGCAGTGTCGCTGGTGGAGCGCCAGGTACGCCTGCTGCGCGAGCGCAACATCGAGATGCGCCACCGGCTCTCGCAACTGATGGACGTGGCCCGCGAGAACGACCGCCTGTTCGACAAGACCCGCCGCCTGGTCCTCGACCTGCTCGACGCCACCAGCCTGGAAGACGTGGTCAGTACCGTCGAGGACAGCCTGCGCCACGAGTTCCAGGTGCCCTACGTGAGCCTGATCCTGTTCAGCGACAGTAGCGTCTCGGTGGGCCGCTCGGTGAGCAGCGCGGAGGCGCACCAGGCCATCGGCGGCCTGCTCTCCGGCGGCAAGACCGTCTGCGGCGTGCTGCGTCCGCACGAACTGGCGTTCCTCTTCGGCGAGAGCGACCGCGACGAGATCGGCTCCGCAGCGGTGGTCTCCCTGAGTTTCCAGGGCCTGCACGGCGTGCTCGCCATCGGCAGTCCCGATCCGCAGCATTACAAGAGTTCCCTCGGCACCCTGTTCCTCGGCTACGTCGCCGAGGTCCTGGCCCGCGTGCTGCCGCGTTTCTCCTCGCCGCTGCGCTCGGTCCGCTGAGCGCGGCGGGCGGTCCGAGATGCGCGCCGACCTGGATGCCTTCCTCGAACATCTGCGCAGCGAGCGCCAGGTCTCCGCGCACACCCTCGACGGCTACCGCCGCGACCTGCTGAAGATCCTCGCCCTCGCCGAAAAGGCCGGGCTCTCCGACTGGAACGCCCTCGACACCCGCAGCCTGCGCACCTTCGTCGCCCGCCTGCACCAGCAGGGCCAGTCCAGCCGCAGCCTGGCACGGCTGCTCTCGGCGACGCGCGGCCTCTACCAGTACCTGCTACGCGAAGGGCGCTGCCGGCACGACCCTGCCAACGGCCTGAGCGCGCCGAAGAGTCCGCGCAAGCTGCCCAGGACCCTCGACGCCGACCGCGCCCTGCAATTGCTCGACGGTGCCGTGGAGGATGACTTCATCGCCCGCCGCGACCAGGCCCTGCTGGAGCTGTTCTATTCCTCCGGGCTGCGCCTCTCGGAACTGGTCGGCCTCGATCTCGAATGGCTGGACCTCAAGGAAGGCCTGGTGCGAGTGCGCGGCAAGGGCAACAAGGTCCGCGAGCTGCCGGTCGGCAAGGCCGCGCGCCAGGCGCTCGAAGCCTGGCTGCCGCTGCGCGCCCAGGCCGCTCCGGAAGACGGTGCGGTGTTCATCGGTCGCGGCGGCAAGCGCCTGACGCCGCGGGCGATCCAGCTGCGGGTGCGCCAGGCCGGCGTCCGCGAGCTGGGCCAGCACCTGCACCCGCACATGCTGCGGCACTCCTTCGCCAGCCATCTGCTGGAGTCGTCCGGCGACCTGCGCGCCGTGCAGGAACTGCTCGGCCACGCCGACATCGCCACGACCCAGATCTATACCCACCTGGACTTCCAGCACCTGGCCTCGGTCTACGACCGCGCCCATCCCCGCGCCAAGCGCAAGGGCAACGCCGATGGAGGCAACGACCCATGAGCAGCCTGCGACTGATCACCTTCGACCTCGACGACACCCTGTGGGACGTCGCCCCGGTGATGAACAACGCCGAGGCCCTGCTCCGCGAATGGCTGGCGAGCAACGCGGCGCGCCTGGGTCCGGTACCCATCGAGCACTTGTGGGCGATCCGCACCCGCCTGCTGGATCGCGAGCCGATGCTGCGCCACCGTCTCAGCGAGCTGCGCCGGCGCATCCTGTTCCATGCCCTGCTCGACGCCGGTTATCCACAGGCGGAGGCGGAAAGCCTGGCCGAGGCCGGTTTCCAGGTATTCCTCGAAGCGCGCCACCGGGTCACCCTGTTTCCCGAGGTCCACCCGACCCTGGAGATCCTCGCCGACCGCTTCACCCTCGGCGTGCTCACCAACGGCAACGCCGACGTGCGCCGCCTGGGCCTGGCCGACTACTTCCGGTTCGCCCTCTGCGCCGAGGAACTGGGCGTCGGCAAGCCCGACCCGACGCCATTCCGCGAAGCCCTGAAGCGCGCCGGCGTCGAGGCCTCGGCAGCGGTACACATCGGCGACCACCCCAGCGACGACATCGCCGGAGCGCGCCGCGCCGGCATGCGTGCCATCTGGTTCAACCCAAGCGGCAAGCCCTGGGCCGGGGAGGAAGAGCCGAGCGCGGAGATCCGCAGCCTCGCCGAGCTGCCGGCCCTGCTCGCCCGCCTGCAATGACGGACCGGGCCCCCGGTCGCGGGTAGCGCCTAGGCACGCGAAGCGCTGGCCTTTAAGCGCCCGACCCCGCGCAAGATGGAAAACGCCACCGCAACGGCAGCCAACGTCAGCGACACGCCGAAAAGCAGCAACGCCGTCGACGCACCGAAGCGATCCGCGATCAACCCGGTGAAGATCACCGGCAGGCTGAAGCCGAGGTAGGCCAACAGGAAGTAGCCCGCGCTGGCCCGCGGCTTTTCCGCACCGGCCAGGACATTCACCGCCGACAGCCCGCCCAGGTAGGTGAAGCCGTAGCAGGAACTGCTCGCGCCCAGCGCACCGAACAGCACCGCAGCCAGTGAGCCGTGGATCGCGCCCCAGGCCAGCAGGGCATAGCTCGGCGGCAGGATCACCAGCCCCAGGCAGGTCGCCGAGGCCGGCGCCATCCGCCGCGCCAGCGGCTGGAACAGCAGGCCGCAGCTGATCACGGTGAAGGTCGAGAAGCCCGACCAGCGCGCCAGCCCGTGGGCCGCCAGCAGCGAAGGCAGGACCGCGATGACCAGACCCACAGTGGCCCATGCCAGCAGGATCGAGAGGCCGTACGGCAGGCTGCCGGCGGGAAAGAACGGCAGCCGCAGCATCGGCGTATCGCGCCCGCGCGGCGCCTCGTCCGGCAGGCCCGCCACCGCCGCCAGGGCCACGCAGGCCAGTCCCAGCTGGACCCAGAAGCTGCCGGGCACCAGGCTCTCCCGGAACAGCAGGAACAGACTGGTCAGTGCCGCGCCGAGGCCGAAGCCGAGCGAGGTGCTGGCGGTCACCCAGTTGGCCGAGGTGCGAGAATCCCCGCCCGCGATCAGTTCGCTCATGTAGGCCGTCCCGGTGGCCGATGCCAGGGCCGTGCCGACGCCGAGCAACAGGCGCGCCACGCCGAGCGCCTCCAGGCGCGGCCAGAGCGCCATCACCAGGGTGGCCACCATCGACAGCAGCAGCGCGACGACGATCGGCGGCTTGCGCCCGATCCGATCGGACAACCCGCCGAGTACCAGCAGCACCGGCAGTACGCCGAGCACATAGCCGGAGAAAGCGCTGGCGGTAGCTGCCGCGCCGTAGCCGGAAAGCTCCGCGTAGGCGGTGTACAGCGGCGCCTGGAGGTTCACCGCCAAGGTGATCAGGCACAGGCCGAAGGCCAGGCATGCGGCGTGGCGACGGGTATTGCTCATGCGTTTCTCCGTTCAAGGGCCTGCCGCGGCAGAGCGGTGGGCATTGGCTAGCCCGCGAGAAGAGGCGTCGACTATCCGGCGCGGCGGCGCTACGGAACAAGTAACAGCTGTTCGGATTTGTGCTTAACTGTTCGCCCCAAAAGACCAAACAGTGAGTCAGGCATGCACCTCCGGATCGACCGCAATGCCAGCGAGCCGCTGGTGCAGCAGATCGTCGCAGGGGTCAGCGGCTGGATCCGCGGCAATCGCGTCCGCGCCGGCACGCGGATTCCGTCGATACGCCAGTTGGCCAGGGAAAACCAGCTCAGCCAGTCCAGCGTGATCGAGGCCTACGACCGCCTGGTCGCCCTGGGGATGCTGGAATCGCGGCACGGCTCGGGGTTCTTCGTCGCCGAGGCGCCCGCCGCCACTACCGACCTCGACAGCGAATGGCACGAAGGCGCGGAAAACGCATGGGGCCAGTTCAGCGGCAGCTCGACGAAACTCAAGCTCGGCTGCGGCTGGATTCCGGACAGTTGGCGGGAAGTCGAGGAACTCAGCTACGCGATCCGCCAGGTCGCCCGCAGCGAACTCGCCGGGCTGTTCGACTACAGCACTCCGCTGGGCCTGCCGGCGCTGCGCCAGCACATCCAGAAACGCCTGCGGCTGATCGATATCCATGTCGACCCGGAGCAGATCCTCACCACCACCGGCGCCAGCCATGCCCTCGACCTGTTGGTACGCACGCTGCTCAAGCCGGGCGACGTGGTGGTGGTGGAGAACCCCGGCTACTACAACCTGTTCAACCTGCTGAAGTTCCACGGGGTGAAGATGCTCGGCGTGCCGCGCACCCGCCACGGCCCGGACACCGCCGCGCTGGAGACGATCCTCCGCGCGCACAAGCCGAAGTTCCTTTTCACCAACAGCATGTACCACAACCCCACCGGCACCAGCCTCAGCCCCTCAGTGGCCCACCGCGTGCTGCAACTGGCCGAGCAGCATGATTTCCACATCGTCGAGGATGACATCTACGCCGACTTCCAGAACGGCCCCAGCACCCGCCTGGCAACCCTCGATTCGCTGCGCCGGGTGATCTACCTGGCGAGCTTTTCGAAGACCCTCAGTTGCTCGCTACGGGTCGGCTACCTGATCGCCGGCCCCGAGCTGATCCGGCGCCTGGCGGATGTGAAGATGTACACCAGCATCGGCAGCCAGCGCTTCGCCGAATGCGTGGTCTCGACCATGCTCGCCAACGGCAGTTACCGCAAGCTGGTGCAACGCCTGCGCCAGCGCCTGACCCGGCAGATGGCGGCGACCCTGCGGGTGCTTGGGGACAACGGCTGGGAGGTGTTCGCCGAACCGGTCGGCGGGATGTTCGTCTGGGCCCGTATCGGCGACTACCCGTTCGCCGAATTGCAGGCCGTGGCGACACGCCTGGACGTGCTGCTGTCGCCGGGCAGCGGCTTCAGCCCGGAAGGCGAGGAGAGCGACTGGCTGCGTATCAACATCGCCTATGCCAGCGACCCGCGGGCCCTGGCGTTCTTCGAAGCGTTCGGGTGAGGCGCGCTCTTGCCCTCCCCTGCCTCACTGGTAGTCGAGCAGGATCACCATCGCGGCCAGGACCGAGCCGGGCGTGATTTTCTCGGCGGTCTGCACATAGGACGCTTTCATCGGGATCCAGTAAGCCCCGCCGGTGTTCTTGTCGTACGCGGTCACCGGCAACGAGAGTCCCATCCGTAGCGGCACGCCGGCCTCGTCGGTGACCCGGATCGATACGCCGGTCGCGGTGCTGCCCGCCAGGCGCGGCAATACACCCGAGCCTTCGGCCACCGCGCCCCCCACCGCTTGAAGGCTGTAGCCGACGCGGTTGTACCCGCGAGGACAGCCGGCCACTACCAGATTGAACGGGGTAACGGCCGCGTAGGTGCCGACGCCGTTCAGCCGGGCGGCAGCGATCGACTGCAGCTTCACGGTCTGGTCGGCGACCTGGCAGGTCGCATTGATCGTGGTGACGCTCCCGGTCAACCTGATGGAGGAGGTGCCAGACGCGATAAGCCCGTCCTTGTAGGTAATGAGGAAGTACGAGTTGAAGGCTCCGCTCGCGAACTGGCCGTCGGAGAGCGGCGTCGAGTTGCGGAACAACTGGATCTCCGCGATTTGCGAGAAAGTGCCCTTGAAACGGCTGCTCGCCGGTATGCCATCCAGCAGCAGGCGCACCGAGAGGCCCGGCACGTTGGTATTCAGGTCCGGACCATCGACCGGGTCCCAGACACTTCCCTTGTTGTACAGAGAGACGCCGATGAGATCGCAGCTGGGCTTGCCGCACAGTTGCATGGGAGTGAACGTGTAGCGCGACATGACACTTCCCTCGGGAAGGATCGAGGGCACGGCGATATCGCGGCCGCCGAAAGCGTACAGATTGGCAGCCATGCTGGTGCCGGCGGGAACGAACAGGACTGCCGCGAGCAGCAGGGTTCGACGGAACGTCTTGAACTCCATGGGATGACAACCGATGTGTCCGGCATGTCCGGGAAAATCCGCCGGAACCGGAGTGAACTTGATGGGTGGCTAATCTTTTCAGAACACCTGGAAAGGAGCCATAAGACAGGACCTACACGGCTCCGCGAATCCGCCTAAGAATCGCTAGGAAAATTCTTAAGCAAGCTCTACAGCTCGCTCTCCGGCAACCCCGGACGCCGCTTGGAGCGCCTGGATGGCAAGCAGCTTCGGTTGACGATGTGGAACGGTAGCGCTGCCACCGGAAAGGAAAAGGCCTTGGCCCGTCGCCAGCCGTGCCTGAACAGGCGAAAGATCGGCTCGCCAACCGGGATGCGGCGGGGCGAGATGCCCGTCAAAGTGACCGGCGCCATAGCACAAGGCCCGCCATCCCTTGCGGGAGGCGGGCCTTGGGATGGCGCGAAATCAGATGGGGCGGCTGCCGTACTTGCTGTCCGGCTTCTTCGGCGGATCGGCCACCACGTTGGGTTCGATCTCCTGCACCTTTCCACCGCGGGAAAGGAACTCCTCCATCGCCTTGGCGAGGGCGTCACGCTCTTTCTGCTTGGCTTCGACCGAGGGCAGCTCCTCTTCCACCACGGCGGCTTTCGCCTTCTTCCCGGGGGCGGGGGCCTCGTCGCCGTCGCCGCTGTCCGCTTCGCCGTCGTCGGCCGCGGCCAGCTCTTCGCCGTCGTCCTCGTCAGCGCCGTCCAGCTCGTCCTGTTCCAGTTCTTCTTCGCTCATGGTCAACCTCTCGGTGCTGCAAAAGCAGGTTAGTTATAGCCCAGCCGCGCGTTTTGATGAGCGCCGCCGGAAAAAATTCATACTGACTCGCCCTGCCAGGTGGCGAGCACGCGCCGTGCCCCGCCCCTGTCCCGGTGTTCACCGAGATAGATCCCCTGCCAGGTGCCCAGTGCCAACCCTCCCGACTGTATCGGCAGGGTCAGTTGGCAGCCCAGCAGGCTGGCCTTGAAATGCGCCGGAAGGTCGTCCGGACCTTCGTCGTTGTGTTCATAGCCGACTTCGCCGCGTGGCGCCAGCCGCTCGAAAAAACGCTCGAAATCCCGGCGTACGGCAGGATCGGCATTTTCATTCAGGGTCAGTGAAGCCGACGTATGTTGCAAAAGCAGGTGCAGCAGGCCGACCCGGCACCGCCGAAGCTCCGGCAAGGCGTCGAGTATCTCCTCGGTGACGAGGTGAAAGCCCCGCGGACGCGGGCGCAAGGTGATCAGGGTCTGCTGCCACATGCTGCTGTTCCAAATCGGCTCCGATCCGTCGCGCCGCGCATTCTAGCGCGGCATTTGAAAAAGCAAAGAGCGTAAGAGGCAGACCTGTGAAAGCTGATGGTGGCGCAGTCCGCTGGCAGTCACTGAAAGACCGGTTGCGGAAAGGTGGTGGCAGTCGCGGGAAGCGCCCAGGACTTTCGACGCACAAGGGCATGGCGTTCGGCGAAGGCGAGCGCGGGAGGCAAACCGACGCCCGGCGGAAAGCCGGGCGCCGGCAGGTATTACAGGTTGTAGCCGCGCTCGTTGTGCAGCGCCAGGTCGAGGCCGACCGCTTCCTCTTCCTCGGTGACCCGCAGGCCCATGACCAGGTCCAGCACCTTGAGGATCACGAAGGTCACCACGGCGGTGTAGACCACGGTGAAGGCCACGCCCTTGAACTGCACGAAGAACTGCGCGCCGATGTCCTCCACGCTGCCGAAGCCGCCCAGCGACGGCGCCGCGAAGATCCCGGTGAGCAGCGCGCCGACGATACCGCCGACCGCATGTACGCCGAAGGCGTCGAGGGAATCGTCGTATTTCAGCGCGCGCTTGAGACTGGTGGCGGCGAAGAAACAGATCACCCCGGAGGCCAGGCCGATCACCAGCGCGCCCATCGGACCGGCGGTGCCGGCGGCCGGGGTGATGGCCACCAGACCGGCGACCACGCCGGACGCGATGCCCAGGGCGCTCGGCTTGCCGTGGGTGATCCACTCGGCGAACATCCAGGCCAGGGCCGCGGCGGCGGTGGCGATCTGGGTCACCAGCATGGCCATCCCGGCGGTGCCGTTGGCGGCGGCGGCGGAACCGGCGTTGAAACCGAACCAGCCGATCCACAGCATGGCCGCCCCGACCAAGGTGTAGCCGAGGTTGTGCGGCGCCATCGGCGTGGTCGGGTAGCCCTTGCGCTTGCCCAGCACCAGGCAGGCGACCAGACCGGCGATACCGGCGTTGATGTGCACCACGGTGCCGCCGGCGAAGTCCAGCACGCCCCAGTCCCACATCAGGGCGCCGTCACCGCTCCAGACCATGTGCGCGATCGGCGCGTAGACCACGGTGAACCAGACCGCCATGAAGATCAGCATCGCCGAGAACTTCATGCGCTCGGCGAAGGCGCCGACGATCAGCGCCGGAGTGATGATCGCGAAGGTCATCTGGAAGGTGATGAACACGCTTTCCGGGAACAGCGCGGTGGCGGAAGTCAGGCCGTCGGCGGTGAGACCGCTGAGGAAGGCCTTGTCCAGTCCGCCGACGAAGGAATTGAAGTTGAGGACGCCCTTCTCCATCCCGGCGGTATCGAACGCCAGGCTGTAGCCATAGACCACCCAGAGAATGGTGATCAGGCCGGTGATGGCGAAGCACTGCATCATGATCGACAGCACGTTCTTCGCTCGCACCATGCCGCCGTAGAACAGCGCCAGGCCGGGGATGGTCATGAGCAGGACGAGCGCAGTGGAGATCAGCATCCAGGCGGTGTCGCCGCTGTTCAGGACGGGCTCCTCGGCGGCCAGGGCGACGCCCGGCAAAGCGAGGGACAATAGGGCTCCTAGCCCTGCGATCTTACGCAGAGTCATGTTGGTATTCTCCTGGGGCTTTTGGGGGTTCGGTTGGGCTTAGATCGCGTCGGTATCGGTTTCGCCGGTACGGATGCGGATGGCCTGTTCCAGGTTCACCACGAAGATCTTGCCGTCACCGATCTTGCCGGTATTGGCCGCCTTGGTGATCGCCTCGATGACGCGGTCCAGCTGGTCGTCGGCGATCGCCACGTCGATCTTCACCTTGGGCAGGAAGTCGACGACGTACTCGGCGCCGCGATACAGCTCGGTGTGGCCCTTTTGCCGGCCGAAACCCTTGACCTCGGTCACCGTGATGCCCTGCACACCGATCTCGGACAACGACTCGCGGACGTCGTCCAACTTGAACGGCTTGATGATGGCAGTGACTAGCTTCATGAAACTCTCTCCCGTGTTTGGTGGACTCGCCCCAGGAAAACGAACCCGAGGACAGTCTAAGCGCAGTGTCTGGCTTTGTAACGCGCCGGTCCCTCTGGGAAGCATGATCGGGACCCTCCGCCCCGACCTGGCCCTGCTGCGGCCGTTCGATGCCGCAACCTGCCGGCCTCCCGCAACCGCCTCATCTGCCGCACCGGTACTGCTTCAGTGCACGCCTCACACCGGCCAAAGCAGAAAGCTTGCCAGCTCCGGCAAATCCGCCGGATTTCAAGCCCTTAGCCGCCAACCCGGGGATAGTGCGGAACGCCGGCCTCCGGGCGGCGCACCAAATAGGCGCAGACGCGCTCCGACAGTTGCGCAAAAAGTGTGCAATGGCCCTCCCGCGAGCGCCGCCGACATCGTGCTAGACTGCCGCCCACTCGTTACCGGAACCCTCGCCATGCTGCCGCCCAAAGCCGTCTTCGAAGCCCTCAGCCAACAAGCCAGCCGCCTGTTCGCCGGCGAATCGCCGTTGCCCAAGGCCGAGCTGGAGTCGCAGTTCCGCGCCCTGATGCAGAGCGCTTTCAGCAAGCTCGACCTGGTCAGCCGCGAGGAATTCGACAGCCAGATGCTGGTCCTCGCCCGCACCCGCGCACGGCTGGAAGCCCTGGAGGCCAAGGTGGCGGAACTCGAAAGCAAGCTGACGCCGCCCGCCGACTGATCCTCCCCCCTGCGAGCGGCGTGAGATCAAGGAGCGATCCATGTCCCTGGCGATTGTCCACAGCCGAGCCCAGGTCGGCGTCGAAGCCCCCTGCGTCAGCGTCGAGGCGCACCTGGCCAACGGCCTGCCTTCGCTGACCCTGGTCGGCCTGCCGGAAACCGCGGTGCGCGAGAGCAAGGACCGCGTGCGCAGCGCCCTGCTCAATGCCGGTTTCGACTTCCCCGCGCGGCGCATCACCCTCAACCTCGCCCCCGCCGACCTACCCAAGGACGGCGGTCGCTTCGACCTGGCCATCGCACTCGGCATCCTCGCCGCCAGCGGCCAGTTGCCCGGCACCGCCCTCGACGGCCTGGAGTGCCTCGGCGAACTGGCCCTGTCCGGGGCGATCCGGCCAGTGCGAGGCGTATTGCCGGCCGCGCTGGCGGCGCGCGACGCAAGGCGCGTTCTGGTGGTACCGAAGGAAAATGCCGAAGAGGCCAGCCTGGCCAGCGGGCTGACGGTGTTCGCCGTGGACCACCTGCTGGAGATCGCCGGACACCTCTCCGGCCAGGCCCCGCTGCCGCCCTACCAGGCCCGCGGCCTGCTCCGCGCGCCCTTCCCTTATCCAGACCTGGCCGAGGTCCAGGGCCAGGCCGCCGCCAAGCGCGCCCTGCTGGTGGCCGCCGCCGGCGCGCACAACCTGTTGCTCAGCGGCCCGCCGGGCACCGGCAAGACCCTCCTGGCCAGCCGCCTGCCCGGCCTGCTGCCGGCGCTCGACGAGGACGAAGCCCTGGAGGTCGCGGCGATCCATTCGGTGGCCAGCCACGTCCCCCTCAGGCACTGGCCGCAGCGACCGTTCCGCCAGCCGCACCACTCCGCCTCCGCGCCGGCCCTGGTCGGCGGCGGCAGCCGCCCGCAGCCGGGCGAGATCACCCTGGCGCACCAGGGCGTGCTGTTCCTCGACGAACTGCCGGAGTTCGAGCGCAAGGTCCTGGAGGTCCTGCGCGAGCCGCTGGAAAGCGGCGAGATCGTCATTGCCCGGGCCAACGGCCGGGTACGTTTCCCGGCGCGCTTCCAACTGGTGGCGGCGATGAATCCCTGTCCCTGTGGCTACCTCGGCGATCCCAGTGGCCGCTGCCGCTGCACCCCGGAACAGGTCCAGCGCTACCGGGGCAAGCTGTCCGGACCGCTGCTCGATCGCATCGACCTGCACGTCAGCGTGCTCCGCGAAAGCACCAGCCTGCAGCCAGGACACGGCGAAACCGCTACCGCCGAGGTCAGCGAACGGGTGGGCGCCGCACGGCAACGGCAACTGGCCCGCCAGGGCTGCGCCAATGCCCATCTCGATCTCCAGGCGATGCACCGCAATTGTGCACTCGCCGAAGCGGACCGCCGCTGGCTGGAGGCTGCCGGAGAGCGCCTGGAACTTTCCTTGCGCGCCTTGCATCGCATACTCAAGGTGGCCCGGACGCTGGCCGACCTGGAGCGCATCGATGCCATCGAACGCCGGCACCTGGCGGAAGCCCTGCAGTATCGGGCAATGACCTCCACGTGAAGCGTAATAATTCAGCAAAGCTATCGATTAAGGCTTTTCGAATCAAATTAGCTATCACGATGTGTTAGGCTGTTTCGTCTTCCGCCTTCGGCGGGCAATCCGATCACAAGGAGAGCTAGCTTACATGGAGACACCCACTACCCCCCGGAGCACCCTGAATCCTCCGGTCTTCTATACCTCCGCCGCCCTGATCCTGGCCCTGGTGCTGTTTACCGTCCTCCTCCAGGAAGAAGCGCAATCGCTGTTCAACCACGTCCAGCAATGGATCATCACCAACGCCAGCTGGTTCTACGTACTGGCCGTGGCGCTGATCCTGATCAGCGTGGTGTTCCTCGCCGTCAGCCGCTACGGCGACATCAAGCTCGGCCCCGACCACAGTCGTCCCGACTACCGCAACACCACCTGGTTCGCCATGCTGTTCTCCGCCGGCATGGGCATCGGCCTGATGTTCTTCGGCGTTGCCGAACCGGTGATGCACTTCACCACCCCGCCGGTGGGCGAGCCGAACACCGTGCAGGCGGCGAAGGAAGCGATGAAGCTGACCTTCTTCCACTGGGGCCTGCATGCCTGGGCGATCTACGCCATCGTCGCGCTGATCCTGGCCTTCTTCAGCTATCGCCACGGCCTGCCGCTGACCCTGCGCTCGGCGCTGTATCCGCTGATCGGCGAACGTATCTACGGCCCCATCGGCCACGCGGTGGATATCTTCGCGATCATCGGCACCGTGTTCGGCGTGGCGACTTCGCTCGGCTACGGCGTGCTGCAGATCAACAGCGGCCTGCACCACCTGTTCGGCTGGCCGGTAAACCAGACCGTGCAGATCGCCCTGATCGCCGCCACCTGCGGCCTCGCCACGCTCTCGGTGGCCAGCGGACTGGACCGCGGCATCCGCATCCTGTCCGAACTGAACCTGAGCCTGGCGGTGATCCTGCTGCTCTTCGTGCTGGTCCTCGGGCCGACCGTGTTTCTCCTGCAGACCTACGTGCAGAACACCGGGGCCTACCTGTCCGACATCGTCAACAAGACCTTCAACCTGTACGCCTACGAGCCCACCGACTGGATCGGCGGCTGGACCCTGCTGTACTGGGGCTGGTGGCTGTCCTGGTCGCCCTTCGTCGGCCTGTTCATCGCCCGTATCTCGCGCGGCCGCACCATCCGCGAGTTCGTCTGCGGCGTGCTGTTCGTCCCGGCCGGCTTCACCCTGCTGTGGATGACGGTGTTCGGCGATACCGCCATCCACATGGTCCTGCAGGAGGGCTTCACCCAGTTGGCCGAAGTGGTCAACCAGGACAGTTCGGTGGCGCTGTTCGCCTTCCTCGAGCACTTCCCGCTGGGCAGCGTGATCTCGCTGGTGGCGGTGCTGATGGTGGTGGTGTTCTTCGTCACCTCGGCCGACTCCGGCGCGCTGGTGGTGGACATGCTAGCCTCCAGCGGCAAGGACCACTCGCCGCTCTGGCAGCGGATATTCTGGTCGGTGCTGATGGGCGTGGTGGCCATCGCCCTGCTCCTCGCCGATGGCCTCAAGGCGCTGCAAACCGCGACCATCGCCAGCGCGCTGCCATTCTCCATCGTGCTCCTGGCGTCGATCTGGGGCCTGTTCAAGGCGCTGCACCTGGATGCCACCAAGCGCGGCATCCGCTACCAGGCGCTGACCTTCTCCCGCCCCACCACGCGCAGCGGCGCAAGCGAGGGCGACGGTTGGCAGCGCCGCCTGCGCAACATCGCCATGTTCCCAAGGCGCAGCCACGTCAACCGCTTCATCACCGATGTGGCGCGACCGGCCTGCGAGGACGTCGCCGCCGAACTGCGCAAGCAGGGCTACGAAGTCCAGGTGCAGGACGGCGAGGACGGCCGGGTTCGGCTGGAAGTCAGCCACGGCGGCGAGGTCGATTTCATCTACGAGGTGCGTCCGCGCGCCTTCACCACGCCGAGCTTCGTGATGCGCGACACCGAGGACAGCAGCGAGTCGCGCAAGTATTTCCGCGCCGAGGTCCATCTCCAGGAAGGCGGCCAGGACTACGACATCATGGGCTGGAGCCGCGACGGCGTGATCGGCGACATCCTCGACCAGTACGAGCGGCACATGCACTTCCTGCACGTGGTGCGCTGAGGGATGCGGGGGCCGGCCAATGCCGGCCCCTCGCCGTTTCGCCTACTGGATCTGCTCCGGAGTGACGATCACCCAGTTCCTGTCCGCCGTCACCGGCAGGCCGGCCTTGGCCTGTGCGGCGGAATGCTGCTTGATCATGCCGTTGATCTGCTCCATGTACTTGGCCTTGCGGTTGACCCACAGGTGCACGCCGTTTTCCGCGGTGCCGTTGAACAGCATGTAACCGTCGCTGTCCGGGGTATCGCCGGCGACCAGGATCGGCCGCTTCCAACGGTCGATGTAGGTGAGGATCGCAGCCTGCTTGCCGGCCATCCAGGTCGCCGGGGTCCACAGGTAGGGGGTCACCTCCAGGTCGAGGTTGGCCTTGGGATCGTACTTGCCCTCGGCGATCTGCTTGCGCGCAGTGGTCAGCTCGCCGGTCTTGCGGTTCTTCAGCAGGGTGGTGACGCCGATGACGTTCTCCGGCTTGGCGTTGTAGCCATACCTGGGGTCCGCCGCGACCATCCGCACCAGTTCCTCATGGGCCGCGCTGATCACGTAGACCTCGATGCCGTTTTCCATCAGCTTGTTGTACAGCTCGCGCTGGCCGCTGAACACGCGCGGCGGCTCGACGTCGAGCGTGGCGAGCTTGTCGCCGTCGTAATAGGTGGCGGGGATCGGCTTGCCGTAGGCCATCAGTTCGTCGACATAGCCCTTCAGTTCCCTGAGGGTGAAGCCTGAGAACACCTGGGCGACCCAGGGATAGCAGACCATGTCGTCGATCTCGCAAAGCCGGTAGTAGTAGCTGAACAGGCTCTCCTTGTGCCCGGCCTGGTCCTTGAACGGGATCAGTTTCAGCGAAGGGTCGAGCCTGTCGCGGGTCAGCACGCCCTTCATTTCCAGATAGGGCAGCAGCGATTCTTCCAGGTCGTAGCGATAGCTGGTGTTGTCCATGTCGAACACGGCATAGGCGCCCTTGTTCGCGTTGGCCTCGATCAGTGCATTCAGTTGCCTGGCGGCGGGGGCCGGCCAGTGCTCGAGTTCGGTGGCGCTGGCCTGGCCGACTGCGGCGGCGAGCGCCAGCGCGGCGAGTATTCCTTTGGCGAAGGTCATGGCGGGTTCCTTTGGGCGGTTGGAAGGAAGCTCCGTCCCCTGCCGCTCCCGACAGGCAACGACCAACGACCCTAGCGCAAACCCTGCGCCCGGCCCAGCGACGGCAGCGACCTGTAACGTCGCGTCAGCGCCAGGAGTTGTCCGGCGGCGTCACGCCAGCCGCTCGACGACGGGCAGACGCATCGCCGCCACCTCCGCGAGGAGGAAGTCGCGCAATCGCTGGAAGCGTTCCTGTCCCCTGCGGGCACGAGGCCAGACCAGGTGATAGCTTTCGCCGCTGGCCACCGCCACCGGCCAGGGCAGGCCGATGCGGCCCTGGGCGACATCCTCGGCGACCATCACCAGGTCGCCGATGGACACGCCATAGCCTCGCGCGGCGGCGACGATGCCCAGTTCCAGCGTGTCGAACACCTGGCCGCCCTTGAGCGACACCTCCTCCCCCAGCCCGGTCCGTTGCAGCCAGCGTCGCCAGTCGCGACGATCCGGCGTGGGGTGCAGCAACTCGCTGTCACGCAGGCGTTGGAGGGTCCAGGGCTCCACGGCCTCGTCGGGATCGCAGACCGGCACCAGCCATTCGGCGAACAGCGCTGCCGTTTCCCATTCCGGGCTGAACTGGCCGCTGCCCAGCAACACCGCGCAGTCGAAAGGCTCGCGCTGGAAGTCCACCGAGTCCACATCCATCCAGGCACTGGTGAGCTGCACCTCGATATCCGGGTTCAGGTGGCGGAAGCGGCTCAGGCGCGGTAGCAGCCAGCGCAGGGTAAGGGTGGAAGGCGCCTTCAGGCGCAGGGTGGCGTCGTCCACACGCAGGGCGGTGCAGGCCCGTTCCAGCGCATCGAAGCCGTCGCGCAGCCCGGGCAGCAGCAGGCGTGCCGGCTCGGTCAGCTGCAACTGGCGGCCATGGCGCTCGAACAGACGACAACCGAAGTGCTCCTCCAGGGTACGGATGTGCCGGCTCACCGCGCTCTGGGTTATCGCCAGTTCCTCGCCGGCGCGGGTGAAAGAGGCGTGCCGGGCGGCAGCCTCGAAGGCGCGCAGGGCATACAGCGGGGGCAGGCGACGGGTCATTGGGGAATTACCTCTTTCATGACTTTTACTCATGCCTGGCATCTTGTTTTTCCTTTTGTGGAGCCATGCCAGTCGCACCGAGAATAGCCGCATTCTCAACGCCGACAGGCCATCGCGGCAACCATCTCCTCCTGAGCCTTACTCATCCATGTCCTCGCCATCCCTCGTCGAACTCAAAGCCATCCTGCGCCTGGCGGGCCCGTTGATCGCCGCCCAGCTGGCCTATGTCGCCATGGTCTTCACCGACACCGTGATGATGGGCAAGCTCGGCCCCGACGCGCTGGCCGCCGGCGGCCTGGGCGCGGTCAGCTACGCCTTCGTCTCGACGTTCTGTGTCGGCGTGGTGGCAGCGGTCGGCAACCTGGTGGCGATCCGTCACGGCTGCGACGACGCCGCTGGCGCCGCCGCGGCCGCTCGCTCCGGACTCTGGGTCGGCGCCGCGCTGGCCCTGGCCGCCGGCCTGCTGCTATGGAACCTGCGGCCGCTGCTCCTGGTCTTCGGCCAGGCGCCGCAGACGGTGGACGGCGCCATGCAGTTCCTCCACAGCCTGACATTCGCCCTGCCCGGCTACATGGCCTTCATGGTCCTGCGCGGCTTCACCAGCGCCATCGACCGCGCCGGCCCGGTGATGGCGATCAGCGTGCTCGGCGCGCTGGCCAACCTGGCTCTCAACTATTCCTTCATAGAAGGCCTGTTCGGCCTGCCGCGCCTGGGCCTGGCCGGTATCGGCCTGGTCACCGCCCTCGTCATGAACTGCATGCCGCTGCTGCTGGCCCTGTATATCCGCCTGCAGCCGGCCTATACCGAGTACTCGCTGCTGCGCGGACTGGGACGGCCGCAGCGGGCGATGGTCGAGGAGATACTGCGCCTGGGGCTGCCCATCGGTGGCACCTACGCGGTGGAGTCGGGGATGTTCACGGTCGCCACCCTGTGCATGGGCATCATCGGCGATCACGCCCTGGCCGCGCACCAGATCGCCATCCAGGCGGTATACGTGGCGTTCATGGTGCCGGTGGGGTTGTCGTACGCCACCACCTACCGCATCGGCCAGCATTTCGGCGCCGGCCGCCTGCTCGAAGCACGCCGCGCCGGGCGTGTCGGCATCGGCTTCGGCGCGCTGTGCATGCTGCTCTTCGCCGGGCTCTTCTGGTGGATGCCGGAGGCCATCATCGGCCTGTTCCTCGACCGCGACGCCCCGGCCAACCGGGAGGTGGCCGCGATGGCCGTCTCGCTGCTGGCGATCGCCGCCTGGTTCGAGCTGTTCGACGGCACCCAGAACGTCGCCATGGGCGCGATCCGCGGTCTCAAGGACGCCCGCACCACCTTCCTGGTCGGCCTGGCCTGCTACTGGCTGGTCGGCGTGCCGCTGGCCTGCCTGCTGGCGTTCGCGGCCGGCTGGGGCGCCGCGGGCGTCTGGTGGGGGCTGGCCGGCGGCCTGGCCTGCGCGGCCATCGGCCTGACCCTGGCCTTCGAGTGGAAGACCGCGCGGTTGCTGCCGAAAGCCACGGCCAGCGAGGCGTCGGCGCTCAATTGCCGAGCGGCTGGCCGCGGTGCGCCGAGCGCTCGCCGATGCCCAGGAAACGCGCCAGTTCCGCCAACGGCAGCGGCGGACTGATCCAGTAGCCTTGCACCTGGTCGCAACCGAAATCGCGCAACTGCTCCTGCTGGCGCAGGGTCTCCACGCCTTCGGCAACCACTTCCAGGTTGAGGTTGTGCGCCAGGTTGATCATCGCCCGCACCAGTTGGAAGTTTTCCGCCCGCTGGTCCATGCCGCCGACGAAGCTGCGGTCGATCTTCAACAGGGTGATCGGCAGGCTATTGAGGTGGACGAAGGACGAGAAACCGGTGCCGAAGTCGTCCAGCGAAAAGCGCACGCCCAGTTGGCCGAGCGCCTGCATGGTCTGCAGCACCTGGTCGCTGCGCCGCATCACGGCGGTCTCGGTCAGTTCGAACTCGAGCCAGCGCGCGTCGACGCCGTGCTCTTCGATCAACCGTTGCAGGGTCGGCAGCAACTGGCTGTCCTGGAACTGGCGGAACGACAGGTTCACCGCCATGTGCAACGGCTCCAGGCCGCGCCCGTTGAGCCACTGCATGTCGCGCAGGGCGCGGGCGATGACCCAGTAGCCGAGCGGCACGATCAGCCCGCTCTCCTCGGCCAGCGGGACGAACTCGCTGGGCGTGAGCAGGCCCCGCTCGCCGTGGCGCCAGCGCACCAGCGCCTCCAGGCCGACGATGCGCCCGCTGTCCAGGCACAGTCGCGGCTGGTAGTGCAGCTCCAGCTCGTCGCGACGCAGCGCCCGGCGCAGTTCGGCTTCGAGGTCGGCGAGGCTGCGCACGCCACGGTTGATGCGTTCGTCGAAGACATGGAAGGTGCAACCCTGGCGGCTCTTGGCCTGCTGCATGGCGATGTGCGCATGCCACATCAGCGGGTCGGCGCCTTCGTCGGCACGGGCGTGGGCGAGTCCCAGGCTGCAACCCAGCAACAGGCTCTCGCCATCGATCCAGTAGGGCTCGCCGAGGCATTCGACGATGCGTTCGGCGACCCGCTCGGCGCGTTGCGGATCGCGACGGGTGTCCAGCAGCAGGGCGAACTCGTCGCTGCCCAGGCGCGCCAGGCTGTCGCCGTTCTCCATGAAGCCGCGCAGGCGGTTGACCACCTGCAGGATCAGGCGGTCGCCGCCCTGGTGGCCGAGGGAATCGTTGACGTGACGGAAGTTGTCCAGGTCGAGGTGGCCGAGCACCAGGCCACGCCCGTCGAATTCGCTGAGGCGCGCCGCGAGCAGGGTCTGGAAGCCCTGGCGGTTGGCGATGCCGGTCAGCGGATCCTGCTCGGCGAGCAGTTGCAGGGTCGCCTGCAAACCCAGGCGCTCGCGCGCGTAGCGCAGGCAGCGGCGCAGGCTGTCCTCGGAGAGCTGTTCGGCGGCCAGCCAGTCGACCACCCCAACCGGCGTCTGCGCCGGCTCCTGCTGCAACAGCAGGATCACCGGCCAGGGACAGGGAGTCCCCAGCGGCAGGCAGGCCGGCGTGGCCAGGAGCAGCCCCCGGGGCTCGGCGGCGAACAGGGTGGCCGCGCCCTCCCAGGTGGTGACGATGCTCAGCGAAAAGGCAGGCCCCAGCGCTCTCAGGCGTTCACCTAGCAGTGGCGCCCAGTCCGGCGTATCCGCCAGAAGGAGCAGGCGCAAGGGTTCTGCGGGCGCTGACAAGCAACCTCCAAAGTTTTAAGAATCTTCGTAAAGAACGAACGGCATCATCCTAATGCGGTAGGGAATCTACAGCAAAATGGCGTGAACGATCTCGGGATCGGTCACAGCTTGCACGCTAATTCTCGCGGATGCCAGCCAGCCTGTTAGAATACGTCCCCGCTTCAACCCTCTCTTCCGGCCTGTTCCTATGTCCCGACTCAATCCCCGGCAGCAAGAAGCCGTGAACTACGTCGGCGGTCCCCTGCTGGTCCTGGCTGGCGCCGGCTCCGGCAAGACCAGCGTGATCACCCGCAAGATCGCCTATCTCGTCCAGCAGTGCGGTATCCGCGCCCAGTACATCGTCGCCGTGACCTTCACCAACAAGGCCGCGCGGGAGATGAAGGAGCGCGTCGGCACCCTGCTGCGCGGCGGCGAGGGCAAGGGCCTGACCGTCTCGACCTTCCACAACCTCGGCCTGAACATCATCCGCAAGGAACACGAACGGCTCGGCTACAAGCCCGGTTTCTCGATCTTCGACGAGTCGGACATCAAGGCGCTGCTGACCGACATCATGCAGAAGGAGTATTCCGGGGACGACGGCGTCGACGAGATCAAGAACTACATCGGCGCCTGGAAGAACGACCTGATCCTTCCGGAGGAGGCGCTGGAAAAGGCCCGCAACCCCAAGGAGCAGACCGCCGCGATCGTCTACCTGCATTACCAGCGCACCCTGCGCGCCTACAACGCGGTGGACTTCGACGACCTGATCCTGCAACCGGTGAAGCTGTTCCAGGAACATCCGGACGTCCTCCAGAAGTGGCAGAACAAGGTGCGCTACATGCTGGTGGACGAGTACCAGGACACCAACGCCAGCCAGTACCTGCTGGTCAAGCTGCTGGTGAAGGACCGCGCCCAGTTCACCGTGGTCGGCGACGACGATCAGTCGATCTACGCCTGGCGCGGCGCGCGTCCGGAAAACCTGATGCAGCTGAAGGAAGACTTCCCTTCGCTGAAGGTGGTGATGCTGGAGCAGAACTACCGCTCCACCAGCCGCATCCTCAAGTGCGCGAACGTCCTCATCGCCAACAACCCGCACGTATTCGAGAAGCAGTTGTGGAGCGAGATGGGCCACGGCGATCCGATCCGGGTGATCCGCTGCCGCAACGAGGACGCCGAGGCCGAGCGCATCGCCATGGAAATCCTCACCCTGCACCTGCGCACCGAGCGGCCGTACAGCGAGTTCGCCATCCTCTACCGTGGCAACCACCAGGCCAAGCTGATGGAGCTGAAGCTCCAGCACCACCAGATTCCCTATCGGCTCTCTGGCGGCACCAGCTTCTTCGGGCGCCAGGAAGTGAAGGACCTGATGTCCTACTTCCGCCTGCTGGTGAACCCCGACGACGACAACGCCTTCCTCAGGGTGATCAACGTGCCGCGCCGGGAAATCGGTTCGGCGACCCTGGAGAAGCTCGGCAACTACGCCACCCAGCGCAAGATCTCGATGTACGCCGCCTGCGACGAGATGGGCCTGGCCGAGCACCTCGACAGCCGTTTCCACGAACGCCTGCAACGCTTCAAGCGCTGGATGGACGGTATCCGCCGACAGTGCGCGGAGAACGAGCCGATCGCCGTGCTGCGCAGCATGGTGATGGACATCGACTACGAGAACTGGCTGCGGCAGAACGCCTCCAGCGACAAGGTCGCCGAATTCCGCATGAGCAACGTCTGGTTCCTCATCGAGGCACTGAAGAACACCCTCGAGCGCGACGAGGAAGGCGACATGACCATCGAGCAGGCCATCGCCAAGCTGGTCCTGCGCGACATGCTGGAGCGCCAGCAGGAAGAAGAGGAAGGCGCCGAAGGCGTGCAGATGATGACCCTGCACGCGTCGAAGGGGCTGGAGTTCCCCTACGTGTTCATCATGGGCATGGAGGAAGAGATCCTGCCCCACCGTTCCAGCATCGAGGCCGACACGGTGGAAGAGGAGCGCCGCCTGGCCTACGTCGGCATCACCCGCGCGCGGCAGAACCTGGCGATGACCTTCGCCGCCAAGCGCAAGCAATACGGCGAGATCATCGACTGCTCGCCGAGCCGCTTCCTCGACGAACTGCCCCCCGAAGACCTCGAATGGGAAGGCATGGAAGACGCCCCGCAAGAGGTCAAGGCGGCCAAGGGCAACGCCGCCCTCGCCGACATCCGCGCCATGCTCAAGCGCTGAGCCCGCCGCGCCTCGACTGTCTCGATTTTCACAAAAGTGTCTTGCCCGATGCCTAGCCTCGGGCGAGGAACTTTTGCCGCTCCACGCGCGACCAAAATTAGCTAGCTAACGAATTCCATTCGAGGACAGCTTCATGTCGAGCAAGAAAGTCGCCGAGATCGTCGTGGAAACCCTGGAAGCCGCCGGCGTCCGCCATTGCTATGGCATCGTCGGCGACACCCTCAACCATGTCACCGACGCCATCCATCGCAGCCAGATCCAGTGGGTCCACGTGCGCCACGAAGAAGCGGCGGCCTTCGCCGCGGGCGCCGAGTCCTACATCAGCGGACGCCTGACCGCCTGCGCCGGCTCCTGCGGACCGGGCAGCCTGCACTTCATCAACGGCGTCTACGAGGCCCAGCGCAACCGCGCGCCGATGGTCCTGATCGCCAGCCAGATCGTTACCCCGCAACTGGGCATGGAGTTTCCCCAGGAGGTCGACTTCAAGGCGGTCTACGCCAGCTGCTCGGTGTTCTGCGAGCAGGTGCACAGCCCGGAACAGGCGCGCCGGGTGGTGGCCCTGGCCTGCCAGGCGGCGCTCAACCGGCGCGGCGTGGCGGTGGTGATCCTGCCGGCCGACATCAGCCAGGCCACGGTGAAGGACGACCTGCCGTTCTCGGTGCATTTCCCGCAACCGGTGCTGCGCCCCAGCGACGCCGAACTGCAGGACGTCGCCCGCCTGCTGGCCCACGGCAAGAAGATCGGCATCTACGCCGGCTCCGGCTGCCAGGGCGCCCACGACCTGCTGGTGGCCCTCGCCGACCGCCTCAAGGCGCCCATCGCGCACACGTCGCGGGCCAAGGACTTCGTCGAGTACGACAACCCCTTCAACATGGGCATGACCGGTATGCTCGGGATCGAGTCCGGCTTCCACATGATGACCGAGTGCGACACCCTCCTGCTGCTCGGCGCCGACTTCGCCTGGGCGCAGTTCTATCCGCAGAAGGCCACCCTGATCCAGGTCGACCGCGATGGCAGTCACCTGGGCCGCCGCCACCCCATCGATCTCGGCGTGGTCGGCGACGTGATCCCCACCCTCGAGGCGCTCTTGCCGTTGCTCGAAGCCCGCGAGGAGCGCAGCTTCCTCGACGAATGCCTGGAGCACCGCGAGCGCTCGCTGCGGACGCTGGAAAAAGAGGAGCAAGCCGGCAAGGGCGAGCTGATCCATCCGCAGCACCTGGTCAGCCTGCTCGACCAGCACGCCAGCGAGGACGCCCTGTTCACCGCCGACGGCGGCTCGGCGATGGTCTGGCTGTTGCGTCACATCCACAGCAACGGCAAGCGCCGCACCCTCACCAGCCTGGTCCACGGCACCATGGCCAACGCCATGCCCCAGGCGCTGGGGCTGAAGAAGGCCTACCCCGAGCGCCAGGTGATCTCGATCTCCGGCGACGGCGGCCTGGCCATGCTGCTCGGCGACCTGCTGACGGCCATCCAGGAAAAACTGCCGATCAAGGTAGTGGTGCTGAACAATGCCTCGCTGAACTTCGTCGAGCTGGAACAGAAGGTCGAGGGCCTGCTGGACAACTACACCGACCTGCTCAACCCGGACTTCGCCCGTCTCGCCGAAGTGATCGGCTTCCACGGACGCAAGGTGACGCGCTCCGAGGAGCTCGAGGCGGCGGTGCAGGAGTTCCTCGCCCAGCCCGGTCCGGCGCTGCTGGACGTGCATACCAACCCTGCGGAGCTGGTGATGCCGCCGAAGATCGAGTTCGGCCAGGTCGCCGACACCGCGCTCTACGCCGCCAAGGCCGTGCTCAGCGGGCGCTTCAAGGACGTCGAGACGCTACTGGTGAACAACCTGCTGAAATGAGCCGGCAGCGGCGCGGCCCGCCTGCCACGGGGCCGCGCCGGGCAGGCGCGGATTCCTGACCGCTCGATCATGTTCGCTCGTCCGAGAGAACGTCGCGCGCGGCGCCGGCTGGCGGTACAATGCCGCGCTTCATCAGCGACAGCCGCTTCGCAGGAAGCCACCCGTGGACATTCTCAAAGACAAAATCCGCTCGGAAGGCATCGTCCTTTCCGAGCACGTACTCAAGGTCGACGCCTTTCTCAACCACCAGATCGACCCGCAGCTGATGCAGCAGGTCGGTCACGCGTTCGCCATGCGCTTCCGCGACCAGGGCATCACCAAGATCGTCACCATCGAGGCTTCCGGCATCGCCCCGGCGGTCATGGCCGGCCTGGAGCTGGGCGTCCCGGTGATCTTCGCCCGCAAGTACCAGTCGCTGACCCTGAAGGACAACCTGTACATCTCCAAGGTGTTCTCCTTCACCAAGCAGACCGAGAGCACCATCGCCATCTCGGCCAAGCACCTGAACGCCCACGACCACGTGCTGGTGATCGACGACTTCCTCGCCAACGGCCATGCCGCCAAGGCGCTGATCGACCTGATCGGCCAGGCCGGCGCGAGCATCGCCGGGCTCGGCATCGTCATCGAGAAATCCTTCCAGGATGGCCGCGCCCTGCTGGAAAGCGAAGGCTACCGGGTCGAGTCCCTGGCCCGGGTGAAATCGCTGGCCGGCGGTCAGGTCGAGTTCCTCGACTGAGCGCCACTCAGCCCCGCTCTTCCTGGCTGGCTCGCAGGCCGGCCAGCAGCAAGCGCTGGTAGAGTTCCTCGCGAAGCCCCTGCGGATCGTCCAGGTCCATGCGCCGCAGATGCGCCGGGTAGGCTTCTGGCTCCGGCGCATCCAGGGTCGCCTTGCCCAGTTCGAGGATCTCGCTCAGCTTCAGCTTGCGCTTGAGCCAACCCAGCGCCCGCAGCAGGTCCTGCTCGACCTCGTCGAAATCGCTGCCCAGGGGAAACTCCGGCAGCGCCGCTGCGTGGGCCTGGTGCAAGGCCTGCAGGCGCTCCGGGATATTGTTGCGATAGCGTTCGGGCAGGACGAAATCCTTCGGCAGCTTGCCGGCCGACTGGGCCTGCTCGGCCAGCGCCTGCTGGAAGCGTGAGTCGGCGATGGCCAGCAGCGCGGCGATCACTTCCGCGTCATTCTTGCCGCGCAGGTCGGCGATCCCGTACTCGGTCACCACCATGTCACGCAAGTGCCGGGGAATGGTGGTGTGGGCGTACTGCCAGACGATGTTCGAACTGACCTCCCCGCCGGATTCGCGCCAGCTACGCAGCATCAGGATCGAACGTGCGCCCTCCAGCTCGTGAGCCTGGGCGACGAAGTTGTACTGCCCGCCGACGCCACTGAGCACCCGGCCGTCCTCCAACTGGTCGGCGACCCCGGCGCCGAGCAGGGTCACGGTGAAGGCGCTGTTGATGAAGCGCGCGTCGCGCCGCTGCAGACGCTTCAGCTCTTCCTGGCGGTACAGGTTGTTGACGAAGCCGATGCCGGTCATGCCGATCCCGGCGCGCTCTTCCAGCGACATCTCGCGCAGGCGCCGGTAGAACGCCAACGGACCGAGGAAAAAGCCGCCGTGCAGCCACACCCCGCCCTCCACCGGCGCCTCACCGCGCTCGGCGGCACGCTGCCGCGCTTCGTCGGGGTAGACCCGGCGGCTCAGCACGCCGGCCTCGGCCAGCGCCAGCAGACCCGGCACGAACATCTCGCTGCAACCGTAAAGCCCCCGGCGGAACGGCTCCAGGCCACCGTCGCGCTCGATCGTCTCGGCCCAGCGCGCACGCACACCCAGCTCGTCGATCAACGCTCGGTAGGTGGCGTTGTCGCGCTGGCGCAGCAGCAGGGCGGCGGTCAGCGCGTCGCCCATCGAGCCGATGCCGATCTGCAGGGTGCCGCCGTCGCGCACCAGCGCGCTGGCGTGGAGACCGATACAGTGATCCTGCAGGTTGACCGGCATGTTCGGCGTGGAGAACAGCCGGCTGCTTTCCGCCGGCGCGTCGATCAGCAGGTCGAATACCGACTCCTCGACCTCGGCGTCGCCCGGCAGGTAGGGCAGGTCATCGTGGACCACGCCGATGGCGACGATGGTCTCGCCAGCGGCGCGACGCTTCTCCAGCATCGGCAGGAGGTCCAGGGTGATATCCGGGTTGCAGGCCAGGCTCAGCTTGCCCGGCCGCTCGGGATGCCGCGCCACCAGCTGGGCCACCGCGTTGACGCCCTTGGCATTGATGTCGCGGGCGACGTGGCTGTAGTTGCAACTGATGTAGTGCTGCTGCGCCGGCGCGCTGTCCAGCAGGCTGCCGGGCTGCAGGTAGAACTCCTCGACACGGATGTTCGCTGGCAGTTCGTCGCGGCGCAGGGCGTGCAGGTAATCCAGCTCCGGGTAGTCGGCGAAGACCCGTTCGGCGAAAGGCTCGAGGAAACGCCGTTGCAGGTCGCCGCCAGCGGCGGGACGCCCCAGGGAAAGCGCGGTATACAGCGTCAGCTGGCGCTCCGGCAGGGTCCGCAGGCGCTGGTACAACGCATTGACCAGTCGGTTGGGCTTGCCCAGCCCGAGGGGCAGGCCCATGCGAATCGGGCCCTCGATGGTCTGCAGCAAGTGATCGACTGCGGCGTCAATGGAACAGGTTCGGCTCAAGACGATGCCCTCCGGCGAATGGGTAGCCGGAAGTTTGGACCCTGTTTGCCGGCGGGACGATCCGCCAGCGGGAAAAACCCGCACCGCGGATACGAAAAAGCCGCCAGGAGGCGGCTTTTCGCGACACTGTCCCGGCGTTGTTACAGACCGGACATATGCTTGATCGCGGCTTTCAGCTCGTCGTCCGAGCAATCGGCGCAGGTGCCTTTCGGCGGCATGGCGTTGATACCGGAAATCGCCTTGGCCAGCAGGCCATCGAGGCCGCCTTGCTCCTTGGCGCGCTTGCCCCACTCGGCCTTGTCGCCAACCTTCGGCGCGCCCAGCAGGCCGGTGCCGTGGCAGGTGTTGCAGGTCTTGCCGACGATGTCTTCGCCGGAACGCGCACCGCCGCCACCGGCGGCTGCCGCGACGGCGCCGACGCCTTCGCATTCCTTGCCTTGTACGCAGACCTTGCCTACCGGCTCGAGGCGCTTGGCGATCGCATCGTCAGTGGTCGTAGCCTGAGCGCTTACAGCCCACAGGGCCAACACGGCAGCTTGGGCCGCCAGCATTTTTTTAATCAGGTTCACCCTTACACCCTCATCGTGGCTTATCACACCCGGGCACGATACCGATCACTGCGGGCCGCGCGGGCGGGCGCAAGTATAACGGCAAAGAAAGCCCGGCAGAAACAATTGCACACCCTCGCAAAGCCTTGCGGCATTAGGTCGCAGCCCCGCATGCCCCTTGTCGGCCGGCGCCCTTCGGGCCCGGCGGGGTCTTGTGCTTCAGGTCAGAAATTTGCGGGCGTGGTGGCGCTGATCAAGCGTGCCGGCACATCGTAGGGATTGCGAAAACGGTGCGGCTTGTTGCTCTCGAAATAGTAGCTGTCGCCGCGCTCGAGCACATAGGTCTCGCTGCCGACGGTCAGTTCCAGGCGCCCGTCGACCAGCACGCCGGCCTCCTCGCCTTCGTGGTTGAGCATTTCCTCGCCGGTGTCGGAGCCCGGCGGGTAGGTTTCGTCGAGGAAGGCGATCGCCCGGCTCGGGTGCGCCTTGCCCACCAGGCGCATGGACACCGCGCCGCTGGAAATGTCGATCAGTTCGTCTGCCTTGTAGACAACCTGGGTATGGCTGTCCTGCTCCAGGTCCAGGGAGAAGAACTCCACCAGGGACATGGGGATACCGCCCAGCACCTTCTTCAGCGAACTGATGGAAGGGCTCACGCTGTTTTTCTCGATCATCGAGATAGTGCTGTTGGTGACACCCGCCCGTTTGGCGAGTTCGCGCTGGGAAAGACCTTTGAGCTTTCGGATGGTTTGCAGACGAGCACCGACGTCCAAGGGTGGAGTCCTCCTTATTCTTCTGGCAGGCAAGGCAAAACGAGGCCGCACACGGCTGGCGACCCCAAGTCGGCCGTATCATGGCAACACTGTTCAGTATTTACAACAGATCGGTCGACATGCCTGCGCAAAGAATTCGGAAAGTTTTTCTCAAGCCCCGGAATAGACGCGCGGCACCCTTTTCAGGTTGCACAGCAGCTGGTAGGGAATGCTGCCGAACTGCGCCGCCAGGGCGCCGACCGGCACGTTCGGGCCCCATAGTTCGACCCGGCTGCCCAGCCCGGCCTGGGGATGGTCGGTAAGGTCGACGGTGAGCATGTCCATCGATACCCGGCCAACCAGGCGCCCCGGCTTGCCGTCGATGAACACAAGGGTGCCGTCGGCGGCGTGGCGCGGATAGCCATCGGCGTAGCCCATGGCGACCACGCCGATGCGCTGGCTACGCTCGGTGCTGTAGCGCGCGCCGTAGCCGACCGGTTCGCCGGCCGGCAGGTCGCGGACGCTGATCACCTTCGATTCCAGGGTCATCACCGGGCGCAAGCGGTCGGCCAGCGGATGTGCGCGCTCGAACGGCGTGGCTCCGTAGAGCAGGATGCCCGGACGTACCCAATCGCTGGGCACCTTCGGCCAGCCGAGCACGGCTGGCGAATTGCGCAGGCTGATCTCGCCTTCCAGGCCCTGGCTAGCGGCCGCGAAGGCGGCGAGCTGTTCCTCGGTGCGCGGGCAATCCAGTTCGTCGGCGCGGGAGAAGTGACTCATCATCACGATCTTCGCCACCTTGCCGCTGGCCCGCAGGCGCTCGTGGGCGGCGCGGAAGTCCTCGGGGAAGAAGCCGACGCGGTGCATGCCCGAATCCATCTTCAGCCAGACGTTCAGCGGGCGGGCCAGGCTGGCGCGTTCGATCGCCTCCAATTGCCAGGCGCAATGCACCACGCACCAGAAGTCGTGGGCGACGATCAGCTCCAGCTCGGACGCCTCGAAGAAGCCCTCCAGCAGCAGGATCGGCTGGCGGATACCGGCCTCGCGCAGCTCCAGGCCCTCCTCGATGCAGGCCACGGCGAAGCCATCGGCCTCGGCCGCCAGCGCTTCGGCACAGCGCACCGCGCCGTGGCCGTATGCGTCCGCCTTGATCACCGCGAGCGCACGGGCGCCGGTGGCCTCGCGGGCCAGCCGATAGTTGTGACGAAGGGCTTGCAGGTCGATCAGGGCACGGGCGGGGCGCATGGCGACGGGTCTCTCTTCAGCGAGGTGCGGCATCGCGCACCTTTCATCAGGCGAAAAAAAGCCCGGCTCTCCGGCCGGGCCAGACAAAACTCAGGGCAGCGCAGCGACCACCGACATCTCTACCAGGATCTCCGGCTCGCAGAGCTTGGCTTCGACGGTGGCGCGCGCCGGCGCGACGCCGCGCGGCAGCCACTGGTCCCAGACGCGGTTCATGCCTTCGAAGTCGGCGTCGATGTCCTTCAGGTAGATGGTCACCGAGAGGATCCGAGTCTTGTCGGTGCCGGCCTCTTCCAGCAGACGCTCGATGGCCGCCAGGGTCTCGCGGGTCTGCTGCTCGACGCCCGCGGACATGTCCTCGCCCACCTGGCCCGCCAGGTAGACGGTGCCGTTGTGGACGACGATCTGGCTCATACGCTCGTTAGTGTGCTGGCGCTGGATGGGCATTCTTGGCGTTCTCCGGGGAATTGCTGTAGCGGGAAATATCCAGGCCTTCGGTACTGATCTGCGGGCGCTTCTTCGCCATCAGGTCGGCCAGGTAGCGACCCGACCCGCAGGCCATGGTCCAACCCAGGGTGCCGTGGCCGGTATTGAGGAACAGGTTGCGGTAGCGGGTGGCGCCGACGATCGGGGTGCCATCCGGGGTCGCCGGGCGCAGGCCGGTCCAGAAGGTCGCCTGGCTGATATCGCCGCCCTCGGGATAGAGGTCGGTGGTGATCATTTCCAGGGTCTCGCGGCGGCGCGGGTTCAGCGACAGGTCGAAGCCGGCGATTTCCGCCATGCCGCCGACGCGGATGCGCTGGTCGAAGCGGGTGATCGCCACCTTGTAGGTCTCGTCGAGGATGGTCGAGGTCGGCGCCATCTCCGGGTTGGTGATCGGCACGGTCAGCGAATAACCCTTCAGCGGATAGACCGGAGCCTTGATACCCAGCGGCTTGAGCAGTTGCGGCGAGTAGCTGCCCAGGGCCAGCACGTAGTGGTCGGCGGTGAGCAATTCGCCGTTGACCAGCACGCCGTTGATGCGGTCGCCGGCGAAGTCCAGGCGCTCGATGTTCTGGCCGAAGCGGAACTCCACGCCCAGGCCCTTGGCCATTTCCGCCAGGCGGGTGGTGAACAGCTGGCAGTCGCCGGTCTGGTCGTTGGGCAGGCGCAAGGCGCCGACCAGCTTGTCGGCGACCTTGGCCAAGGCCGGCTCTACGCGGGCGATGCCATCGCGGTCGAGAACCTCGTAGGGCACGCCGGAGCGCTCGAGCACGGCGATGTCCTTGCCGGCGGCGTCCAGCTGCGCCTGGGTGCGGAACAGTTGGGTGGTGCCGAGGGTGCGGCCCTCGTA
Source organism: Pseudomonas sp. P20 (assembly GCF_016463925.1). NCBI lineage: Bacteria > Pseudomonadati > Pseudomonadota > Gammaproteobacteria > Pseudomonadales > Pseudomonadaceae > Pseudomonas > Pseudomonas sp. P20. The sequence goes on along the minus strand of NZ_JAEMVM010000018.1, from coordinate 66,623 downwards.
GGCGATGCCGGTCTCGGCGCGCAGTTCGTCGAGGCAATCGCGGCTGTACTCGGACAGGCGGACCATGCGCTCCTTGTTCACGGCGTAGCGCTCGGCGGTGCAGTTGCGCAGCATCTGCAGCATCCAGGCGTACTGGCTGGGATCGGAGGTGAGCTTGATGGCCAGCGGCGCGTGCTTTTCCAGCAGCCACTTCATGGCCTTCAGGGGAATGCCCGGGGCTGCCCAGGGCGAAGCGTAGCCGGGAGACACCTGGCCGGCGTTGGCGAAGCTGGTTTCCAGCGCGGGACCGTCCTGACGATCGACCACCACCACCTCGAACCCGGCACGGGCCAGGTAATACGCACTGGCGGTACCGATGACACCGCTGCCAAGGACCAGAACTCGCATTGTCGCCTCCCACGTCGCGGAGGAACCGCGGACGTTTGTTATTTTGAGCGTGTAGATGCGCGCAGTATAGGAAGAGGCAGGCAGAAATAATCACCAATTTTAGGCGGTTACTCAGGTAAAAAACCGGACAATTAGGGGTTTTACCGAGGCGCATCCACCATAAAACTGGAAAAATACCGCATATTTAAATGATCGAACTCAGGCCGGGAGTCGCTTTTTCGGGAAAGCCTGTCGCAGAAGCCATGGAAAACGGCAGGAGTCCCTGAAGGAACCGCTCGCGACAGGAAAAATTCCGCGGACACTGCCCGGCCCTTGCGACCGGAGCAGCGTCCCAGAGCGCTCGCGGAGCCTTCGCGCTATTTCTTCACCCACTTGCCGCCGACCTGGACGTACTGCCCGGCAGGGGTTCTCTCCATCGCCTTCTTGCCGGCCATGGCCTCCACGTCGGCCAGCGAAGCGCCGCTGCTGTTGGCCACCTTCTGGTATTCGGCACGCCGCGCGGCATTGATCTGCGCGGCGATGTCCGCCGCCTGGCCGCTGTTGCTGACCACGCCAAGGTAGCCGTCCGCCTGCTCGCCGACCAGGCCCTGGGCCTTGGCGCCGCCAAGGGCCGACATGGCCTGGCCGAGGTCCATCGCCATGGCGGAAAGGCTGATGCCGAGGGCCAGCAGGGCGATACCGAGTTTGCTACGGGTTGTCATGGATCCGCTCCTTTAGAACAGGCCGCTGTTCTCGTTGATGATGCCGTCCAGAGCCTTGTCGACCTTGATGTAGATCTCGTGCTCGATTTTCACGTTGAGATTGATGTTGATCGGCTCGCTGGGAGCCGCCAGCTGCACGGTGGGCGTGCAGGCCATCGTCAGGCTGCCCAGCAGCAGGACAGCGAATAGAGCGCAGAGGCGCATCGGGGGTTCTCCTGTATGGCTCATGGCGCCGAAGCCTTGCGTTTCTGCATGCGCTCCTGCACACGTTGGCGAATGGTTTCGCTGACCCGGTCGCTCAGTTGCAGGCTGGTCAGCAGTGCCGGGATATCCTCCTCCAGATTGACGTTGAGGTTGACCGGGCGCCCCTTCTCCAGGTCCGGGTTGCTGCCCTGCAAGCGCAGGCCGAGCAACAGCTTGCCGTTCTCATGATAATCGACGCTGCTTTGCAGGACGTCGTAGTGGAAATCGTCGAGGGCATCGGCGACCAGCTTCATCCCCGGGTTGCTGCGCCCCAGCGCCTCGATCTTCGCCGAGCGGAAGCGCAGGTAGCCGGGCTCGCGGGCCTTGACCTGGCCGCCGGAGACGCTGGGCTTCCAGCGGTTCAGCATCAGCGGCAGCTCGCCGTCCAGGGCGCCTTCGCCGGCCAGGCCCTCCGCCGGATAGACCCGGAAAATCTCGCCGAGTTGTATGCCCTGGATACGCAAGGCGAACTTCTGCTCAGCCTGACCCAGGCGGATGCTCCCCGCGGGGACCGAGGCCTGCCCGCCGAACAGGCCGCTCTGCAACGTCTGCCAGCTCAAACGGCCGCTGCCCGGCGCGGAAAGCGGGGCCTCATAGCGCCCGCGGAAACTCACCGGCCCCAGCGGCAGGCCGGGATTGGCCTCGGCCAGGCTCAGGCCGGGGCTGTCCAGGCTCAACTGACCGCCACGCAGGCGCAAGGCCAGGCTGCCGCCCAGCCCCTTCAGCTCGCTGCGGTCGTAGATACCGTCGAGGCCTTTCAGGGTCAGGTCCAGGTCGAGGGACGAGGCGCCCGCCGCATCGAGCTTCCAGCCGGCCGCGGCGGTCGCTCGCCCATTGCCCAGTTCGAGCAGCCCCGGCCAGTCGGCGAGGGTCGCGGCCAGCGGATTGCCGGTACGGAAGAACACCTCGGCCAGCCTGGCGGAGAGCGCCAGGGGCGTCTTCGCGTCGCGCTGCAGCTGGATGTCCGCCGCCAACCCCGCGCCGTTGCTCAGCCGTCCCTTCAGGCTGGTGCGCTCGAGGGTGGTGTCGAGCGGCCCCTCGAAGGTCCAGGCCAACGGTTTGAGGTTGGCCTGGCGGAGTTGTCCGACCTGCGCCTGCAGCGGCCCGGCGAAATGCAGCGCCAGCGGCTGGTAGGCCAGTTCGAGAGCGGCCCCGGCGAGGTCGAGGCGGGGCTGGCCAAGGTGCAGCGTCGACGGCTCGGCCAGGGACGCCGCCTGCAACCGCGCGCCCCTGCCGAAGGAGAGGTTGGCGCGCTGCCCGTCCAGCCGGCCCTCCAGGGGAATCTCCGCGACCAGTCGCTCGGCTTTCCAGCCCAGGTATTGCAGGCGCGGCGCGTCCACCTGCAAGCGACCCTCCACCAGCCTGGCGGCCCACGGCGAGATGCCCAGCAGGTCGAGCCGCGTCTCCAGCTTCAGCGTACTCGCGCCCTCGCTGGTGAACGCCAGGCGCAACGCGGTGACGCTATCGGCATCGCGCTCCAGCGGCTCGCTGCGCAAGCCCAGCGCGCTCGGCCGCAACTCGGCCGGCAGCGCCTGCAACCACTCGCCGTGCAACTGGCTCAGGCGCAAGTCGCTGCGCAGCTGGCGTGGCAACCAGGCGCCCTCGTCTCCATCCAGTTGGACTTGCAGTTCGCCCTGTACATTACCCAGACCGGGCAGCGGCCAGGCTTGCGGAGCCTGCACCAGCAGCGCCGCCGAGCCACCGCCGTCGAGCACCCGGCGCGGCTCCAGCCAGTCGCTGCCAGGCGCCAGGCGGATCGTCCAGTCCGCTTGCAGACGCAGGGCTTGCGGTGCGTCGGGCAGGCGCTGGGCTTCCGGCAACCAGCGATTGAGCCAGACCACCAGGCCACGGGTGTCCGGCAGGCCGGGCGCCTCCAGGCGCCCCTGCCAGAGGCCGTCGCCATCGGACGGCGCGAGCTGGCTGTCCAGCGTCAGCAGCGCCTGCCGGTCGAGTTGCGCGCGCGTCCGCAGGCGCCAACCGGTAGGCTCCTCGAAGAGCTGGGCGTCGAGCTGGGCCTGCTGCGCCTCCTGTTGCAGGCGCAGTTGCGCAGCCAGCGGAAACAGCGCTCCCGACGGGCGGCCGATGTCCAGCCCGCCGTCCTGCTCGCAGCGGCCGGCGGGACAAGGCAGGTCGAGATGGAAGCGTTCGAGGTGGATCTGTTCCGGCAGCCAGGCGAGGGTCTCGCGCAGGGACGTCCAGTCCAGCGCAGCGGAGTCGTCGTCGGAACTCGCGGCAGCCGGTTGCCAGGCGAGCGCCACTTGCTCCACGCGCAAGCCGGGTAGACGCGGACGCCAACCCGACAGCCCGGGCCAGCGCAGCAGCGCGTGTTCCACGTCCAGTCGCAAGCTGGCGCCATCCGCGCCGCGCCGCTCCAGCGCCAGCCGTCGCAGCCCGATGCCTTCGGCGGACAGGCCCAGGCCTTGCCACTCCAGGCGCTCGACACCCTGCTCGCGCAACAGGCTGCGCCAGGCATGCCAGCCGTAGCCGAACGCCAGCAGCAACAGCACTGCAAATACCAGCAGCAACGTCGTCCTTCTGCGCAAACGCATGTCCTACCTCTGTCCGTTGCCGACCCGGCCAAGGGTGGCGGGGCCCTCGTGCAAGATCAAGGCGTTTTCCCTGGCCAGTGTTTTTCCCTGCTTTCGACGTTATATTGGCGGAAAATTTCCGGATTTTCCGAGCCAGACGGGGAGCCTCCATCCATGCGTACCCAGCATCAGAGCAAGCGCGAGCTGGACAAGATCGACCGCAACATCCTCCGCATCCTGCAGGAGGAAGGTCGCATTTCCTTCACCGAGCTGGGCGAACGCGTCGGCCTCTCGACCACACCCTGCACCGAACGCGTGCGCCGCCTGGAGCGCGAAGGCCTGATCATGGGCTATCACGCCCGGCTCAATCCGCAGCATCTGAAGGCCAGCCTGCTGGTGTTCGTCGAGATCAGCCTGGACTACAAGTCCGGCGATACCTTCGAAGAGTTTCGCCGGGCGGTGCTCAAGCTGCCCCATGTGCTGGAATGCCACCTGGTGTCCGGCCACTTCGACTACCTGGTGAAGGCTCGCATCTCGGAAATGGCGTCCTACCGCAAGCTGCTCGGCGACATCCTGCTGAAACTGCCGCACGTACGCGAGTCGAAGAGCTATATCGTCATGGAAGAGGTCAAGGAATCGCTCGACCTACCGGTTCCGGATTGACCCATGACGCGCTCCGGGAGTCCGCCAGGACTCCCGGCATAGACGGGAAACACCGTCTTTTCTGTACACGATCCCCGCAACACCTCGCAGTTTTTTCCTTTTTCGCCCTTGGCGAGCGCCTCGACTGACGTTTATGCTCCGTCAAATTTTCCACACATAATAATCAGGATTTCACACATGAACGCCCGCGTTCACCAGCCGGTGCATACCGCCCAACACGCCCCCTCCTACTACGCCGCCACGCTCAACCGACGCATCGAGTGCCCTCCCCTGGCCGGCGAAGAACAGGCCGACGTGTGCGTCGTCGGCGGCGGCTTCTCGGGAGTGAACACGGCGTTGGAACTGGCCCAGCGCGGCTTCTCCGTGGTCCTGCTGGAAGCGCACCGGATCGGCTGGGGCGCCAGTGGACGCAATGGCGGCCAGTTGATCCGCGGCGTCGGCCATGACGTCGAGCAGTTCCTCCCGGTGATCGGCGCCGACGGCGTGAAGGCACTCAAGCTGATGGGCCTGGAGGCGGTGGAGATCGTCCGTCGCCGGGTCGAGCAGTACGCCATCGACTGCGATCTGCGCTGGGGCTACTGCGACCTGGCGAACAAGCCCGGCGACTACCAGGGCTTCCGCGAGGACATGGAGGAACTCCAGGCCCTCGGCTATCGCCACGAGATGCGCCTGGTGCCGGCCGCGGAGATGCGCAGCGTGGTCGGCTCCGATCGCTACGTCGGCGGCCTGGTGGACATGGGCTCCGGCCACCTGCACCCGCTCAACCTGGTCCTCGGCGAAGCCGCCGCTGCCCAGTCGCTGGGCGTCCGCCTGTTCGAGCGCTCGCCGGTGACGCGGATCGACTACGGCACGGAAGTCCAGGTGCATACCGCCGCCGGCAAGGTGCGGGCGAAGACCCTGGTGCTGGGCTGCAACGCCTACATGAACGACCTCAACCCGCTGCTCGGCGGCAAGGTACTGCCGGCCGGCAGCTACGTGATCGCCACCGAACCGCTGGACGAGAAACTGGCCCGCCAACTGCTGCCGCAGAACATGGCGGTGTGCGACCAGCGCGTGGCCCTCGACTACTACCGGCTCTCCGCCGACAACCGCCTGCTGTTCGGTGGCGCCTGCCATTATTCCGGCCGCGACCCCAGCGACATCGCCGCCTACATGCGGCCGAAGATGCTGGAGGTATTCCCGCAACTGGCGAACGTCCGCATCGACTACCAATGGGGCGGCATGATCGGCATCGGCGCCAATCGCCTGCCACAGATCGGCCGCCTGCCGGGGCAGCCCAACGTGTACTTCGCCCAGGCCTATTCCGGACACGGGGTGAACGCCACGCACCTCGCCGGGCAGTTGCTCGCCGAAGCCATCGGCGGCCAGCAGAGCGACGGCTTCGACCTGTTCGCCAAGGTGCCGCACATCACCTTCCCCGGCGGCAAGCTGCTGCGCTCGCCACTGCTGGCGCTGGGCATGGCCTGGTACCGGCTGAAGGAAAAACTCGGTAGCTGAGCCCATCCGAGGCTCGGTGGATTCTGAAAAAATCAGGCGGGGCATCGCTCTTCCGAGGAAAACTCCTAGAATTCGCACGACCGGGATGAGCCGGTCGTTCGAGTTTCCACGGGAGATATCCTTGCTTCGCCGATTCCTCCTGCTGGCCCTCCTGGCCCTCTCCGGCTGCGCCAGCACTCCTCCGCCGCAACCGTCGTCGGCACTGCCCGCCGAGGGTACCTGGCTGGCCAGGCAGGCCGAAATCCAGGGACGCGACCACCCCGGCCAGTCCGGCTTCCACCTCCTGGGCGCCAGCGAGGATGCCTTCGTCGCCCGCGCGGCGCTGATTCGCGCAGCCCAGCGCAGCCTCGACATCCAGTACTACATCGTCCACGACGGACTGACCACGCGCGCCCTCGCCTACGAGTTGCTCAAGGCAGCCGACCGTGGCGTGCGGGTACGCATCCTCATCGACGACACCGCCAGCGATGGCTGGGACTACGAGATCGGTGTGCTCTCCGCCCATCCGAACATCCAGGTGCGCCTGTTCAACCCGTTGCACCTGGGCCGCGCCACCGGCATCACGCGAGGCGTCGGCCGCCTGTTCAACCTGTCCCAGCAACACCGGCGCATGCACAACAAGCTGTGGCTGGCCGACGGCACGGCGGCCATCGTCGGCGGACGCAACCTCGGCGACGAGTATTTCAACGCCAAGCCGGAGATGAACTTCACCGACCTCGACCTGCTCGGCGTCGGCCCCATCGCCAACCAGCTCTCGCACAGCTTCGACCAGTACTGGAACAGCGCCATCAGCCGGCCGATCGAGGATTTCCTCTGGCGCGCGCCCTATCCCGGCGAACTGGAGTCGGCCCGACGCAAGTTGCAGCGCTACCTGCGCAAGGAGTCGGTGAAGGAGTCCGGCTACATCCGCCACCTGTTCGACCGCGGCGACCAGCCACGCCTGGGCAACTGGCTGGAGAATCTCACCTGGGCCCGCGCCGAGGCGATCTGGGATGCGCCGCTGAAGGTATTGAGCCGCGGCGAGCCCGACCCGCACCTATTGCTCAGTCCGCACCTGGCGGGCCTGTTCAAGGGCGTGCAGAAGGAACTGATCCTGGTCTCGGCGTATTTCGTTCCGGCCAAGGACGGTCTCAACTACCTCACCGGCAAGGCCGACAGCGGCGTCCGCGTGCGCCTGCTGACCAACTCCCTGGAAGCCACCGACGTGCCCGCCGTGCATGCCGGCTACGCGCCCTATCGGATGGCGCTGCTTGAGCATGGCGTTAAGCTCTACGAGCTGCGCGCCAATCCCGACCAGCCGCTGAGCGGCGCGCCCTGGCGCCTGCACGGATCGAGCAGCGCCAGCCTGCACAGCAAGGCGATGGTCTTCGACCGGCGCAAGGTATTCATCGGTTCGTTCAACTTCGATCCGCGCTCGATCCTGTGGAACACCGAAGTCGGGGTCATCGTCGACAGTCCGCTGCTGGCCGAGCAGGTCCGCCAACTGGCGCTGGAGGGCATGGCGCCGAGCGTCAGCTACCAGGTGCGCATCGACCGCAGCGGTAGCCGGCCGAAGCTGGTCTGGATCGATGAGCGCGACGGCCGGCCCCAGGTCCTGCGCCACGAGCCGGGTAGCCTGTGGCGACGCCTGAACGCCTGGGTCGCGGGAATGATCGGACTGGAAAAGATGCTCTGAGGGTCACTCGGAGGCTTCCAGGCCGGTCGCCTCCTCGTCCGCCGGAATCGCCCCGCGCAGCCGCACCAGCACCACGAAGCCCGCCGCGCCGAGCGCCATCATCAACGGCAGGGCGTGACCGCTGATCCACTGGCTGGCGGCGCCGGTGGCCAGCGGGCCGAGCAGGCAGCCGATGCCCCATAGCTGCGCGACATGGGCATTGGCCCGGACCAGGGCATCGTCTCGGTAGCGCTCGCCGATCAGGATCAGCGCCAGGGTGAACAACCCGCCGGCGCTGGCCCCGAACAGCACCAGCAGCGGCCAGATCAACGGCGTCTGCAGCAGCAGGGGAATCGCCAGGCTGCTCAGCAGCAGCACCAGGCCGCAGCCGCCGAACAGGCCGCTGCGCGAGACCCGGTCGGCGAGCCAGCCGATCGGCAGCTGCAACAATGCATCGCCCACCACCACGGTACTGACCATGGCCAGCGCCACCGCTTGCGGAAAGCCCTGGCGCAACCCGTATACCGGCAGCAGGGTGAGGATCATCGCCTCGAAGGCAGCGAACAACACCACCGCCCAGGCGATCGCCGGCAGGCCCCGGCAGAAGGCCCACAAACCGCGCCCGGAGGCACTGTGCGGATCGACCCTGGGCGCACCGCCGCGGCCCAGCAGCAGCAACGAGCCAGCAATCAGCAGGCAGACGCCGAACCAGAAGCCACGGTCGTCGGCGGTACCGATGAAGGTCAGCAGTACCGGCCCGGACAGTTGGCTGAGGGCGTAGCCGGTGCCGTACAGCGCGACCAGCCGGCCACGCCACTTCTCCACCGCCAACTGGTTGATCCAGCTTTCCCCGAGGATGAACACCACGGTGAGCTGCACGCCGATCAGCAGGCGCAGCAACAGCCATACCGGGTAGCTCTGCAGCAGCGCCAGCAGGCCGACGGAGGCTGCCCCGGTGAGCAGGCACAACTGCATCAGCCGCGGCGTGCCGACGCGCGCGGCGAGGCGCCCGGCGATCATCGCGCCGAGCAGCACGCCCACTGCCGGCGTGCTGGCCATCACGCCGATGGCGAAACTGCCGTAGCCCCAGCTCTCCAGGCGCAACGAGACCAGCGGCATGGTCAGGCCAAGGGCGAGGCCGATGCTGATGACTGCGGAACAGACGGCGAAATAGCTTCCCCAACGCATTGCGATTCTCCCGTTGGCACCCCGGAAGCCTTGCCGGGGCGAGCGGATATATCCGGCGCACGAAGCACAGCGGCCGGGCTTCCAGAAGGAAACCCGGCCGCGGGTGTGGCTCGAGAGAGCCGGCCCGGAAGGGCCGACCTAGGCGATCAGAGCTTGATCCAGGTCGCCTTCAGCTCGGTGTACTTGTCGAAGGCGTGCAGCGACTTGTCGCGACCGTTGCCCGACTGCTTGAAGCCGCCGAACGGAGCGGTCATGTCGCCGCCGTCGTACTGGTTGACCCAGACGCTGCCGGCGCGCAGGGCCTTGGCAGTCAGGTGCGCCTTGGACAGGTTGCTGGTCCAGACCGCCGCCGCCAGCCCATAGGGCGTGTCGTTGGCGATGCGCACGGCTTCCTCGGCATCCTCGAACTCGATCACCGAGAGCACCGGGCCGAAGATTTCCTCGCGGGCGATCTTCATCGCATTGGTCACGCCGTCGAAGATGGTCGGCTCGACGTAGGTGCCACCGGTTTCTTCCAGGGTCCGCTTGCCGCCGGCGACCAGCTTGGCGCCGTCGTTGTGACCGGCCTCGATGTAGGACAGCACGGTGTTCATCTGCTGGGTGTCCACCAGCGCGCCGACGTTGGTTTCCGGATCCAGCGGGTTGCCCGGCTTCCAGCCCTTGAGGGCCTCGATCACCAGGGGCAGGAACTTGTCCTTGATGGAGCGCTCCACCAGCAGGCGCGAACCGGCGGTGCAGACTTCGCCCTGGTTGAAGGCGATGGCGCCGGCGGCGGCTTCGGCGGCGGCCTTCAGGTCCGGGGCGTCGGCGAAGACGATGTTCGGGCTCTTGCCGCCGGCCTCCAGCCAGACGCGCTTCATGTTCGACTCGCCGGCATAGACCATCAGTTGCTTGGCGATCTTGGTCGAACCGGTGAACACCAGGGTGTCGACATCCATGTGCAATGCCAGCGCCTTGCCTACCGTGTGGCCATAGCCCGGCAGCACGTTGAACACGCCTTTCGGAATGCCGGCCTCGACGGCCAGCTGGGCGATGCGGATGGCGGTCAGCGGCGACTTCTCGGAGGGCTTGAGGATCACCGAGTTGCCGGTGGCCAGGGCCGGACCGAGTTTCCAGCAGGACATCAGCAGCGGGAAGTTCCACGGCACGATGGCGGCGACCACGCCGACCGGCTCACGGGTCACCAGGCCCAGCTCGGCATGGGGAGTGGCGGCGACTTCGTCATAGATCTTGTCGATCGCCTCGGCGCTCCAGCGCAGGCTGTTGGCGGCGCTGGCGACGTCGATGTGCAGCGAGTCGCTGATCGGCTTGCCCATGTCCAGGGTTTCCAGCAGGGCCAGCTCCTCGGCGTTCTCCAGCAGCAGATCGGCGAAGCGGATCATCGTCTGCTTGCGCTTGGCCGGCGCCAGGCGCGACCAGGCGCCGGAATCGAAGGCATTGCGGGCGACCTTGACCGCCTGCTCGGCATCGGCCAGGTCGCAACTGGCGACCTTGGCCAGGAAGCGGCCATCCACCGGGCTCAGGCAATCGAAGGTCTCGCCGGAGGCGGCGTTGCTGTATTCGCCGTTGACGAAGGCACGGCCTTCGATCTTCAGGTCTTTGGCGCGGGCTTCCCAGTCGGCGCGGGTCAGGGTGGTCATGACAACGTGTCCTCTTATTGGTGTTCTGGGCGCCTGGGAGACAGGCGCGCTGTCAGATTCTGCAAGGCGGGCGCGCGGCCCGTGGTGTCCGCCACCCTAAACCAGAGCAGCGCCTGTTTTCAATATATTTGACAGGAACCCCTCTAACTCCCTTGTCACGTTCATTATTTTAAACATAGACTCGCCCGGACTAGCGTCTTCATCCCTCGCGTGCAACCTGGGTGGCCCTATGACAATGAATAACGAGCCGCAGTCGAGCAGCCTCGACAACTTCTGGATGCCCTTCACCGCCAACCGCCAGTTCAAGGCGCGGCCGCGCCTGCTGGAAAGCGCCGAAGGCATCCACTATATCGCCCAGGGCGGGCGCCGCATCCTCGACGGCACCGCCGGCCTCTGGTGCTGCAATGCCGGCCACGGCCGGCGCGAGATCAGCGAAGCGGTGGCCCGGCAGATCGCCACCCTCGACTACGCCCCGCCGTTCCAGATGGGTCACCCGCTGCCGTTCGAACTCGCCGCGCGGCTGGCGGAAATCGCCCCGCCGGGCCTGAACAAAGTGTTCTTCACCAACTCCGGCTCGGAATCGGCGGACACCGCGCTGAAGATCGCCCTTGCCTACCAGCGCGCCATCGGCCAGGGCACCCGCACCCGCCTGATCGGCCGCGAACTGGGCTACCACGGGGTCGGCTTCGGCGGCCTGTCGGTAGGCGGTATGGTCAACAACCGCAAGGCCTTCTCCGCCAACCTGCTGCCGGGGGTCGACCACCTGCCGCACACCCTGGACGTCGCCCGCAACGCCTTCACCGTCGGCCTGCCCGAGCATGGCGTGGAAAAGGCCGAGGAGCTGGAACGCCTGGTGACCCTGCACGGCGCCGAGAATATCGCCGCGGTGATCGTCGAGCCGATGTCCGGCTCGGCCGGCGTGGTGCTGCCGCCCAAGGGCTACCTTCAGCGGCTGCGCGAGATAACCCGCAAGCATGGCATCCTGCTGATCTTCGACGAAGTGATCACCGGTTTCGGCCGCGTCGGCGAAGCCTTCGCCGCGCAGCGCTGGGGCGTCGTCCCGGACCTGCTGACCTGCGCCAAGGGGCTGACCAACGGCAGCATCCCGATGGGCGCCGTATTCGTCGACGAGAAGATCCATGCTGCCTTCATGCAAGGCCCGCAGGGCGCCATCGAGTTCTTCCACGGCTATACCTATTCCGGCCATCCGGTAGCCTGCGCCGCCGCCCTGGCGACCCTGGACATCTACCGTCGCGACGACCTGTTCCAGCGGGCCGTCGAACTGGAAGGCTACTGGCAGGACGCGCTGTTCAGCCTGCGCGACCTGCCCAACGTGGTCGACATCCGCGCCATCGGCCTGGTCGGCGGCGTGCAACTGGCGCCGCACGCGGACGGCCCCGGCAAGCGCGGCTACGACGTCTTCGAGCGCTGCTTCTGGGAGCACGACCTGATGGTCCGGGTGACCGGCGACATCATCGCCATGTCGCCGCCGCTGATCATCGACAAGCCCCACATCGACCAGATCGTCGAGCGCCTGGCCCAGGCCATCCGCGCCAGCGTCTGATCCAGGCGGGCGGCTGGCGCCGCCCTGCCCCCAACTGGCCAGAACCACAAGAACCGAGAGTCAGCATGAACATCGAACAGATCGTCGACTTCGCCCAGGCCAACAGCGCCCCGGAGCACTACAGCCCGGCGCCGGAGAAAATCCTCAAGGGCGACCCGAAACAGAGCGTGCGCAACCACTACGGCAGCCCCTGCGGGCAGTTCAACGCCGGTATCTGGGAAGGCGCCGTGGGCCAGTGGACGGTGAACTACACCGAACACGAGTACTGCGAGATCATCCAGGGCGTCTCGGTGCTGCGCGACCGGCACGGCAACGCCAAGACCGTGCGCGCCGGCGACCGCTTCGTGATCCCTGCCGGCTTCCAGGGCACCTGGGAAGTGCTCGAAGCCTGTCGCAAGGTGTATGTGATCTTCGAAGCCAAGGCTTGAGCCCCGGCTTCATCCAGAATGCTTGTTACCCTTGCCCGCCACCTGGCGGGCTTTTTTGTGCGCGGCCCGGGGTTCGTACGCCGGAAATGAAAAAGCCCGCCAGGGGCGGGCTTTTCGCAAGGTGCCGGATCAATTACTTGATCTTGGCTTCCTTGTAGATCACGTGCTGACGAACAACCGGATCGTACTTCTTGATCTCGATCTTCTCAGGCTTGGTACGCTTGTTCTTGTCGGTGGTGTAGAAGTGGCCGGTACCGGCGCTGGACACCAGACGAATCAATTCACGCATGATTCAGCTCCTTAGAATTTTTCGCCGCGGGCACGCAGGTCAGCCAGGACGGCCTCGATGCCACGCTTGTCGATGATACGCATGCCCTTGGCGGAAACGCGCAGACGTACGAAGCGCTTCTCGGACTCGACCCAGAAACGGTGGTGCTGCAGGTTCGGCAGGAAACGGCGGCGGGTTTTGTTGTGTGCGTGGGAAATGTTATTCCCGGTAACCGGACCCTTACCGGTTACTTGACAGACTCTAGACATGCCTCAGCCCTCTATAACCTCATGCCCAACCCGGCATGGGTTGGCTGCTTTAACTCAAGTTCGATACTCAGTTTCACCGGGGTCTTACCCGCTGCATCCCGACGAAGGAGAGCGTGGCCCCAGAAAAGAGCGCAGCTTTATATCAGAAAGGCGCCCCGCGCCGCAAGGGTGAAGACCATGGCGCAGCCGCGGCCCGCCTCACTGCGGGCTTCGCACCGCGGCCGTTCGTCGCCTTGCCTCGTTGTCGCTGCCCGCCGCATGGTCTAGGGTAGCGATTCAAGGTCGCCAACGGCCTTGCATGACTGCGCCCAACCGCTGCGGATGGGCATGTTAACCGTTCGAATGGAGCCCGTCATGCGCCTCGCCGCTTTCTCCCTGTTCCTCGCCCCCCTGCTGCTCGCCCAGCCCGCCGCCGCTGCCGCCTTGAGCGTGTGCACCGAAGCCAGCCCCGAGGGCTTCGACGTGGTCCAGTACAACTCGCTGACCACCACCAACGCCTCGGCCGATGTGCTGATGAATCGCCTGGTCGAGTTCGACGCCGGCAAGGGGACGGTGGTGCCCTCGCTGGCCGAGCGCTGGTCGGTGTCCGACGACGGCCTGAGCTATCGCTTCGACCTGCGCCAGGGTGTGCACTTCCACAGCACCGCCTACTTCAAGCCGAGCCGTACGCTCGACGCCGACGACGTGGTGTTCAGCTTCCAGCGCATGCTCGATCCGGCCAATCCCTGGCACAAGGTGGCGCAGAACGGCTTCCCGCACGCCCAGTCGATGCAACTGCCGGAGCTGATCAAGCGGGTGGAGAAAAGCGGCGACCACCAGGTGCTGTTCGTTCTCGACCACCCCGACGCGACCTTCCTGCCGATGCTGAGCATGGGCTTCGCCTCCATCTATTCGGCGGAATACGCCGACCAGTTGATGAAGGCCGGAACCCCGGAAAAGCTCAACGCCGAGCCGATCGGCAGCGGCCCGTTCGTGTTCAAGCGCTTCCAGAAGGACGCGGTGGTGCGCTACGCCGCCAACCCCGAGTACTTCGCCGGCAAGCCGGCGGTCGACGCGCTGATCTTCGCCATCACCCCGGACGCCAACGTGCGCCTGCAGAAGTTGCGCCGCGGCGAATGCCAGATCGCCCTGTCGCCGAAGCCGCTGGACGTGGAGAGCGCGCGCAAGGACGCCAGCCTGAAGGTCGAGCAGACGCCGGCCTTCATGACCGCCTTCGTCGCCCTCAATACCCAGCATCCGCCGCTGGACGATCCCAAGGTGCGCCAGGCGATCAACCTGGCCTTCGACCGCACCAGCTACCTGCAGGCGGTATTCGAAGGCAGCGCCAGTGCCGCCACCGGCATCTATCCGCCGAACACCTGGAGCTATGCCAGGGATATTCCCGCCTACCCGCACGCCCCCGAACAGGCGCGCAAGCTGCTGGCCGGCAAGCAGCTTCCCGAGCTGAACATCTGGACCCGCCCGTCCGGCAGCCTGCTCAACCCCAACCCGAGCCTCGGCGCCCAACTGCTCCAGGCCGACCTGGCGGAGGCCGGGATCAAGGCCAACATCCGCGTCATCGAATGGGGCGAGTTGATCCGTCGCGCCAAGAACGGCGAACACGACCTGCTGTTCATGGGTTGGGCAGGCGACAACGGCGATCCGGACAACTTCCTCACTCCGCAATTCAGCTGCGCCAGCGTCAAGTCGGGGCTCAACTTCGCGCGCTATTGCGACCCCGGCCTGGACAAGCTGATTGCCGACGGCAAGGCCGCCAGCAGCCAGGAACAACGCACCGGCCTGTACCACCAGGCGCAGAAACTGATCCACGAACAGGCGCTCTGGCTGCCCCTGGCCCACCCGACCGCCTTCGCCCTTACCCGCCAGGAGGTGCAGGGCTACCAGGTCAATCCGTTCGGTCGCCAGGATTTCTCTCGGGTCGCCGTGAAACGCTGAAGGCCACGCCCGGGAGAACCCAGCGATGGATCTCGACCGTCTCTACCTGCCGCATTGGCAGTTCAGCGAACACCACCAGCGGCTGATCGACGCGCCGGCCGCAGCGGTACTCGACGCGGTGGAAGACCTGCTGCGCTTCGACGACCCGCTGGTGCGCGCCTTCCTCGTCCTGCGCGAAGCGCCGGGAAGGCTGGCCGGCCTGCTGGGCCGGCGCAACGACCTGGCCGGCCGCCCACGCTTCGGCCTGCATGAGTTCACCCGCCTGGAGCGCCGCGCCGACCAGGCCATCGCCTACGGCCTGGTCGGCCGCTTCTGGCGCGCCGACTTCGCCCTGGAACGCATCGCGGACGGCGAGCATTTCCGCTGCTACGACCAGCCCGGAGTGGCCAAGCTCGTGCTGTGTTTCCGTTGCACGCCCAGCGCCAGCGGTACCCTGCTGCACACGGAAACCCGAGTGTTCTGCCCCGATCGCGCCAGCCGCCTGCGCTTCACCCCCTACTGGTTGGCGATCCGCCCGGTCAGCGGGCTGATCCGCCGGCGCCTGCTGGCGGGCATCGAGCGGCGCCTGGGCTGAGCCCTTCGTCGAACGCTCACAGCCAACCGTATTCGGCCAGCGACAGCGGCTCGCCGTCGCCGATGATGAAGTGGTCGAGCACCCGCACGTCGATGAGCGCCAAGGCTTCCTTGAGGCGCGCAGTGAGTTGGCGGTCGGCGAGACTCGGACGGGCGTCGCCGGAGGGGTGGTTATGGGTCAGGATCAGCGCCGCCGCGTTGTGCGCCAGGGTGCGCTTGACCACCTGGCGCGGGTAGACGCTGGCGCCATCGATGCTGCCCTGGAACAGCACCTCGAACGCCAGGACCCGGTGCCTCGTGTCGAGGAACAGGCAGGCGAACACCTCGTGCTGCTCGTGGCGCAGGCGCGCCTTGAGATAGTCGCGCACCGCCTGCGGGCTCTCCAGTATCGAATCGCGACGCAGGCGCTCGGCCAGGTGGCGCCGGCCCATCTCCAGCACGGCCTGCAATTGCGCATACTTGGCCACGCCGAGCCCGAGATGGCCGCAGAACGAGGCGAGGTCCGCCTCGAGCAGGGCACGCAGCCCGCCGAACTCGCTCAACAGCCGCCGCGACAGCTCGACCGCACTGCAACCGGTCACTCCCGTACGCAGGAAGATCGCCAACAGCTCGGCATCGGAAAGGGCCGCCGCGCCCTGCTCCAGAAGCTTCTCCCGAGGCCGTTCGGCTTCGGGCCAATCGCGGATGCTCATTCGCTTTCCCCATCGAGCCCGCCCGCTGTTCCCGTGCGGACGCTGTGCTATCTTAGCCCATCCTTTTTGCGCGGCAGACGACCTGGGGAGGCGCGTTTGCCGAAGCGCATGTCATCCATTTCCTTATTAAGGCAAGCCTATGCAGCGGCTCTATCGGAAACGCATCGTCCTCGGCGTGGGCGGCGGCATTGCCGCCTACAAGAGCGCCGAACTGGTCCGCCGCCTGCGCGACCAGGGCGCTGAAGTCCGAGTGGTGATGACCCAGGGCGGCCGCGAGTTCATCACGCCCCTGACCCTCCAGGCGTTG
This sequence comes from Pseudomonas sp. P20, assembly GCF_016463925.1. Classification (NCBI taxonomy): domain Bacteria; kingdom Pseudomonadati; phylum Pseudomonadota; class Gammaproteobacteria; order Pseudomonadales; family Pseudomonadaceae; genus Pseudomonas; species Pseudomonas sp. P20. Next base: position 50,086 of record NZ_JAEMVM010000018.1, on the reverse strand, counting down.
TCCGGCCATCCGGTGCATACCGATCTGCTGGACCCGGCGGCGGAAGCCGCGATGGGCCACATCGAACTGGCCCGCTGGGCCGATCTGGTGCTGATCGCACCGGCTACCGCCGACCTCATGGCGCGCCTGGTCCAGGGCGTGGCCAACGACCTGCTGACCACCCTGGTGCTGGCCACCGACGCGCAAATCGCCCTGGCACCGGCGATGAACCAGGCCATGTGGCGCGACACCGCGACCCAGGCCAACGCCGAGCTGCTGCGCCAGCGCGGCTTCCACCTGTTCGGTCCGGCAGCGGGCAGCCAGGCCTGCGGCGACGTCGGCCTCGGGCGCATGCTCGAAGCCGAGGAACTGGCGCAGCGCGCCGCCGACTGCTTCCAGCGCCAGGCGCTGACCGGCGTGCATGTGCTGATTACCGCCGGCCCGACCCAGGAAAACATCGACCCGGTGCGCTACATCACCAACCACAGTTCCGGAAAGATGGGCTTCGCCCTCGCCGAGGCGGCGGTGGAAGCCGGCGCACGAGTGACCCTGGTCACCGGCCCGGTGCACCTGCCGACGCCCGACCGGGTGCAGCGCGTCGACGTGGTCAGCGCCCGCGACATGCTGGCCGCCTGCGAGGCGGCGATGCCCTGCGACCTGCTGATCGCCTCCGCGGCGGTCGCCGACTACCGCCCGGAAGTGGTCGCCGCGCACAAACTGAAGAAAGACCCTACCAGCGGCGAGGGCTTGCTCTTGCAGCTGGTGCGCAATCCCGACATTCTCGCCACCCTCGCACAGCGCGAGGATCGTCCCTTCAGCGTGGGCTTCGCCGCAGAAACCGAAAACCTGCTGGACTATGCTGCACGCAAGCTGAAGGACAAGAACCTCGACCTGATCGTCGCCAACGACGTGGCCAACCCCTCGATCGGCTTCAACAGCGACGAGAACGCGATCACGGTGATCGACCGCGACCTGCATCCGAGCACCTTCGCCCAGACCAGCAAGGGCAAGATCGCTCGCCAGCTGATCGCCTTCATCGCCGACCGCCTCAACCAGCAATGAGTTACTGATGCACTCTCTCCAAGCCAAGATCCTCGACCCCCGCCTGGGCTCCGACTTCCCGCTCCCGCAGTACGCCACGCCGGGCTCGGCCGGCCTCGACCTGCGCGCCATGCTCAAGGAAGACAGCGTCCTCGGCCCGGGCCAGACCCTGCTGATTCCCACCGGCCTGTCCATCTACATCGCCGATCCCGGCCTCGCCGCCCTGGTTCTGCCGCGCTCCGGCCTGGGCCACAAGCACGGCATCGTGCTGGGCAACCTGGTCGGCCTGATCGACTCGGACTACCAGGGCGAGCTGATGGTGTCCTGCTGGAACCGCGGCGAGTCGCCGTTCACCATCGCCGTCGGCGAGCGCATCGCGCAGTTGGTACTGGTGCCGGTGGTGCAGGCGCATTTCGAGCTGGTCGAGCAGTTCGACGAAAGCCAGCGCGGCGCCGGCGGCTTCGGCCATTCCGGCAGCCACTGACCCCGAACACAGGACGAGACGCCGAGGAGACGCGGCATGAAGCTTTTCCAGCGCACCGCCAAGGATGGGAACGAGTTGGGCGACCTGCTCGAACCGGAAAAGAAGCCGCGCAAGGCAGCGTCCGAACGCGCTGACGGCAAGGACCTGCTGCCCGGCATAGGCGCCAGCCTGCTGGGCGTGGCGGCCGCCGGCGCCCTGCTCTGGTTCGGCGTCTTCGGCGGCGCCGGTGAGGCACAGCAGCGCCAGTTGGACGCGGCCTGGGCCGAAGGCCAGGCCGGCGCCTTGCGCCAGGCCTTGCAGCAACTCGCCGCCGACACCCGCGCCGCCGCGGCCAGCCCCCTCGCCCTCGAAGCCCTGCAAAGCGGCGACGCCGCCCGCATCGAGGCCGCCCAGCGCAGCCTGCTGGCCTGGGACGGCGTGGTCGATGCCCACCTGAACGCGCCCGGTCAGGCCACCCAGGACAACGACAGCCCCGGCCCGGTCAGCTTCGCCGCCCTGGATATCCTGCACCGGGTGGAAAGTGGCCAGAACGTCGCCGCCGAAGCCTACAAGGTCGGCCAGCGCTGGCTGCTGTACAGCGCCGCGCCGGTGCGCGGCGCCGACCAGAGCCTGCAAGGCACGCTGCTGCTGGCGGTCGACCTGCAACGGCTGCTGCGCGCCCTGCCGCCCTTGCCGGGCGATGCCGGCCAGGTGCAACTGGTCCAGCAGTTCTCCGGCGCACCGGCCCAGGTGCTGCTGCAACGCGGTATGCCGGCGCCGGGCAAGGGTGCGCAAGCGCTGGACAGCGGCAATCCGAACTGGAAACTGAACTACACGCCCGGCAGCGTCGCCTCGACCCAGGCCTCGCCGCTGCTGCTGGCACTCGCGGCGCTGCTGGCCCTGCTCGGCGGCATCCTCGGCGCCTACCTCACCCGTTCGTCGCTGTTGCGCCGCCTGCACCAGGATGTCCTGACCCTCGGTCAGTATCTTCAGGAACTCGGCGGGCAACGCACTGCCAAACCCCCTGTGCCTAGCCTGCCGGGCTTCGCCCCGCTGATCCAGGCATTGGCCCGCCAGCCGCGGCGCAAGCCGGAGCCGACCAGCGTGCCCAGCCCTGCCAAGGCAGCGCCGGTGGCGAAAGCGCCTCCTCGCGAGGAGCCGGCATTGGCAGATCCGTTGTTCCAGAACACCGACATTCTGGATATCGACATTCTCGATGAAGACCAGGACCTCCTGGGATTGGAGCAAACCCCCATCATGAGCACTGCAAAAGCACCGACGCTGCCCGCCAGCATCTTCCGCGCCTACGACATCCGTGGCGTGGTAGGCGATACCCTCACCGCCGAGACCGCCTACTGGATCGGTCGCGCCATCGGCTCGGAAAGCCTCGCCCGCGGCGAACCGTGCGTCGCTGTCGGCCGCGATGGCCGCCTGTCCGGTCCCGAGCTGGTCAAGCAGCTGATCCAGGGCCTGGTGGACTGCGGTTGCCAGGTCAGCGACGTGGGCATGGTGCCTACCCCGGTGCTGTACTACGCGGCCAACGTGCTCGAGGGCAAGTCCGGGGTGATGCTGACCGGCAGCCACAACCCGCCGGACTACAACGGCTTCAAGATCGTGGTCGCCGGCGAGACCCTGGCCAACGAGCAGATCCAGGCCCTGCGCGAGCGCATCGAGAAAAACGACCTGGCATCCGGCGTCGGCAGCGTAGAGCAGGTCGACATCCTGCCGCGCTACTTCAAGCAGATCCGCGACGACATCGCCATGGCCAAGCCGATGAAGGTGGTGGTCGACTGCGGCAACGGCGTGGCCGGGGTGATCGCCCCGCAGTTGATCGAGGCCCTGGGCTGCAGCGTGATCCCGCTGTACTGCGAGGTCGACGGCAACTTCCCGAACCACCATCCGGACCCGGGCAAGCCGGAGAACCTGAAGGACCTGATCGCCAAGGTCAAGGCCGAGAACGCCGACCTGGGCCTGGCCTTCGACGGCGACGGCGATCGCGTCGGCGTGGTCACCAATACCGGTACCATCATCTATCCGGACCGTCTGCTGATGCTGTTCGCCAAGGACGTGGTCTCGCGCAACCCGGGGGCCGACATCATCTTCGACGTCAAGTGCACCCGCCGTCTGATCGCCCTGATCAGCGGCTACGGCGGCCGTCCGGTGATGTGGAAGACCGGCCACTCGCTGATCAAGAAGAAGATGAAGGAAACCGGCGCCCTGCTGGCTGGCGAGATGAGCGGCCACGTGTTCTTCAAGGAGCGCTGGTTCGGCTTCGACGATGGCATCTACAGCGCCGCCCGCCTGCTGGAAATCCTCAGCCAGGATCAGCGTGACAGCGAGCACGTGTTCTCGGCCTTCCCGAGCGACATTTCCACCCCGGAAATCAACATCACCGTCACCGAGGACAGCAAGTTCGCCATCATCGAGGCGCTGCAACGCGACGCCCAATGGGGCGAAGGCAACATCACCACCCTCGACGGCGTGCGGGTCGACTACCCCAAAGGCTGGGGCCTGGTACGCGCCTCCAACACCACTCCCGTGCTGGTCCTGCGCTTCGAAGCGGACACCGAGGAAGAGCTGGAGCGCATCAAGACCGTCTTCCGTAACCAACTGAAGGCAGTGGATTCCTCGCTGCCCGTGCCCTTCTGACATGTCGGAGCTCCCCATGACCCTGAGTCGCGATGACGCCGCCCAGGTTGCCAAGGTCCTTTCCGAGGCCCTGCCCTACATCCGCCGCTTCGTCGGCAAGACGCTGGTGATCAAGTACGGCGGCAACGCCATGGAGAGCGAGGAGCTGAAGGCCGGCTTCGCCCGCGACGTGGTGCTGATGAAAGCGGTCGGCATCAACCCGGTGGTAGTGCATGGCGGCGGCCCGCAGATCGGCGACCTGCTCAAGCGCCTGTCGATCGAGAGCCACTTCATCGACGGCATGCGCGTCACCGACGCGGCGACCATGGACGTGGTGGAGATGGTCCTCGGCGGCCAGGTGAACAAGGACATCGTCAACCTGATCAACCGCCACGGCGGCAGCGCCATCGGCCTGACCGGCAAGGACGCCGAGCTGATCCGCGCGAAGAAGCTCACCGTGACCCGCCAGACCCCGGAGATGACCAAGCCGGAGATCATCGACATCGGCCACGTGGGCGAAGTCACCGGGGTCAACGTCGGGCTGCTGAACATGCTGGTCAAGGGCGACTTCATTCCGGTGATCGCGCCGATCGGCGTGGGCAGCAACGGCGAGTCCTACAACATCAACGCCGACCTGGTGGCCGGCAAGGTGGCGGAAGCGCTGAAGGCCGAGAAACTGATGCTGCTGACCAACATCGCCGGCCTGATGGACAAGCAGGGCCAGGTGCTGACCGGGCTGTCCACCGAACAGGTCAACGAGCTGATCGCCGACGGCACCATCTACGGCGGCATGCTGCCGAAGATCCGCTGCGCCCTGGAAGCGGTGCAGGGCGGCGTGACCAGCGCGCACATCATCGATGGCCGGGTGCCGAATGCCGTGCTGCTGGAAATCTTCACCGACAGCGGCGTCGGCACCCTGATCAGCAACCGCAAGCGTCACTGATCCGCCCGCCACGGCGCGCTCCGGCGCGCCATGGCGGTTCCTCCATTAGCGTCGCGCGGCCAGCGTGAAGACCTGGTCCAACGGGCTCGTGCCCTCGCTACGGAAGGTCGCCGGGCTCACTCCCGTCCAGCGCTTGAACGCGCGCCTGAAACTGCGGATATCACGATATCCCACTTCCTCGGTGATACGTTCGATGGACATCCCGGGGTTGCCCAGCAGGCTCATCGCCCGCCCTCGACGCACCTGCTCCAGCAACGCCTCGAAGGTCAGCCCGTGTTCGGCCAGCCGCCGCCGCAGGGTGCGGCTGCTCATGTTCAGTTCGGCGGAAATCCTTTCGATCTGGCTGCCCAGGCTTAGGTCGCGGGCGATGGCCCGTTCCACCGCCTGGACCAAGTCGAGTTTCCGGTGCACCTGGGTGCTTTCCTGCTCCAGCAGGGCCAGCGCCTGGCGCAACGCCGGCAGGTTGTGGTTGGGCAGGCGCATGTCCAGCCAGTGGCTGGCGATCGCCATGCGGTTGTGCAGGCAGCCGAAGCGTACCTGGGGCCCCAGCAGGCGCAGGTATTCGCCCGCGTAGGGCGGAGCGGCATGGATGAGTTCGATGCCCAGCGGTTCGAACGCCGGGCTGACCAGGGCACGCCCATACACCAGCAGGCTGGCGAAGAACTCCTCGATGGCGAACACCTGCACCTCACTGCTGGGCAGGTGGCATTCGACCTCGACGAAGAAGGTTTCGCCCTGCTGGTAGACGCTGGAAGTGACGATCCCGCCCGAGCTGTGCTGGTAGCGCACACCGATGTCGAACGCGTCGCGCAGGGTACGGCACAGCGACAGCACATGGCCCAGCAGGCCAAGGGTGCCGAGCACGTTCTGGTGTCCGACCCACAGCCCCAGCCCCCGCTCCGGCAGGGCCTGGAGGGCACGCTGGATCATGCTCACGGCCTGGCGGTAGGAGATGCGCTGGGTAGGGTCCTGCAGGTCTTCGACGGTGAAGCCCAGGCCCCGGCACAGCCGCGCGGGATCGACGCCATGGCCTTCGACCACCTCGGCCAGCGTCTGCAGCAGGAAGGTGGATACCTGGGCGAGTTCGTAGCGCGCATCGGCGGCATTGTTGTGCATGGGCGAAATCCTGAGCCGGTCTCGGCTTCGTTCTTGTTCTGGCGGTGGATCGCGACATGGGATGAGCGTCCCATCATATAGCGTTCCGCACAGATGTAACAAAGCATTGCACGGTGTCCGCAAATCCCCCCCTCGCTGACCGTCAATGCCCTGCCTCGGCCTGTCGATAGGGCTTATTCCTATGCCGTACCCCGAGCCACGCCAAACAATAATAAGAGCCCGCCCATGAACCCGACCCACCCCCGCAGGCCCCTGCGCCTGGCCGCCTGCGTCACCCTCGCCGTCAGCTGCTGCACCCATGCCAGCGAAGGCGGCGTGGACAACATAGGTCCAGGAACCGACGGTTTCTTCACCCTGCCATTGGACGTCGACAACCTCCCGGACCACATGTTCGCCTTCAACGTCTACTACAACCACTACGAAGCCAGGAAGCTGAACATCAGCTCCTTCGGCGGCAAGGTATCCGACGTGAAGATCAGCTCGGATGCGATCATCCCTCGCCTGGACTACCTGAGCCCGCTGCGGATCTTCGGCGGGCGCCTGGGCGGCTACATCGCCCAGCCCTATCTCCGCCAACGGGTGGCCGCGTTCGGCCTGAGCGACGAACGGGAAAGCATGGGTGACACCACCTTCGCGCCGATCATCCTCTGGGACATGGGCAAGGACCTGACCCTGGCCGCCGCCGTGGAGGTCACCGTGCCCACCGGCAAGTACGATGCCGAGCGGCTGGCCAACACCAGCAACAACTTCTACACCTACAAGCCGCTGTTCTCCTTCACCTGGCTGCCCACCGAACGCACCGAGCTGTCGCTGAAGGCCACCTACAGCTTCAACATGGAAAACCACGACACCGACTATCGCTCGGGGCAGATCTTCCATTTCGACTATTCCGCCAGCTACCGGGTGACCGACAACCTGCGCCTCGGCCTGAACGGCTACTACCTCAAGCAGACCACCGACGACAAACAGAACGGCGAGACCGTACGGGTGTTCGGTTTCGGCGAGGAAGTCGACGACGGCGTACGCGGCCAGGTCTTCGCCATCGGCCCGGCCGTGCACCTGACCTTCCTCAAGTACGCCAGCGCGGAGATCCGCTGGGCCAAGGAATTCGACGTGGAGAACCGCCCCGAGGGCGACATGCTCTGGGCCAAGCTGACCATTCCGTTCGAACTCTGAGGCATCGGAACGAAGCGGCAGCCCGGTATCCGCGGGCTGCCGCCATCGACGAGGAAAGCGCCAGGCGTCCTAGGCGTAAACCGGCCAGCGCTCGACGATCCGCCCGCCGCGCAGCGCCAGCAGGTCGCCGAATTGCAGCAGCACCGACTCGCTCTGGGTCGGCCGCAGGAAGACCTGGTCGTCCACCTCCAGGCCCACCGAAGGCGAGCCGTTGACCATTTCCTGGTTCGAGCTGCGCCCGTAGATGCCGTTGCTGCGCAGTCCCTCGGGCGAGGCGAAGTCGGCCATCCAGTTGCCGCCGTAGATGAAGAAGGTGCCGCGCTGGTTGGGGTCCCACCAGGAAAACAGCCGCGACTTGCCGTCCAGCGCCGGGATCTGCACCGCGCCGGTGCTCTTGAGTACCGGCGTGGCGATGTAGACGGCCGGCACATGCTCGGCCAGGGACGCCAGGTCGTAGTGGCTCGGCTTGAGCATGGCGGTGCCCACCGAGACCTCGCTGCTCAGCGTTTCCTTCTCGTGCATGCGATAGCTGGGGCTGCCGGCGGTATTCAGGGTCAGCTGTGGTGTCCACAGCGCGGCGAAGCGCTGGCGGGTGAAGTCGACATGTCCCTGGTAGAGCGCCATGACCTTGGCGAACAGCTCCTCGGGCGAACCGAGGATGCCCGGCACCCCCATTCCGACGAAGGGGTCGTAGCCCATGAAACCAGCGAACTCCAGGTGCTGCGGATGCGCCGCGATCAGCGCCAGCAATTCGCCCAGCGCGGCCTGGTCGACCACCCCGCCGCGATGCAGGCCGACGTCCAGTTCGATGTTGACGCGCATCCGGGTACCCAGCCCCTGGGCCAGCGCCAGGTACTGACGCAAGCGCTGCGGCGTATCGATCAGCCATTGCAGCTGCCGCGCCGGGTCGAACGCACCCTTGTGCTCGCGGTAGAACAGTTCCGCCGAACGCACCGGCAACGGCTTGCCGAGGAGGATGTCGGCATCCGCAAAAGCGACCGCGTCGTGGTTGAGGAACGGTTGGTGGAAGGACATCAGCCGCCGGGTGCCGGCGCGCCTGGCGATGTACGCCAGCAGGCCGGGCGAAGGCAGCGATTTCTCCACCAGCCGCAGATGCTTGCCGCCGCGGCGGACCGAACGCATCACCACATCGATGTTGTGGTCCAGGCGATCGAGGTCGATGAGCAGCACCGGGCACATCGGGCCATTGGCCTTGAGTTCGCGGTTCAGCGCGCGGAAATAGTCGTCGTACGGCCCGCCACGGTCGGCGGGACGCATCCAGGCGGCAGTTCCCGCCAGCAGCGCGCCGGCCCCGAGGCCGGCGAACATGAACTTGCGTCGATTCACGGCGTCGCTCCTTTCAGGTCACGCCCAGGATGGAAGAGAGGTGCGCATTGAGGAACCGCCCGCGGGGATCCAGCGCCTGGCGCACCTCGGCGAATGCCTTCCAGCGCGGATAGAGCCCCTGCAACTGGTGCGCGTTGAGGCCATGCAGCTTGCCCCAGTGCGGCCGCCCGGCGTATTTCCAGAAGATCGGTTCCACCGCGGCGAAGAAGTTGTGGTGGTCCATGCTGTAGTGCTGATGCACGGAAATGGAACAACTGTCGCGGCCCTCGAACATGCTCAGGGGAATGTCGTCGGCCTTCACATAGCGGTACTCGATGGGAAACCAGGTGCGCAGGTCCTTGTCGCGGATCAGCGCGAGGATCTCCCGCAGGCAGGCGGGGCCATGCTCGGCGGGGACCGAATACTCCATCTCGTTGAAGCGCACGTTGCGCACGTTGGCGTAGACCGCATAGGAATCGTCGACCCGCTCGTCGAAGCGGGCGAAGTGGCGCAGGCTGTTGAGCAGGGTGCGGCGGGTCTCCGGGAAGTCGCTGAGGTACTTGTCGAGACCTTCGATCAGGCCGACGAACTCGTTGCCGCCTTCCTTCGCCGGGTCCAGGGGCGGGGTCTTCGGCTCGTCGGTCTCGTTGAGGGCGATCGACAGGGCGTAGTCGGAATGGGTCACCACCAGCATCTCCCAGTGCTGGTTCTCGCGCGTATTCTTCTCCACGTCTTCCAGCAATTCTTCGGTCCGGGCGATCCACTGCCGTTCACGCAGGCGGTAGGCCGCGCGGTTCTGCAGGCGCACCCGGGTCACGACGCCCAGCGCCCCCAGCGAGACCCGCGCGGCATCGAACACCTCCACGTTGCGCTTGGCGTCGCACTCGAGCACCTCGCCGCTCGCGGTGACCAGTTGCAGACCGCGAACCTGGGCGGAATAGGAACCGAAGCCGACCCCGGTGCCATGGGTGGAAGTAGCGATGGCGCCGGCCAGGGTCTGGTAATCGATATCGGCCATGTTCACCAGCGCCTGGCCGATCTCCTTGAGCGGAGCGCCCATCTGCGACATCGGCGTACCGCCGCCGAACTCGGCCTGGAGGGTCGCGCTGTCGTGGCTGAGCAAGCCGCTGAAGTAGGCGAGCGAGAGCAGGGTGCCGTCGGTCGGGACCAACGCGCTGAACGAATGCCCGGAGCCCACCGGGCGGATCCTGCCGGACGCCTGGCGGATGATCCGGACCAGTTCGTCGAGGTCTTTCGGTGCCTCCCGCGCCAGGGGCAGGCAGCTTTGCGCGCCGGACCAGTTGCGCCAGGGAATCAGGCGCGGTGCGCGGAGCAACTCCGCCAGCGCGGGGTTTCCCACCATGGCGGCGAACGCACCGAGCGCTCCCGCCCGTTGCAGGAGCTGGCGTCGCGACAGATGACTTGGCATGCCGGTATCCCCTATCGGTCCTGCGCTGCGGACATGAAATCGATCAAAGCCCGGAACTGTTCTTCCGAGCACTGCATGCACATGCCCATGGGTGGCATGCCCTTGTAGCCGTTGATGCTGTGGTCCAGCAGGGTGTCGATGCCCTGCGCCAGGCGTGGCGCCCAGGCAGCGGCATCGCCGGTCAGCGGCGCGCCGGAGGCGGGATTGGCGTGACAGAGCTTGCAACTGGCGGAATACACCTGCGCCAACGCAGGGTCCGCAGGGACACGCTGGGAATCGGCGGCCCGCGCCGGCGGCTCCGTGGATTCTCCGCAGGCCACCAGCATCAGGCCCAGGGCAAGCAGCAACCCCGGGCGGCAAAGGCGCGAGTTGCCCGGTCCGGGGCGGAGCGTGGACGACATGGTGTTCCTCTCTCGTTGCGCACGGCGTGCGTTCTCGTCGAACAACACTAAGGCCGCGACGCCCCGAGGATGAGGGCAATGCGGGCCAGCGACGGGGGGTTCTGCGGCCAGCCCTTTCGCACCGCGCGATGGCGGTCTAGAGTCGATGTCTGCAGCAGCGTCGAGGAGCCGGCATGAGCAGCGCAGCACAGCGCCAGAACTACACCTTCTTCCATTCCCTGCGGGTTCGCTGGGCGGAGGTCGATCCGCAGGGCATCGTCTTCAACGGCAACTACCTGACCTATCTCGACGTCGCCACCACCGAGTACTACCGCCAGCTCGGCATGTCCTACCCGGCCGACCTGCTGCGCGGCGGAGGCGACCTGTTCGCGGTGAAGAGCACCCTGGAATACCGCGCCCCGGCGCATTTCGACGACTGGCTGGACATCGGCACCCGCGTGGCGCGGCTGGGGCGCAGCAGCCTGGTTTTCGAACTGGGCATCTGGCGCGACGAGCAGTTGCTCACCGTCGGCGAGCTGGTCTACGTCTATGCGGATGCGAACGAGCGACAGAGCCAGCCCCTGCCGGACTGGCTGCGCGAGAAGATCAGGGCGTTCGAGCGACAGTCGCCAGTGGAATCAGGGACTCACGCCGAGTAGCTGGGAGAGCCGCGCGCGGTCGGCGGCATAGGTTCTTTCCGCGTCTTCGCGGGCCTTCTGGAAACGCCCGATCTCGCCCTGCAGGCGCTTTTCCTCCTGCTTGAGATCGTCCAACTGGTCCACCAGCGCCTGCGCCACCGGACGTCCGGCACGCTCCTGGTTGGCCGCCTGGCCTTGCAGGTTGGCCTGTTGCAGCTTGAGCGACTGCAGGTTGCCGCGCGCCACGCTGCTCAGCCCGTCCAGTTCCGCCAGGCGCCGTTCGCGAGCGCGGTCGACGTCCTCGAGGCTGGAATACAGGCGCAGCAGCTGCGCATCGGAGCTGGCCTGGGCTTGGGCCGCCTTGCGCTGCCGCAGTTCCTCGGCGGTCGGCGCCGGCGGTACGGTGCGGATAACCCGGCCCTGGTCGTTGAGGACCTGGTAGCCCTTGCCGATGTACTGCGGCGGCACACCCTGGCGGTCGAGCACCACCACGCCCTTGTCGTTGACGTAGCGGTACAGCTCCACCGCTCCGCCCGGCGCCGCCTGGGCGCCGAAGGAAAGCCCCTGGAGCACCAGCCCCAGGGCCATCAGGCAACGCATTACATCCTGTCCGACCATGCCAGTCCCTTGTGAAAGGTTCAGATACCGTATTGGGCGCGATAGGCCTCTACCGCCGGCAGATGCTTCTTCAGTTCAGCATCTTCGGCAAGATATTCCAGCACCTGCTCCAGGGAAACGATGCTCACCACCGGCATGCCGAAGTCGCGCTCGACCTCCTGGATCGCCGACAGCTCGCCCTTGCCGCGCTCCTGGCGGTTCAGCGCGATCAGCACGCCCGCGGCCCTGGCGCCCTGGGCGTCGATGATCTGCATCACTTCGCGGATCGCGGTGCCGGCGGTGATCACGTCGTCGATGATAAGCACCCGGCCGCTCAGCGGCGCGCCAACCAGCGTGCCGCCTTCGCCGTGGTCCTTGGCTTCCTTGCGGTTGAAGCACCAGGGCAGGTCGCGTTGGTGCTGCTCGGCGAGGGCCACCGCGGTGGTGGCGGCCAGGGGAATGCCCTTGTAGGCCGGGCCGAACAGGACGTCGAAGTCGATTCCGCTGTCGATCACCGCCTCGGCGTAGAAGCGTCCCAGGCGGGCCAGCGCCAGGCCGCTGTCGAACAGGCCGGCATTGAAGAAATAGGGGCTGGTGCGCCCGGACTTGAGGGTGAACTCACCGAAGCGCAGAACCCCGCGCTCGATGGCGAAACGAATGAAATCGCGCTGATACGCCTGCATGAATGACACCAAGCCGCATGAATTTAGCTAAACCGTTTGAGCTCGGGTATCATACACGCACGTGATTTTGGGGGCCATTTATGCGGATCATCAGTGTGAACGTGAATGGTATTCAGGCTGCGGCCGAGCGCGGTTTGCTCAGTTGGCTGCAAGCACAGAATGCCGACGTGATCTGCTTGCAGGACACCCGAGCCTCCGCCTTCGATCTGGATGACCCGTCCTTCCAACTGGACGGCTACTTCCTTTATGCCTGCGATGCCGAGCTACCCGAACAGGGCGGTGTCGCACTCTACAGCCGTTTGCAGCCCAAAGCTGTGATCAGCGGCTTAGGTTTCGAAACGGCCGATCGTTACGGGCGCTACCTGCAAGCCGACTTCGACAAGGTGAGTATCGCCACCCTGCTGCTGCCTTCCGGGCAGAGCGGAGACGAGAGCTTGAACCAGAAATTCAAGTTCATGGACGACTTCACCCATTACTTGAGCAAGCAGCGTCGCAAGCGCCGCGAATACATCTACTGCGGCTCGCTGTACGTCGCCCATCAGAAGATGGATGTGAAGAACTGGCGCGAATGTCAGCAGATGCCGGGCTTCCTCGCGCCCGAACGGGCCTGGCTGGACGAAGTGTTCGGCAACCTCGGCTATGCCGACGCCCTGCGCGAAGTCAGCCGCGAAGGCGACCAGTTCAGTTGGTGGCCGGACAGCGAACAGGCCGAGATGCTCAACCTCGGCTGGCGCTTCGACTACCAGGTGCTGACCCCCGGCCTGCGCCGCTTCGTGCGCAACGCCAAGCTGCCGCGCCAGCCGCGCTTCTCCCAGCATGCGCCGCTGATAGTCGACTACGACTGGCAGTTGAGCATCTGAGCCCTGTCAGACACGAAAAAGCCGGCGCATGCGCCGGCTTTTCTATTTCCCGTGCGGCCTACTTGATCAGCCGCAGGCAGAACGGATAGCGATAGGCCTTGCCTTCGTTGGCCTTGATGCCGGCGATGATGGTCAACACCAGCGCCGCCAGGCAGACCAGGCCGAGCAGGAAGAAGCCGATCACCACCAGCATCAGCAGGAAGCTGACGAACATCGCCAGCGCCACGGTGATCTGGAAGTTCAGCGCTTCCTTGCCCTGGGCGTCGACGAACGGATCGCTCTCGCGCTTGAGTTGCCAGACGATCAGCGGCCCGAGCAGGCTGCCGAAGGGAAACACCAGGCCGATGAACGCCGCGAAATGGCAGAACATCGCCCATTGCCGGGCTTCCTGGCCGGGGGTCGCGGCGACCTCTTCGGATACATCGTTCATGTAGCGCTCCTTCTCCGGGGCCCGGCAGGCAGTGCCGGGCGTCTGCTCATTCGGCCAGCGCGGCGCGCTGAAGTTCGAACAGCTCCTGCATGCCCTGCTGGGCCAGTTCGAGCATGGCATTCAGCTCGGCGGGACGGAACGGCGCGCCTTCGGCGGTTCCCTGCACCTCGATGAAGCCGCCGGCATCGGTCATCACTACGTTCAGGTCGGTTTCCGCGGCGGAATCCTCCAGGTAGTCCAGGTCGAGGACCGGCACGCCCTGGTAGATGCCCACGGAAACGGCGGCGACCATTTGCTTCAGCGGATTGCCCTTGAGCGCGCCACGCTTCTTCAGCACCGCCAGGGCGTCGATCAGCGCCACGGTGGCGCCGGTGATTGAGGCGGTGCGGGTGCCGCCGTCGGCCTGGATCACGTCGCAGTCGATGTACAGGGTGTTCTCGCCGAGCTTGCTGAGGTCCAGCGCCGCTCGCAGGGAGCGGCCGATCAGGCGCTGGATCTCCAGGGTACGACCGCCCTGCTTGCCGCGGCTGGCCTCGCGCTGGTTACGCTCGCCGGTGGAGCGCGGCAGCATGCCGTACTCGGCGGTCAACCAACCCTGGCCCTGGCCCTTGAGGAAGCGCGGCACCCCGGACTCGGCGCTGACGGTGCAGATCACCTTGGTATCGCCGAACTCGACCAGCACCGAACCTTCTGCGTGCTTGGTGTAATGGCGGGTGATGCGGATCGGGCGCAGCTGGTCGGCGGCACGGCCACTGGGACGATTCATCGTGGATATCCTGTACTGAGAAAGCGGAATTGGCCGCCATTATAGAGGCCAGCCTGGGCTCTCAACCACCGTCGGCGTGCGGGCCCCGCCGGACGTGGGTTACAATGCCCGGCTCGAATCACGGCAGCCGCGCGCGTCCGGCGCCGAACGCACTCCCCACACGACTATCGAGGTAGACCCATGGTGCACAGCATGACCGCCTTCGCCCGCGTCGAGCAGGCCGGTACCCACGGCACCCTGAGCTGGGAGCTGCGCTCGGTCAACCACCGTTACCTGGAGCCCCACCTGCGCCTGCCCGACGCCTTCCGCGACCTCGAAGGCGCGGTGCGCGAGGCGCTGCGCCAGGGCCTGTCGCGTGGCAAGGTGGAATGCACCCTGCGCTTCGCCGAGGAAACCGCCGGCAAGAGCCTGCAGGTCGACCAGGAGCGCGCCCGCCAACTGGTCGCCGCCGCCGAAGGCGTAGCCGCCCTGATCCGCCAGCCGGCGCCTCTCGATCCGCTCGCCGTGCTGGCCTGGCCCGGCGTACTGGTGGCCGACTCGGCCGATCCGCAGGCGCTCAACGCCGCCGCCCTGGAAGCCTTCGGCCAGGCCCTGGAGCAACTCAAGGCCGGCCGCTCGCGCGAAGGCCAGGAGCTGGCGAAGCTGCTCAACGATCGGCTCGACGCGATGCTGGTGGAAGTCGGCAACCTGCGAGAACTGGTGCCGACCATGCTGGCCAACCAGCGGCAGAAGATCCTCGACCGCTTCGCCGAACTCAAGGCCGAACTCGATCCGCAGCGCCTGGAGCAGGAACTGGTCCTGCTGGCGCAGAAGAGCGATGTCGCCGAGGAGCTGGACCGCCTCGCCACCCACGTCGGCGAGGTCCGCCGGGTCCTCAAGGCCGGCGGCGCCGCCGGTCGGCGCCTGGACTTCCTGATGCAGGAACTCAACCGGGAAGCCAACACTCTAGGCTCCAAGGCGTTCGACCCGCGCTCGACCCAGGCGGCGGTCAACCTCAAGGTCCTGATCGAGCAGATGCGCGAGCAGGTCCAGAACATCGAATGACCGGCGGGCGCCTCCGCCCGATCTCTTTCCAACCCGTACGAAGCACCAGGAACACCTCATGTCCGGCACCCTGTACATCGTTTCCGCTCCCTCCGGCGCCGGCAAGACCAGCCTGGTGAAGGCCCTGCTCGACGCCGCCCCCGAGGTCCGCGTGTCCGTCTCCCATACCACCCGCGGCATGCGTCCGGGCGAGGTGGACGGGGTCAACTACCACTTCACCAGCCGCGAGGAATTCCTCGCCATGCTCGAGCGCAACGAGTTCCTCGAGCATGCCGAAGTCTTCGGCAACCTCTACGGCACCTCGCAGCGCTGGGTCGAGAAAACCCTCGCCGAAGGCCTCGACCTGATCCTCGAGATCGACTGGCAGGGCGCCCAGCAGGTGCGCCGGCTGATGCCCGAGGCCCAATCGATCTTCATCCTCCCGCCGAGCCAGGAAGCCCTGCGCCAGCGCCTGACCAACCGCGGCCAGGACAGCGACGAGGTGATCGAGCGGCGCATGCGCGAAGCCGTCAGCGAAATGAGCCACTACGTGGAGTACGATCACTTGGTGATCAACGACGATTTCGCCCACGCCCTGGACGACCTCAAGGCGATCTTCCGCGCCCGCCAGTTGCGCCAGGACGCCCAGCAGCAACGCCACGCCGAACTGCTCGGTCGTCTGCTCGCCTAAATCGGCTCTTCCATAAAGATTGGCGATTTTTTAGACTATTCAGTCCGCCCGGCAAACGTCGGGCTCACTTTTCGTTACGAGGAACACCATGGCCCGCGTCACCGTTGAAGACTGCCTGGACAACGTCGATAACCGTTTCGAGCTGGTCATGCTCGCCACCAAGCGCGCCCGTCAGCTGGCTACCGGCGGCAAGGAGCCGAAAGTGGCCTGGGAAAACGACAAGCCGACCGTCGTCGCCCTGCGCGAGATCGCTTCCGGCCTGGTCGATGAGAACGTCGTCCAGCAGGAAGACATCGTCGAGGACGAACCGCTGTTCGCAGCGTTCGACGACGAGGCCAACACCGAGGCCCTGTAAGCCATGGCCTCGGCTCGACGTCGCCTGCGAGCGCCGCAACCCGCCTACGGGCAGGGGGTGAACCCTTGCCGGGCATAGACGCCTTCGCCGACAGACTGTCGAGCTACCTCGGGCCGGACCAGGTCAACCTGGTCCGCCGCGCCTACTACTACGCCGAGCAGGCCCACGACGGGCAACGCCGCCGCAGCGGCGAACCGTACGTGACCCACCCGCTGGCGGTCTCCAACATCCTCGCCGACATGCACATGGACCATCAGAGCCTGATGGCCGCGATGCTGCACGACGTGATCGAGGACACCGGCATCGCCAAGGAAGCGCTCACCGCGCAGTTCGGCGAGACGGTTTCGGAACTGGTCGACGGGGTCAGCAAGCTGACCCAGATGAACTTCGAGACCAAGGCCGAGGCCCAGGCCGAGAACTTCCAGAAGATGGCCATGGCCATGGCCCGCGACATCCGCGTGATCCTGGTCAAGCTGGCCGACCGCCTGCACAACATGCGCACCCTCGAGGTGCTGTCCGGCGAAAAGCGCCGGCGCATCGCCAAGGAAACCCTGGAAATCTACGCGCCCATCGCCAACCGCCTGGGCATGCACACCATGCGCGTGGAGTTCGAGGACCTAGGTTTCAAGGCCATGCACCCGATGCGCGCCGAGCGCATCCGCCAGGCGGTGAAGAAGGCCCGCGGCAACCGCCGCGAGATCGTCGGCAAGATCCAGGAGTCGCTGGTCAACTGCCTCGCCCGCGAAGGCATGGAAGGCCAGGTGATCGGCCGCGAGAAGCACCTCTACAGCATCTACCAGAAGATGCGCGGCAAGCGTAAGGCGTTCAACGAGATCATGGACGTCTACGCCTTCCGCATCATCGTCGACAAGGTCGATACCTGCTATCGCGTGCTGGGCGCCGTGCACAGCCTGTACAAGCCGTTCCCCGGACGCTTCAAGGACTACATCGCGATTCCCAAGGCCAACGGCTACCAGTCGCTGCATACCACCCTGTTCGGCATGCACGGGGTGCCCATCGAGATCCAGATCCGTACCCGCGAGATGGAAGAGATGGCCAACCACGGGATCGCCGCGCACTGGCTGTACAAGTCCAACGACGAGACGCCCAAGGGCACCCATGCCCGCGCCCGGCAATGGGTGAAGGGCGTGCTGGAACTGCAGCAGCGCGCCGGCAACTCGCTGGAATTCATCGAGAACGTGAAGATCGACCTGTTCCCGGACGAGGTCTACGTGTTCACGCCCAAGGGCCGCATCATGGAACTGCCCAAGGGTTCCACCGCGGTCGACTTCGCCTACGCGGTGCACACCGACGTCGGCAACAGTTGCATCGCCTGCCGCATCAACCGTCGCCTGGCGCCGCTCTCCGAGCCGTTGCAGAGCGGCCAGACGGTGGAAATCGTCACCGCCCCGGGCGCCCGGCCGAACCCGGCCTGGCTGAGCTTCGTGGTCACCGGCAAGGCGCGCACCCATATCCGCCATGCGCTCAAGCTGCAACGCCGCTCCGAGTCGATCAACCTCGGCGAGCGCCTGCTGAACAAGACCCTTACCGGCTTCGACAGCCACCTCGAGAAGATTCCCCAGGAACGCATCCAGGCCGTGCTCGCCGAGTACCGCATGGAAGTCTTCGAGGACCTGCTGGAAGAGATCGGCCTGGGCAACCGCATGGCCTACGTGGTCGCCCGCCGCCTACTGTCCAGCGAGGGCGAGGAAGCGCCAAGCGCCGAGGGTCCGCTGGCGATCCGCGGCACCGAAGGCCTGGTCCTGAGCTACGCCAAGTGCTGCACGCCGATTCCCGGCGACCCGATCGTTGGCCACCTGTCCGCCGGCAAGGGCATGGTGGTGCACCTGGAAAGCTGCAAGAACATCAGCGAAGTACGCCACAACCCGGAAAAATGCATCCAGCTCAGCTGGGCCAAGGATGTCACCGGCGAATTCAATGTCGAACTGCGCGTCGAGCTGGAGCACCAGCGTGGCCTGATCGCCCTGCTCGCCACCAGCGTCAACGCGGCCGACGGCAACATCGAGAAGATCAGCATGGACGAGCGCGACGGCCGCATCAGCGTGGTCCAGCTGGTCGTCAGCGTGCACGATCGCGTCCACCTGGCCCGCGTCATCAAGAAGCTGCGCGCCCTCAAGGGAGTGATCCGGATCACCCGCCTGCGTAGCTGACCCGCTTTTTCCTGTGTCATCCGGCGCCCCCGCGCCCACTCGATTTCAGCAAGGAGTTCCCATGACCAAGACCGTTATCCACACCGACAACGCCCCGGCCGCCATCGGCACCTACTCCCAGGCCATCAAGGCCGGCAATACCGTCTACGTGTCCGGGCAGATCCCGCTGGACCCGAAGACCATGGAACTGGTGGAAGGCTTCGAGGAGCAGACCGTCCAGGTGTTCGAGAACCTCAAGGCGGTGATCGAGGCTTCCGGCGGCTACCTGCACGACGTCGCCAAGCTGAACATCTTCCTCACCGACCTGTCGCACTTCGCCAAGGTCAACGAGATCATGGGCCGCTACTTCACCCAGCCCTACCCGGCGCGCGCCGCTATCGGCGTAGCCGCCCTGCCGAAGGGCGCACAGGTGGAAATGGACGCCATCGTCGTCCTCGAGTAAGCCGGATGTTCGCGACGGGGCCCAAGGCCCCGTCGCTCTGCATGGAGTAGCACGATGCGCCGCGTGATTTTCCTCGCCGCAGCCGCCACCCTGCTGGCCGGCTGCGCCGGCACGGCCGATCCGTCCGGCACCTGGATCAACCAGGCCGCGATCGACGCCGCGAGCAAGGACGGCAAGCTGCGCGAGGCCCTGCTCGCCTATGGCCCGAACCTGGAATGGAAGCTCGACAGCAAGGCAGGCGAAGCCACCTTCAGCAACGGCTTCGAACTGGGCGAAGGGACCCTGAGCAAGAGCGATGACGAGCACTGGAAGGTTGCCTTCTATGGCGACGACAACCAGGAGAGCCTCGAACTGGACGGCAAGGAGCTGATCCAGCAGGCCAGCGCCAACGGCCCGGAACAGCGTTTCCGCCGTCTCGACCCGCAACCCGCGGCCAACAGCCCTGCCGGCAGCGGTTTCGAGCGGGCCTTGTACGGCAGCTATCTGAAGGGCAGCTGGAAGATCCGCGAAGGCCAGGGCCAGGGCGGCAAGGTCGAGTTCCAGGCCAATGGCCTGGTCAGCGGTCTGCCCGGCGCCGAACGCTACGCGCTGTGCCTGGCCGGCGATTGCGCGGCGATGAGCGGCGACAACGACAGCATCTGGCTGCAACAAGGCAACCGCGGCCGCGAACTGCTGTTCAGCCTCGACGACGACGAGCTGCAACTGTTCGAGGCGGTCAACACCGCCGGCGCCAACGAGATGCCCAGCTACGTGCCCGGCAAGCGCGTCTGGCTACTGGAGCGCTGACGCCTCTCAGAGGGCGGCCAGCACCAGCCAGCCGCCCAGCGCCAGCAGCAGAACGCCGCACAGCCGGTCCAGCGCACCTACCCGCCGTTGCAACCAGCCGCGCCAGCGCGGCCTGTCCAGCAGGCGCACCAGCGCCATGTCCCAGCACAGCACCGCCAGGCTCATCCACGCCAGGCACAGGGCCAGCGCCCAGCCCGGCAGGCTGAAGCGCGCCAGCACGCCGAACAGCCCCGCATAGAAGATCGGCAGCTTGGGATTCAGGCTGCTCGCCAGCAGGCCGTCGCGCAGCCCGCGCAGATAGCCGCCGCGGGACGGGACGTCGCGCTGCGCCGGCATTTCCAGTCGCCGCTGCGCAAGCAGCGCCTGGCCCGCCAGCCAGAGGAAGTACAGTCCGCCGAGCACCTGCAGCCAGCGCAAGGCGCTGTGCGCCGAGTCCGGCACGCTGGCCAGCAGGCCGAGCACCAGCAGCATGCTCAGGAGGTTGGCCAGGGCGATGCCGGCGGCCACCCCGTCGGCCTGGCGCCGGTCGCGCAGCAGGGCGGCGCGTACCAACAGGAAGAAGTCCGGCCCCGGCGACAGCAGGGCAGCGAAATGGGTACTGGCGACAAGGACGAACGCGGCGAACATGAAGGTCCCTCGAAACGCGAAGGCCTCCAGTCTGTGCAGCGCGGCGGGCGCCGTATTGGAAAAAACTCAGGTCTTGGCGCTGCGCCGGAACTGCCCCGGAGTGACCCCGGTGAAACGCCGGAAGGTCGTGGAGAAGTGCGCCTGGTCGTAGAAGCCGAGGTGCTGGGCGAGTTCCGCCAGCGGCCGTTCTTCCAGCAACAGGCGCTTGGCCTGGCGCACCCGGCATTGCAGTTGGTAGGTATGCGGAGGTACGCCGTAGGCACGCCGGAAAGCCTCGATCAGATGGCGCGGGTGGCGCTGCAGCAACTGCGCCAGTTGGTCCAGACCGAGCGCCTCGGTGGCATGCGCTTCCAGGTAATCGCGCAGGCGTGCGGTGGTTCCGCCGTCGCGGGGCGCCGCAGCCGCCGGGCGCAAGCCGCCGTGGCGCACGAAGACCTGTTCGAGCAAGGCCAGCAGGCGGCTTTCCAACCCCAATGCGTCGCTGCGCTGGAAATCCTCGGCCAGCCACGCCAGGCCAGCCGCCACGCTGCCGTCGTCGGCCGGGTTCAGTTCGCCGAAGCCGCGCGGCAACTGTTTGCGGCCGAGCAGGCCGAGCAGGCGCGTTTCCTCGACATAGAGCATCCGGTAGACCAGCCGCTCGGATTCGGCGTGCCCGGTATGTGGCTCTTCCGGGTTCATCAGCGACAGGGTGCCGGCCGGCAGCGCATGGCGCCGCCCGCGGCACTGGTAGCCGCCGACGCCGTGGAGGATCGAGCCGATGGCGAAGGCCGAATGGCTGTGGCGGCCGAACGCCTGGCCGGAGAAGTCCGCATGGAACAGTTCCACGCCAGGCAGCCAGGGACGCGCCAACAACCGGTTGGCAGCCATCAGGCGTCCCCGAGCACCGCCGCGTAGCCCTCGCGGTAGCTGGGATAGCGCGGCACCCAGCCGAGCGCCCGGGCGCGGCGGTTGCTGCAACGCTTGCTGCCGGCGCGGCGTACCGAATGTTCGTCGGCCCATTGGCTGACGCCCAGGCGCTGGCGCAGGTAGTCGACCACCTCGTGCATCGCCACGGGCGCGTCGTCGACACCGATGTAGCAGTCCTCCAGCGCCTGGCCGCCGGCATCGGCGCGCAACAGGAAGGCCAGCAGCCCGGCCGCATCGTCGGCGTGGATCCGGTTGGCATACAGGGGCGGCTCGCTGACCACCCGGTACCCCTGGCGCACCTGGTTGAGCAGCCACTCCCGCCCCGGACCGTAGATGCCGGCCAGGCGCACGCGGGTAGCCGGTATCCCGCTGTCCAGCGCGACCTGCTCGGCGTCGAGCATGATCCGTCCGGAATAGGCCTGGGAAAGCGCCGGCGACTCCTCGTCGATCCAGCCGCCATCGGTCTGCGCGTAGACCCCGGTGCTGGAGACGAACAGCAGGCGCCTGGGCCGCTGGCCGTGGGCCTGCAACCAGCCCAGCACATGGCGCAGGCCGTCGACGTAGGCGGCACGGTAGCCAGCCTCGTCGTGCTGACTGGCGGCGGCGCTGTACACCAGGTAGTCGAGCGGCTCGCTCGGCCACTGCGCGGGACACTCCGGAGCCTGCAGATCGCCAGCCACCGGCAGGATCCCCTGCGGCAAGGCGTCCACCGAGCGACGCAGGCCATGGACCCGCCAGCCATCGGCCAGCAGCGCCTCGCCGAGGCGCCCGCCGACATCGCCGCAGCCGGCGATCATCACTGTTTGCGACATGAAGCCGTCTCCTTCCTACAACAAGGCGGGCAGTGTAGGCGTCGAATCGTCTGCAATGCACGCCCGATCATGCCCCCGGAGGTTGGTTCGCGGCGGTGCAGCCGCTATGCTTGGCCGATCTTAACGGATGAGCAGCCATGACCCTCACCGAACTGCGCTACATCGTCACCCTCGCCCAGGAACAACACTTCGGCCGCGCCGCCGAGCGTTGCCACGTCAGCCAACCGACCCTCTCGGTCGGCGTGAAGAAGCTCGAGGACGAGCTGGGGGTGCTGATCTTCGAGCGCAGCAAGAGCGCCGTGCGCCTGACGCCAGTGGGCGAAGGCATCGTCGCCCAGGCGCAGAAGGTCCTCGAACAGGCCCAGGGCATCCGCGAGCTGGCCCAGGCCGGCAAGAACCAGTTGGCCGCGCCGCTGAAGGTCGGCGCCATCTACACCATCGGTCCCTACCTGTTCCCGCACCTGATTCCCCAGCTGCACCGGGTCGCGCCGCAGATGCCGCTGTACATCGAGGAGAACTTCACCCATATCCTCCGCGACAAGCTGCGTACCGGCGAACTCGACGCGATCATCATCGCCCTGCCGTTCCAGGAAGCCGACGTCCTGACCAAGCCGCTGTTCGACGAGCCCTTCTATGTGCTGATGCCGGCCGACCATCCCTGGACCGCCAAGGCCAGCATCGATTCCGAGCTGCTCAACGACAAGAGCCTGCTCCTGCTCGGCGAAGGCCACTGCTTCCGCGACCAGGTGCTGGAAGCCTGCCCGACCGTGCGCAAGGGCGACGAGAACAAGCACACCACGGTGGAGTCCTCGTCGCTGGAGACCATCCGCCACATGGTCGCCTCCGGACTGGGCGTCTCGGTGCTGCCGTTCTCCGCGGTGGACAGCCACCACTACGCGCCGGGCGTCATCGAAGTGCGCCCGTTCAGCGCGCCGGTGCCGTTCCGTACCGTTGCCATCGCCTGGCGCGCCAGCTTCCCGCGTCCACGCGCCATCGAAGTGCTGGCCGACTCGATCCGCCTGTGCTCGGTGGCCCGTCCGCAAACCCAGGAACAACCGCAAATAGCATGACCGAGCTGTCCAGGGTCCCGGTCACCGCGCTAAAGGGCGTAGGCGCCGCGCTGGCGGAGAAGCTCGCTCGGGTAGGCCTGGAAACCCTGCAGGACATCCTGTTCCACCTGCCCCTGCGCTACCAGGACCGTACCCGCGTCACCGCCATCGGCGCCCTGCGGCCAGGGGCCGACGCGGTGGTCGAGGGCGTGGTGGCCGGCGCCGACGTGGTGATGGGGCGCCGCCGCAGCCTGCTGGTGCGCCTGCAGGACGGCAGCGGCACCCTGAGCCTGCGCTTCTACCATTTCAGCCAGGCGCAGAAGGACGGTCTCAAGCGCGGCACCCACCTGCGCTGCTACGGCGAAGTCCGGCCGGGTGCCTCGGGCCTGGAGATCTACCATCCGGAATACCGCGCGCTGAACGGCGACGAGCCGATTCCGGTGGAGCAGACCCTGACGCCGATCTACCCGACTACCGAGGGCCTCACCCAGCAGCGCCTGCGCCAGTTGAGCCAACAGGCCCTGGCCATGCTCGGCCCCAGCAGCCTGCCCGACTGGCTGCCGGCGGAACTGGCCCGCGATTACCAACTTGGCCCGCTCGACCAGGCGATCCGCTACCTGCACCGGCCGCCGCCGGATGCCGACATCGAGGAACTGGCCGAAGGCCGGCACTGGGCGCAGTTGCGCCTGGCCTTCGAAGAACTGCTGACCCACCAGTTATCCCTGCAGCGCCTGCGCGAAGCCGTGCGCTCGCAGGCAGCGCCGCGCTTGCCGGCGGCCAGCCGCTTGCCGAAACGCTTCCTTGCCAACCTCGGCTTCCAGCCGACCGGCGCGCAACGCCGGGTCGGCGCGGAGATCGCCTACGACCTGGCCCAGGACGAACCGATGCTGCGCCTGGTGCAAGGCGACGTCGGCGCCGGCAAGACCGTGGTCGCCGCCCTCGCCGCCCTGCAAGCCATAGAGGCCGGTTACCAGGTGGCGCTGATGGCGCCGACCGAGATCCTCGCCGAGCAGCATTTCCTCAACTTCAGCAAGTGGCTCCAGCCGCTGGACATCGAAGTCGCGTGGCTGGCCGGCAAGCTCAAGGGCAAGGCCCGCGCGGCGGCACTGGAACGCATCGGCGACGGCGCGCCGATGGTGGTCGGCACCCACGCGCTGTTCCAGGATGAAGTGAAATTCAAGCGCCTTGCACTGGCGATCATCGACGAACAGCACCGCTTCGGCGTGCAGCAGCGCCTGGCCCTGCGCCAGAAGGGCGTGGACGGCAGGCTCTGCCCACACCAGTTGATCATGACCGCCACGCCGATCCCGCGGACCCTGGCGATGAGCGCCTATGCCGACCTCGACACCTCGATCCTCGACGAGCTGCCGCCCGGGCGTACCCCGGTGAATACCGTGCTGGTGGCCGACAGCCGCCGTATCGAGGTGATCGAGCGAGTCCGCGCGGCTTGCCGCGAAGGGCGCCAGGCCTACTGGGTGTGTACCCTGATCGAAGAGTCCGAGGAGCTTACCTGCCAAGCCGCCGAGACCACCTACGAAGAGCTTTCCTGGGCGCTGGGCGAACTGCGTGTCGGCCTGATCCACGGGCGCATGAAGCCGGCGGACAAGGCCGTGGTGATGGAGGCCTTCAAGGAAGGCATGTTGCAACTGCTGGTGGCGACCACGGTGATCGAGGTCGGCGTCGACGTGCCCAACGCCAGCCTGATGATCATCGAGAACCCCGAGCGCCTTGGCCTGGCCCAACTGCACCAGCTACGCGGCCGGGTTGGCCGGGGCAGCGCCGCCAGCCACTGCGTGCTGCTCTACCACCCACCGCTGTCGCAGATCGGCCGCGAGCGGCTGGGCATCATGCGCGAAACCAGCGACGGCTTCGTCATCGCCGAGAAGGACCTGGAATTGCGCGGCCCCGGCGAAATGCTCGGCACCCGCCAGACCGGCCTGCTGCAATTCAAGGTCGCCGACCTGATGCGCGACGCAGACCTGCTGCCGGCGGTCCGCGATGCCGCCCAATCCCTCCTGGCGCACTGGCCGCAGCATGTCAGCCCGCTGCTCGAACGGTGGTTGCGCCACGGCCAGCAATACGGTCAAGTGTGATCTATTTCGCTCTCGCTGACCGGCGTAGGTCTCAGTCTTGAAGCAGCTCTGGTTATACTGAGGGAAAATCCAGCTCGCATGGTCTCGTCATGACAGAAGCCGCCCTGGCCTCCGCCGATGCTCCGCACGCCCCCCAGGTCATCCTCCAGCTGCTCGCCAAGCTAGGCATCGCCTGCCGCGAGGTCAGCGACAGCGCGGAGCTGCCTGCCGCCCGCCGGGTCCAGGCGGTGCTGCTGGACGACGCCGTCGGCACCCTGCTGGTGCTGTTCCCGCAGAGCCAGTTGCTGGACCTCGCCCGGCTCACCGAACTGACCGGCCGCAAGCTGCTGGCGATCAAGCCCGAGCGCCTGGAGCGAATGCTCGGCAAGCACGAGTTGCACCGCCTGCCGGCGTTGCCGCCCCTGACCAGTTCGCCCTGCCTGTACGACGAGCGCCTGTTGCAGGAACCGCGCCTGCTGATCGAGTCCGGCCAGCCCGGCATCCTCCTGGAGATCGCCAGCAACGACTTCCGCGGCCTGCTGGGCAAGGCCAGCGCCGCGCGCTTCGGCGAACCGCTGGAAAACATCAACCTGAACCTTGACCGCCCGGACGACGACCGCGCGGAAATCAGCCAGGCCGTGCAGGCCTTCACCGCCCGGCGCATCCAGCAGCGCCTGGAGCAGACCATCGAGATTCCACCGCTGCCGCAGACGGCGCAGAAGATCATCAAGCTGCGGGTCGACCCCAACGCCAGCGTCGACGACATCACCGGCCTGGTGGAAACCGATCCGGCGCTCGCCGCCCAGGTGGTCAGTTGGGCGGCCTCGCCCTACTACGCCGCGCCGGGCAAGATCCGCTCGGTGGAAGACGCGATCGTCCGCGTCCTCGGTTTCGACCTGGTGATCAACCTGGCCCTCGGCCTCGCCCTGGGCAAGAGCCTGAGCCTGCCCAAGGACCAGCCACAGCAGGCCACGCCCTACTGGCAGCAAGCGATCTACACCGCAGCGGTGATCGAGGGCCTGACCCGCGCCATGCCGCGCGAGCTGCGCCCGGAGTCCGGCCTGAGCTACCTGGGCGGCCTGCTGCACAATTTCGGCTACCTGGTCCTGGCGCATGTCTTCCCGCCGCATTTCTCGCTGATCTGCCGGCACCTGGAGGTCAACCCGCACCTCGGCCATGCCTATATCGAACAGCACCTACTGGGGATCACCCGCGAGCAGATCGGCGCCTGGCTGATGCGCGTCTGGGACATGCCTGACGACCTCTATTGCGCCCTGCGCTTCCAGCAGGACCCCAGCTACACCGGGCCGAACGCGGTCTACGCCAACCTGATCTGCCTGACCAACCGGTTGCTGCGCAACAGCGGCATCGGCGATGGCCCGCAGCAAGCGATTCCGGCGGCATTGTACGAGCGCCTAGGGATCACCCCGGAGAAGGCCGGGGACGCCGTGAAAAAGGTGCTGGAAGCGGAAGCGGCCCTGCGCGAACTGGCGGCCCAGTTCAATCGCTTGCCGGGGTGACCGGGTAGTCCGCTGCGAAACGCACTACCGAAAGGCTGCGGCCGCAGCCCGGATGAGATCGAAAGCCGCCCTCAGGCGGCTTTCTTCTCCGGAGCCTTCTTCTTCGGCTTGAGGTACTTCACCAGACCCTGGAACCAGATCACCAGCGCCGGATTGCCCTGTATCTGGATGTCCTTGTTCTGGATGCCCTGCATGAAGGCCAACTGCGGGTTCTTCGAAGTCATCGCGGCGAAACCGTAGGCTCCGTCCTTGAACCCCAGGGAAAAAGCCGGTTGCGGATGGGTACCGCGCTTGCTGCTGACGCGCAGGTCCCTGACCAGGTAGTGGCGCGCCACCTTGCCGTCGAGGGTATGCAACTGGAACACCAGGTCCTTGCCCTCGAGCTGCTTCTGGAAAGCGGGATTGTCGCGGCTGGCCTTGGCCATCAGGCGACCAAGCATCCACAGGAGAAGACGAAATTTCATGCACGCGCCTCGATATCCGGGGAGATGAGCGGCGCATTGTAGCTGTTCGCGAGGAGGACTACAGCTGTCCTTTCGATGAGCGCGGAAGCGTCTTCGACGAAGCCCGGAGCCGCTCTGACTCCGGGCTCTCGGCGGTCAGTTGACCGCGTCGCGCAGGGCCTTGCCCGGCTTGAAGGCGACGGTGTTGCTGGCCTTGATCTTCACCGGCTGGCCGGTCTGCGGGTTCTTCCCCGTGCGGGCTCCGCGATGGCGTTGCAGGAAGGTGCCGAAACCGACCAGGGTCACGCTGTCCTTGCGGTTCAGCGCGCCGGTGATTTCATCCAACAGGGCGTTGAGAACGCGATTGGCCTGTTCCTTGGTGAGATCGGCCTTTTCGGCGATAGCGGCGGCTAGTTCTGGTTTACGCATAGTTGCCTCTTTGACGGTTTGTTGTTTTTGTGTCCGTGCTGTCTTCCCAGCAGCGCTCAAAGGCACCGCAGTCCACCGGAACCATAGGCTCTAGACTGCGGTAGACGCGATGGAGGATGGCATGCTCCCGAGGACTGCGCCAGTATCGTCCGACAATTTTGCCGCAAGTCTCGACGGCATAACGGCCGGAACCAATGGCATTCAAGCCATGAGGCCGGGTAACTCTTTGTTCAGGGCCAATTTTTCGTTCACCGCCGCTCCGGTCAGGGCATAACCGATCACTCGACCAGCGGTATCCCGGCACAGGACCTTGAGGTCCGTTCCAGAGCCTTCCACTAGCCATTGGCCATCCATTCCGCGGGGCGGCGGCGACACCACCAGCGGGCAGGCCGGGGTCTTCACCGTCACCGGCATGGGACCGTAGGCCACCTGGCTGGGGTTGCCGGCGAGGGTCTGCGCCAGCGCGCGTGCGCAAGCCATCAGCGGCATCACATAGAGCAGGTTGAGGCCGTCCACTTCGGCGCAGTCGCCCAGCGCGTAGATGTTGGCGTGGGAGGTGCGCAGCGAGCGGTCGACGACGATCCCGCGGTTGACCGCCAGCCCGGCGGCGAAGGCCAGTTCGGTGCGCGGACGCAGGCCGACGGCGGAGACCACCAGGTCGCAGGGAATCACCTCGCCATCCGAAAGATGCGCTTCCAGCCCCTCGCCGGCCTTCTTCAGGCTGGCCAGCACCGGCCCCAGGTGGAAGCGCACGCCGAGGCCTTCCAGGCCTGCCTGCACGGCCTTCGCCGCGGCCGGGTGGAGCAGGCCCGGCATGACCTGCTCGCAAGGCGCCACCACGTCGAGCTGGTAGCCGCCGCTGGAGAGGTCGTTGGCGAATTCGCAACCGATCAGCCCCGCACCGAGCAGCAGTACCCGGCGCTTGCCGGCAGCCGCCTGGCGGAAGCGCGCGTAGTCTTCCAGGTCGTTGATCGGGTAGAGCGCTTCCTGGGCATCGCCCTCGACCGGCACCCGGATCGGCTCCGCGCCCCAGGCCAGGACCAGGTCGCGATAACGCACCTCTTCCTCGCCGATCCAGATCCGCTGATGGCCGGGATCGATACCGGTGACCCGGGTATGGGTCAGGATGCGTGCGTTCAGTTGCTCGGCCATGGCGCCCGGTTCGGCCATGGCCAGGCCGTCGGCGTCCTTGTTCTTCGAGAAGCCGGTGGAGAGCATCGGCTTGGAATAGGAACGGCCGTCGTCGGCGGTGATCATCAGCAGCGGCGTCTCGCTGTCCAGCTTGCGCCACTCGCGGGCCAGGTTGTAGCCCGCCAGGCCGGTTCCGATGATTACCAGGGGCGCACGCTCGCTCATTTCCGTTCCTCTGTGATTGCCGGCGCCGGGCGCCGCTTCTGTGGATTTCGCTCAGGCGATCTCGATCATCTCGAAATCGATCTTGCCGACACCGCAATCCGGGCAGACCCAGTCCGCCGGGATGTCTTCCCAACGGGTTCCCGCCGGAATGCCTTCTTCGGGCAGGCCCAGGGCTTCGTCGTAGATGAAGCCGCAGACCACGCATTGCCACTTGCGCATAGCCACCCTCCTCGTTCGTCGAACCTAGCTCAGCGTCGGTGGCCGGCCAACGGCAAGGCTGCCGGGCGTTCCCGGCAGGACAGTCAATGACCGGACCCAAGTCCCAAGGATAACTCCTGGACGGCCGCTGGCCAGGCATGAAAAAAGGCGGCCAGGGCCGCCTTCTTCGCCGGCGAGCGGGGCTCAGCCGATTTCGATCATCTCGAAGTCCAGCTTGCCGACGCCGCAGTCGGGGCACAGCCAGTCTTCAGGCACGTCTTCCCAGCGCGTTCCCGCCTCGATGCCTTCTTCCGGCCAGCCTTTGGCCTCGTCATAGATCAGTCCACACACCACGCATTGCCACTTCTTCATTGTTTACCTCGGGCGGGTTACCACGGTTCAGCGCCGGCAACCTATAACAAATCCACCCTGTCCGCCAACCTGCCCGAAAGGCAAGGTGGTGCCGAACGGGCCAACCAAAGATGGGTGGTGCCCACCGGTCGCCTCACAACCCCTCGGCTCCGATCCGCGCCACCCGGGCGTCCTCTTCGGCGCGTACGCCGGAAACCCCGACCGCGCCGACCACCTGTCCGTCCACCAGGATCGGCACACCGCCCTCCAGGGTGGCCTGCAGCAGCGGCACCGAGAGGAAGGCGCTGCGTCCGCCGTTGATCATGTCCTCGTAGCGCTTCGTTTCCCGGCGTCCCAGGGCGGCGCTGCGGGCCTTTTCCGTCGCGATGTAGGCACCGATCGGCGCGCAGCCGTCGAGGCGCTCCAGCGCCAGCGGGTGGCCGCCGTCGTCGACCACCGCGATGCTCACCGCCCAGCCTTGGCGCTGTGCCTCCTCGCGGGCCGCGCCAAGGACGCGGGCGACCTCCTCGCGGCCTAGTACCGGCTTGCTGTGCATGGTTTCACTCTCCTCCGGGCAAGGCCTGGTCGAGCAGCTCGATCCAGTGGCGTACCGGGGTCCGTCCGGCCCCGTCGAGATGGGCCTGGCAACCGACGTTGGCCGTGGCGATGACATCCGGCGCGCCGCTTTCCAGGGCGTCCAGGCGGTTGTCGCGCAGACGCCGGGACAGCGCCGGCTGGGTCAGCGAGTAGGTGCCGGCGGACCCGCAGCAGAGATGACCGTCGGCCACCTCGGTGAGATGGAAGCCCAGTCGCCGCAGCACCGCCTCCACGGCCCCGCCCAGTCGTTGCGCGTGCTGCAGTGTGCATGGGCAGTGGAACGCCAGGCGCTGGTCGCAGCGCAGGCCGAGGGACTCCAGCGGCTCGTCGCGAAGCACTTCCACCAGGTCGCGGGCAGCGGCGGCGACCTCGTGCGCCTTGTCCGCGTACCGTGGGTCGTCGCGCAGCAGGTAGGCGTAGTCCTTGACGAAGGCGCCGCAGCCGCTGGCGGTCTGCACGATGGCCTCGGCACCCTCGCGCAGCAACGGCCACCAGGCGTCGATATTGCGCCGCGCGCGCTGGCGGCCGCGCTCCTGCGCATCCAGGTGGAAATCCAGCGCGCCGCAGCAGCCGGCCGCGGCCGCCGGCGTCACGCTGATTCCCAGGCGGTCCAGAACCCGCGCGGCGGCGGCGTTGGTGTTCGGCGACAGCGCCGGCTGCACGCAACCCTCGAGCAGCAGCACGCGCCGCGCATGCCGGGGCTGCGGCCGCCTGCCCGGCGCCGCGACCCGACGTGGCAGCTTGCCCTGCATCGCCTCAGGCAGCAGAGGCCTCAGCCGCCCGGCAGCGCCGGCCAGCGCGCCGAACAACCCCGGGCGCGGGGCCAGCAGGCGCAGCCCGTCGCGCAGCAGGCGTTGCCGGAAGCCGCGCGGCAGGCGTTCGGCGAGTAGGTCGCGGCCGATATCCAGCAGCTTGTGGTACTCGACTCCGGACGGGCAGGTGGTTTCGCAGTTGCGGCAGCTCAGGCAGCGATCGAGGTGCAGGCGGGTGCGCTCGCTGGCCTCGTCGCGCTCGAGGAACTGCTTGATCAGGTAGATCCGTCCGCGCGGGCCGTCGAGTTCGTCGCCCAGCTCCTGGTAGGTCGGGCAGGTGGCGTTGCAGAAACCGCAGTGCACGCAGCTGCGCAGGATGCGCTCGGCTTCGGCGGCCTCGGCGCGTTGCCGGGCGGAATCGCAGAGGTTGGTTTGCATCGCGCCTCCTCAGAGTTCGGCGTACATCCGCCCGGGATTGAAGATGCCCTGCGGGTCGAGCTGGCGTTTGAGTGCCCGGTGCAGGCCGAGCAGTCCAGGCGGTAGCGGCTGGAACGGCGCATCGAGATGGCCGGCGCGGTAGCAGGTGGCGTGACCGCCATGGGCGGCGGCCCACGCACGGATGTCCGCGGCCGGCGCGTCGCTTTTCAGCCAGCGCAGCGCCCCGCCCCAGTCCAGCAACTGACGACCGGGCAACGGCGTCTCCGGCGCCAGCGCCGGCAGCGACAGGCGCCAGAGCGGTCGCGGGTCGTCGAAGAACGGCAGGCGCTGCTCGCGCAGGTCGGCCCAGAAGCCGTCCTCGAGCGCTTCGCCACCGAGGCGGTCGCGCGCCGAGCGTACCGAGCCCTCGCCGCCCTCCAGGCGCAGGCGCAGGGCTTCGCCGTCGTGGCAGGCCGCACTGATCGGCAATGGCTGGCCTCCCCACTCGGCCAGCTTGCGCAACGCCGTCGCCACCGGCAGGTCCAGGCTCAGGCCGGCCTGGCAGCGCGGCATGGGTAGCACCTTGAAGGACACTTCGGTGACCACCCCGAGGCAACCGAAGCTGCCCGCCAGCAACCGCGACAGGTCGTAGCCGGCGACGTTCTTCATCACCTCGCCGCCGAAGCGCAGGTGGGTGCCCAGGCCACTGATCAGCCGCGTCCCGAGGACGCAATCGCGTACCGCTCCCGCCCAGGGCCGGCGCGGTCCGGACAGGCCGCTGGCGAGCACCCCGCCGACCGTCGCCCGGCCGCCGAAACCCGGCGCCTCGCAGGCAAGCATCTGCCCGCCGCGCGCCAGCACGGCCTGTAGCTCGTCCAGCGGCGTACCGGCACGGGCGGTGATCACCAGTTCGCAGGGATCGTAGGCGACGATCCCACGGTGTTCGGCGAGCGCCAGCGGTTCGCCCGCAACCGGCCTGCCGAGGAACGCCTTGCTATCGCCACCGACGATGCGCAGCGGCGCGCGCCGCGCCAGGGCGTCGCGGACCCGCTCGAGCAGCGCGCCGGCATGGTCGGCGCCAGCGTCCGGATCGAAATACGGCTGGCTCATCAGAAACGCTCCAGTTCGGGGAACGGCAGTCGACCGTGGCGGACGTGCATGGCGCCGAACTCGGCGCAGCGATGCAGGGTGGGCACGTTCTTGCCGGGATTGAGCAGCCCGGCCGGGTCGAACGCCGCCTTCACGGCGTGGAACAGGGTCAGCTCGTCGGCATTGAACTGAGCGCACATCTGGTTGATCTTCTCGCGGCCGACGCCATGTTCGCCGGTGATGCTGCCGCCTACCGCCACGCACAACTCGAGGATCCTGCCGCCCAGCGCTTCGGCGCGCTCCAGCTCGCCCGCCAGGTTGGCGTCGAAGAGGATCAGCGGGTGCATGTTGCCGTCGCCGGCGTGGAATACGTTGGCCACCCGCAGGCCGTATTCGCGCGAAAGCTCGGCGATGCCATGCAGCACCCGCGGCAGCTCGCGGCGCGGGATGCTGCCGTCCATGCAGTAGTAATCGGGGGAAATCCGCCCGACCGCCGGAAACGCATTCTTGCGCCCGGCCCAGAAGCGCTGGCGCTCGGCCTCGTCTTGGGCCTGTCGCACCGAGGTGGAGCCAGCCGCCTCGAACAGCTCGCGGACCCGCTCGCAATCCTCGTGCACGTCGGCTTCCACGCCATCCAGTTCGCAGAGCAGGATCGCCGCCGCGTCGACCGGGTAACCGGCGTGGATGAAATCCTCGGCGGCGCGGATCGACAGGTTGTCCATCATTTCCAGCCCGGCCGGGACGATGCCGGCACCGATCAGGTCGGCCACCGCCCGCCCGGCG
This sequence comes from Pseudomonas sp. P20, assembly GCF_016463925.1. Lineage (NCBI taxonomy): Bacteria > Pseudomonadati > Pseudomonadota > Gammaproteobacteria > Pseudomonadales > Pseudomonadaceae > Pseudomonas > Pseudomonas sp. P20. The sequence continues at coordinate 16,762 of NZ_JAEMVM010000018.1, read as the reverse complement.
CTTTCCACATCGTCGAAGCTGGCCAGCAGGACCTTCGCCACCGGCGGGCGCGGCAACAGCCTGACGGTGACCTCCACCACCACGCCGAGCAGCCCTTCGGAGCCGGTGAACAGCGCCAGCAGGTCGAAGCCGGCGCTGTCCAGGGCGCTGGACCCCAGGCTCAGGCGCTCGCCTTCCAGGGTCACGATGTCCACCTGCAACAGGTTGTGCACGGTCAGGCCGTACTTCAGGCAATGCACGCCGCCGGCGTTCTCCGCGACGTTGCCGCCGATGGAGCAGGCGATCTGCGAGGACGGGTCCGGTGCGTAGTACAGACCATGAGGGGCAGCGGCCTGGGAGATCGCCAGGTTGCGCACGCCAGGCTGGACCCGGGCGAAACGACCCAGCGGATCGATCTCGAGGATCCGCCGGAAACGCGCCATCACCAGCAGCACGCCGTTCTCCAGCGGCAGCGCGCCGCCGGACAGGCCGGTGCCGGCACCGCGCGCCACGACCGGCACCTTCAGCCGATGGCAGAGGGCGAGCAGGCCCTGAACCTGTTCGATGCGTTCCGGCAATGCCACCAGCAACGGCGTGCAGCGATACGCCGAGAGTCCGTCGCACTCGTAGGGACGTAGGTCTTCCGCGGCGTGCAGCAGTTCGAGGTCGGGCAGGCGGAGGCGCAACTCGGCCAGCAGGCCATCCTTGTCCACCTGCGGCAGCGGACCGTCCAGACGCTCGTCGTAGAGGATGTTCATGGCGGCTGTCCTTGTTGTGGTTGTCGGCGGGATCAGCAAGCGTCCCCAGCCTGTACCGCGCGGACGCCGGGGTCCAGCAGGCGTCTAACTGGTCCTACCAGTATCACCAGGAGCCATGGGCATGAGGCGCATGCTAGAAAGTCCCTGAGCTTCTATAGTGAGTAACGACAGCCAACTGGTCCTACCAGTGCAACGGGAGCTTCCATGCAGAAACAGCGGGTGGCCGACCAGGTCGCAGAGCGTATCGAGCGGCTGATCGTCGACGGCGTGCTCAAGGTCGGCCAGGCTCTGCCGTCCGAGCGGCGCCTGGTGGCCAAGCTCGGCTGCTCGCGCTCGGCCCTGCGCGAGGGCCTGCGGGCGCTGCGCGGGCGCGGCATCATCGACACCGAGCATGGCCGTGGGTCGTTCGTCGCCGACCTCGACCGCAACGCCGACGCCAGCCCGCTGATGCACCTGTTCGGCTCCCAGCCGCGCACCCTCTACGACCTGCTCGAAGTCCGCGCCCTGCTGGAGGGCGAGGCGGCCCGCCTGGCAGCGCTACGCGGCACCGAGGCAGACTTCGTCCTGCTCGCCCGACGCTACGAAGAGATGCTCGCCAGCCACGAGGAAACCCAGCCGATCGATCCCCGCGAGCACGCCCGCCGCGACCACGCGTTCCACCGGGCGATCAGCGAGGCATCGCACAATCCGGTGCTGGTGCATACCCTGCAATCGCTCAACGAACTGCTGCTGAGCACGGTGTTCGCCTCAGTGAACAACCTCTATCACCGGCCGCCGCAGAAACGCCAGATCGACCGCCAGCACGCGCGCCTCTACGCGGCCCTCCGCGAGCGCCAGCCGGACCAGGCGCAACGGGCGGCGCGCGAACATATCCACAGCATCCGCGACAACCTGCGGGAGATCGAGCAGGAAGAACAGCGCCTGGTCCGCGCCACCCTGCGCCTGAACGGCTGGGGGTGACGCGCCACCGCGTCGCAGACCGGCCGCCGGCCGAACGTGCTACCCTCGCCGCCTTCTGCCGCCGTCTCGTAGTCCCGTCATGCCCAGCAATGCGCTCTGGCTTCGCGCCGACCAACTGTCAAGCGTCTCCCCCGCCGTCCTCGACTGGCTGTTCGACGAGGGGTCGCTGACCCGGCGCCTGACCGCCCTGGCCGACGGCGCGTTCCGCGTCGAACCCCTGCTGGAAGGCTGGCAGACCCTGCGCGACGACGAATGCCAGGGGCTCGACGTCCCTACCGGCAGTAGCGGCTGGGTCCGCGAGGTCTACCTGCATGGCCACGACCGTCCCTGGGTGTTCGCCCGCAGCGTGGCGGCGCGCAGCGCCCTGGAAGGCTCGGGCTTCGACCTGGCGCTGCTCGGCACCCGCTCGCTGGGCGAGTTGCTGTTCAGCGACAGCGCCTTCGAGCGCGGGCCCATCGAAGTCTGCCGCTATCCGGCGGCCGGTCTGCCCGCCGAGGTCCGCGCCGAGGGTCTCTGGGGCCGTCGCTCACGGTTTTCCCGCGGCGCGCTCGGGGTGCTGGTGGCGGAGGTGTACCTACCGCGCCTGTGGGACCAGGCGGGAATCGCCGACGTATAATCCCCCGGTCGACTCCGGAGGTCCCCATGTTCGTCACCCTGATCAAGCCGCTGGCCCGCCTGCACCCCCGCGCCTGGGACTTCGTCCAACTGGTGCGGCTGGACCGGCCGATCGGCATCTACCTGCTGCTCTGGCCGACCCTCTGGTCGCTGTGGATCGCCGCGGACGGCGTGCCGGAACTGAAGAACCTGCTGATCTTCGTCCTCGGCGTCATCCTGATGCGCGCCGCCGGCTGCGTGATCAACGATTTCGCCGACCGCAATTTCGACGGCCATGTCGCACGCACCAAGGCGCGCCCGCTGGCCACCGGCAAGATCAGCGTGCGCGAGGCCTGGATCACCTTCGCCGTCCTGGTCGCGCTGAGCTTCGGCCTGGTCCTGCTGACCAATGCAACGACCGTCTGGCTGTCGTTCGGCGCGGTAGCCGTGGCCTCGCTCTACCCCTTCATGAAGCGCTACACCTACTATCCGCAGGTGGTGCTGGGCGCCGCCTATTCCTGGGGCATCCTGATGGCCTTCACCGCCGAGCGCGGCGAATTGCCGGCCAGCGCCTGGCTGCTGTTCCTGGCCAACGTGCTGTGGACGGTCGCCTATGACTCCTACTACGCGATGACCGACCGCGAGGACGACCTGAAGATCGGCATCAAGTCCACCGCAATCCTCTTCGGCGATGCCGACCGCCTGATCATCGGCAGCCTGCAGGGCCTGACCCTGCTCCTGCTAGTGCTGGCCGGCAACCGCTTCGAACTGGGCCTGTGCTTCTACCTCGGCCTGGCGGTGGCGGCGGCCTGCTTCGTCTGGGAAGCCTGGTCGACCCGCGACCGCGACCCGCAGGCCTGCTTCCGCGCCTTCCTGCACAACCACTGGGCTGGCCTGGCGATCTTCCTCGGCACGGTCGCCGACTACGCGCTGCGTTGAGCGGCGCGCAGGCCGGCGACCATCTAGTCCATGTCCGGCTGGGCGACGTGCCAGGCGCCCATCTTGCCGTCACCGTTCTTGTCGCCAGGCTTCTTGTCCTGGATGAAGGTATAAAGGGGCTTGCCGTAGTAGGCCCACTGCTGGGTGCCGTCCTCGCGAGCGACCAGGCTCCAGTCGCCGCTGGCCTGCGCTCCCTGGGCCGCTGCCAGCGGCGGCCAGTTCTTCGCGCACTGCCCGGAACAGGCGGATTGCCCTTCGCTGTCCTTGTCGTAGGTATAGAGCGTCATGCCCTTGCCATCGACCAGCACGCCGTCCTTCTCGGTGGCCGGCGCCACCGTTTCCTGGGCCAGCGCGGCGAACGCCGGCAGGGCCAGCGCCAGACCCAGCGCCAGGTGGATTCTGTTCATCGCGTCTCTCTCCTGTGTCTTCAGGTGGAGCGTTCGCCGCCCGCAGGGACGGCACCGGAACCTGTTGAGCATAGCCCCGCCGCGGGCAGTCGGCGGAAACTACGCCGTTGTGTCACATACCTGACACAATTTCGTTATCTAATGCGGCGCAAGACAGATCGACCCGAGGCAAGACCATGGTTGGCAAGACAATCCTCATCGTTGATGACGAAGCACCGATTCGCGAGATGATCGCCGTGGCCCTGGAGATGGCCGGCTACGAGTGCCTGGAGGCGGAAAATACCCAGCAGGCGCACGCGGTGATCGTCGACCGCAAGCCGGACCTGATCCTGCTCGACTGGATGCTCCCCGGCACTTCCGGCATCGAACTGGCGCGACGCCTGAAGCGTGACGAACTGACCGTCGACATCCCGATCATCATGCTCACCGCCAAGGGCGAGGAGGACAACAAGATCCAGGGCCTGGAGGTCGGTGCCGACGACTACATCACCAAGCCGTTCTCGCCCCGCGAGCTGGTCGCCCGCCTGAAGGCCGTGCTGCGCCGCACCGGGCCTGGCGACAGCGAGGCGCCGATCGAGGTCGGCGGCCTGCTGCTGGACCCGATCAGCCACCGCGTGACCATCGACGGCAAGCCGGCCGAGATGGGCCCCACCGAGTACCGCCTGCTGCAGTTCTTCATGACTCACCAGGAACGCGCCTATACCCGCGGCCAACTGCTGGACCAGGTCTGGGGCGGCAACGTCTATGTCGAGGAGCGCACCGTCGACGTGCATATCCGCCGCCTGCGCAAGGCGCTCGGCGAGGTCTACGAAAATCTGGTTCAGACTGTCCGCGGGACCGGCTATCGTTTCTCCACCAAGAGCTGACCCCGCTCCCGGCCGCCCGGCGGCCGGAGTCGTTTCCCCTGGACGGTCCGTGACGGACCGCCACTGGACAGGATGCAATCCGTCGTGAACCAAGACTGGCGTGGAGCGCTGATCCGCCACCTGCTTCTCGTGCTGGCCGCCAGCCTCGTGCTCGGCGTGGTCAGCGGCCATTACGGCTGGGCCCTGGCCCTCGGCCTGGCTCTCTACCTCGGCTGGACCCTCTGGCAGCTACTGCGCCTGCACCAGTGGCTGCGCAACCACCAGCCAGACGAGCCACCGCCGGACAGCTACGGCCTCTGGGGCGAAGTCTTCGACAATATCTACCACCTGCAACGCCGCAACCAGCGCGCCCGTGGCCGCCTGCAGGCGGTGATCGACCGGATCCAGGAGTCCACCGCGGCCCTGCGTGACGCGGTGATCATGCTCGACAGCGACGGCAACCTGGAATGGTGGAACCTCGCCGCGGAAAACCTGCTCGGCCTGAAGACCCCGCAGGACGGTGGCCAGCCGGTGAGCAACCTGATCCGCCATCCGCGCTTCAAGGAATACTTCGACCAGGAGGATTACCGCGAGCCGCTGGAAATCCCCTCGCCGATCAACGAGCGCCTGCGCCTGCAATTCCACATCACCCTCTACGGCAACCGCGAGCACCTGATGCTGGTCCGCGACGTCACCCGCGTCCACCAGCTGGAGCAGATGCGCAAGGATTTCGTGGCCAACGTCTCCCACGAGCTGCGCACGCCGCTGACGGTGATCGCCGGCTACCTGGAGACCCTCCTCGACAACGTCGAGGATGTGAACCCGCGCTGGCTGCGCGCCCTGCAGCAGATGCAGCAGCAGGCCGGACGCATGCAGAACCTGCTCAACGACCTGCTCCTGCTGGCCAAGCTGGAGGCCACCGACTACCCCGGCGACAACAAGCCGGTGGCGGTGGACGCTCTCCTCGCCAGCATCCGTAACGACGCCCAGGCCCTGTCCGCCGGGCGCAACCACCGCATCAGCCTGGACGCCGCACCCGCTGTGCAGCTCAAGGGCAGCGAGGCGGAACTGCGCAGCGCCTTCTCCAACCTGGTATTCAACGCGGTGAAGTACACCCCCGACGAAGGCGAGATCCGCATCCGCTGGTGGGCCGACGAACAGGGCGCGCACCTGTCGGTGCAGGACACCGGTATCGGCGTCGACCCCAAGCACCTGCCGCGCCTGACCGAGCGCTTCTACCGGGTGGACTCCAGCCGCGCCTCCAACACCGGCGGCACCGGCCTCGGCCTGGCCATCGTCAAGCACGTGCTGATCCGCCACCGCGCGCGCCTGGAAATCAGCAGCGTGCCCGGCAAGGGCAGCACCTTCACCTGCCATTTCGCCCCGGCGCAGGTCGCCGAGGCCGAGCGCAAGGCGCCGAAGTGAGCCTCGTCGCGGTGCCGCGCCGCCGGCGTCGGCACGGCCAAGGCTTGCAAGCGACGACACAGCCCCTCATTCTTAAGGGCCTTTTGGCTACCGCACACCCCCATGGACCCTTCTCCTAGTACCAGCATCGCCACCTATTTCGCCGATGCCGGCCTGATCCTCTTCGCGCTTTTCCTCGTCCTACTCAATGGCTTCTTCGTCGCCGCCGAGTTCGCCATGGTCAAGCTCCGCGCCACCCGCGTGGAAACCATCGCCAAGCAGCACGGCTGGCGCGGCGCCATCCTGCGCAAGGTTCACAACCAGCTGGACGCCTACCTGTCCGCCTGCCAGCTGGGCATCACCCTGGCCTCCCTGGGCCTGGGCTGGGTCGGCGAGCCGGCCTTCGCCGAACTCCTGGAACCGCTGCTGGCGATGATCGGCGTGCATTCCGACGAACTGATCCGCGGGATCTCCTTCTTCACCGCGTTCTTCATCATTTCCTACCTGCACATCGTGGTCGGCGAGCTGGCGCCCAAGTCCTGGGCGATCCGCAAACCGGAACTGCTGTCGCTGTGGACGGCGGTGCCGCTGTACCTTTTCTACTGGCTGATGTACCCGGCGATCTGGCTGCTCAACGCCAGCGCCAACGCCATCCTCAAGATCGCCGGCCAGGGCGAGCCCGGCCCGCACCACGAGCATCACTACAGCCGCGACGAACTGAAGCTGATCCTCCACTCCAGCCGCGCCCAGGACCCCAGCGACCAGGGCATGCGCGTGCTGGCCTCGGCGGTGGAGCTGGGCGAACTGGAGGTGGTCGACTGGGCCAACTCCCGCGAAGACCTGGTCTACCTCGAGCACGACGCGCCGCTGGCGGACATCCTCGCGGTGATCCGCCGCCACAAGTACAGCCGCTACCCGGTCTGGGACAGCCACAAGGGCGAGTTCATCGGCCTGCTGCACATCAAGGACCTGCTGCTGGCGCTGTCCGCCCTGGACAGCCTGCCGGAGACCTTCGACCTCGACGAACTGGTGCGCCCGCTGGAGATCGTCACCAAGCACACCCCGCTGTCGCGCCTGCTGGAGCAGTTCCGCAAGGGCGGCGCGCACTTCGCCGTGGTGGAAGAGGCCGATCACAAGGTGGTCGGCTTCCTGACCATGGAGGACGTGCTGGAAGTGCTGGTCGGCGACATCCAGGACGAACACCGCAAGACCGAGCGCGGCATCCTCGCCTACCAGCCGGGCAAGCTGCTGGTGCGCGGCGACACACCGCTGTTCAAGCTCGAGCGCCTGCTCGGCATCGACCTCGATCATGTCGAGGCGGACACTCTCGCCGGGCTGGTCTACGACACCCTGAAGCGGGTGCCGGAGGAAGAGGAAGTCCTCGACACCGAGGGCCTGCGGATCATCGTGAAGAAGATGCGCGGTCCGAAGATCGTCCTGGCCAAGGTGGTCAAGCTCGACTGAGACGAGCCGGCGCCGCCACGGCGCCGGCGACTTTTCAAGGCTCGCGGACGATGGCGAAGTTCGGCAGGCTGTCGACCGGCTGGGCGAAGTCGTAGGGAATCGACTCCAGCGCCAGGCCGACGTTGCGCTGGATCACGAAGTGCAGGTGCGGCCCGCTGCTGTTGCCGGTGTTGCCGGAGCGCGCCAGCGGCGTGCCGACCTGGACCCGCTGGCCCTCGGCGACCAGTACCGAATGGCGCATCAGGTGCAGGTAGACGCCCATGGTGCCGTCGTCGTGCAGGATGCGGACGAAGTTGCCCGAGGGATTGTTGCCGCGCCCGCTCTGGTTGTTCTCGATCTTCACCACGGTGCCGCCGCGGGCAGCGATGATCGGCGTGCCCTCGGGCATGGCGATGTCCATCGCGTAGCGGCCCTTGGGGGTGAAGTGGCTGTACTTGCCATTGGCGCCCTGGGACAGGCGGAACGGCCCGCCGCGCCAGGGCAGCGGATAGCGATAGAGCAGCGGCTGCTGGCGCGGGTCGCCGAGCGCGTAACGCAGCTTCGGGGTGTAGCTCATCGGCTTGCCGGCCTTGCGCGGCGCCAGGGTCGCCAGGCGCACCTGGCTGCGCGCCGGGACCACCCAGCGAATCGGCCCGTCGGGCACCCCGACGGCATTGCGCGGGTTGCGGATCCGCAACTCGACCTCGACCGGCGCGTAGAGGTCGTTGCGCACCTGCAGGGTCTCGCCACCCGCGTGCTTCTTCGTCTCCAGCTTCACTTCCCGTTCCAGGTGCTCGACCATCCGGTCGCGGAAGACGAACACCTGCGCCCCGGCCACGGCGCGGTCGGAGTAGGTCACCACGCCATTGGCGTCGGTGTACTTGTAGATGGTCAGGGCCGCAGCCGGAGCTGCCGCGGCGAACAGGCCACAGAGAAGGAGAAGGCGCCCTAGCATGACTGCACGGATCGTGTCGTTCTGGTTATCCCGAATCGGCAAGACTAGCAGCGCTTTATTGCCAGGGCGAGACGACAGCGAGCGGGCTGTGAACGGATCGTCGGGAAAAAACCGCTCAGGCGCCGGGAACGTAGTGCTTCTGGGTACTTCCGCGGGCGATCAGGCGCGACAGGTAGTCGAGCTTCTGCGGGTCGCGGTCGACGAAACGCAGGGTCAACAGCAGCCAATCGCTATCCGGCTTCGGCTCCAGCGCGGCGATGGCGTGCAGGTAGCCGTTCAGGCGCGCCACGTCGCTGTTTTCCTCGAGGTCCAGCACCGCGCTTTCCAGCACCTGCGGCAACGGGTCGGCGCGCTTCACCACCAGTTGCGCTTCCTTCAGACTGACCGCCTTGATCACGCAGGGCATGCTGCTCTGCGGCAGGCGCAATTGCGCCTGCCCCAGCGGGTTGCCGCTGCCGGCGGGACGCGCGCTGGCCTGGGGAGCCGAAGCCGGCTTCGGCGCGGGGGCCGGTTTTGCCGGACTGGCGGCAGGCTTGATCACCTCGGCGCGACCACCGGTCAGGGCGGCCAGCGAATCGTTGGCCATGCCGCTGGCGATCTCCCGGCGCGGCGCGTGGGCCGCCAGGGCTTCCAGCTTGCCGCTGCGGCTCAGGGCCTTCTTGATCTTGGCCACCAGTTGGTCATTGGAGAATGGCTTGCCGATGTAGTCCGACACCCCGGCCTGGATCGCCTGGACCACGTTCTCCTTGTCGCCGCGACTGGTGACCATGATGAACGGGGTAGTCTTGAGGTTTTCCTGGGCACGGCACCAGGTCAGCAGTTCGAGGCCGGACATCTCCGGCATCTCCCAATCGCAGAGGATCAGGTCGACGTTCTGCCGACTGAGCAGTTGCTGGGCCTTGCGGCCGTTCACGGCCTCCTCGATATGAAGGCCGGGGAAGTTGTCGCGCAACCCTTTCTTCATCAGATCTCGGATGAAGGGGGCGTCATCCACCACTAGCGCGCTGACTTTGCTCATCGACTTCTCCTGGACAGGTCCGCCTAGGATAGCCTCCCCTGCTGGCAGGATGCCAAGCCTTGCTGCAGTCGCGCGAAGAAACAAGGCTCCAGGTCAAGGGAGCCTTGCCTGCGGAAGATCACTCGCCGCGGTTGTTCTCGACCTCTTCCTTCATGCGGGTCAGGCCGATGTGGCGAACGTCGGTGCCGCGAACCAGGTAGATCACCAGCTCGGCGATGTTGCGCGCATGGTCGCCGATGCGCTCCAGCGAGCGCAGGGCCCAGATGATGTTGAGCACGCGGGATATCGCCCGCGGGTCTTCCATCATGTAGGTGACCAGCTCGCGCAGGGCGGTCTTGTATTCGCGATCGACGGTCTTGTCGTACTGCGCCACGGACAGCGCCAGGTCGGCATCGAAGCGGGCGAAGGCGTCCAGTGCCTCCTGCACCATCTTCTGTACCTGGCTGCCGATGTGCCGAACCTCGACGTAGCCGCGCGGCGACTCGCCTTCCTCGCACAGCTGGATGGCGCGGCGGGCGACCTTGGAGGCCTCGTCGCCGATCCGCTCGAGGTCGATCACCGACTTCGAGATGCTGATGATCAGGCGCAGGTCGGAGGCCGCCGGCTGACGCCGGGCGAGGATACGCACGCACTCCTCGTCGATGTTGCGCTCCATCTGGTTGATCTGGTCGTCGATCTCGCGGACCTGCTGGGCGAGGCCGGAGTCGGCGTCGATCAGCGCGTTGACCGCGTCGTTGACCTGCTTTTCCACCAGCCCGCCCATGGCCAGGAGGTGGCTGCGCACATCCTCCAGCTCGGCGTTGAACTGCTGGGAGATGTGATGGGTGAGACTGTCTTTGTTGATCATGTGGGGAATCCTTCTGGAGCCGCTGCGACCGGTGACATCAACGAGCTACGGAGAGCGCCGGAGGCAGCGGTATCGCCGCGCCTCCGGACGCGCCGCTAGCCGTAGCGGCCGGTGATGTAGTCTTCGGTCTGCTTCTTCGCCGGGTTGGTGAACAGCGTATCGGTGTCGCCGAACTCGATCAGCTTGCCCATGTACATGAACGCCGTATAGTCGGAAACCCGCGCGGCCTGCTGCATGTTGTGGGTAACGATGACGATGGTGAACTTCGACTTCAACTCGTAGATCAGCTCTTCGATCTTCAGCGTGGAGATCGGGTCCAGCGCCGAGCACGGCTCGTCGAGCAGCAGCACTTCCGGTTCCACCGCGATGGTCCGGGCGATCACCAGGCGCTGCTGCTGGCCGCCGGACAGGCCGAGGGCGGACTCGTGCAGGCGATCCTTCACCTCCTCCCACAGCGCAGCCCCCTTCAGCGCCCACTCGACGGCCTCGTCAAGTACGCGCTTCTTGTTGATGCCCTGGATACGCAGGCCGTAGACCACGTTCTCGTAGATGCTCTTGGGGAACGGGTTGGGCTTCTGGAACACCATGCCGACGCGACGGCGCAGCTCGGCGACGTCGACGCCCTTGGCGAAGATGTTGTGGCCATCGAGGCGAATCTCGCCTTCGACGCGGCAGCCATCCACCAGGTCGTTCATCCGGTTGAAGCAGCGCAGCAGGGTCGACTTGCCGCAGCCGGACGGGCCGATGAAGGCGGTCACGCGCTGCTTCGGAATGTTCATCCGGACGTCGAACAGGGCCTGCTTGGCGCCGTAGAACAGGTTCAGCCCGGGCACTTCCAGTTCGACACTTTCGGAAGCCAGGTCGAGGCTCTGGCGGTCGCGGCCGAGCGCATCGAAGTTGATGCCGTGGCTGGCGGTCTCGTTTTGCATGGGAAGCTCCCTCAATCAGTTTTCCAGGGCCTTGTACTTCTCGCGCAGGCGATTGCGGATCGCGATGGCGGAGAAGTTCAGCAGGGCGATCACCACGACCAGCAGCAACGCCGTAGCGTATACCAGCGGCCGTGCGGCCTCGACGTTGGGGCTCTGGAAACCGACGTCGTAGATATGGAAACCGAGGTGCATGATCTTCTGGTCGAGATGCACGTACGGATAGTTACCGTCGACCGGCAGCGACGGTGCCAGTTTCACCACGCCGACCAGCATCAGCGGCGCCACTTCGCCGGCGGCACGGGCCACGGCGAGGATCAGGCCGGTCATCATCGCCGGGCTGGCCATCGGCAGGACGATCTTCCACAGCGTTTCCGCCTTGGTCGCGCCGAGCGCCAGGGAGCCTTCGCGGACCGCGCGCGGAATCCGCGCCAGGCCTTCCTCGGTGGCGACGATCACCACCGGCACGGCGAGGATCGCCAGGGTCAGCGAGGCCCAGAACAGCCCGGGGGTACCGAAGGTCGGCGCCGGCAGGGCCTCGGGGAAGAACAGCCGGTCGATGGAACCGCCCAGCACGTAGACGAAGAAACCCAGGCCGAACACGCCGTAGACGATCGCCGGTACGCCGGCGAGGTTGTTCACGGCGATGCGGATCACCCGGGTCAGCGGCCCCTGCTTGGCGTACTCGCGCAGGTAGACCGCAGCGATCACGCCGAACGGGGTGACGATCAGCGCCATCACCAGGGTCATCATCACGGTGCCGAAGATCGCCGGGAAGATACCGCCCTCGGTATTGGCCTCGCGCGGATCGTCGCTGAGGAACTCCCAGAGCTTCTTGAAGTACACCGTCATCTTGGTGCCCAGGCCCATGGCGTTGGGCTGGTAGGCATGCACCAGCTTGCCAAGGGTGATTTCGCTCTCGCGGCCGCTGGCGTCGCGCATTACCACGCTGTCGCGGTTGAACTCCTGGTGCAGGCCGTTGAGCTGCTCTTCCAGGACCTTGTAGCGCGCCTGCAACTCGCTGCGCTCGGCGGCCAGGTCGGCCTGGGCGGCGGCGTCCAGCTTGCCGTCCAACTGCAACTTGCGCTCTTTCAGGCGCAGGCGCTCGAGACCGTGGTTGATCCCGCCGATGTCGCCCTTCTCCAGCTTGTAGAGCTTGGCGTAGAGGTCATCCACCCGCTGCATGCGCTTCTGCAGTTCGCCTACCGCGGCGTCGCCTTCGGCGACCACCTGGCCGTTCTCCTTGACGCTCAGCAGGTAGCCGTAGAAGTTGCCCCACTCGCGGCGTTCGAGAACCATCAGCGCTTCGGGACGCTTGATGTCCTGCAGCCACTCGCCGACGACCCAGGAGAAATCGCTGCCGTAAAGCTCGCGGTTGCCCAGCTTGAGCAGCTCGCGGGTCATGAATTCGGGGCCGGCCTCCGGGACCGGCATGCCGGCGCTGCGCAGGCGCGCGCGCGGCACTTCCTCGGCCTGGACCACCTCGCCGATCACGGTCTTGGCGGCTTCGCCAGGGATCTGGTAAGTCGCCTCGATGACGTTCGCCGGCCAGAAGTGGCCGAGGCCGCGTACCGCGATCACCGCCAGCAGGCCGATGGTCATGATCACCGCGATCGACACCGCGCCGGCGTTCATCCACACCCAGGGCGAGCCGCTGCCGAACCAGGCTTTGACGGTTTCCTGTTTCTGTTTCACAGAGCTATACCTCCGCCGCTTACAACGACGCGTATTTCTTGCGCAGACGCTGACGGATCAGCTCTGCCAGGGTGTTCATCACGAAGGTGAACGTCAGCAGTACCAGCGCCGAGAGGAACAGCACGCGGTAGTGGCTGCCGCCGACCTCCGACTCGGGCATCTCCACCGCGACGTTGGCCGCCAGGGTGCGCATCCCCTCGAAGATATTCACTTCCATCACCGGGGTATTGCCGGTCGCCATCAGCACGATCATGGTCTCGCCGACGGCGCGGCCCATGCCGATCATCAGCGCCGAGAAGATGCCTGGACTGGCGGTCAGGATCACCACGCGGGTCAGCGTCTGCCAGGGCGTGGCGCCCAGTGCCAGGGAGCCGTAGGTGAGGCTGCGCGGCACGCTGAAGATGGCGTCCTCGGCGATCGAGAAGATATTCGGGATCACCGCGAAGCCCATTGCCAGCCCGACGATCAGGGCATTGCGCTGGTCGTAGGTGATGCCCAGGTCGTGGCTCAGCCAGAGGCGCATGTCGCCGCCGAAGAAGGTGGTCTCCAGGTGCGGGCTCAGCCACAGGGCGAAGGCGCCGACGGCAAGCACCACCGGGATCAGCAGCGCGGCTTCCCAGCCGGCCGGCAGGCTCAGACGGATACGCTCGGGCAGGCGGCTCCAGAGCAGGCCGGCAAGAAGGATGCCCAGCGGCGTCAGCAACAGCAGGCTGAACACACCCGGCAGGTGGCCTTCGACGTAGGGCGCCAGGAACAGGCCGGCGAAGAAGCCGAGGATCACCGTCGGCAGCGCCTCCATCAGCTCGATCACCGGCTTGACCTTGCGGCGCATCGCCGGAGCCATGAAATAGGCGGTGTAGACGGCGGCCGCGATGGCCAGCGGAGCTGCCAGGATCATCGCGTAGAAGGCGGCCTTGAGCGTGCCGAAGGTCAGCGGCGAGAGGCTCAGCTTCGGTTCGAAGTCGGTGGTCGCGGCGGTGGACTGCCAGACGTAGGCCGGCTTGTCGTAGCTCTCGTACCAGACCTTGCCCCAGAGCGCGCTCCAGGAGATTTCCGGGTGCGGGTTGCTCAGGGCGAAGCGGTGGATCTTGCCACCCTGCTCCAGCAGCAGGCGGTTGGCCCGCGGCGACAGGGTGATGACCCCGGAAGAGTCGGCGACCGGCTGGACCAGCAGGGTACGGTGCGCGGTGCTGTGGAAGACGCCGAGGTTGCCCTTCTCGTCCAGGGCGATGAAGCCCTTGCGCCGTTGTTCCGGAGCGATGGCGCTGATCGGCGCGCCATCCAGATTGAAGTCGCGAACGTGCGACAGGCGCGGTTCGCCGTCGGTATCGCGAGCCATGAACCACTGGGCGATGCCACCCTTGGAGTCGCCCACCAGCAGCGAGATGCCGCCCAGCAGCTGGGTGCTCGCGGTGACCTCGGCGTTGGGGTCTTCCAGCAGCTTGTAGCGACCGTTCAACTGGCGGCTGTGCAGGTCGAACACATCGGCGGTGGCACGTCCGTTGATCACGTACAGCCACTGCTTGCGCGGGTCGAGGTAGATGGCTTTCACCGGTTCGGCGATCTGCGGGAGTTCGATGCGCTCCTCGTCCAGCGTGCTTTCGCCGGTCAGCATGTTCTCTTCCCGAGTCATGCTCAACAGCAGCAGTTGCTTGTCGACGGAGCCAGCCAGCAGCAGGCTGTCGTCGCCGGCATTGATGCTCACATGCTCCAGCGGGCGGCCCTGCGGATCGAGACCGATCGGGGTCTCGCCGTAGGGGAAGGCGATCTCCGGGGTGATGGTCTTCTTGTTGTCCGGGTAGGTGACCTTGTAGGTGTGCTGGAACACCAGCACCTGTCCGTTGGACAGGCCCAGGGCGACCGTCGGGCTGCCCGGCTGGTCCTGGGCGATCGAGCGGATCTCGCTGCCCGCCGGAAGCGGCAGAGCGACACGCTTCAGTTCGACACCGGTCTTGGCGTTGAAGAAGAGAATCTCGCCCTGGCCGCCGACGCGCATGGCCACCTGGTTCTGCTCCTCGATGCTGAGCAGCAGGGGCACCTGCGCCTGCTGCATCCAGGCCGGAGTCAGCGCTTCGCGGGTCTCCAGGTCGGCGCCGCGGAACAGGGGGAGCACGACGTAGGCCAGGTAGAAGAAGATCAGGGTGATCGCCGCCAGCACGGCCAGGCCGCCGACCAGCACGTACCAGCGGGTCAGGCGGTCCTTGAGGGCACGGATGCGGCGCTTGCGTTGCAGGGCTGGCGTATTGAAGTCAATCCGCTCGGGAGCAAGGGAGGAGTTCATCGGGGAGTTGGCCATGTCGTTCATGGGGTGACACCCTAAAGGCTCTGTATGACAGACAGATGACAGCAACATGACGCAACAAAGCCCGCCAGCAGAGCCTCGCTGGCGGGAAAGGCCGGCGGATCCTAGCGCCCGCCGGCAGAGCCTTCATGCCTGGACGGCCCATCGCTGGGCCATCCGCTCAAGTCACTGGATTACAGGCCCAGTTCCTTGATCGCCTTCTCGGCCACCTTGGCCGGCAGCGGGATGTAGCCGTCCTTGACCACGACCTGCTGGCCGGTCTTGGACAGAACCAGCTTGAGGAACTGAGCCTCCAGCGGGTCCAGCGGCTTGTTCGGCGCCTTGTTCACGTAGACGTAGAGGAAGCGCGACAGCGGATAGGTGCCGTTCAGGGCGTTCTGCTCGTTGTCCTCGACGAAGGCAGCGCCTTCCTTCTTGGCCAGGGCCACGGTCTTCACGCTGGCGGTCTTGTAGCCGATACCGGAGTAGCCGATGCCGTTCAGCGACTGGCTGACCGACTGCACCACGGAAGCCGAACCCGGCTGCTCGTTGACGTTCGGACGGAAGTCGCCTTTGCACAGGGCTTCTTCCTTGAAGTAGCCGTAGGTGCCGGAAACCGAGTTGCGGCCGAACAGTTGCACCGGCTTCTTCGCCCAGTCACCGGTCAGGCCCAGATCGCCCCAGGTCTTCACGTCCTGCTTGCTGCCACACAGGCGGGTAGCGGAGAAGATCGCATCGACCTGCTGCATGGTCAGGCCTTTGATCGGGTTGTCCTTGTGCACGAAGATCGCCAGGGCGTCGACAGCGACCGGGACGGCGGTCGGCTTATAGCCGTACTTCTGCTCGAAAGCCTGCAGCTCGACGTCCTTCATCTTGCGGCTCATCGGGCCCAGGTTGGCGGTGCCTTCGGTCAGGGCCGGCGGCGCGGTGGAAGAACCGGCAGCCTGGATCTGGATGTTCACGTTCGGATAGAGGCGCTTGTACTCCTCGGCCCACATGGTCATCAGGTTGGCCAGAGTGTCGGAGCCGACGCTCGACAGGTTGCCCGACACACCGCTGGCTTTCTGATATTCCGGCAGCGCCGGGTCGATCGCGGCTACCGCGGAAGCGGCGCCTACGCCTGCGGCGACGAACGTCAGGGCCGCCATCAAACGCTTGAGTTTCATGCCTTGCTCCTTGGACAGGATGGGGTTGGATGGAACGGGGGCCAGTATCGTCAGGCCGCATGAAGACTCTATGAAAGGAATATGACAGTTGGATGAAATGCCATCAGCCTTCCGACATTTTTCCGCAAGCCTTGGGAGAAGCCCTGCCACACCCCTAAAAGCCTGGAAACACAAGGGCTCCAGCCTTTCACGGAGGAGCCCGGGAGGCCCTCTGGAGCGCGTTTTCGATCCGCCTGGGGGAGGTAGCCGTCCATCCGTTTCATGCAGGATGGGTAGTTTCCAGGGCAATTGTGACAGTCGCCGCCGGCATTCGCAGTCGAGAAAAGAAGCGAGGAAGCACGCCTTTTTCCGCGCGCAAAAGCAAAA
>NZ_JAEMVM010000018.1:0-149 GCF_016463925.1 Pseudomonas sp. P20 | reverse complement strand
AAGCAATTCGGTTGGATATCCGCTCGCTTGGGCTTACGTCTATCCGGATTCAGGTATGTGATTTCAAGGTGTTTTGCGGTTCATGCGAACTTTCGGTTCGTCGACTTCACCTTACAACACACAATCGTCAGATTGTTTGGGTGTTATAT
>NZ_JAEMVM010000017.1:0-22865 GCF_016463925.1 Pseudomonas sp. P20 | reverse complement strand
GGCTGTAGCCTTGGTCCAACACTAGGGCCGCGGCCTCTCGTTTGAACTCGGCGGAAAACGTACGTCGTTGCTTGCTCATCAGACACCTCTCTCACGGCGAGGATTTTCGCCTAAATCGGTGTCCGGGATCAGTAGACCACTACAGTTGAAGGCTATATCAGCGTGCTCGATCTAAGCCATTTCTGCCTTCCGGCAGGCCCTTTCGGGTAGGGCTTTTACCCTTGTGAACCATTCCCTTCACCTTTCAAGCCCATTTCCCCTTTGGGCCATTTGCTCCTGCTGCGGTCGCTCATCGTTGGGGCAGGTGTTGATCCAGATCCATGGAGTCGTGAAGCACGCGAACCACCTCGAGCACTTGGTCAGTCGCAACCCGGTAGAAGACGAAGTGCCTGGGCCGAACAACCTTACCGACGTTGGGCATCGAGCGGCAGTAAACGAGGTGGATACTGCGCAGCCCAGCTCCCAGTTCTTCACGGCTGATGCTGCCTATCTGTTGTGGGTCTGTCGCAACTGCTTCCAGAGCTGCGCCAATGAGTGCCTGGTAACGTCGGCGCGCGGCATCGCCGAAGCGGTTGTGGGTGAAGCGCAGGATATCGACGATGTCCGCTTGAGCATCATGGGAGATGCGGTACTTGGCCATGCTTCAGTGGCTCGCCTGGTTGCTGAGCTCGTCGAGGTATTGGGCCAGGTCGTCGCTGGTGATCTCGTCGTACTCGCCGCGCTCTAGTTGCATCAACCCACTGGATGTTGCGTTGCGGAGGGCTTCGAGCTTGGCGCTGTTCTGGGCTTCCTGCTGCAGCAACAGGCGTAGGCCTGCCCGGATGACCTCGCTGCGGTTTTGATAGCGGCCGGTCTCCACCAGTTCGTTGATGTCCTGCTCCATCGGATCAGGAAGGACGACGTTTCGAGTTGCCATGGGGTGCTCCAGTCCACAGATAGCTAGTGGCATAATATGCCACAGGGCTTGCCAATTCACTCATTTCGTCGTATAGGTGATAGTAGGATGCCTTCCTTTTGGATCCAGGAGATTGATCATGAACGCACACGCCAACAAAGGTTTTGCCGCCCGGGTCGGTCATGCTCTGGGCTCGCTTGTGCGCTTCTGCCTGCATGATCGTCGGCCTGTCGTGCGCTGGGTCAAACGAGTTAGTCTCTTGGTGGTGCTTTTCGTTGTCTTTGCTCAGAACTTTACCTGGCTGGCCAGCGCCTTCATGTCGTTGCTGTGTATGGGGCTGGTCGGGTGGGCTTTAGTGAAGGGCGATTTCTCAATTGTTGCTGAGTCGGCTGAGGAATCTGAAGCACGTGAGGCTCCATATGGACGTGATGTCTTTGGGTGCCCACTAGATGCTTGGGGAAACAGAGTAGATGGTCTTGATAGATAGTTGCCCTAAGCAGGAGTTTCAGCATCGGGCAACTACTGGGAATATCACCTAACTATTGAGTGATTTGACACTTTGCTCCGCTATTTGCCCACCCCTACTACCCGCCTTCTGAACACCATCAGTTCCCTTCGTGAGACCGTCTACGATACCGCTAGCATGAACCCCTGCCCATCCGATGGCGGTGATCCAGAGCGCAGGTAGTATCAAGAACATCGCCCCCATCACGAAGTTCAATATTGCATCTTGAGTCGCCGTATTGAGCCCCATGACTGGGTCGAACGAAAGATGCGGTGACCCCGAACCATAGAAGGCATCAAGGATCGTGCTGTCGATGTATCTGGCTAACTGCAACCAGAAGTCGACGAACATCATCGCAAAGAAGACGACCGTCATCGTCATGGCAACCTTCAGTTGATAGGTGCCGATGACCAGGACCATCGGAATGCAGATGACCATGGCCATCTTGAGGAACGACATCACCATCGGCAGCGCCTGGCGGACCATATCCATCGCCGGGAAGTAAGCCAGGCTACCCATTGCCACTCCGAGGGTGCCTCCGGCACGAGCCAGTCCATTCCAGACGGTTCCGCCCACCTGCCCGCCGTAATCGGTGTAGACGTTGCCTTTGACCTGGCTGGACGGTGAAATCACCTGGCGGATGACTGCCTCGGTCACCTCGTCCTGGTCCAGCCATTTCGCCCACTTAAGGAAGCTGGTCATCAGGTCCGGATCCACCTGGCCCTTGATCCGATCACGCAAGCCGATCGCTGAGTCAGCCCACCACTGCTTGCAGGTGGGGTAGCCACCACCACCGCCCACCTGGGGCAGACCAGCGTCGCGGGTGGCGTTGTAGGGCCACGATTGCCGTGGAGTCTTGGAGTAGTCGGTGTCGTAGTACCCCGGGGTGTTCAACAGGAATCGGGAGCCGATCCAGTTCAGGTCCTGCAGCGCCTTGTTGTCCTCGGCGACGGAGCCCAGATCGGGTTGCCGCATGAACAGCCGTGCGCGGGAAGGGCCATAGCAGTCCTTGGAGAAGTCGGCGATTTCCTGTGCCAGCAGCGGGTTGTTCACGCGCGTGTTGTCCACCTCCATTCGCATCTGCCGGAGATCCGTGCCGCACGGAATGGCCGCGACCGCGCCGGCGGTAAAGCCCTTGGACAGGGCGTGCATCATCGCCCACCAGAGCGGCATCTGCGCACTCTTGCCGGCCAGGCTGCTGAAGGAGGTCGACCAGCCGGTGTCTGCCGGCGCTGGCAGGTTGTACTGGCACTGCTGGGCGCGGGCCTGGTCGAACTCGATGGTGTCGAAGCTCACGTTGACGACTGGGATCCCCGCCAGGGCGACCACGATGTAGCCGACGTAGATATGCGTCTCGATGCGGGCCAGAGACAGCACGCCTTTGTTGCCCTCGTCGGCGCCTTCCCCGCGAACTTTCAGCCACTCACGCATCACAATGGCCACGAAGGGCACCGCGAACAGCCCTGTATCCGAGATCATGTTCCAGATCCCGTTGTTGATGATCCAACCGAGGAGGGTGAGGTAATACTCCAGGTAGTCATTGGTCATGAAGGTCATGCTGTGCCTCCCGTGCGGAAGTAAGCTTTGCTGAATTCGATGAGCAGGATCAGCAACAGCACCAGGATCTCGATCCGCCGAATGCGCTGCCGCTCATGCGCGCTCAGTTCCTTGCGCTGCTTGAGCCGGAACCAGGCGATGGCCAGGGCGCAGTACAGCAGCGCTCGCCAGGCGAACAAGCTCCAGTAGTTGCTTTGCCGCCAGGCCTCCAGGCCCTGGATGCCACCGAAGTGGTTCAGGGCGAAGAGGCTGAGCAGCGTACCGAGCACTGCCAGGCCGATGACCATCAGCACTCCGACCAGCAGTTGGCCGAGGAGCTTTCTGGTGGAGAGGGGCTCTGTCATCACAGCCTGCCTCCCGACTTGCCGCCGGCGGCAGAGGGGGCCTGCAGGCGATCGAGGCGATCAGCATCGGGCGCCGACTCGAACACGCCACTGGACCCTGAGGCGCGCTGTTGCCCGCGCTCGATGACCCGCATGGGCGAATTGCTGGCCAACTCGCGACGGAGTTCCAGTTCGGTCTTGAGGTTCGAGATCTCCTGCTGCAGGAGGCTGGTCTGCTGATCGACGGCTTGGGTGGCCAGGCCGTTGGCGGCGACGTTGGGCTCCTTGGCGCCGGCGAACATCAGGCGCTGCAACAACAGGGCCTTGCTGAGCACGTCCATCAGGGATACATCGGACGCCAGGCGGCGCGCCAGGACGTCCTGGTCACGCTCGTCGCGCAGCGCCTCGATGACGCCGCGGGTAATCGGCAAGGCATCGGTGCCGGCCGCAGCCAGGTTCTCGGCGGTCAGTGGCTTACTTTTCGACAGCAGCTCCTGCAGCGACTGGAGCTTCTTGTCGTAGGTCTCTTGGATCAGCGGGGTCAGGCCGACGCCTGCAGCCGTCACCGTCTTCTGGCAGCCTTCACAGGTCTGTTGCTGTTGTTCGCCCAGAACCCGGGTGGCGAACGCGGCGGCTTCCTGGGGGGAGGACCAGGTGTTGCAGACCAGGCCGTTGTTGCATGTGGCGGAAGGCACGCTCGACGAGTCATTCACTGAGCGGCTGGTCAACAGGTTGTAGCCCGCCCGGGTCACGTCGTTGACGATGCGAATGGGCTTCTGGCCGGAGCCGCCGGCCTTGTCTCCACCGACCCAGGTTACGCCATCGTTGCCGCCCTTCTTCTCCACCGCTTCGAGGGCAGATACGGCGTCTTTCCCGCCAGAGGCCAGCGTGGCGCCCAGGGCCTGGCCTTCGGCGATTTTCCCCCAGCCGGTCTGCTCGCCAGCGATGTCAGCCATCTTCTCGGCGATCGCTCTGCAAGTCCCTTTCGAGCGGTCGTAGTCGATCCGCGCCTGCAGAATGCCATTGGTGATCAGGTTGTAGAGCTGAGGGTTCGCGCGCTGGATGATTAACGCCGGCAGCGACATGACCGCGCCGGTCGCGTTCTGGATGACTGAGCCCATGATGTTCTGGAAACCCTGTGTGGCACCGTTGAGCTGGTTCTCCAGGGTGGTGCTCAGGTTCATGTTTCCGCACATCATGTCGTTGTTCCAGCCGAAGCCGACGCCGATCGAGTCCATCTGGCCGGCGGTGCCCATGCTCACCGCACTGCCGCCGCCAATGCTGTAGAGGACCTCGTCGCTGAGCACCGTGCCGGTCTTGGACACGTTGATCGGGTCGTCGGCCTGGGCAAGTTGCGCTGCGAGCAGCCACGTCAGCGCGACCGAGGTGATGTTCATTCGCATGATTCGTCTCCGTATCCTTATTGGAAGTCGGTACTGCCGAGGAAGATCTGCCCCTTGCGCTGGCAGCAGGAGTAGGGACGCCAGAGCGCCCAGGCGTAATCGCCGTCGACGGCTTGCGTCTTCGGCCCTGAGTTGGGAAACACCGCGCAGTTGAGGCTCAGGGACGGGGTCAGCTCCTGCCATTTCCCAGTCGAGGCATCGCCCTCTTTCAGCTCGCCCGCCGGCCAGTAGCCGTCCTTGGGGGCTGCGCGCATGGGAAGGTAGACGTGGAGTTGGCCGATTCGCGTGGTGATGTCGCCGGCGCGCTGGGCGATGACGGCCGCAGTCTTGTAGTCGTCGGTCTGGTGCAGGAATCCGCTGCGCGGATAGAGGTTCCCCCACATGTCGCCGGAGAAGATTCCACCCACCTCGCGCAGTCCTGGGACCAACGCCTCGGGGTACACCTGCTCGGGAATTCCATGCCGCCAGCCAATGGCGTCCAGTGTGCTGAGGAAGTACGGCACCAGCGGGAAGGTGGCGCCAGGGCAAACGTACCCAGAGGCGCTGGCGAACCGGCTGAACGTGGCCCCGCCAGGATGGCCGATTACATCCGCTTCCTTGAAGCGGCCGATGCTGTTCTCGGCCTTGTAGTTGGTGGTCGCGTCATTGCCGGCCTGGGCGAGTGGATTCGGTGCGCCCAACGCCGACACCTCGGTCCAGGGGTTGCTCCCGGTATTCGCATAGCTGGAGACGACTGCGTCAGGCACGTAGTGGCGGACCTTGACCGACGTCTTCACCTTGCAGCCATGCGGGCCGCAGAGCAGCCAGTAGCAGATCCCGACGACCTTGTATTCGAGGCACTGAGGGGAAAGGGTGGAGGAGACGATGGCGGCGTTGTTGATCGCGGCCGAGGCCGTGAACGAGAGGCTGAAGGTGGCGGTCGCCGCTGCCAGGCGGCGGAGGTTGTGGCTGGTCATCAGCGCGACCTCCTGGCCTTGGCGATCAGCTCAAGCGCGCGCGGTACATCCGGCTCGCCGTAGACCACGTACTGCCTGTCGACTACTACGGCAGGGATCTTCTCGACACCGAGACTCCACGCATCGGCGACGTCTTGTTGTGCCTTGAGCAGCTCTGCCTGCAGGCGGCGCCCATCGGTGCTTTGTAGCAACTGCTGAAATGCTGCCTGAGCTTGTTGAGGATCCTTGGGCAGAGCGTCAGTCAGCTGCTCCTCAAGGTGTTGCTGGGCATCCAGGAGCAGGACTCGCGATGATCCGGTGGCCGTGACCGGATGAGCCTTGTCGGTGATGACCCAGGTTTCGGCCTGGCTCGCGCCGCTCAGCAGTACCAGTAGTAAGCCAACGACCATCGTTTGTGGCCGCCAGCCAGGGGGAGAGTGATGAAGAGGCATGGGTCTGTACCGGTTCGAGGAAGGTACAGACAGGAGACAGAATCGCTTGCGATGAAGCAGCAAGAAATCATCACCTCGTAGGCAGTGTATTTTCCCGAGCCGCAAACAGAGGAATGGCAGACCAATTATTGCTTACGATTTTTTGAGTTTAAAATTTAAATAGGTTTCGATGCCATGCCGTGATGACTGCCGAGAGAAACTTTCAGATTTTGACTATTTGCGTTTTTCTTGTGCAGATGGCCCCGGTCTTCTTGAATGTATTGTGACTAGGTTGCTTGATAGGATGTTTTCTTAACTTTTTGCGTTTTTATTTTGGTGTTTTTGGAATTTAGATTACCATTTTTAGTGTTAATCTGCTGGTACCTACTCAGCTATAGTTTCAGTTGTAACGTCCAATCTTAAATAGGTGATAAAGATGTCAACAGGAGTACGTTTGACTACTGCTGCTGGAATTCCCGTGGCCGATAACCAGAACGTGCAGACCGCCGGTCCGCGTGGCCCGATGTTGCTGCAGGACGTGTGGTTCCTCGAGAAGCTCGCCCACTTCGATCGCGAAGTGATCCCCGAGCGACGCATGCATGCGAAAGGCTCCGCGGCCTACGGCACCTTCACCGTCACCCATGACATCACCCCCTACACCCGGGCGAAGATCTTCTCCCAAGTCGGCAAGAAGACCGACATGTTCCTGCGTTTCTCCACCGTCGCCGGCGAGCGCGGCGCGGCGGATGCCGAGCGCGATATCCGTGGTTTCTCCATGCGCTTCTATACCGAGGAAGGCAACTGGGATCTGGTCGGCAACAATACCCCGGTGTTCTACCTGCGCGATCCCCTCAAATTCCCTGACCTCAACCACGTGGTCAAGCGTGATCCGCGCACCAACCTGCGCAACGCCACCTTCAAGTGGGACTTCTTCTCCCACCTGCCGGAGTCGCTGCATCAGTTGACCATCGACTTCAGCGACCGGGGCCTGCCGAAGAGCTACCGGCACATCCACGGGTTCGGCAGCCACACCTTCAGTTTCATCAACGCCAGCAATGAACGTTTCTGGGTCAAGTTTCACTTCAAGACCCAGCAAGGTATCGAGAACCTGACCAACGCCGAAGCCGCCGAAGTGATCGCCGAGGATCGCGAAAGCTCGCAGCGTGACCTGTACGAGAGCATCGAGAAAGGCGATTTCCCGCGCTGGAAGCTGTACGTGCAGATCATGCCGGAGAAGGATGCGGCGACCTACCGCTACAACCCGTTCGACCTGACTAAGGTCTGGCCGCACGGCGACTATCCGTTGATCGAGGTGGGCTTCTTCGAGTTGAACCGCAACCCGGACAACTACTTCGCCGAGGTCGAGCAGGCTGCCTTCAGCCCGGCCAACGTAGTGCCTGGTATCGGTTTCTCTCCGGACAAGATGCTCCAGGGGCGCCTGTTCTCCTACGGCGATGCCCATCGCTATCGTCTGGGCGTCAACCACCACCAGATCCCGGTGAATGCGGCACGTTGCCCGCACCAGGTCTATCACCGCGATGGAGGTATGCGAGTGGATGGTAATAACGCTCTATTACGTGTCACCTACGAGCCGAACAGCTTCAACCAGTGGCAGGAGCAACCTGACTTCTCCGAGCCGCCGCTGAGCTTGGAGGGCGCGGCGGACCACTGGAACCATCGAGTGGACGACGACTACTACAGCCAGCCGGCGGCACTGTTCCGTCTGTTCACCGACGAACAGAAGCTGCGCTTGTTCAACAACATTGCCGAAGACATCCGTAACGTACCAGAACAGATTAAGCTCCGACAATTATCTCTATTTTCTAAGGTTGACTTGGAGTATGGGATGGGTGTTGCTGATGCACTTAATGTCAAAGTTAGATAGTGGTTTGCCCGGATGGCTTCTGCGAGAAGGCTAAATGTTAGAGGTGAGTTATATGAAAGTTTTCGTAAGGCAGCACGACCAAGAAAGAATGAGTCGGGAGTTCAAAGGTGTGGGTGCTGATCTTTGGGAGGTGTATCAGGGAGATGTACTTGTTGGAGTCTACCAGAGTGAGAGCGAAGCTATAAAATATAAGGAGTGTTTGGAAAAGCAATCGGAAGAAAGTCAGGGAAACAACAGTATATAGCATAACTAGAATTGGGTTTGCAAGCTGTCTTGCACCGTTGCTGCCGCACGCCCCCGCTCGCAGCAACGGCTTTTAAAGAGTGGCGCTCTTGCTTGATCTATAAAAAATAGAATTAATTACTATTTAGGAAGTTTAAAAGTAAGCTTGCTAGTTGTTCTGGTTGCTCTTCTGGAATCCAGTGTCCACTACGTTCAATAACGGCGGTTTGCACGTTTTTAGCTAAAGGTTTCATGAGTTCCCCCACATGACTACCCATTCCGTGTGAGCCTCCAATGCCTAGCACCGGCATTTGCAGTTTTGTTAATGAGTTTTTCTTGTTGTTGATTGCATCGACATTGAATGCGCGATAGTGCTCAAACCCTCCTCTTAATCCACCAGGTGACTTCATGTTATTGGAGTAGTGTTTTATATCCTCGTCTGTAACCGCTGAGGCATCATAAGCAAGATGTTGGATGAAATATCTTAAGAACATCTCTTCATTTCCTGTAACGAGCGACTCTGCGACTCCTGGTGCGATGAAAAATCCAAAGTGCCAAAGATGTGGGAAGCGAGCAGTGTCTTGCAAAGCTTCCAGTCCTAGACCTGGTATCGCTGCCTCCATAACTACTAGTTTCTTTACCTCGTCTGGGTGCGAGACGGCATATTCGTATGCAACCATTAGGCCGATATCGTGCCCGACGAGATGAATTTTCTTAAAGCCCAGTTGATGTACTAGCTCGTAAATGTCTTGGGCAACCGTTCTCTTATCATATCCAGTGCTCGGCTTATCTGATTCACCAAATCCTCGCATGTCAGGAGCAATGACTGTAAACCGAGACGCAAGCGAGGGAGTTATATGGCGCCACTCTCTCATGCTTTGTGGCCAGCCGTGGAGTAGTACTAATGGCTCTCCGGAGCCAGAAATGGTATAACGCAGACGTACCCCGTTAACTGTGGCACTGTGTTGAATAGACTTGGTGTCATTTTTCATATGCTAGCCCTAAAGTCGAGTAGAGAAGAGAGGTCTAAATGAAGCTGTTCTATGCGCCTGGAACCTGCGCGGTTGCGTGCTGGATTGCACTGGAATGGGCCGGTGACGAATATAGCGTGATAAATGTTGATTACACCTCCAGAGAGTTTCAGCAGATAAATCCCCTTATGTTGGTTCCTGCGTTGGATACTGGAGAGGGTCATGTCCTGACGCAGGCAAGTGCTATATTGAATTTTATATCTGAGCGATACCCTTCAGCTTCAATTGGTCCCGGTGACACAATAGAATATCGCTCAAGGTTCAATGAGTTAATGTCTTTCTTGTCTAGTGATTTTCATCCATCTTTCTGGCCTTTCTTCACACCTCAGCGATTTACGGATGGTAAGTCTCCTGAAGCCCTTGAGGATGTCGTACATGCGGCATATTTAAGAATAGATCGGGTACTGGCTTATCTCGACCAGCTTGTCGGTAAAGAAGGGCATCTTTACCTAGGGCGAAGATCTGTAATTGATGCATATGCGTATGTCATGACTCGATGGACTGAGCGGCTGCCAAAAACATGGCGAGAGTATCCTAATGTGGCCCGGTTCTATTCCAAGATGGAGAGTGATGCAGTTATAAGAAAGGTTATTCAAGCCTCTATTGCATAGAGCGTGACTACTTTCTGCACGTCTCCGCCGGGGAAGTCAATAGTCGTGATGCCTTTGGCTGATGTGTGGTGGCCTGGTTGAAGCAAAACGCTCCTGCTGGATAAGCAGCAGGAGGCGTGCTGGCGGACGGTCGGAACCCAGTAAACTACGGTTTTCTATCTGCCCGACGAAATCCTGAGACTATGCAGCTTATCTTGATTGGTCCAAAAATGGAAAACTGTAACTCATAATCGCATCTTTATCTCTGTATTAAAAATGGTTAATGATTTAGCCAGTGCTATTTGTGAGCGCTTCAAGTTGGCGGGACTATTGTCTAACATAGATAGGGTGCGCAGATACGTTCATAATCCATCTGTAATCAGCTTTCTTGGTGAGGTTTACTATAATGGTCGCACCTATTGCACTTTCTGTTCGGCGTATAGAGCATGGTGATGGCTTTCATGCTTATATGTTGCGTAGTTCACAAGGCTTGCTGGATCCCTTTCTTGGGGTAGACCATGCTTGGATGAGTGCCCCTACTTTTGCACCTCACACTCATGCTGGCTTTTCTGCTGTATCATATCTCTTTCTTGACTCCGAGACAGGGGTCCATAATAGAGACTCTATCGGAACAGACAATATAATTAGACCGGGTGGGGTACATTGGACTACTGCTGGTAAAGGGATAGTTCATGAGGAGATTCCTTCTGAGTCGAATAAAACAGTACATTCCTTACAGATTTTTGTTGACTTAGATGCTCGTCAGAAAGATGTCGAGCCTTATCCGTTGACTCTTGAACCTGAAAAGGTTCCTGTAATTCGACTTCCGGGATCTGAAGTGCGAATACCTATAGGTAGTTTTCACGGTGTTAAGTCTCCTCTAGATCCACCTACCGATGTAACGTTGCTTGACATAACTTTGGGTGAAAATAGCTATCTTGCCATCCCAGTTGAAGCAGGAAAAATAGCGTTTGTTATTCCGGTCTTTGGTGAGGTTGAAATTGGTGGTGAGTTATATGGTGGTTGTGACGTTAAAGTTGCTTTCTTGTCGAGGAGTATGGAGTCGTATACTGTAGAGTTGAAGTCGAATAATGGACGTGCGGGGGTTGTAGTATTTGTTGGTGAACCGATTCATGCTAAGTAAGAAGTGGTTTTCAAAGGATTTGTTGTTGAAGGTGAGTGGTATCTGAAACGTTGTAGTATGCCTTCTAACTTGCGCGAGGAGAAATGTGATGTCTTTTAAAAGATTTACTGCAGAAAACTCTGTCATGCTTTTGATTGACCACCAGATTGGTACTATGGGGTGGGCAAAGTCTCTACCGTTTGAAGAGCTCAAACGTAATGCATTAATGCTGGCTAAGGCAGCGGCTATCCTCAGAATGCCTACTGTTCTGACCTCTAGTATGGAGGAGCATGCTCAGGGGCCGCTTCTTCCAGAGTTACAGGAAATATTGCCAAAAGAGTTTGCCGCTCGTGTAAAGCGTCTGGGTATAGTTAACTCCATGGATGACGAGAACTTTGCCTCGGCGGTACGGAGTTTTGGCCGTAAGAATATAATTATTGCTGGTGTTACCAATGATGTCTGCACGGTTTACCCAGCACTCAGCCTTGTACTTGAGGGGTATTCAGTACAAGTTGTTGCTGATGCTGGCGCATCTCCAACTAAGTTTGCTGATGATATGGCTCTACGTCGAATGGAGAAAAATGGAGTAACTCTTACTGGAACTAATCAGCTTATTGCAGAGCTTGCAGGAAGCTGGGCTACCCCAGAGGGAGGGCAGCTTGCGCAGATTCTTCAGAATGCCTTAATGGCCTCTTAACTATATGCAAAGGCCCAGTAACCAATATTGCTGGGCTTTGCTTCATACTCCTTAATTTAAAAATAGTAACTATATAAAATAGGTTCTAGCTGATAAGTTTTCTAATTTGATACGGTTGAAAAGTCGTTATATATGAAAAGATTCTCAAATGGTGGCTTTGTATTTTTTCCTTTATAGCAATCTGGTCTTTTGTTAGGTTGATCTGTATTTTCTCCAGTCTCTTAGAGCAGAGTAATGGACAATAAAAATTCTACCAGCTCTATTTCCTCGCAATTGGAAAGTGGTGTATCTCCTGTCCAGGATGGCGGCAAAGGTATTTGGTTGTTTTCAATAACTGTAGTTGCTGTTTTGGTTGCGTTAGCTGTATTTTGGTATTATTACGAGTTAAATGTGGAAAGGACTGAAGATGCACAGGTGAATGGAAATGTTGTACAGGTGACGGCGCAAATTGACGGAACGGTAGTTGCAATACATGCTGATGACACTGATTATGTTAAGGCAGGTTCATCACTTGTAGTATTAAATCCTGTTGATCAGGAAATTATTTATGAAAAGGCTCGTGCAGCACTTGCGAAAGCTGCAAGATCTGTACGTTCACAATACTTGCAAGTTTCTGAAGCTAAGGCGAATCTTGCACGAGTACGAACTGATGTCTTAAAAGCTAAAGCTGACTTAGCTAGGCGCATGAAAATCGCATCGATTGGTGCTTTCTCTCGTGAGGAAATCAGCCATGCTGAGAATGCACTTAAGAATGCTCTTGCTGCTCAGGACTCAACTAAACAACTTCTTTCTCAGCGTTTGGCTCAGGTAGATAATACAGTGATACGTTCACACCCTGATGTAGTCGCTGCTGCAGCCAGCTTGCGAGAGGCTTACATCTCGAAGAAACGAACTATTATTCTCGCGCCTGTTGATGGGACAGTAACTAAACGTAGTGTTCAGGTCGGGCAACATATTGGAGCCGGGGTTGCACTAATGTCAGTTGTTCCACTAAATGACTTGTGGGTGACAGCCAACTTTAAAGAGTCTCAACTAAAAGATATTCGAATTGGACAACCGGTTAAACTAACCGCCGATATATATGGGGATGATGTTGTGTATCACGGAGAGATTGTTGGGCTTGATGCCGGTACTGGTAGTGCGTTCTCTCTATTCCCTGCACAGAATGCAACGGGAAACTGGATTAAGGTTACACAGCGGGTTCCGGTCAAAGTATCTTTAGACCCAAGTGAAGTAGCAAGAAGTCCTTTGCGTGTGGGATTATCCATGCATGTGGTCGTAGACACTAGCAATGCTAGTGGGAAGGTTATTAGAACGGATGTTGCTTTGGAGTCTTCCTACCATACGCAAGTGTTTGATAATGAGTTAAATGATGCTAATGAGGAGGTGGAAGAGATAATTCGCGCCAATGAAGGGAGTGTGATATCTGCGTCTAAGTTTTGACCTGAGAGGCTTGAATTGGCTACTAGTTATGCTTCTTTATATGTTGCTGTATTGCTGCTGGCAACAATACAGTTTTTAGAATCTAGTATGCTGGGTTTTGCCTCGACTCCTATTCGTGGAGAGATTCAGGCAAGTCCGGAAGAATATAGCTTTATTGCTGTTTTATATGCTTGCTTCGCAGTTATTTCTATTTCAAAAGTTAGGTGGTTTATTGAGCGTATTGGGTGGAGGAACTATGTACTTTCTTCAATTGCTTTGTATCTACTTGGTGCGTTGATTTGTAGCTTCAGTGATGGGAAAGTGAGCTTTTCAATTGGACGTATTATTATGGCCTTGGGAGGGGGGGCATTTATGACTATCGGGCGCCTCCTTGCAAATACACTACCTAGCCAATTGCGTTTTAATGGGATTTGCTTCTTTGCGACGGGTGTTCTGCTTGGCACCATGGGAGGGGGCTGGGTGGCTGCACTGACAGTCAGTGCAGGGCACTGGCAAGCTATGTTCTGGGTTTTACTCTTTTTGGCAAGTGCGGTAGCTTTGTTGACTATCATCTATGCACCGAAAGTGTCTATTCCTAGAGATAGCTGGACTAGTAGTAGTCTTTCATTCGTTTTTCTTTTGGGTTTGTTTTCGTTTTTTACCCTCTATCTTCTACAGCGCTCTTACTATGAGTTCTATAGTGATAGAGCTATATTAATATTTTTTGCTGTCCTGGCGATGGGAGGGGGAGGGGCGATATTCTATGTTGAACGTCAACGTACGAGGCCGTTACTCCGCTTAAAGGATTTTACTACTAAACGATATCTGGCTGGAGTTGGGCTGTTCTGTGTATGTTATCTATTGATTGGTATGAATAACTATGTGCAGCCTCAGTACTTGGCTGAGGGGTTGGGGTATTATTGGGAGTCTATAGGTGAGTTTCAAGCTTTAGCTTTTCTATGTACGCTGATAGTTTGGATGCCTGTCATGCGTTTATTCTTGCCGAAATATCCTTCGCCTATAAAATATTGGGTATTTTCTTTCGGCTCTCTTGCAATATATGCATGGCTCTTTTGCTCTTTTTCGCCAGTAGTTGATGTGTGGACTCATATCGTGCCAGCGTTAGTGTTGAGTGGTTTTTTTATTAGTGCTGGGATGGGAACTACGGCGATGCAAACTTTTAGGGAGTTCGGGGGGGATGAACAACTATTTGCACATGCCTATCAGCTGAAAAATATGTTGGGGCAGATTGTGCAAGCGGTAGGGACTGCGGGGGCAACTATATTCATGCAGTGGCGACAGACGGTTCAGTATGGGAACTTGAATATTAATATGATTGCCAGTGATCCTGCATATAGTAGAGGTATAGATGAGTTGTCAAAATATATTTCTCTTACGCATGGTAGTAAACAGGCTGTTACCATGGCGATGCTGCAACAGAGTCAAGAGTTAAGTCGACAAGCTATTCTACTGGCGGGGATTGAATACTACTGGTTGGTTTTCTGGGTCTCCTTAGCTGTTATGCTGATTTCAGTGCTTCAGCGGACTTTTAAATAGAGAGATACTGTTTTTATATGGAGGGCTTGCCTTTCTAGAGGGGGATGTTGTTCATAGAGCTTTGATCTATAGTGTTCAGTAAAAGCTTTGCTAATGCCCTTGCTTGTAAGCTGGTAAGTTGTAGATTGGCTACAGTTATACGCTGATTTGTACCGGGCACCATGGCGTATAGTGCGAGGTTCAATACATTATCTTCGATTCGGGTTAAAGCCCAGCCTGTTAGCGTCTTCCGATGTAATTGGTCCATGGTTTTTCTCTTATAGGGGCGTGTTTTTTATATGTATAATACATTTTTTGGAAAAATTCTATACTTTTATGCTTGAACTACAACAAAAAACTGGGTGGCTAGCATGTTGAGGCTTGATGATATGGAGCTTTTCGTGGAGGTCGTTCGGCAGAATAGCCTTCGAAAAGCGGCTGAAAAACTAAAGATACCTGTTTCTACATTGTCGAGAAGATTGTCTGTTCTAGAGAAAGAGATAGGAGTCAGGCTAGTTAGGAGAACCACTAGGAGCTTGGAGGTTACGGAGCTTGGTAATATTTACTATCAACGATGTAAGCCTATAATAGATGAGGCTCGTATTGCAAACCAAAGTTTAAGTGATATGGTGTCTATACCTTCTGGCTTGCTTAGAGTTTCAATGCCTGTAGATTTCTCAATGGCGTATATAATTCCACTGATTATTAAGTATTCAGAAGCGTATCCAGATATTTCTTTTGAATTTGATCTTACCCCCCGCCAGGTTGATCTGGCAAGAGAGCCTCTGGATGTAGCGATAAGGCTTGGTGAGCAACAGAACTCCAGCTTGATAGCTAGACATCTGATTGATATTCCTCGTTACTTATATGCCTCTCCTGAATATCTGAGGGTTCATGGATATCCTAGGTTTCCTAGTGATCTTTGCTCTCATAAGTGCTTGATAATGAATACGCCACAGGAAAGAAAGTATTGGGCTTTGTTGAGCGAAAATGAAGAGGTGGAAGTTGAGCTGAAGGGGCGCTTTCTTATGAATAGCATAGGAATGCTAAAAACTTTAGCTCTTATGGGGGAGGGGGTTGCGATGATATCGCCCGGAGTGGTCAGGAGAGAAGTCTCTGATGGTGCGCTGGTGAGGGTTTTGCCCGAGTGGAGAGGTAAGTCACTATCTGTATATGCATTAACCGAAAACAGATTGAGTCCAATTAAGATATCAAGCTTTATAGATTTTTTGTGTGATGGGCTTAGATCAGGGCAAAGTTAGTTTTTAGTGGATATCTGAAAGGTCTTCCCGAATCTAGGTTCTGTACGAAAAGCCGACGGGTAGAATCGCCGCCATGATTGGCTGGAGACCTGTATGGCAAGGCGTTACTGTAATGGTCAACCCATCCCGCACAGTGGGTTGAGTTTTTCTTCGTCCACCGCAGGTGCCGGCGTTGAATTGATGTGGCCTGATCCAGTTGTAGCGATATATCAAGTAATGACTAATGTCCCGCTGGGCCTCCTGCGCCGTCAGGTAGCCGGTCGCCGGAATCCATTCCGACTTCAGACTGCGGAACAGGCGCTCCATCGGCGAATTGTCTCGGCAGTTCCCTCAGCGGCTCATGCTCTGCTGCATCCGGTAGCGCCAGAGTTGTTGCCGAAACAGGCGGCTGGCGTACTGGGTGGATTGAACGAGCCCCTTGAAACACAGGACACCATTTCCCCCTTACCATAAGGGATAGGCAAACGACTGTGTTTATGAAAAGACAAAAGCATCGAAGTGCTCGGCCAGGAGCGGCGTCGCCGCTGGAGCGTCGAGGAGAAACTGGCCATGGTGCGCGAGAGCCTGGAGCCCGGGCAAAGCGTCTAGGTGGTGGCCCGGTGCAACGGCATCAATCCCAACCAATTGTTCCACTGGCGCAAACTCTACCAGGACGGCAGCCTCTCGGCAGTCAGTGCCGGTGAAGCGGTGGTGTCCGCTTCCGAGTTGGCCGATGCCCCCAAGCAGATCCGCGAACTGCAACGGATGCTGGGCAAGAAAACCATGGAGGCCGAGATCCTCAAGGAAGCGGTGGAGATCGCCCGCTCGCGAAAATGGATTGCGCACTCCCCCTTGTTGCTGGGGGACGACCAGTGATAGTGGTCAGTGAGAGTCTCGGTGTGGCGCGCTCGCAATTGACGGCTCGACTCAAACAACCCGCTCCAGGGCTGCGGCCGCGTCGCCGCCGGGTGCTCAACGATGTCGCCCTGGTCGAGCAGATCAAGCAGGCCGTCGGCGCGTTGCCCAGCTATGGCTACCGGCGGGTCTGGGGCCTGTTGCGTCGGCAGCATGAGCAGCAGGCCCAGCCACCGGTCAACGTGAAGCGGGTGTATCGCGTCATGCGAGGCCATGATCTGTTGCTGGAACGCTGGCGCAAACAGCCAGGTGTGGCGCGGCGTCACGAAGGTCGTGTCGCGGTGGACACGAGTAACACCCGCAGGTGTTCGGATGGCTTCGAGTTCCGCTGCGAGGACGGTGAAAAACTGCGCATGACCTTCGCCCTGGACTGCTGCGACCGCGAGGCCATCAGTTGGGTGGCCAGCCCAAACGGCTACTGTGGCGACGACGTCCGCGATGTGATGTTGGAAGCCGTCGAGCAACGCTTCGGTAGCGAACTGCCTGCGTCGCCGGTGCAATGGCTGAGCGATAACGGCTCGGCCTATACCGCCGAGCAGACCCGAGCCTTTGCCCGACAGATCGACCTGCTGCCCCTGGCAACACCAGTATGCAGCCCGCAGAGGGGATGGCGGAGAGCTTCGTGAAGACCACGAAGCGCGACTACATCCGCCACATGCCCAAGCCTGATCGGGCGACGGCCCTGCGCAACCTGGCCACCGCCTTCGAGCATTACAACGAGGAACATCCGCACAGCGCACTGAAATACCGCTCGCCTCGGGAATTCAGGCGTTTGGCGTAGGCATCAACTTAACGGGGTGTTGGTGTCCGGTTTGATAGGAGCAAGTCCAGTTGACCACTACAGGGTGATTCACATCTATTTTGTAATCTACCATAGATAGTACCTCCTGCTCGCAATTATCAGCTCTTTGACTTGAGTTCCTCTAGGTACGGATAGTCGATGTAACCTCGCCCTTCGCCCTGGTAGAAGGTTGCTTTATCTGCCTCGTTCAACCGTGCGCCATGTTTGAATCGTTTAACTAGGTCGGGGTTGGCGAGGAACGCCGTGCCGAACGATACTAGATCGGCATTACCTGATCTAATTGCCTGTGCTGCGCGCTCGGCACTGTAACCCCCATTGGCGATGTAGGTTCCTCCAAAGCGTTGTTTGAGCTCAACGAAGTCAAACTCGCCCGCGCCGTACTGCAAAACATGCAGGTAGGCTAGTCCATATCTCGAGAGCAAGTCTGCGACATAACCAAATGTCCCTCTAGGGTCGCTATCCCTCATAGAAAAACCGTCGAATATTGGTGAGAGTCGGACGCCGGTACGGTCGGCGCCGAAGATGGGGATTACCGCCTCGACTACTTCCTTGAGAAGACGAGCACGATTTTCTAGCGAGCCACCATAGGAGTCCGTACGAATATTAGTGCCATCACGCAGAAACTGATCAATAAGGTATCCATTGGCCGCGTGGATTTCTACTCCATCGAATCCAGCCAGTTTGGCATTTGCGGCGGCCCTGCGGAAGTCTTCGACGATGCCTGGGATTTCCAGAATGTCTAGCGCTCGCGGAGTTTCCAACGCTTTGAGGCCTTCAGGTGTGAAGATGTCCCCTTCGGCTTTAATCGCTGACGGAGCTACCGGTAAGGCGCCACTAGGTTGCACGGTTCGATGTGACAGACGACCAGTATGCCAGATTTGTAGGAATATCTGGCCACCTTCAGCATGGACGGCGTCGGTGACCAGCTTCCAGCCTTCGACTTGATCATTGTTGAATATTCCCGGCGTGCGTGGATAGCCTTTGGCTTGGGCTGAGATTTGCGAAGATTCGGTGATAATAAGGCCGGCTGTGGCACGCTGCCGATAGTACTCGGCGATCAACGCAGTCGCTGTGTCTCCCTTGCCAGCGCGGCTGCGTGTCAGTGGTGACATTACCATGTGGTTCCTTAGCGTGAGTGCGCCTACCTTAGCAGGAGAAAACAGTGGCTCGAGAGAGTTTTTCATAACAATTTGGCTTCCTTTACAAAAGAGCCTTTATGGCTCAAGGCTTGGTGGCGCAGGTATAGCTAGTTTTGTGCTTCTTAGACTAATTGAGTAAGGGACTTTGGGCTGTGAATGAGTAACATTTGCCTGGGTTTCTGGTTTTTGACTTTTATTGTCGGGTAAGTATTTTACTCGATTAATAATATGTTCTTATTTTTTTAAAATAAAGATGGTTTTTTGCATAAGAGTAACTCATAAATGGTACAGAGGGGCTAAGCCTTCCCCTTCGTGCTAACGCCAAGGCTGGCACTTCATTCAGGCCGGCCAGACCTGCAAGGAATTGTTCCTGATCGAGATAGGTCAGATGGTGCCGTGACAGGGATTGACCGCTCTAATCGAACCGTATAATCCGAAGGGTGAATGTGGCCGTCCGGCCTATCCGTGCGTGCACCTGTTACAAAACTCGTTCGGCTACAGCGATTCGGCAATGGAGGAAGCACTCTATGAGACGGCCATCCTGCGGTAGTTCGCCGGGCTGAGTCTGGAACACCTCCCCGACGAAACCATCACCTTCAACTTCCGGCACTTGCTGGAGAAACATGAGTTGACGGCAGGGGTTCTGGCGGTGATCAATGGCTATCTGGGCGACTGGGGCCTGTCGCTACGGCAAGGTACTTTCGTTGATCGCGACGTTGAATCATGCCCCCGGTCGACCAAGAACAAAGACGGCAAGCGTGACCCGGAAATACACCAGACCAAGAAAGGCAACCAGTACTACTTTGGAGCGAAAGCGCACATTGGCGTCGATTAGGGTTCCGGCTTGGTACACAGTTTGGTGGTCACGGCGGCGAGTGTCGGGAATGTCACCCAGGTCGACAAGTTGTTACATGGCGTGGAGGGGGGAGGTGCGCTGATACGGTTTATACCGGGGGCGAGAAGCGTGAAGAACAGCCAGATGAGCTGGTCGCGGCCCGCTGCAGCACTTACCAGAAATACGGCAAGCGCATTACCTTGTACAAGGCGATCCGCAGGATCGAGAAAGCTAAGGCCCGTGTGCGGGCAGAGGTCGAGCGTCCATCCCTGGCAAACATCGATGCAGTAGGAAACACTCGGCGGGAGGGAGGATAGTTTATTCGGGAGGGATTCTTGCTGATCGTCCGGCTTAATGCCATATGCCAAAATAGTGCGATGTTAGGACCCAGTCATACTCGACTTGACCAATCATAGGCGTTTGATCTCACACGTCGTTTGCAAACTATAGGGATACGATGGCTCTGCCTCCACTTTACAGCATCAAAGTTTTCGAGTCTGTCGCCCGCTTGGGCAATATGTCTGCCGCAGCGGTTGAACTGCATGTCACCATTGGAGCCGTGAGCCAGCAAGTCAAGGCGCTGCAGGACGGCTTGGGCGTGGCGCTTTTTGAGAAACGTGGTCGGCAACTGGTACTCACCGACATCGGGCACACATTGCGGCAGCGAGTATCCGGGGCGCTTGACGAGATCAACGAAGCTGTGCAGGTAGTGCAAAACAGCGCGAAGCAGGCGTCTGAGCAAATCGAGCTGACGCTCTCCATCCCGCCTATTGAAGGAGTAGCTTGGCTTGCCAGGCCGCTGTTCAGCTTCATGGAGGAGAGCCGCTCAATCAAACTGAATGTAATCAAGGCCACCAAGTTCAGCCAGGTGGATTGGCGTAAGGCTGATGTGGCGGTGGTCTACGGTACGCCACCCTGGCCGGGTTTCTGGTGGCGGCTGTTGCACGGTATCCACATGACCCCCGTCTGCAGCCCGCAGTTCCTTCGTGGCCATCAGGCCATTCGCGGTGTCGAGCACCTCTCACGGCATCGACTGCTGCATGAGGACAATGGCGCCCAGTGGCAGCATTGGCTCGCCGAGGCGGGTTACTCCGGAGCAGGAACTTCGGACGTCTACTTTGAAGACTTCGGTATGGTGCTGCAGGCTGCAAGAGATGGTTTCGGTGTTGCGCTCAGTGACGGGCTGGTATCGGCCCGTGACCTCGATGAGGGGCGACTGGTGCAGCCCCTGTCATTCTCAGTTCCGGCTGTGCATAACTACTACTGTGTATGCAGCGAGGACAAACGAAAAAGTCCCGAGGCCCTGGCCTTTATCGACTGGTTGATGTCGACAACCAACTGGTAATGATGTGGCCGGAGCCTGGGGCCTACCGGCCGTCGTCAGACGGGCTCAATAGCCGTAGCGGCGCCCATCGGTGAATTGGATATTTGTGAGGATGCTGATGTCCTTTACGACCTTGTAGAGCTTCGAGCCCTTGATCAGGGCGGTGGTTGTGAATGCTTCCCCCTGGACCCTGTTGGCTTGGATTTGCATCATCTTATTGCGGATCTCTAGTACATCTTCGTAGGTCATGATCGGTATCCCGTCGGAGGCCTCGTCCGCGTGGGCGCCATAGATGCGAGTCTCTTTGTTGATCAGTTTCAGGGTTGAGGAGAGGGAGTCAATGTAGTCGCTCAAATTTCCGACCAGTAGCCAGGATGGGTAGAGATGATCGCCGGACAGCAGGATGTTGTTGGTCTCGTCATACAGCGCCACTTCATCCTGTGTATGCCCCGGAGTACTCAAAAGCTTCACCTTGTAGTCGCCTAGGTCGATTTTCTCACCTAGCTTGACCAAGCGGGAAACCTTAAAGGGCGGCAGGGTAAATTGATCAATGTTACCGAGATGGACAGGCTCCGGCACGTGGTACAGTCCGTCTTTCTGTTGGAATTTGCGAACGAAGGGTAGATCCGGCAGGTAAATGCTGTCGAAGTTGTGCAAGCCGCCTAGGTGATCGAAGTGCAAGTGTGAGGGTAGAACCGATAACGGTTGGTTCGTCACCGTCCGCACCAGTTTAGTGATGTCGTCCTTTTGGTTGGCGCCGGCATCAAACATCAGAGCTCTGTCAGAGCCCACTAGCAGGTAGGAATAGTTTTTCTGATAGTAGTTCGGCTCCCCAATGGCGTAAATATGCTCGGAAATCTTGTGTAGCACGAAGCTGGTCTTGTCTTGGGTTATCTCCTCGGCGGCGCCGGCTGTGGATACGAGCCCTATTAGGGGGAAGGTCAAAGCCAGGGCATGGGCAAATTTTCCCATAAATAAAGACCTCTTTTTGTTGTAGGCGCGTTGTGAAATTGCTTAGTGTTAAATTTCCCACGTATCTGAGCAGGCGGTAGCTTGTCGTTCAATGGATTTAATCTGCAGTCTGACAGTTTAGGAGGCTTAAAGTGTGGGATGCTTGCTGCAAGTAGTGGTGATTCTTAGTCAGCCCGAATGATTCATCGGGTCGTTTCCAGCCTGTTGCTGATACCAGAGTCTGGACCATTTCTACCAATCATAATGAACAGAAATTGGCTGATTCTGTTGAAAAAGTAGCTGCCTCCCCGAGAAGTCGGCAGAATTGCTCTGTCAGCGAGCGTGAGGGCGAATAGCATGATGGGGCAGGTCATTGGCACAGCAGAACCACCAGCACTTGCTTAGCTTAATTGGGTATGTCCCGCCTGCTGAGGCTGAGACAAACTTCCACCAGTAACAAACAGGCCGGGCTATGGCTGCCTAGTAGGCTCTCCCCCTACGGCGGAGACAGCCAGCAAGACCAGCAGCAGCCCCGCCCAGGGCAGGGTGGGACCTTGAAATCGTTTTGCTGCCCAGCCGCCCTTCAACAGTCTCACGCTTGCCTCCGCTGTAGGATTTCCGCACGGTCCACGGCCTCGATGAGCGCCTGTTGGGCCGTATCAGGCTGTGGATGCTGTTGCAGCCATTCATCCAGGAGCTGCTTTATCTGCGGGACTATGTCCCGGCGATCGACCGCCCTCAGTTGAATCTGCTGCAGCTCCTCGATCAGTACAGGAGCGCATATCCTGAGCGTCTGCAGGGCATCTTCTTCGGGGTTCTGCAGGATCTGGGTCAGGTTATCGATCAGGTTCTGGGTCAGCGAATTCAGAGCTCTCATTCGTCCTGGCACTCCACTGCCGGTTGGTCTGGGAAAATAATGGGGAAGGGTGGCAGGCCGCGCGCCTGGTCGAGATCCGCTGCGACCTGCAAGGCCGCCTCGAGCTCGTCGCAGCCGGTGGCTTGCATGATGCTGTAGCGCTGGTTCTTTTCTTCGTTTTCGGTCATGGCCAGGGCCAGGTAGAGACTCGGGGGAACCACACGAAAGAGGTACTCCTTGCCCTTGG
>NZ_JAEMVM010000148.1:0-226 GCF_016463925.1 Pseudomonas sp. P20 | reverse complement strand
GCCTGGGAAAGCCTGCGCCCGGGCTACCTGTTCAACGGCTATGGACCGACCGAGACGGTGGTCACGCCCTTGTTGTGGAAGGCGTGTCCGCAGGATCCGTGCGGTGCGGCTTACGCACCTATCGGTACCTTGCTGGGACGTCGCAGGGCCTATGTACTGGGCGCGGACCTGGACCTGCTGCCGCTGGGTCTGGCCGGTGAGCTTTACCTGGGTGGAGA
The DNA here is from genome assembly GCF_016463925.1 of Pseudomonas sp. P20. NCBI lineage: Bacteria > Pseudomonadati > Pseudomonadota > Gammaproteobacteria > Pseudomonadales > Pseudomonadaceae > Pseudomonas > Pseudomonas sp. P20. The sequence continues at coordinate 8 of NZ_JAEMVM010000148.1, read as the reverse complement.
AGGTGTGG
>NZ_JAEMVM010000147.1:0-604 GCF_016463925.1 Pseudomonas sp. P20 | reverse complement strand
GGGCCACGACGGGGCAATCCATCTCCTTGGCCAGTGCTTTCAGCGAGCGGGATATCTCCGAGATCTCGGTGGCTCGGTTTTCCAGGCCTGGGCAGCGCATCAGTTGTAGGTAGTCGACCAAGATCAGCACGGGATGGCCGTACTTCCTGGCCGCACGGCGTACTTTGGCACGTAGCTCCGTCGGCGAGAGGTTGCCCTGGTCGTTGATGACCAGGCGGCTGCCATATTCGTTTATGCGCTTGATCGCGACAGACAGCCGGGGCCAATCCTCCTCTTGCAGTTGGCCTTTCATCAGCTTGCCAAGGTCCAGATGGCCAAGCAGGGCGGCCAGCCTGAACAGCAGCTGCTCTGCCGGCATTTCCATGCTGTAAACTTGGACAGACTTCTGTTGGTCGCTCTGCAGCGCGGCGTCGATAAGGTTGAGGGCAAACGACGTTTTGCCCATCGAGGGACGGGCACCGACGATGATGAGATCCGACTTCTGTAGTCCGCCGGTGAGCTCGTCGAGATCCTTCAGGCCTGTCGGGACCCCCGTTACCGTCACGTTGTTGTTGAAGCGGTAATCGATGGTGTCGACGATCCTCGCGAGGCCCTTGTTGATATC